>CAKZPE010000001.1 GCA_937138495.1 uncultured Oceanospirillaceae bacterium
TGACCTTCCGGATAGCCTTCGCGAATCATTCTGGGCACCATGATTCTGCCAATTGCCGCAATCGCTGCCGACGCACTGCCGGAAATGGCACCGAACATTGCACAGCTAAGAACTGTTACAGCACCCAGCCCGCCTTTGGTACGGCCAACGAAAGCATTAACAAAATCCAGTAACCGTTCTGATATGCCTCCGGTACCCATTAATGTACCGGCCTGAACAAATAACGGCAGCGCCAGCAACGAGAAAGCCCCGATTTGCGAATAGCCATAACCGGCATGGAAAGAAATGTCAGTACCGGTGAGAACACCGTAAAACAACGCCCCCAGTCCAAATGAAAAGGCGACAGGCACTTCAAAAAGCAGCAGAAAAATCACTATGCCAATGGTGAGAAAGAAAATCGTCATGACGCAGCCTTCTTATTTTTATGATCGCGACGCAAATCTTTAAACTCCGCCACTATCTGCAAGCAGTAATAAAAGCCCATCAGCACAAAACCGCACACCATGCTGATATCCCACATGTATTTTGGCCAGCGCATGTAAATGCTCTTACGGCCAAGGTCGATGTTGAACTGGGCAAACTTCCAGGCGTAATACCCGAAAATTACAGTTGCCAGTAAACATAAAAAACTGCCGGTAAAACGTATCAGTTTGATGGCATAAGGATTCTTGATCAGCAGCGCCACAATGCCCCCTGATATATGATCCTGATCCCGGGTGGCGTAGATCATGCCGAGAAAATACGCCCACAGAGCAAGCATCGGGGCTAATTCTTCAATCCCCAGAAACGGCGATTCCAGGCCATAGCGCATCAGAACCTGAACCGCCATCAGCAAACCCAGCGCCATACTGGAAAACACCATCATGATCGAAATACTCTGGGCTAAACGGGCTTCCAAACGGAAGAACAGAGTATCTGGCCGGTCTTGAGGTACTGCGTTAATATAATCCGGGCCCACCATGGCATCCGGATGGGTGTATTCAATAGCCATTGCTTTATCTCCTCGGGGAAACGTGGCGGAATGTCATATTCCGGTATGCCTGTCTTCAACAAAGATGTTCAACAAAGGCATACCGGTTACCGAAACAGCCAGAAGGCGGCTTCTGAACACTCAGACTATTTACAGACCTGCCGTCTGGCGCAGATCATCCATTACCTTTTTACCCAGCAGATTTTCCATAATCGGCCATTCAACTTTCTCTACAGTGGCTTTGTATGCCGCAGCCTGAGCAGGGTCCTGCTCGAGTACTTCAATACCCGCTTCACGGATCTTGTCTAACCAGCCCTGGCTGAATTCCTCAGCGTTATTCCAGGCCCAGCCAGTAGCATAATCAGCCGCTTCACGTACCCAGGCACGTTCCTGATCACTTAGGCTGGCCAGCCAGCTTTTACTGGCAATCCAGAACGTCGGCTCAAAAGATTCACGGGTATACACGAAAGCACGTAGTACATCTTTGAACAGCAATACTTCATACGGTGGGGAGAAAGCCCGGCCATCAATGGCACCGGTTTGTAACGCGGTATGAACTTCAGAGAAAGCCATGGGAACAACAGAAAAACCTAACGCACTGTAACGGTCAATCGCCATAGGATAGTTAGGTACACGGATCTTGAATCCTTTAGAGTCTTCCGGAATTTTTGTCGGTACTTCAACCCCTTTACGTACAACATAACCGGTAAAGTCCGTCGGTAAAGTGCCTAACAGCTCAACATTCAGGCCA
Source organism: uncultured Oceanospirillaceae bacterium (assembly GCA_937138495.1). Classification (GTDB taxonomy): domain Bacteria; phylum Pseudomonadota; class Gammaproteobacteria; order Pseudomonadales; family Balneatricaceae; genus Amphritea. The sequence goes on from CAKZPE010000001.1 coordinate 1,722, forward strand.
TCATAAATTTCACCGAAGAGCTTATCCATTTTACTGCCCGGGCCATATACTTTAATGGCTCCCGGCCAGTCCTCAGCCACATACCCCAGGTTGGCAATGTCCAGACGGGGATCCAGTTCGGAATTAGACCATGCCATTGTCATGGGCAATGCGCCCTGCATAACCTGCTCGGTAATGGTTGCCCAGTCTCCCAGATCACCGCCGGGGTGATATTCAATTTTCACAGTACCGCCTGATAACTCATCCAGCTTACTGATGAACTGCTCAGAGACACTGTTAAAAATATGATCGGTTGGCATAACATGCGCCAGAATATGACCATTACCGGCAGCCTGTGCCGCCGTTGCCAAACCACCGATCAGCGCACCGGCAGTTACCACCGCCGCAATCGCTTTAGATACCTTTTTCTTAAAACGGGCCATAAGACCTCCTGTATTATTTTTATTCGTCGTACAGTGATCATTTGCATGGCATCAGACGGCACTTCTTTAACGTTCGGTAACAACCAATCCCGTTACAGGGCCATCCGAAACCACCCTAAAACAAACTGTCGCAAACAGACTAAACCGCCCCGGGATATAATTAAAATCAATACTTTCAATGCCTCCATTTACATTACAAATAGTTTTTTTCAGATATGAAACCCGATACAAATCAGGAAAATAAAAAAAATATTTATTTAATAAACAATATATTAGGAGTTACCAGATAGTTAAAAGCAGGCCAGAGCCTACATCCCCCTGATCTGACAGAAGCTGAGATAAGCAACCTGAAAGCAATACTGATAACGGCACCAAAAACGACACGAGCACACAAAAACATGTCTCGGAGAGACACTGTCAGGAAGTCAGATATGAAATGTTTACCGGTGCAGGAACGGCCCTGAAAGCGCTATGTGTTCAGGAAAGGAAGAGCGTTAAAGCAGACTGATCAGGTCGCAGTGAACAAGCACCACGACCTGATACATTTAAGAGAGATCAGAGTCGCAACTTGCGCCCATTACCCCTTAATGATGTTGTGTTCAGGACCGAACGGGAAGCGGGTAATATTTTCAGCGGCATTTTCACCCACCACCAGAATATCGTGCTCCCGGTAACCGCCGGCACCCGCCAGACCTTCCGGCAGCATTAACATCGGCTCCATAGACACCACCATGCCCGGCTCCAGCACGGTATCGACATCTTCACGTAATTCAAGACCGGCTTCCCGGCCATAATAGTGGCTCAGGGTACCGAATGAATGCCCATAACCGAATGAACGGTACTGCAGTACATCATGCTCCAGGAATATCTCATTCAGCTCTGCGACAATGTCGCAGCAGCGTGCACCGGGTTTAATCAGTTCCAGCCCGCGACGGTGAACCTTACAGTTGATTTCCCAAAGTTCCAGATGACGGTCAGATGCATATTCAGAGAACAGCGTACGCTCCAGCGCCGTGTAATAACCGGCAATCATCGGGAAGGTATTCAGGCTGAGAATGTCTCCGGCTTCTACCTTACGGCTGGTCACCGGGTTATGGGCACCATCGGTGTTAATCCCGGACTGGAACCACACCCAGGTATCCATTAATTCGCCATGGGGGAAAGTGCCTGCGATTTCACGCACCATTGCCTGCACACCTGCCAGCGCAATTTCGTATTCAGGAACACCCACTGCAATCGCATCACGAATCGCCGCGCCGCCCACATCTGCAACCCGTGCGCCCTGTTTGATCAGAGCAATTTCTTCAGGAGACTTAATCAGACGCATTTCCATTGTCGGTACACCGATATCAACAAAAGATGCTTCTGGCAGAATCGCTTTCATCTTCTCCAGATTCTGCAGCGGCATATGATCATATTCGATACCAACTTTACCGCCGTCTTTAATCAACTGCTTAACTGCATAGAAGAAGTTATCTTTATGCCAGTCGGTATAAACAACATTCTCACCCAGTAAATTCCGGCGATAAGGCTGGCCTGCATCGATGTTGGCAGTGACTGTCGTGAAATCATCCTGAGTGATCACCAGACCATAATCACGGCCAAAGCGACAATACACAAAGTCACTGTAGTAATTAATGTTGTGGTAAGACGTAAACAGCACTGCATCAATGTCGTTTGCAGCCATATGCTGACGCAGTTTTTGCAAACGGGCGTTCATTTCTTCCATTGAAAAGGTTGGCCGAACCTTGTCACCATTAGGGATCGGCAATGTATGCGGCATCTGCATGCTTTAATTCCTCTTATTTTTATAACGCAGCCCTAAAGCAGGCACACGCGATAGAAGTTTCAGTTAACGAGTAACAATTCGTTACTGAGCACAGATTATTCGCCGCAAAATCATAATTGAAGTTAATAGTTTTAATGCAATTATTTACACTGTAAATACCATAGCCAATCCACTTAATCTTACCTGACGCACGTATTCATTCTTTGAGAATGAATATTTTGCAGAGTCAGAAATGTTAGAAGATACTTAAGTAAGCCACTCCTGTTTCCACGGTTAACCATTTTTACAATGAACAGAAACGCTTTGATACATATACGGCCCATGCACATCAGTGAAGCAGACTATGCCTCTGAACTGATTATGGCCGCATTTTTTGACACCGTTGCCCATACTCTGCCGCGCCATGGCATTGAAAGTTTCCGGGACATAGTCTCAGCTAACTCGTTGCGGCAATACCAGAAGGAAGGCGCGCTGTTGCTGGTTGCTGAAGAACAGCATCAGGTTGTCGGTCTGGGCGCCATCAGGGCTGGCCGTCATATCGGCTTACTTTTTGTTGAGCCTCAGTTTCAGCGCCGGGGCATTGGCCAGATGCTGATAAAAGCGCTGCTGGAGCACCGCGAAGCAGACACAGTGACCGTTCGGGCATCGGTGCCCTCCGTACCGGCCTACGAGCATTACGGGTTTTATATATCCGGACAACTGGAAGAAAGTGCCGGTATCATTTCTCAGCCAATGCAGCGGGATTTCATCAGCCCCCCATAGCGCCCTGCCATTAAGGAAACTCTATGCAAATCCGTACGTTCCGTCTTCAGGATCAGGACGCAGTCATTCGGCTGTGGAAAGACTGTGGTCTGGTGAACCCCCAGAACGACCCGGCTAAAGATATCCACCGTAAACTCAGCATTCAGCCAGCGCTGTTTCTGATAGGGGAAGACAGCAACGGAAAGATCATTGCCAGTATCATGGGTGGCTATGAAGGTCACCGGGGCTGGATAAATTATCTGGCGGTTCACCCTTCCTGCCAGCGCAGGGGGTTCGCACGCCTGCTAATGCAGGAAATCGAAATACGCCTGCAGGAAATGGGGTGTCCCAAAATTAATTTGCAGGTCAGAGACAGTAACGCCGACGTCCTGGCCTTCTACCACGCCATCGGCTACCTGCAAGATCCGGTGATCAGCTTCGGGAAACGGTTAGAACAGGACTGATCGTCTTCAGCCATCAATACTTTGCAGCCGGGAACCGCCATCCCGGACAGACACGCAGAAATAATGTTCGGCCCGGGCGCAATACAGGGTGATTTCCCAGGGCTTTTCAATATCCCCTTCTACGGGCACAGTAAAACCGTCAACAATGAAAAAACGGTGCCAGTCTTCCGGTAACTCCTCCTGAAACCATGTGCGCCAGCCCTGAGTTACCCCCTCCTGTGCGTAGGGCAATAACAAACTCAGATTACCAAGAAACCGCTGACTGAAGGCTACCTCAGCATCTGAAGGATACGCGTCTGAAACGTGCTGATAGTTGTCTTCAGCGACGATGCTGACCACACCGTCGGCCAGCGTAGAAACCACATCCTGTTCTGCTTCCCAGCGAGAATGCTCTCCCTGAGGTAAGAGAAACAGGCGGGTAAAGTAATCATGCTCGGTACAGTTATTTTTTTCACCGGCTGCCCCCCGGCTAAAAACCGACAGAACAAAACCAATCCCCATTGCTAAAACAAGTAAAACAACCAGAAAATCTGCATTCATGCACGCACTCCGTGTAGATCGTCTCATCACCAGGATGTCCTGCTCTACACAGTAGCCCATCGTTTCCCTTCCTGCAGATCCGTCACTGGACTCAACCCCCCAAAAACACCAGTAAAAACGACAACTTAGTCTAACAGCCCTAAAATTCTCAGGTGGTTCAGCCCTGCATCAGCAGCTTCCAACGCCCCTTCCAGCAAGCCTCCGGAACAACGTGCCATCTCCGTTGAGGTAAATAAAAGCCCCTTATCTGAAAGCTCACCCAGGCTGTCCGGCAAACCGTATTGCGGATGCCCGTTCAGGTTTTCTTCCCAGTCCTGATCTGTTGCCGAATACTGTTGAGCGGACCAGTCCTGAGTCCAGATATTCAGAGGCATAGCAGCCTGCTCCCCGAATAACCGCACCAGTTGCTCTGTGACCTGTTTCTCTAATACCTGCCGGTCTGTTTCCCTGGGAAGCTGTTGAATAAAACCAAACAGGGCGCCAGCGGTTACCCCTGGCAATGAAGCATCATGGATTTCCTGCAACGGCCCGGACCGGCTGATTACATCGCCGGACAAATTCTTATCCCGCCAAAAAGGTGTTTCGTACTCAACGATTACTTTGGTAAAACGCCCCATCCAGGTCGGTATATCCGTCAGCCCCTGCATCGCAACGGCGGATAATGCAGGCTCAAAATGGACGGTGCTGGCGATTACCCGGGGAGGCAGTGCCAACACCAGTGCTTTCGCCTGCAATGATCGCTCTCCGTCAGGTCCGTTCAGGATCAGTTGCCAGTGGTCGCCCTCAGCATGCTGTACATAGCGGGCGCTCTGCAGCCCAGTCTGAGACAGTAACCGGTCAGCATCCAACGGCGCCTGTAAAAAACGGACCAGTGCGCCCATACCCTTCTGAACCCGCAATGCTCCTTCCATCGTTGAAAAGTTCAGCTGCCGGATCTGCCCCGGCAACTCTTCATACACCAGCTCTCCCTGGCTGTACTGTGGATAAGCGGTTAAACCTGCGGACCGGATCAGCGCCGCCATTCGCGGCTGTCCGGGCCAGAACCATGAAGGGCCGAGGTCATACCCTTGCTGCGATTGTCCGTTCCCGGCGGAAAGAATACGCCCGCCAAAACGGGCACGGGCTTCTGTCAGACAATAATCAGCACCGGCAGCCTGTAACGCAGATGCCATATAAAGTCCGCTGATGCCGCCACCAATGATGGCAATATCGGTCTGCATCACCTACCTGCTTGCCGGGCAGCTTCCAGGTGTACAAAGGCAGAAGTTTCCAGCACGTCTTCTGTCAGATGGTTACGCTTTATCCATAACCGGGCACCCTGCTCCCCGGCTATCACCTGCGCAGAGGTACCTGCAGGCAAACGTATCCAGCCGTTTTGGCCAAAACGTCCTTCGCAGCTGCTATTTTCCTGACAACTCAGCTCGCCTTCCACCACCAGCACTTCAACGCCTCTCTCAGCTGTCAGTTCAAAACCGGCGCCCGGATCACAAAGCTCCATCTGAACCGTTTCGCGATTATCTTTAAATAGCGGAATAACCCTGACACCTGCACGAACAGGGTCTGGCAAAGCGCCGGCTTTATGGGTGTTAATACGTGCAAAGGTCCGGTCTGATAATTCGAACTGCCCCAGCTTTACAAAGATCACACAGCCGTCTGCTGCGCCCGGTGTATGCCGGGACGTCGGAGGATTGCGCACATAAGTACCGGGCGGGTAATCACCGTGCTCATCCTGAAACACGCCTTCAAGCACCAGAAACTCCTCCCCACCGTGATGGATATGCGGCGAAAACGCACTGCCCGGCGCATAACGCACAATAGACGTGGCCCGGGCTCCGTCGTGCCCCAGACGGTCCAGCATACAACGATCCACACCTGGCATCGGCGAGGCAATCCAGTCGGAATCTTCCGGTTTGGCACTGGCTGGCTGGGTAAAATCGGCGTTCAACTGCATGTAAATGTCCTCTGATAAACTCTGCCGCTATCCTAAACCTTATCGTTCCGGCGGATAAGTAAGCACGCTTTAGTACCTGGGTACTTTTTAGTACATCTTACTGAAAATACTGCGTTTTTATTTTTAAACGAAAATATCCGGCGACCTTCGTCTTTTTAACAACCGCTTCGTCTTAACAAAATAAGTCTGGAATAATGACATCAGGCCATTGCAACTGTCAGCCGACCAATCTCAGGATATGTGTATGAATATAGAAACCGTCTGGAGCCAGTACCAGGCCAGCCTGAAAGCCTTCCTCTATTCACGGATCAATGATCCGGCCGATGCCGATGACCTGCTGCAGGACATCTTAATCAAGAGCTACCGCAATCTGGGGACGCTGCAATCTCAGGGCAGCATAAGGTCCTGGCTGTTCCAGATAGCCAATCGCAGCCTGATCGATTTTTATCGTCGTAAGGGCAACCGCAAAGAATTTAACGCAGATCATCAGGATTTGGAAAATCTCTGGGACACAGACGATAACGACGCTGATCAGCCTCATATGGCTGACTGCGTGGAACCTTTCATCAATGCACTGCCTGAAGAAAACGCCCGCCTGTTAATGGCCATCGATATCCACGGTGAATCCCAGAAAGACTATGCCGCCAAAGAAGGTATTGCCTATTCCACCCTGAAATCCCGGGTACAGAAATCCCGTATTTTACTTCGTGGACTATTTGAAGACTGCTGTCATCTGAATCTGGATCATCAGGGTAATATTATGGAATTCACCCCAAAAGATACGCATTGCAAGAAGTGCTGATAACCATTCCCCGAATATCGTCTTTCAGAAACCCTGCCCGTCTTAACAGGCAAATTCATTCAAGACGGAATTCATATATATGCTCAAAATCGTCAGCTTTAAAATCTGCCCGTTCGTTCAGCGCGTCACCGGTTTACTGGAAGCGAAAGGTATTTCATATGAACTGGAATACATCAGCCTGAAAGACAAACCGCAATGGTTTCTGGATATCTCGCCGACAGGCCAGGTACCCATGCTGATCACCGAATCAGGCAACGCACTGTTTGAGTCCGATGCGATTATCGAATACATCGACGAAATCTCTGCACCAGTGGAAGCCGGCCTGACGCCGGAAGACCGTGCCTTTGACCGTGCCTGGAGCTATCAGGCCAGCAAGCACTATCTGGTTCAGTGCAGCACCCTGCGCAGCAGTGATAAAGACACCCTGACTGAACGCACTGAAAAACTGAGAAAGGCGTTTGCCAAAGCGGAGAAACAACTGACCGGCAAAACCTTCTTCAAAGGAGATACACTCAGTAACATCGACATCGCCTGGCTGCCTCTGCTGCACCGTGCAGCCATCATCCGCGAGCATACCGGGTATGACTTACTGGACGGCTTCCCAAAAGTTCAGGCATGGCAAACAGAAGTAATGCAAACCGGCCTGGCGGAAGCATCCGTCGCGGAAGACTTCGAAGCCGCGTTCACTGGCTTTTATCTGTCAGATCAGACATGGCTGGGTAATCAGAGCAAGTGCTCTCCGGCTAACGACAGTGCAGACAACGCCTATGCCAGCAGCACCTGCTGTTAACTGCACCTACAAAAAAACCACCTTAACTGAGGTGGTTTTTCGGTTATTCAGTTATTTCATTTCCGGAAGCGTGTTTATCCAATGCTTTATACATCATCAACCTGCCACTCCACCATAACGTAATAATAACGCCCAAATGAAAGGTTACTTGCTCGGAAATGACATTCAGTAACGTGATTGCAAACAAGGTGATTAAGCTCGCAAACATCACCCACCTGTTGTCAAACCAATCCACAGAGCATTTAAAAAAACGGCAATAAAATAAGAAAAAGCCTCCAACGCACCCGGCAGCCAGGGAAAAAGCGAGCACTCTCTCATCAAAATCCATATCGGCAAATCTGCCGGGTAAGGAATGCAGCCCTACCCAGCCAAGCGTCAGAATACCTAACTCTAAAATGCGCCCCCGAGGTCCCCTATAGAGATAATCCCACATTATGGAAAAAGTGGTAGCTCCACCTTTCCTGCCTTTACCGTTCTCCGACTCCGTTGTTTTTACCAGGCCATACGGCACAGCAACCAATGCAGTAAATAATATTGCCAGTAAAATCGCTGTTCCAAACAGTAAATCCATTACGCATACCTTCCACTAAATACCCGAACATCCATTAATGTAAGTTAAAACCGAGACTCAATATACCGCATAAAAAAACCCGGAAACATTCCCGGGCTTTATCATTTAAATCATAATCTTAATTTCTCAGGCAATCCGGTTGTTCTTCAGGCTGTGCCTGCTTAAAGGCCGGTAGCCGGTTGCAGTGCTTCCAGACAGACTCAATTAACGGAAACCCGCTCATGTCGCACTCAAAACGCTTGGCGTTATAGACCTGAGGGATCAGGCAAATGTCTGCCAGTGTTACGCTGTCGCCCCAGCAGAACTTTCCGTTGCAGTTCTCTGCCTGCAGGCTTTTCTCCAGGGCCGAAAACCCTACATCAATCCAGTGGCGGTACCACTTCATCTTATCGTCGTCAGACACATCCAGATCGCTCTGCAGATATTTCAGTACCCGCAGGTTATTCAGCGGGTGGAGATCGACGGCAATCTGCTGGGAAAGGCTGCGCACCCGGGCCTTCGCCAGTGGATCAACCGGCAGTAATGGCACCTGTGGATAAACATCTTCCAGATACTCGATAATTGCCAGCGACTGAGTCAGCAGGTGCTGGCCCGAACGCAATGCGGGTACCAGCCCCTGAGGATTCAGTTCAAGATACGCTTCCCCCTGCTGTTCACTCTGCAGCAGGTTTACCGGCAATTGCGCCCACTGCAGCTCTTTAAGCCCCAGTGCAATGCGCACCCGATACGCAGCGGAAGATCTGAAATAACTGTAGAGTTCTAGCATGCCTGCTCCTGATAACAGCCGGACTCCAGTGCTCTGACGGTAGCAGCAATATATGCCACGACGGACGGTAAATTAGTGTCGTTAAAGCCCGATAAATTTACCCGGCCATTACTGACAATATAGACGCCATACGCATTTTGCAGATGCTCAATTTCGCTGACCGACAGAGGAAACAGTGCAAACATGCCCTGCCCTTCCTGCAGAAAACGCCAGTTTCTTTGTGGTACGGCTTTGCTCAGCGCAGCATATAAGGCTTCGCGAACACCGCGTAACCGGGTATGTACCTCTTCCAGCTCACCCTGCCAGACAGCCCGTAAATCAGTGTCCTGTAAAATTCGCCGGACTAACATGGCGCCGTGCGCAGGAGGTGTAAAATAGTGCCGGGTGGCCAGCTGCATCCATTGCTGCACCAACGCTGGCTGTAAGGTTTCGTCCTGTACCAATGCGGCCACCATGCCAGTACGGTCCCGGTAGAGCCCAAAGTTCTTTGAACAGGTGTAACACAGCAACAGTTCCGGCATCGCCTGCGCCATAATTCGCAACCCGGCAGCATCAGGCTCCAGCCCGTTCCCCAGCCCGTGATACGCCATATCGACAATTGGCAGCAGCTGACGCTGCTGGCAAAACGCCGTCAGGCGGTGCCATTCATCTTCAGACAAATCCAGGCCGGTCGGGTTATGGCAGCTTGCCTGCAGCAATACGGCATCACCCGGTCTGGCGGCCTTTAGCGAGGCCAGCATGGCATCAAAACCCTGCCGTCCCTGCTGAGCATCGTAGTAGGCATATGTGCCCTGTCGGGTACCGGCGGCTTCTGCGATTGGCCGGTGCACCTGCCAGGTGCTGTCACTCAACCACAGGCACACATCCGGGTTCATCTGCATCAGCAATTCAAACGCCAACCGTAACGCTCCAACACCACCCGGCGTCTGAGCACAGGCCAGCCGGGCATCAAGGGCCGCAGCCAGCGACTTCCCCAGCGCCAGTTCGGTAATGGCTGAGCAAAATGCCTGATCCCCCAACGGACCGATATAAGCTTTATCCGCCTCGGTATCCACCCGCCACTGTTCAGCCGCTTTCACTGCCTGAAACACCGGTGAACGGTTAAGTGAATCCCGGTAGACACCAATGCCCAGATCCACCTTATCTGCCCGTTCATCCTGCCGGTATGCCTGCAGCAGAGCAAAAATAGGATCTTCCTCAGCAACTGTTCCGGTGGGGCCTAACAAGGGGCCGGCAATTGGCTGATCAGTGCTGTTATGGGGCAACATAACGGCTTACCTTCTGATCGATTTCACCAAAGATTGAGTCACCGGCCGCATCACGCATATCAATCCGGATACGGTCGCCAAACTTCATAAATTCTGTAACCGGTTTACCCGCAGCGATGATTTCCAGCATACGTACTTCTGCCAGACAGCATGAGCCACTGGAGCGGTCATTATTGGAGACCGTTCCTGAACCGATAATCGTACCGGCACTCAGTGGCCGGCTTTTCGCGGCATGGGCAATCAGCTGGCCGAAATCAAAGGTCATATCCACACCGGCATTGGGCTCACCCACTAATTCACCGTTGAGGATCGCCCGTAACGGTAAGTGCAGCTTACCCGCCTGCCAGGCATCCCCCAGCACTTCCGGCGTCACTGCCACCGGTGAAAAGGCACTGGAAGGCTTGGACTGATAAAAACCAAACCCTTTGGCCAGTTCGCCGGGAATCAGGTTCCGTAAGGAAACATCATTCACCAGCATCACCAGCTGAATATGCTGCAGGGCAGCTTCCGGGGAAACGCCCATTGGCACATCATCCAGCACCACGGCAACTTCAGCTTCAAAATCGATGCCCCAGGCTTCATCTGCCACTTCAATGTCGTCCCGCGGGCCAATAAACGCATCCGAACCGCCCTGATACATCAGGGGGTCTACCCAGAAGCTGTCCGGAATTTCAGCATTTCGGGCTTTACGCACCAGCTCAACATGGTTCACATACGCAGAACCGTCCGCCCAGTGGTAGGCCCGCGGTAAAGGTGAATCACAGTTTTCAGGCTGAAACGCCTCGCCCTGAATTTCACCGTTTTCCAGCGATGTGAATATCCGTGCCAGTTGTGGTGCACATTCGTGCCAGTGATCCAGTGCAGACTGCAGGGTGACTGCGATTTCGGGCACTGCAATGCAGCGGTCCATCTGTGTATTGACGACGACCAGACGGCCGTCGCGTCCACCCTTTAACGATGCAAGTTTCATGTCTAATCCTGTTATTAATCCATTGATAATGAAGCGTCATGCAACCATGCTGCATGCTTTGGCGCCCGCTTGGTCTGATCCCACTCTTCCAGCATCGCCGGTGCCACTTCATGCAGTTTTTCCAGCATGCCTGACTGAGCAGTATTGGCAGCAATCTCAAGGCGATGGCCATTCGGGTCAAAAAAGTAAATCGATTTGAAAATCGTATGTTCCACCGGGCCGATAACCTCTAAACCGGCATCCTGAACCTTCTGCTTGGCAGCCAGTAATGCATCCATATCTTCTACTTCAAAAGCGATATGCTGCACCCAGGCCGGGGTATTCGGATCTTTGCCCATTGGTGGTGAATTGGGTATTTCAAAAAATGCCAGGACGTTACCGTTACCGGCATCCATAAAGACGTGCATATACGGGTCCGGCGCCTTGGTAGAGGGTACTTCGTTTTCTGCAATCGCCAACTGGAAGTCCATGCCCATCACCTGCTGATAGAAGGTGACGGTTTCCTTGGCGTTATTACACCGGTAGGCAACGTGGTGAATCCGCTGAATATTCATTTCAGGCTCCTTTCTGAGCAGGTGTTTGCTGGTCTATCACACCGCGGGCGACCTGGTCCCGTTCAATGGATTCGAACAGGGCTTTAAAGTTACCTTCGCCAAAGCCGTCATCCTGCTTGCGCTGAATAAATTCAAAGAACACAGGACCGATAACCGTATCGGAGAAGATCTGTAACAACAGCCGTGGCTCGTCACCTTCAGTGGTGCCGTCCAGCAGAATGCCACGGGCCTGCAGTTCATCGATCGGTTCACCATGGCCTGGCAGACGCTCTTCAAGCATGTCGTAATAGGTGCCCGGCGGAGGTGTCATAAAGGTTACGCCTCTGGCTTTCAGCTTATCCCAGGCTTCCAGCAGGTTGTCGCAGGAAAACGCAATGTGCTGAATACCCTCTCCGTTATAGGCCATCAGGAATTCTTCAATCTGGCCGCCCTGTGAAGCTTCCTCATTCAGGGGAATACGGATACGGCCATCCGGCGCAGTCATCGCTTTAGATAACAGGCCGGTGTACTCACCCTTGATATCGAAGTAGCGAATTTCACGGAAGTTAAAAATCTTTTCATAGAAACCCGCCCAGTAGTCCATCCGGCCGCGGTAGACGTTATGGGTCAGGTGATCAATTACCTTAAAGCCACAGCCTTCCGGATAGCGATCAACACCGTCAATGTATTCAAAATCGATATCATAAATTGAGCTGCCATCCTGATAACGGTCAATCAGATACAGTGGCGCCCCGCCGATACCTTTAATAGCCGGCAGGCGCAGTTCCATTGGCCCGGTAGGCATTTCAACCGGCTGCGCGCCCATTTGCAGTGCACGGTGATACGCGTGGTGTGAGTTCTTAACCCGGAATGCCATCCCGCAGGCAGACGGGCCATGTTCTTCAGCAAAGTAGTGAGCATTGCTGCCAGGTTCATAGTTAATAATGAAGTTAATATCGCCCTGGCGGAACAAAACTGCATCTTTAGACCGGTGACGGGCAATACAGGTAAAACCCATCATCTCGAAAACAGGCTCCAGTTGCCCCCGTTCAGTGGCAGAAAACTCCACAAATTCAAAGCCATCCAGGCCCATAGGATTTTCAAAAAGGTCGGTCATGTTATGCTCCTGCTTGCATCGGAACTAAAAACGACAGGTACCGCGACGCTGCGTAATGCTCCGGATATAATTATTATTAGCTGAAACAGACTGATCTGAATCAATAGTTGTTAATGCAACAATTATTGGTTGCGATAGCAACTATTGTCAAGCCCTGACCCGGAAGAGCCTATGAAAAATACTCACGACACCCCTGATATCATTACCCTGGAAGACTTCATGCCTTACCGGTTATCAGTGTTGTCTAACAAAGTCAGTACCATCATTGCGGCCACCTATGAGGGAAAATTCGGCATATCCGTCACCGAATGGCGCATCATGGCGGTACTGGGTGAATACCCGAATGCTTCGGCCGACTTTGTCTCGGTTAAAACCCAGATAGAGAAATCCATCATCAGCCGGGCCATTGCCAAGTTGTTGCAGCGCAAACTGATCGAGCGGGAATTCGATGCCGAGGACCGCCGCCGTTCTGTGCTCAACCTGTCTGACACCGGCCGCGATGTCTATCGGGAAATCGTGCCGGTCTCCTTCGCATATGAGAAAAAGCTGCTGGAATGTTTTAATGAGGAAGAACAGGCACAGTTCAGCGAGTTAATCAGCCGCCTGTACAGCCACGCGGAACAAATCGAGCAAAAATAACCGCAGCATCTGTGTATAACACCGGCATTTTGCCGGTGTACTCCCCTTTATGATCCTCCGCTGACAATAAAAATTGTCAGAACACGACCTGCCAAACCTTTGTATTTCCGCCTTGTCTGCACTTACTTAATCGTTTAATTAACTAAGTTAAACCTATTTGAAATTTATCCGGCCCCCGCCATCACTGAGAATCGTCAACCGGTTCAGCCCTACACACGCCTGAACCTTTTCAAGACCAACAAAAAATATTAGAGGTCGTTATGACGATAAAAACTACTATCAAGTCTCTGGTTGCAGCATGCACAACTGCAACGGTTTTATCACTGCCAATGGCTAATCAGGCCAGCGCCGGTGATGATTTCATTCTGGCTCACGCCTACCCTGCCGATCACATTTTCCATATGGCATCGGAAACCTTCATTGATGAAATGAAGAGCAGCAACTCAGAGCTGGAAGTCAGCTATCACCCGGGCGGTGATCTGGGCGACTGGGCATCTATTTTTGAGCAGAGTATGGAAGGCGTTGTGCCAATGACCATGAGTTTTGGCGCCTCTGAATACGATCCGCGTCTGGACCTTTCATGGCTGGCCTATGTAGTTGATAACTGGGACGATGCCCGCAAGGTATACGGTCCTAACGGTCAGATGACCGACGTTTATAACGAGATTCTCGGTGATCTGGATCTGGAAATTCTCGGTACCATTCCTACCGGTTTCGGCTCTCTGGCCGTCCGTAAGGGCGTGAACCGTGTACCAACCAGCTTCCTGGAAGATGCACAGGGCTTCAAGATGCGCGTGCCACCGGCACCGGTTGCCATCGAGCGTTTCAAAAACTGGGGCTTCACCGCCGTACCTATGCCATTTGCAGAACTGTACACCGCGCTTCAGTTAGGCACTGTAGACGGCCGTGCCTTTGGCCCGTCAGTGGAAATCTGGCAAATGCGTGATGTACTGGAAAGCTATGTGCTGACCAAAGACTACTTTGAGCATGCTTTCTGGGTCGTCAACAAATCCTGGATGGACAGCCTGCCGGAAGCAGAGCAGAAAAAAATCCGTGATGCCGCCGACGTCACTATGACAAAAGTCTGGGCTGAAGCACAAAGCATCGATGAAGGCTTCCTGGCGAAAGTACAGGAAAATGGCATCAACGTCGTTGAACTGACGCCTTCTGAGCTGGAAAAAGCGAAGAGCATCATTTACGCAAAAGAATGGCCGTTCATGGAAGAAATCGTCGGTACTGAGATCATGAACAAGATGCGGGCGATCGCTGGTATTAACTGATTCATGCACTTCTTGCCCCGGTCCCGGGGCTTTTTTACACAGTCTCCGGTGCATCTCTGCACCGGAGATGTAAGTCAGCCGCGCCAGTAGCCGTTTTTGCACAGTTACCCGGCGCCCAACTGAACGGATCAGTGTTATGCAAACGCCCGAAATACTGACGTCCGGCAATGAAGCGTTAACCCCTCAGTCTGCCGGCCATCACCCTACCAGCCATCACCCTACCAGCCCCCTTAAGAAATTTTTAACCGGTTTAGAGTCACTGTTCAACAAACTGTTCAGAGCAATGATGTTATTTGCCGGCCTGATGCTTGCCGCACTGATGTTCGCTCAGGTCATCATGCGCTATGTCCTGGAATCCCCTTTCACCGGGATTGAAGAAGCCTCCATCCTGCTTGCCGTCTGGGTTTACTTCCTGGGTATGGGCTATGCCACCCGGCAACACGAGCATATCCACGGCGGCATTCTGTCCCTGGTGGTTAAAGACCCTTATAAAACCCAGCAGTTTCGTCTCTTCGGCTCCCTTATTTGCATGCTGGCAGCCTGCGTATTCGGTTACTTTGCCCTGCGTTATGCACTGAAAGAAATCGACCGTGGCCGCCTGAGTATCAACCTGCGCTGGCCCCGGGGTATCTGGAGCGCCAGTATGATTGTTGGCTTTACCATGATGGTGGGTTACTTCCTGCTGAATGCCATCGGTCAGATTCACCAACTGCGGGCCATGAAACCCACCCGTCAGGAGTCGCAACAATGATTTTATTTCTACTGGCAATGCTGATTATCGTCGCTCTGATTCTGGTTGAAATTCCGGTGGCCTTTGCCTTCGGCATCGGCGCTATGCTGTTTACATTCAGCACCGGCAACGATATTTCATTTCTGATTCCCCACGGGTTTAAAACCGCCAGTGGCTTTGCCCTGCTGGCCCTCCCCCTGTTTATTCTCGCAGGCCTGCTGATGGCGGAAGGGGGAATATCTGAACGCCTGTTAAACTTCGTCAACTCACTGGTTGGCCGCATTAAAGGTGGCCTGGGGGCTGTGACTGTTCTGACCTGTGCGTTATTCGGAGCAATTTCCGGCAGCTCATCCGCAGCCATTGCTGCCGTGGGACAGATCATGATTCCCCGCATGGTCCGTGAAGGCTACCCGGAAGGCCATGCCACAGCACTGGTGGCCTGTTCCTCCGTACTCGCACTGCTGATTCCTCCCAGCATTCCCATGATCATCTTCTCCATTACCGGCGGTTTATCGGTAGGGGCGGCATTCCTGTCGACGATCATTCCGGGCATCCTGCTGACGCTGATCTACTGTGCACTGAATATCTGGTTCCTGAAAGATAACCCGGATATCCAGACCTCACCGGCGGTGCCTTTCAAAACGGCAGCCAGGCAAGTCGCGGTATCCGGATACAAAGCCTTATTCGCCCTGCTGATGCCACTGATTATTCTCGGGGCTATTTACAGCGGCATTGCTACCCCAACGGAAGCAGCTGCCATTGCGGTTATCTATGCAATTCCTGTTGGTCTGCTGATCTATAAAGGCATGACTCTCCGCAGCCTGGGCAGCGTGACCATCCGGGCCGTTACCATGACCGGCTCGATCATGGCGGTACTGTTCTTCCTGTTCATTATGAGCCGGGCAATGATTCTGGAGCAGATTCCGAAGGAGCTGGCGGAAGCCCTGTTGCAGATTTCTGAGAACAAATACGTCATTCTGCTGATGATTAACCTGTTACTGCTTCTGATCGGCATGATTGTGGATGATATTTCCGGCAGCGTACTGGCAGCTATTATCTTCCTGCCGGTCGTGAATGCGCTGGGTATCGACCCGATTCATTTTGCCGCCATTGTCGGGGTAAACCTGGGGCTCGGAAACGTATCTCCGCCCTGTGCCCCCATGCTGTATATGGCGGGCGGAGTCAGTAAACTGTCACTGGACAGGTATCTGAAACCAACCCTGAAGTTTCTTTGTCTGGGCCACCTGCCAATGGTATTACTGGTGACATTCATTCCGGAATTGTCGCTGTTCTTACCTAAATTGCTACTGGGTTACTAAACTCAGTTACATGCGTGTACTTCCGGCCGATTCGTTCACCGGCCGGAAACAGGCAATCAGCCAGGCGCGCCTTATCGTCTGATACGGACACAACCTATTCAAAACAGGATACAAACAGAACATTGAATAAACATGTAATTGGTCAGTTAAGTGATGTTGATCTGCGGCTCCTGCGGATTTTCCGGGTCATCGTGGAAGCCGGTGGCTTTTCTGCAGCCGAGGTTGTACTGAATATCAGCAGTGCCGCCATCAGCGTGGCAGTTTCCGATCTGGAAACCCGGCTGGGATTCCGTCTCTGCCAGCGGGGCCGGTCCGGTTTCTCTCTGACCGAGGAAGGCCGGGAAATCTACGAGTACATTCTGCAGCTGTTTTCATCGATAGAAGACTTCAAAACCCAGATAAACGGTTTGCACACCCAGCTCAAGGGTGAGCTGAATATCGGCATCACCGACACGCTGGTAAGCATGCCGAAGATGACCATTACCAACAGTCTGGCACTGCTGAAAGATCAGGGCCCGGATGTGGTCATTAATATCTGGATGATGCCCCCCAACGATGTGGAACTGGGCATTCTGAAAGGTCGCTTACATGTGGGCATCATGCCGACGACTAAGCAGATCAGTGGACTGGAATATCACGACTTATACAGCGAACGCTCACAACTCTACTGTGAAGCCAGTCATCCGCTGTTCCGTGCGGAAGGTCAGGCTGAGATCAGCCAGTGGCCAGCGGTATTGCCTGCCTATGTACAAAGTGCGGACATCAAAACCCACCAGCAATGCCTCAGCACCGAAGCAGCGGCTACCGCCACAGACCGGGAAGGTATCGCATTTTTGATTTTAACCGGCCGCTATATCGGTTACCTTCCTGATCACTTTGCCCAGCCATGGGTCGGTGAGAACCGCCTTCACGCCATTGAGCCGGACACCTATTTTTACGACACACGCTTTTCATACGTGACCCGTAAAAGCACCCCTAAAAATCTGGTACTCAAAGCTTTTTTGCAACACATGGCCAACCAGGCTGAACAGTTCTGCCAATAAAAAAACGGCAGCCCTGCTGCACAGGGATGCCGTTAAAGAATCAGAATAAGGAGTTACTTTATTCTGCCTCACAGTTTACGACTCACTCTAAAGTCGATAAATCATCAATTTTTAAAGTAAAGATTACATAATCAGTACGTATCAGACCGCTTCAGGAAAACGTGCCGGTAACAGGCCCAGATCCATTGCCTGATGCACTTGCCCCATCAGGTCAAGTTTGGTCAGAGCAGTCAGCTGTGCCAAATCTTCAAGGAGAAAATATTCCGGCTGCATAATGTCGATTCGGTAGGGTGTTCTCAGTACCTGCAGTGGCACCAGTGGGCTGATCCGGGCTTCGTGGCTGAACGCGTAGCGGGTTTCACCGGGGGAGGAAAGTATCCCGCCACCAATCACCCGGAAGCTGTCCCTGTGCCGGACCAGACCAAACTCAACTGTAAACCAGTACAAACGTGCCAGGTATACGCGTTCCTCAGGCGTCGCCAACACACCGAGCTTTCCATAATGCTCAGTAAAATCTGCAAAATGCTGATTGGTCAGCATGGCACAATGGCCAAAAATTTCATGAAATATATCCGGCTCTTTAATGTAATCCAGATCCTCCCGGGAACGGATAAAGGTCGCCACCGGAAAACGGCGCTGTGACAGCAGTTCAAAAAAACGGTCAAACCCTATCAGGGCCGGTACAGCGGCGGTTTTCCAGCCGGTGGCCGCCTCCAGTACAGCATCAACTTCACCGAGCTGAGGAACCCGGTCCTCCGGCAGATTCAGCAATGCCAGCCCCGCCAGGAACTCATCACAGGCTGTTTCCTGAATACAGGCCATCTGCCGGGTGACAAGGGTCTTCCATATCGCATTTTCAGCCTCACTGTAACGAATAATGCCCTCGTTATCCGGTTGCCTGGCAATATACTGGGTTTGCTGTTTCATATAGATTCCCGTTATCTCATCGGCCATCGTCTGCTGCTTTAAGTATAGACAGTTAAAGCGGGCCGATTACTCATCCCGAGGTTAAATGCTTGTGAATCAACGGCTTATCCCGGCTCCGTTCCGGTAACAGAATACCGCCCAGGAATCCTGCCAGCGCTTCGCAGAACGACAGTTTCTCCACACAGGTATCCTGCTCCAGCGGGGCCAGTAAAGTCATCACCCCGACAGCCGCTCCCCGGGCATTTAACAGGGGAACCACCAGCATGCACATCTCGCGGTTAAAGTGTGCTTTAAGCCCGCCAATCACCAGCGGATCTTCCGCTGACAGCGGCCCTTCCAGAGTGTCTGAGGACAGATAACTGCGGGAAAGCAGGCTATCCAGTTGTAGCGGAATCGTCGCTTCCAGATACTCCGCGGTCCGCATCCCCGGAAAATGCCCTGCTGCAAGAGATAAATTCTGTTCATCCCGGGCCAGGTAGATCATTACCCCGTCGCACTGTACCAACCGCTGTAATTCAGAGCAGACATAACGGGCCCGGGCGACACCGTCCGGATGGGAAGTCGTTCGTTTCAGTAAGCCAAAAAGATCATCAAAATTATGCTGCATGTCGTCCAGCACATGATGCAGGTCATCCACTTCAGCAATGCCGGTATCGGCGAAGCTATTATCGAATCTGAAGCGTTTAATTTCTCTGCCGTGCTCTATCAGATCCACCAGCGGTAATGCCAGACGCCGGGTCATCAGCCAGGTGAGTGGCAGAGCTACCAGTAAAAGAACCAGAATGATGATCCCGCCTTCTTTACGAATCCGGTAGGCTTCCGCCAGCAAGTCATTCTCCGGTGTGAGTAACAGCAACTGAAATTCCGCTTCCGGAATTGGCGTCAGGGTTTTCAGCTGCCCCTGCCAGGTATCCCCCTGAAAGCTGATACTGAAGGTTTTATCCGTGCCGTCAGGCAAGCTACTGACCCGGCTCATCAGGGGGTGCTGTAAATCCGCCAGTGTTTTGAGTTTTACTTCGTTTTCAGTGGCACTGCTGACCAGATTATCTGAGCGGTTATATGCCAGCACCTGCCGGTTCTTATCCAGAATCAGCAAATGGCTGTTTGGACTGATACGCTGTTGCTGGACAGACTTCGCCAGCATATCCAGCGAGATATCCCCGGCAATCACCGCTGCATCAACCGTGCTGATCCGGGTATAGGTAACCCCGACTTTACGAATAAAGAAATACAGATAGGGATCGGTCAGTTTACCTTCGCCACGCCCTTCCGCGGCCAGCTCAAACCAGCCCCGCTTACGGGGATCGTACTCTGTGGGCAAATATTCTGAAGGGCCTAACGGCACCAGATTTTCATCAAAAAATAATCGCTGAATCCGGCGTGGTTTCCGGGCAAAGCGAATATTATCCACGGCATACATGGCCTGCTTCGGGGCGCTGAAGACTTCGCGCATATGATCATCATTCATCACCCGGACAATAAAAAAATCGCCGTTAGCATAGCCGACTTCAAGGGCTGTCAGCTCCGGACGGTTTTCCAGCGCTGCCGCCAGCAAAGGTAAAGTGCGTAACCGGGCAGACATATTTTTTGCCGTTGTCAGCTTGGTTTGTAACAGTAAATTCACGGTCTGGGCGACCGGTTCATAACTGCGCTGAAATTCCAGTTCAACATTGAGCCGTAATTGCTCAAGATAATCCCCGGAGGCGCTGTTAATCAGCTGACGTGTCTGATGATAATTATAAATTCCCAGGCTGCCGCCCAGAATCAGCACCAGTAATACTGCCAGCGTGGATATATGCAGATGTATCGGACAGCGGCGCAGCCTGTGCCAGGAATTCATGTAAACGCTCCCTTACTGTGAAGTCCTTTTATTGGAGATCACAGCCCGATATTCCCGGCATAAAGATCTCTTCCCTTAACTTCTGTCCGTAAAAACTGACTGCCAGAGCACCGCCGGAATGACCGGCAAACAACAAATCCTGCCTGCTATTTTTTACGTGCCATATAAAGGTAGTCGAATATCTGAGTTTTTCAGTCAGGTAATCCCCAAAATGAGGCCAGAGAACAGCAGGCATCATAGTTACACCAGCAAAACAGCCCCCTTCGGGTAACTTCCAGTGATATGACGCTAACAAGCTGACTCTGCATATTTACAATCACGCAAATTTACAACCACACCAAAGATAACGGTATAAGAATCAGGAAGGTGAAATATCCGATGCCTGCTTCTCATGATCGGCATTTTCAAGACAGCTTGCGGCAAAGCCAGCCAGTGCCTCAACAAATGCCCGTTGCTGATCCCGGTTATCTGTGTGTTTCTCCAACAGCACCAACACACCGCGAACATGGCCGGAAATAAGCGGTACGGTGGTCAGCCGTATATCATCCGGAAACTGACTGGCCAGCGCACCGAACACCAGCGGATCTTCCGTACGCAGATCAGCACACTGGGTACAGCGGGCATCTACCGTCCGGGCAATTGCTGAATCCAGTACCAAAGGAATCTGCTCAGGCAGATTGGCCACACTGGGAATCGTCTTATAGCCCGCGCCGGCCAGATACATATGCTGCTTATTCCCTGGTAGGTACAGTAAAACCCCTTCATAAGCAGTAATTTGCTGAAGATCTTTTGTCAGCAACTCTGTCAGCCCGTCCTGATGGCGCTGCAGGTTTAGCTGTTCCAGCTGACGAATGAATACCCGAAGCGTTTGCTGCATGACCCCCATGGCAGTGGCCAGCTCGACAATTTCTTTAATCCGGGAACGGTTTTCAATCTGATAGCCCAGATGAAAACGCTGAATTTCCTGGCTCTGCCAGACCAGCCGCTGTAACGCTACCGTTACCCGCCGGGCAATCCACCAGGTCAATGGCAGAAACATCAGCAACAACACAAATGCGATCAGAGTACTGTAACGGCGGATATTATAGGCTTCGGCCAGCAATTCCGGCTCTGGCGTCAGCAGTAACAGCTGAAACTGCGCTTGCGGAATCGGAGCCAGCAACTTCAGAGATCCCTGCCATGTCTGATCAAGGTACGTCAGTTCAAACTGTTTTTCTGATCCGTCCAGCTGAGCCGCAGCCAGCTCCAGCAAGGGCTGCTGTAAATCATTAATATGTAAAAGCCGCACCCGCTCATCCGTAGCACTGTATCCCGGATCAGGCCGACGGTTATAGGCCAGCACACCGCGGGACTTATCCAGAATCAGTAAATGGCTGCCCGGTGTGATTTTCTGTTCCTGTACGGAAGCATTCAGTACATCCAGCGCAATGTCCCCGGCAACTACTGCATTACCGTCCGGGCTGGACTGGGAGTAAGTCACCCCGACTTTACGGATAAAAAAGTACAGATAAGGTTCAGTCAGTCGACCTTCTGCATTGGCCCCTTCTGCCTGCTTATACCAGTCCCGCTGACGGGGATCATATTCTGTGGGCATTAGCCGGATACGGCCAATCTGAGCTGAATCCGCACTGAGAAAGATACGCTCGATGCCCCGGTTTGCGTTGGAAAACTGAATGTTATCCACCAAAAATACAGCATCACGGGGGGCTTCAAAAACGTCCCGCATGTGCTCATCGTTAATGACCCGGACAATAAAATAATCACCGTTTTTATAGGCCACTTCCAGTGCGGCCAGCTCAGGCTGATCCTGCAGAGCAGTCACCAGTAATGGCAATTGCTGCATCCGCTGTTCAAAAGTTGTGGCATTGACCAGCGGGGTTTTCGTCAGCAGATGAACGGTTTGTGCGATGGGCGCATAGCTGCGCTGAAAATCCAGTTCGATCTTCTGACGGGACTGTTCAAATATATCACTGGCGGCACTGCGGATTAACTGGCTCGCCTGATAGTAATTATAAAAGGTCAGTACGCCGCCCAGACAAAACACCAGAAACAGCGCAAAAGTAGAAATATGGATGTGTAGCGGATAACTCCTGAAGCGATTCCAACGTTCCATATTCCCCCTCCAGGTATCCCTGAGTTGTGACGACCACCTGTCGCACCGGCAAACTTAGTGAACTGCGTACTGCTATCCCGCAGGCTTTAAAAGTATAATTTCAAACAACTTTTTATTAAATGCGTGCCACAACCTACGATGAAAAAATGGGTTAATCGACTCCCTACCCTCCCATTTTGAGAGGTAAAGGACAACTGATATTAATTGTTTTACACAGTAGCCAACTTCGAATCAGCGCTGCACAGCTTGCACCGGGAGGCCTGCCCGCAGGCACGCAACCCGGTGCTGTGTTCTGCTTTATAAAGATGTCGCCCCTGCCCGGAAACCTTCAGCCACGTCAGCCACCTCTTCCGGCTTGCTCAGCGGCAGGGAACAGCGGTCCGGGTTACAGATAAACATACTCGCTTCACCCAGCTGCGGGTACCGGCCCGGCTTTTCAAAATGCAGTAACTTACGGGGATGATACGCTTCAACTCCTGCTGCATATAACAGACGTGCTGCCTCATTAGGGTCTTCAGCAACGACTGAAAACTCCACATACGCGGCGGTCAGCTGTTCCAGTGCTAAGCCAGTGCGCCCGGTAATCCGGCCTTCACGGGCAAGGATCGACGGCGCAGCCACCGCCCGCAAGGTATCTTCTGCCACGGTTTCAAACCGTGGCAGCTTGCTCATGATAAACAGGTCATAAAAGAAACTGGCTGCATGGGCATTATCTTCCAGTGGCTTACGGGGGGGTATCAGGCTCGCTGTCGAATCAGGAACCGTGCCATAGAAACCTTTATGATCAGCGTCCTGCAAGGTAGCCAGGGTGCCGTCAGCGACTGCAATGGCAGCATCCAGCCAGCGCTGCTCACCGGTGGCACTGTAAAGCGCCAGCAGAGCACGTCCCATACCGGCCTGCGCCCGCAGGAACGGCCGGGCTTCTTCAGTATGCGGATGTACCCGCTGGTCGTCAGCCATGGCCGTATTTTCCCGCGACTGTAACAGCCAGCCTTCCGGTTGCTGGCGGTCCTTCAGAATAAAATCAGCGGTTGCGGTAGCTTTTTGTAAATATTCCGGCTGATCAAACGCCTGTGAAGCCAGTACATAGGCACGGATTACTTCCCCGTTCTTATCGGTATATATCGCATGATCGATTGGCGGTATGCCATAAGCCAGGCGTTTTTCAGCGGTATCCAACAACCAGTAATCCTGCGGCCACCACCCTTCCGGCAATCCTTCCGGCTCATCTTTCTGGTTGGCGTAATAACCGTTGCTGCTGTCGAGCATCCAGTCATTCAGATACATATCCACATTGCGCATACCTTCCCGGAAGGCTTCATCACCGGTAATCCGGTAGGCTTCAGCAAAAGCGGTCATTGCATTCACCTGATTACTGATGCGTTTTTCAGGAATGGCCATCAATTTACTGAAGCGGGCGGGAACACCGTCACTGCCTTCAGCAATTTTCTTGATATACGCACCGCCCCAGACCGGGTCCAGTGTTTCCAGAAAACCCCGGCTGGTTGCCAGCGCCAGATTCCGTAAATTCTGGTTGTCATACAGATGCGCCCGGAAATACAGATGCTCCAGTCGTGGGCCGTCAATTTCCGTATTCAGCCCCCAACGGGACCAGCCATAACCATCGTTCAGCGCACGGTCGAGCTGTAAGCGCACCTGATCACGGATCTTGGTCAGCTCAGTCGCAACCGGTTCAGGGGCCGCAGCATAAGGGGAATTAGGGTCAGGCTTTAAAGTGCCGGCTGACTGTTTCTCAACCAGATCATTTAACAGAGGAATGAAATTGCGGGGCAAACGGTTACCGGCCATCGCAAATACCTGGGTGGCATCCGGTTGCAGAAAAGCAGTCGCCGGCCAGGCCCAGTCGGAATAGCGTTCACCAATATCCGGGCGTGCCTGAGCATCCACAGCAATGGCGATAAAGTGCTTATTCACCAGATTAACAACATCAGGGTTGGTATAGGTTATCCGCTCCATACGGTTACAGGCGGTACAGCCTTCCATGCCAACATTCACCAGTATCAGTTTATTGTCGGTACGGGCCTTATCGAAAGACGCTTTATCCCAGGGCTGCCAGTCGATGCCACCCTCCTGACCAAAACTGGCTGCCTGAGCGGCTATGCCTATCAGCATCGTAACCGTACCCAGCAACCAGCGATATCCGCGCTGCTTAATCCACATGACCGCATCCTCCTAATTTGTTCGGGAATGCCGGTCAGCCTGGCGACATCTTTACTGCCGGCTGCCGGCATGCTTCGCTATTCAATACAAACAGAAATGACAGCTTAGCCGATCAATTACAGCATGTGAGCCTGAAACAGATATGAAAAGACATGGCCAAAACCAGATAACCGCTGATGACGGTTAAACCGTCATCTTGCATCAGTGCAGTATTCAGGCGACTATTATTAAACAGACGTTGAAAACACCTTTTATAAACAGCCACTTAAACCGGGGAACAATCATGCGTCGCAGCCTCACTAACCGGGCAGCCTGTATCGGGGATTTAAAAATGCTGGCCCGGCGCCGTATTCCCGGATTCGCATTTGAATATCTGGCTAATGGCTGTAACAGCAACCGTTCACTATCCGGTAACCGGGAGGCACTGGACTCACTGTACCTGCACCCCAGATACCTGACTGACTGCGACTCATCTTCACTGCAGTGCACCCTGATGGGGCAGCGCTATTCTGCCCCGTTCGGTATCGCCCCGGTTGGCCTGAGCGGTCTCATATGGCCCGGAGCTTCAGCCAGTCAGGCCCACGCAGCCCGGCAGGCGAATATTCCTTTCGTACTCAGCTCGCTGGCCAGTATTTCAATCGAGCAGGCAGCGGAACAGGCACAGGAAAACTTCTGGTTTCAGTTCTATCCTCCGACTCTGAATGAGGTCAGCGAAGACTTATTGCAGCGGGCATGGAACAGCGGCTGCCGGCACTTGGTCGTGACCATCGATGTTCCCTCCCCCGGCTACCGGCCGGCGGATATCCGCAACGGCTTGTCGGTCCCGCCAAAAATATCTGTCCGTAACATCTGGCAAAGTATTTGCCATCCGGCCTGGAGCATAGCAACGCTCCGCCATGGCTTGCCACAGTTTGCCAGTATGAAGCCTTATATTCCGGCCCGTTCAGATATGGCTGATGTCGCACACTATATTCGCAATACCCTGAAAAAAGTGGTTGATATAAAGACCCTGAAAACCATCCGCCAGCAGTGGCAGGGCAAGCTGATCATCAAGGGAATTCTGACCGTCGAAGATGCAAAGCGGGCTGTCAGTGCAGGGGCTGACGGCCTGATTATTTCGAACCATGGCGGCCGGCAGCTGGACGCAGCTATTCCCAGTCTGCATGCCCTGAGCACGATTCGCCGCAGCATTGGATCAGAAACTGCCCTGATGGTCGACGGGGGTGTGGAAAGCGGTGTGGATATCGCCCGTTACCTGGCCTGCGGGGCCGATACAGTCTTTGCTGGCCGGGCATTCATGTATGGTACTGCAGGATTAGGGAATGCCGGTGCCAGCCACACCACAGAGATTCTGCTACGGGAGCTGCAACAGGTCATGGAACAACTGCGTTGTCCAACGGTTGCCGATCTGCCCCGCTTTCTGAAATAACCGGCACATAAAAAAAGCCCTTTTGCAGCCGTCGCACAAAAGGGCCTTTGCTCACCTCGCCGGTGATTCTTTTAAACGCTGCGGGTGTGTAAAACCGTCAGGCTTTTTTCAGCAAACGTAAACCGTTGGCGACCACCAGCAGACTTGCTCCCACATCAGCGAATACAGCCATCCACATGGTGCCCAGCCCGATCATGGTCAGCACCAGAAACAGACTTTTTATACCTAGGGCCAGCGCAATGTTTTGCGCCAGAATGCTGCGGGTTCCCTGCGAGAGTCTGACAAAGATTGGAATCTTACGCAGGTCATCATCCATCAGGGCAACGTCTGCTGTTTCAATAGCGGTATCCGTGCCCATTGCCCCCATGGCTAAACCGATGTCAGACTGCGCCAGCGCCGGGGCATCATTAATGCCATCCCCCACCATGCCAACCGGCCCCTCAGCGGCAAAATGCTTAACGGCGATCAGTTTGTCTTCCGGTAACTGATTCCCCCGGGCTTCATCAATACCGACCTGAGCCGCTATCGTCCGGGCAGTGTGTGGGTTATCGCCGGTCAGCATGACGGTTTTAACCCCCAGTGCATGCAACTCAGCAATGGCCTGCCGGCTCGATTCTTTCACGGTGTCAGCCACCGCAAACAGCCCTAACACCCGACTCTGATCCGCCAACATCACAACCGTTTTGCCCTGCTGCTCGAGCTCATTAAGGCGCAACTGCAGGTCAGGACAATTAAGCTGTAAATCATCAATAAGACGCTGGTTACCCAGATGATACTGCTCGCCATCTATCCGGCCCTGTACACCGCGTCCCGGTACAGCACTAAAGTCCGTCACCTCTGTATGCGTCTGTGGCATGTCAGCATCACTGGCAATCGCCACCGAGACCGGATGATCTGAACGGCCCGCCAGACTGGCAGCTAACAGACGGACGTTTCCTTCCGGGATTACAGTATTCCAGGCTTCAAAATCGGTCAGTACCGGCTTACCATGGGTGATGGTGCCGGTCTTATCCAGCGCCAGCCATTTCAGTAACCGCCCCTGCTCAAGATACACGCCTCCTTTAATCAGTATTCCCTGACGGGCGGCTGCCGCCAGACCACTGACAATGGTCACCGGTGTGGAAATCACCAGCGCACAGGGGCAGGCAATCACCAGCAGCACCAGTGCTTTGTAAATCCAGTCTTGCCAGCCACCGCCCAGAAACAGTGGCGGTAACACAGCGACGGCGAATGCAACAATAAACACAATCGGCGTGTACACCTTTGCAAACTTATCCACGAAGCGCTGAGTCGGCGCCTTCGTCCCCTGAGCTTCCTCCACGGCATGGATAATACGCGCCAGAGTGGTCTGACCCGCAGCCGCCGTCACTTTATATTCAAATGAACCGGACTCATTAATCGTGCCGGCAAAGACCGCATCCCCCGGCACTTTATCCACCGGTAAACTTTCCCCGGTGATCGGCGCCTGATTCACACTGGATGCCCCCGCAACCAGCTCACCATCCAGACCAATTTGCTCACCGGGTTTCACCCGGACCACATCGCCAACCGCAACACTTTTTGCATCCACTTCCTGCCAGCTGCCGTCAGCCTGCCGAACAGTTACCCGTTCCGGTGTCAGCTCCATTAGTCCGGCAATGGCATTCCGTGCCCGGTCCAGCGACTTTGCTTCAATCAGCTCGGCCAGGGTAAACAGCACCATCACCATGGCCGCTTCCGGCCATTCACCCAGAATCGCTGCACCGGTAACCGCAATGCTCATCAGCGCATTGATATTCATATTGCCGTTTTTCAGCGCCACCCAACCTTTCTTATAGGTTGTACCGCCGCACATCACGATCGCCACCAACGCCAGAGCTGCAGCACTCCAGTCCGGTAAAACAGTGCTTTCAATCCAGCCAACCGCTTCAGACATAACCGCCAGCACGGCGGCCATAATCAGCGGCCACCAGGGCTTCTCTTCCTGAGAAACAGCAGCCAGTTCACCGCTTGCATCCGGCAATTCCGGATCAAAATCCAGCGAACGAATCGCGGCCAATACTTCGTCCAGACTGCCTTCTGTATGCACAACCGTCAGCACCCGTTGCATCAGGTTAAATTCCATACTGCTGACGCAATCCATCGCCCCCAGCTTTTTGCGGATCATGCCTTCTTCAGTCGGGCAGTCCATCTGCATAATCCGCATAGATGTCTGAACGCCACCATCTGTATACACCTGACCACCGACTCCGGTCAGGCCTGTTACCGAAGAACTGCAGCAACCACTCATGTTTTCTGTACAGCCAGACACGGCTTCGGGTTCAACACTGACAGGTTCGCAGCAACCGGAAGATATATCGGCTTTTTCCATCACCTGACCGGTGTCAGCCACAGTTTTAAAATTGTTTTGATCGCAGCAATTTGCCATAGCGATTCTCCAGAACTTAACTTATGCTTGGCATTAAACACCCTGAAGTCACTTTAGGGTCAACACGGCAGGATTAAAAAAATGAAAATCGGTGAACTGGCCAGAGAAACCGGCTGTACCGTCGAAACCATTCGCTACTATGAAAAAGTTGGCCTGTTGCCAAAAGCCATGC
This sequence comes from uncultured Oceanospirillaceae bacterium, assembly GCA_937138495.1. Classification (GTDB taxonomy): domain Bacteria; phylum Pseudomonadota; class Gammaproteobacteria; order Pseudomonadales; family Balneatricaceae; genus Amphritea. The sequence goes on from CAKZPE010000001.1 coordinate 30,526, forward strand.
GCAGTCAGGAAAATAACTACCGTTTCTACAACCAGAAGCATCTGGATCTGCTGTTATTTATCCGCCGTTGCCGCACACTGGCGATGACCCATGAAGAGATTCAGCAATTACTGCAGGCCCGGGAAGAACCGGATAACAGCTGTGTCAGCATTAATGAATTAATCGCGGAACACCTGGAACATGTACGGGCACGCATTGAAGAATTACAGGCACTGGAATCCCAGTTAGAGATTCTCGGTAATGAATGTCACTCCGTACATGCAGCGCGTGACTGCGGCATTCTGAAAAAACTGGATGAAGCGGATAACAGCGACTGGCAGATTCCAAAAACCAGTAACAGCCACGTGGAAGGCAGCCGCTGCCACCACAAAAAGAGCTGAGTAATGACGCGTTTACACAAGCTGGCAGACAGCTAACATCTATACTGTTTATCCCGCTTTAATTTCAAACAGGAGCAAACCGATGGCCGGAGGCTGGGCAAAAGACGGCGCCGTTCAGGATCAGATAGATGCCAGTGTTGAAGATGCTGTTGCTCAGGCGCGCCAGCAACTGCATCAGGGTGAAAGCCTTGAATACTGTGAAGAATGTGAGGCAAAAATTCCTGAAGCCCGGCGCCAAGCCGTGCCGGGCGTCCACCTGTGCATAAAGTGCCAGAGTGAGTATGATCAGCAGCAAGCCAGCAAGGCCGGTTACAACCGCCGCGGCAGTAAAGACAGTCAGTTACGCTGATCAGCCGGATTTCAGGGACGTAGTATGAACATGATACACACACAGTTTTATCAGACACCGGTTGGCGAACTGATCATCGGCGCCTATAAGGGACAACTGTGCCTGTGTGACTGGCGCTACCGGCGCATGCGGGATCAGGTGGATAACCGCCTGCAGAAATACCTTGGTGCCGGTTATGAGCAGCAGTCTGATCCGCTGATCGACCAGACCATTGAACAGCTGGATGCGTATTTCAGCCATCAGCGCCAGCAGTTTGATCTGCCCTTACGACTGGCCGGTTCTGATTTTCAGCAACAGGTCTGGCAGGCACTGATTAAGATTCCCTACGGCAGCACCTACAGTTATCTGCAATTATCTGAATCGCTGGGCAACCCGAAAGCCATCCGTGCGGTGGCCAGTGCCAACGGCGCTAATGCTATTTCAGTCATAGTCCCCTGCCACCGGATTATCGGCAGCGACGGTTCCCTGACCGGTTATGCCGGCGGCCTGCCCGCCAAGGAAAAGCTCCTGAAACTGGAAGGGGCTGACCTGCCCGGCCGAACTTTGGAACTGTTCTGATGCTGACCCGCTTTATTGCTGCCAGACATCACTCCCGGTTGCCTTATAAATGCAGTTTCTTTAGCATCCTATTATGATTAACAGCCAACCACGCCAGCCATTGATCAGCCCACTGATTATCTTCACTGTGTTAACAGTACTGTTTGCGCAGGCATCACTGGCGGGCGGCATGTTTTCGGCGTTATCCGAAGCATCCCAGAGAGGTTATCAGCAATCTCATCAGGATCATGGTCACGATGTTACGGACACCCGCAGCGATCATCTGAGCCTGCAGAACCTGCAACAGTTACACGACGGCACCGCCAGCACTCTCAGCCAGTTATTTCTGAATCCGGCACGCCTGTGCTGCCCTGAAGCAGACCCGTCAGTACCCGCCGAATACAACCAGATACAATATTTACCGCCTCATATTCCGCCAGACAATCCGCCTCCCAGAAAAAGCACCGTTACTGCCTGATCGAAACAAATAACGACTTTTTCTGTATTTATGAGGTATTTATGAACAAATTAACCACAGCCATTCTCACTGCTCTGGCAATAGGTATCACAGTGGCAACACCGGTTTCTGCTCATCAGGGCGCCACCGGCATTGTTAAAGAACGGATGGACCAGATGGACATTATGAAAAAGTCCATGAAATCCATGGCTGCTATGTTCAAAGGCAAAACCGCTTACGACGCCGACGCTGTCCGTAAACACAGCCAGACAATCGCCAAACATTCAGATACAACCCTGACAAAGCTGTTTCCTGAGGGCAGCCTGCAACATGCCAGTGAAGCCAAACCGGTTATCTGGCAAAAGTGGGATAAATTTGAATTCCTGTCCTCCGAACTGAAGCGCATCAGTGAAGCTCTTGAGAGCACAGCAGATATCCGCGAGTCAGATAACAGCAACGCCACCATGAGCATGTCGATGGATACGGCCATGGCCGACACCGGCAGCGGTGATTCCGCTGACAGCCTGTTCCGGGAACTGGCTGACACCTGTTCGTCATGCCATACAACCTTCCGTAAAAAGAAAAAATAACCGCTGATTATGAAAACAATCAGTCTTGCCGCATTACTGCTTGCAGCAGTAGCGGCCGGTTATTATCTGCTGCAACCCATGGCTGCTGATGAAACGCTGACAGATGACCCTGCACTGGCCGGCAACGTTGCCAACGGTGCATATCTGGCCCGTATTTCTGGCTGTATCGCCTGCCACACTGACAGTGAAAACAAAGGAAAGCTGGTCGCCGGTGCGCCGCTGGACAGCCCGTACGGACAATTCTATGCGCCCAACCTGACCACCGATGCTGACACCGGTCTCGGTAGCTGGACGCTGAATGATTTTGCCCGCGCGGTACGCCAGGGTGTTTCTCCCCGGGGAGAGACCTATTACCCGGCGTTTCCTTACGAGTTTTTCGCTCAGCTAAGCGATCAGGATATACGCGACCTGTGGGCAGCGTTTCAGACGGTAGCGCCGGTAAATCAGCCTGCGCCATCATCTCAGCTCAGCTTTCCCTACAACCTGAAACAGGGTCTGCCGCTGTGGCAACGTTTTTTCCAGCTAAAGCCGGAAACAGATGTTGCGGCTGAACGGGGCAAATACCTGGTGGAAGCCAGTGGCCACTGTGCCGCCTGCCATACACCCAGAAACCTGGTTGGTGGGTTACAGCAGGATCGCTGGTTTGAGGGCGTTGCGGCAACAGATGACAGTGAAGCTATTCCGGCCATCACCGCCCGGGCATTACGGGAAAACGGCTGGACCGCCGATGACATCGCTTATGCCCTGAAAACAGGCCTCACACCGGATGGTGATGCACTGGGGGGCAGCATGGGTGAGGTGATCAAATACGGCAGCCGCTTTATGAGTGAAGCCGACCGCCGTGCGATTGCCGATTATCTGTTAGCCGAATAACCGTAAGTGTTAAAACAACCATACAAACCGGGAGCCTGCTCCCGGTTTTTTATACATTCAAGCCTAAGAACAACATCCAACCTCACAGACAACGTTCAAATTACTTACCCCAGAAGCGAAAAATACCAACCTTGCGGTTAGCCTCTTCTTTTTTATCACGTTGGTAGCGGGTGCCAGATATGCACTGACGACCTTCGCCCGGGGTTATTAAGAGTGAGCCCGACGAGCTGTTCTTAAAATCCCTACACCAGAAACGAAAAAAGCCAACCTTTCGGTTAGCCTCTTCTGTTTTATCACGTTGGTAGCGGGGGCCAGATTTATTTGAAACGTCCTTCGGTCGCTTCAACCCTTCGGGCTTCGCCACAAAAAGCGTGGCTCGATTCTGATTGCTTCGCAATCGGTGAACTGACGACCTTCGCCCGGGGTTATAAAGAGCTGAGCCCGACGAGCTACCGATATGTTCTGAAAGATAATCTCAAATTTCAGGCATAAAAAAAGCCTATCTATAAAGATAAGCCTCTCTTTTTTACGTTGGTAGCGGGGGCCAGATATGCACTGACGACCTTCGCCCGGGGTTATAAAGAGCTGAGCCCGACGAGCTACCAGGCTTCTCTGAGTTTTTAATGCCTCAGAAACGAAAAAAGCCAACCTTTCGGTTAGCCTCTTCTGTTTTATCACGTTGGTAGCGGGGGCCAGAATTGCTTTGACGACCTTCGCCCGGGGTTATAAAGAGCTGAGCCCGACGAGCTACTGATATGTTCTGAAAGATAATCTCAAATTTCAGGCATAAAAAAAGCCTATCTATAAAGATAAGCCTCTCTTTTTACGTTGGTAGCGGGGGCCAGATTTGAACTGACGACCTTCGGGTTATGAGCCCGACGAGCTACCAGGCTGCTCCACCCCGCATCAACGTGGGGCGTATACTACATACGCAATTGGGGGCTGGCAAGTCTTATTTCTTAATTCTCACAAAAAACTATCCTATTACGACAATTTGTTCAATTATCAGTCAGTTACCGACGGACGGTTGCTATAACACAGCGAATAACTGCACACTATTTAGACAGAGGATTAAGGAATCAGCGAATGCAACCGGTCCTTTTGCTTAAGCCCACCGGCTGCATCCCCGGGTTCCCTATAACAATAAAAATAAGGAACACCCTGCATGGTTAATCAAAGTAATAAACTCATCACAGGCAGCGAGGAATGGTGCAAATTCATTGATTTGTCGATACCTGCCATTAAAGCCCGGGTTGACTCCGGCGCACGTACTTCTGCTATTCACGCCCTCAACATTAAAACCTTTCAGCGCAACGGCAGCTCCTGGGTCAGCTTCGACGTTTACCCTCTTCAGGATAACCGTAAAACCGTTATTAATTGCGAAGCCCCCATTCACGACCGCCGTACCGTCAAAAGCTCCAGCGGTAACACCGAAAAACGCTATGTTATTAAAACCAGTATTGCCCTGGGCGAACAAAGCTGGGATATCGAACTGACGCTTACCAACCGCGATGCCATGGGGTACCGGATGCTGTTAGGCCGGGAGGCGATGAAAGGCCGCTTGCTGGTCGATCCGGAAGAGTCATTCATGTTCGGCACTCTGGAAGACAGCGAACTGCTAGACCTTTACCGTCCCAAGAAATCCCCCAAGCGGGGTATGAAAATCGGTGTACTGGCCAGCAACCCAAACCTGTACAGTAACCGCCGCATCATCGAAGCCGGTGAAGAACGTGGCCATGAGATGGTCTTTCTGAACATTAAGCATTGCTACATGAAAATGGATGCTGATACCCCGGAAGTTCATTACCGGGGCGGCAATGTGCTGAATGATCTGGATGCAGTGATTCCCCGGATCCGACCAAGCGTGACCTTTTATGGCTGCGCCCTTGCCCGTCAGTTTGAATCAATGGGTGTTTACTGTCTGAATACCGCTGCCGCTATTACTCAGTCCCGTGACAAGCTTCATTCACTGCAGCTGTTATTCGAGAGCGGCGTAGAAATTCCGATTACCGGCTTTGCTAATTCACCGCTGGAAACAGCAGATCTGATCAATATGGTAGGCGGCGCGCCGCTCATCATTAAGTTGCTGGAGGGTACACAGGGCCGTGGAGTCGTTCTGGCAGAAACCAAGAAAGCTGCCGAATCGGTGATTAATGCTTTCAAAAGTTTACGGGCCGATATTCTGGTGCAGGAATTTATTAAAGAAGCCGCCGGTAAAGATATCCGCTGTTTCGTGGTAGACGGCAAAGTTGTGGCGTCTATCCAGCGGGAAGCTGAACCCGGCGAGTTCCGGGCTAATATTCATCAGGGTGGCACCGCGAGCCTGATTGTGCCCACCGCAGATGAAAAACGCATCGCCATTAAAGCAGCCAAGTGCATGGGGCTTAAAGTGGCCGGGGTGGATATTATCCGTTCCGCCAAAGGGCCTTTATTGCTTGAAGTTAATTCGTCTCCCGGGCTGGAAGGTATCGAGGGCGCGACCGGTAAAAATGTCGCTGGCATGATGATTCAGGCCATCGAAAAAAAACTCAAATGGAAAGTCACTGAATAATTCATATAAAGCCGCCGCACTTATCCTGCGGCGGCAACGGAACACTTCAACACGTAGCAGTCAAATCTGCTGACAGTTATCGGAGACAGACTCAGTCAGTGTCCGTAAAATACATGAAGTATCACTCCGACTTCGCCGTAAAAATTCCCATATAAAATACATGCTGTATCAGGATGATCAGACAACAAACAAGGATGCTTACAATGCCCCTCATATCATATATTAAAGTGAATTCCGGCAATGTGTACGCACTCAGCAAACTGCGGGTTAGCAAGTCACAATGGGATCTCATCGAACCCAATCCTTACTGGCTGGCTGAAGTACTCACTGACAGTGAATACCTGTCTTTTGGTATCTATACAGATAAAACCCCTGCAGGCCTGATCACTGTTATAGATCCCCGTACAATTGAAGAGGAAGGCGGGAACGATGATGATCAGCTTCAGCCAGATTGTTTATACCTGTACCGGCTGATGATCGATGAAAGGCATCAGGGCAAAAAACTGGGGCTGTCTGCGATTAAATTTAGCCAGCAGCTTGCTTCGATACTCGGTTTACAGGGGGTAAGCTTAACGACAATGGATCAGGCTCCCGGTAATGCGCTTAACCTTTATCTTGCGTCAGGCTTTATGCCCACCGGCCGCCGGATCAATAATGAAACTGAACTCGTCTGGGAGGCTGGTGATCAGGTTAATACCTCGTAGCCACCGTATATAAAGCAGCCTGAATATTTCTGTCATTCTCCCAGACGTAAGTGTCGGTTCAGGTGTTGAAGCTGCGATAATAACTGTTCAAACTCAGGCTTTTTTAACCCGGTTGAGCAAGCAACCTCTTGTTGAATAGCTGCAATCTCAGGGGTCAGATCCCGGGCGCTATCTGTCAGACTAACCATAACCTTTCGTTCATCTTCAGCATCCCGGTAACGGTTAATCAACCCTGCCTGCTGCATGCGCTTCAGTAATGGAGATAAGGTTCCGGAATCAAGAAAAAGGCGTTCACCCAGAGCCTTAACCGTCACCTCATTTTCCGGGGTCAGCGCCAGAAACACCAGATACTGCGGATAGGTCATATTAATACGGCCGAGCAGGCTTTTATATTCCCGGGTGATTGCCTGGGCGGTCGAATACAGCGCAAAACACAGGCGCTCATCGAGTAAAGAAATGTCATCATTTACGGTCATCTGCAGATCTATTCCAACGCTGGGGGGCGATACAAAAAGCAGGGACGGTGCCCTGCTGCTTTGTTCAGGAATATACCATGAAGCACGGCCAGGCCGGAATTTATTGCTCAAGTAGCAAAGTAAAGCTGACCGGAACGGTATAGCCGATATGATCCAGTCCCGCCAGGGATTTCAGTTTATCAATACCGGCAGTCAGTCCATAGGTTTCCGCTGTCAGCACGACAGGCTGAGCGCTGCTGGCCATGATTTGTTTGCCATCAGACATCAGACTTACTTTCACCTTCAGCGGCTTCTCTAACCCATGAAAGTTAAGAGATGCATCTACCTCTGCCGTTACAAAACCACCCTTTTTAACAGTTTGCATCACGTCAGCAGGCAACTGGCTGCTCAGAGTAGCGGTTTTAAATTGTGAGGTTTCAAACAGGTGCTCACGCATCCGTTCATTACGAATGCCAATATTGGTTTCGATGCTGTCCAGATCCAGCTGTACAGACAGTTCACCGGCATCGTTTA
>CAKZPE010000002.1 GCA_937138495.1 uncultured Oceanospirillaceae bacterium
AGGCAGAGGGTAAGGCCCTGCTCAGTGATTTCAGCGTCACCGCTGAGGAGAATCCCCAGTTCATCGCTGTCGGCCAGAGTAAATGTTTCACCGGCATTCAGTGACTGCAGCGTCGAGAATTTAATTAAGTCGGAAAATTCAGATGCTTCAAGCGCATCCCCACACAGAACAGATTTGATCAGCTTCTTATTATTAGCATTCATTTTTTGGGTACTGATTAGATTGAATTGAACGGATAACCGCATCAGTTCAGACTAAAAATACCCACTGGATTTGTAAAATATTATATAGCTTGCCTCTGCATCAGAATTTTTTATCTAATGTTAATCCAGTGCTTTGTGAAAGCGCTTATCAGTGAACACAGCATCGGTCAGTTCAGTGGTCCGGGTCTTAAGCATTTGCACAAAGGCCTGGGCTGCCGGCGTCAGTCTCAGCTGTCCGACCTTCGCGATTCCCATCCGTAACGGCCGCAGCTTATCTTTGAGAGGAATGGCTTTCAGCTCAGTGCCGTCCAGCGCAAGGTTACTGGCCAGCGGCGAGTTAAACAGTGAATAACCAAACCCGTTGCCCACCAGCCCGCGCACCATTCCCAGTGACTGGGCTTTATAGGCAAACTCAGGCTCAAGGTCCTGGCTTAAGAAAAGCGAATAGAAATAATCACGGCTCATGGGCCAGTCCAGCACCACCATGGGGTAATCTGCCAGTTCCCGGAGTGACAGCTCTTCCCTGTCCGCCAGGGGGTGGGCGTTGTTAAGCACCGCATAGGGCGGAAACTCTATGATCGCTTCAAACTCAATATCGGCAGGTATCTGCAGGTCGTAGGTAAGGCCTAACTCATAGCGCCCTTCGTGAAGGCTTTGGATCAGGTCTTTCTGGTGGTTTTCATCACACTGAACCGTTACGTCGGGATAGGCATCAACAAAGGCCTTCATCAGCGAAGGCATCAGGATCGGCGTGAATGTCGGGAAACCGACAATCTTCAGTGATCCGGCAATGTCTTCCCCCAGTGTGTTGGCATAATGCCCCAAGCCTTCAGCATCCTGCAGCAATTGCTTAGCCTTGAGGACAAATTTACGCCCGGCCGGCGTCAGCGATAAACCCTGAGCATGATGACGGACAAACAGCTGTAACCCGGTGACATCCTCCAAATGCAAAATGGCAGACGAGATAGACGGCTGGGAAACATGCAGGGTTTCTGCGGCCTTGGTCACACTGCTAAACTCACCCGCGGTAACAAAATAGCGTAACTGTTTCAGGGTAAAATGCATGACACGAACCTCAGCAAGAACGATTATTATTTGAATTAAAAAAATTTAAGCAAAGAAAGCCTTAAATAGCAAAACCTTATTCAAATCCAATGCTACCGTTTTCCTGATCCCCCTCATCAGAAAAGCCGCTGCTAATGTGACGGGAAGCTCGCTGAAGACTGATAACAGCACAAGAAACTGAGTGTTTCTGAACAGGCTGGCTGATACAGTTTGCACGGCACGTTTACTGATGAAGACATAGCATGACAACACTGACACTGAACCTGCCCGATCACTTTCATACGGCGGGCATTCTTGCTTATCACCGGCGGGATAAACAGCAGATTGCTGAACGGATTTACGACTCCGCCGATGCACCTGAACAGCCAACAGGGCTGGACAAAGGCATCCTCTGGTGCGGGCACCCCGCCATGTTATCGGTCCGGTTTTTTGCCGGTGAAGCAGCTGTCACCCTGCTAACCGACAGCGCTGCCTCCCCTGATCCGACAACGCTTAAACACCTCGCAGAACGCATGCTGGGCCTGCATCAGGATGTATCAGCGTTCGAACTGACGTACTCAGAACATCCCCTGCTGGGTAAACTGATCAGCAGAAATCCGGGCCTGCGTATCCCTGCTGTCGCAACGCCCTTTGAAGCATTTGCCTGGGCCATTACCGGACAGCAAATCAGCGTATCCGCCGCAATCAGCATCCGCAGTAAGCTTATCCGGGCTGCTAACATATGGCACAGCAACGGTATATTCTGTTTTCCTGCTGCACAGCATATCAGCGCCCTGAACTACCAGACCCTGCGGGACTGTGGTTTATCTGACAGCAAAACCAACTGCCTGCTGAATCTGAGCCGGCTGGTGACTGAAGAGGATTATCTGAGTGATAAGTGGCTGGAATCTCTGGGCACTGAAAATGTCCGCCAGACTCTGCTGAGCCTGAAAGGCATTGGCCCCTGGACCATTAACTATGCGCTGCTCAGAGGGTTTGGCTGGTTAGATGAATCTCTGGAAACGGACGCTGCGGTCAGACGTAACCTGACTCAGCTGCTGAACATGGATGACACAATCAGCCCGGCAAAGACAGCGGCATGGCTGGCTCAGTTCAGCCCTTACCGGTCGTTAGTGGCAGCCCATTTATGGGAAATGGGCTGACGTCCTTGCATTCGCGTATTCAGACAAAGCCGGTAAGAAAGGCCAGGCTCGGCAATGACAGCACCGTTGCCGCCAGAATCGCCCGGGTAAGCCGGTCGGTAGGAATGCCATATTTCAGCGCAATCACAAATGGCATTGCCCCGCACGGCCCGGCAGCCAGCAGAATCAGAGTCGCCTGCCACTGTACGTCCGCACCGTTCACCTGCCCCAGCATATACATCAGTGCCGGTTGCGCCAGTAATGCCAGTGCAATGACCAGACAGGTCAGCTTATCCAGGCTGAACAGCCGGACATTGGCCATGGTAATTCCGAGTACAAACAGCAAAGTCGCCGGAGCAGCGCGGCCCACAAAGTCCGCAAAGGTATACAGCCCTTCCGGTAACCCCAGCCCGGAAAGATTCGCCAGCAGACCGAGTACCAGCGCCCACAGTGCCGGGTTACGGGCCAGAATAGCCGGCACCTGCGAAACGGACGCACCGCCTCTTGAGATCAGTTCCACTATAAAAACTGTGCCGCAGTAAAGGACTGCCAGATCGGTAAAGATCGCCCCTTCCACAGGAATGGCGGCCGCCTCCCCCTTCAGCAGCGTCACAATTGGCAACACATAATAGAGATGGTTTACAAAGACGGTGGTCATGCCGAGCACCAGCCCTTCTCCCAGAGACACAGAGAAGACCCTGACAGCCACCAGCGTCACCACCGCATACAGTGTTATTTCAACGGCAAAGTAACTGGCCAGCGCAGCAACATCATATTCACCGAGAGGTGACCGTGCCGCCAGCAGAAAAATCAGCGCTGGCTGGCAGATATAATACACAAACGCATTAAGCGCTTTAGCCATTGGCGGGGTAAAAATCCCTTTACGGCCAAAAATGATGCCAATAAACAGGACGGTAAATATTGGCAAAATGGGATTAGCAAGTGCAGCTAGCATGGTATTCCTTACTCAGATGGAAAAGCCGGACACTCAGGGCAAAAGCTTATTCTTCGCTTCGATCCACTGGGACATATACTTGGTACTTTTATGATGATGGTGGCGTAACAGCTGCCCCATAAAATTCTCTTTCCGGGCCACGGTCAGATTCGCCCGGTTACTGTCGATCTGTTCAAGAAAGCCAGCCTGAATCTTCTGCCGTGAAAATTCTGTTTCCAGAATATCGAAACCGTTTTGCTGACAGTCCTGCCAGAATTCTGCCTCTTTATACAGGCGAACCGCACCGGCAACAATGGCAGGTACCGACTCCGCCACCTCGCCACACCAGGGTATATCACCGTGCATAGACTCAGCACCCACCGGCGTGGTCACTGACGGCGTACCGTTGAGCATGGCATCGGTAAACTTGCCCTTGATACCGGCACCGAAACGTAGCGGCGCCAGGCATACCCGCGCCTGACTCAGTACCCGGTGCACATCCGGTGCCCAGCCATCCACGTAAAAACCGTCAGCGGGACGGTGCAGATCTGTGGCTTTTTTCGGCGGGTAAGCACCGTAAACATGCAACTCTGCCTTAGGTAGCTGTTCCCTCACCCTTGGCCAGATCACCTGTTTGAGCCACAAAACAGAATCCCAGTTAGGGGCATGACGGAAGTTACCAATGGTCACAAAATGCTCGCGGGCTTTAAACCGCGGTAAGGTAATATTCTCACGCTCGAGCATAAACGGCAGATGGACGAGGTTTTCAGGGCGTACCCCGAAGCACTCAGTGAGCAGCTCAATTTCAAAACGGGAAATCATAATGCTCAGGTCAGAACGCATGATGGCCGCAATTTCGCGCTGGGCAATATCCAGTTCGGACATCTCCAGAAACAGGGTCTGTTTATCGTCGAACTGTTTATCCAGCGTTTCCGCCGGATCGAGTTTCTTAAACCGCTGATGCCGCACCTGACGCAGGCTGTGCAGATCTTCAGTATCCAGAATCCGCAGCGCCTGCGGGCACTGCTGCTCGACCCGCCAGCCAAACTGTTCTTCCATCATAAAGCGGTCGAACATGACAACCTGAGGATCAAGGTGTCGCACCCAGCCATCAAAGCTTTCGCTGTTCAGCTCAATCGCCACTTCATGAACCTCTATGGCTTTCAGATCCGCCCGGTGCTCACTCAGTGCAGCAGGGCTGGCGAATGTCACCTCATATCCCTGCTGCTGAAAAAAGTCGATTAACTCCATCATCCTGCTACCCGCCGCTGAAGAACGGGGCTCAGGCCAGACATAACCAATAATCAACAACTTAAGAGACATATAAATCCATTGCCAGAAAATACAGGGGGTTGGGCCTCACTCAACAGCTAAATATACCTATCAGCCCACGTAAGTTGCCTATGTTACTAAATTTTAGTGAAAAAGTTGCAAAGTTAGTGCTTCAGTAACAACCGGACTGACCAGTACAGGCGCTGTTGCCACAGCGTTTTACGGCACACACACCGCCCGGCTGATATCCCGGCTTACAGGCACTCCCCGGCTGATCATCTATATTCCGGCCGGAAAGAAAACTTAACCATTGAGCCACGTCGCTCAACAGGATAGAAAACCACATACCTCTTAAATCATCAGGATGCCGCGACATGAAAAAACTAATCGCCTTAATCGCCGTGTTAACCGTCCTGATAGTCCACAGCCTGCCATCAGACAATGCTCTGAGCAGAACACTGAACAACATCACACTGTATAGCCAGCTCCCCGCTGAGCTGAAACATGCTGACATCCGGACACTGGACTGCTACAGCGACCTCATACGCCTCATCAGCGCCTACAGCATTCATCATGAAATCTGGTATTCAGACAGCAATACAACCCAGAAAAGCCTGGTGCCGGGGCTTAACAGCAGAGAGCTCGCGATTAACAGTATCAGAACTGTCACCGTAAAAATGCGGCGTATCAGCCTGTTGTTTTTGGACAATAACCAGATTCGTTTACAGATAAAAATGAAGAACGGCCTGATACAGGCAATCAGCCAGAACAAGATTCGTACGCCGTTTTTTTACTCTGATTTTCTTAACTGATTTTCTTAACTGGCCCTCTACCCTGAGCTGCTACCCTGGCGCATCTGGCTTTCTCAGCCGGATTGCCGGGTTTACTCCTCACCCCTTACCCTCTTTTTTGCTTCTCTGTGACGCCGCCGTGCTCTATATTCCAGACAGACACTGATAACAATAAACACGGAAGGTCTTGATATGTCATTGCAACACCTTGTCATTATTGGTGCCGGTCAGGCCGGTGGCCAGCTTGCCCTGCAACTGCGGCAAAAAGGTTTTACAGGCAACATCACCCTTATCGGTGAAGAATCCTCCGCCCCCTATGAACGCCCGGGCCTGTCGAAAGGCATTCTGACCGGCAAACAGTCCTGTGAAAGCCTGCTGCTACGGCCAGCCAGCGTGTATACCGAACAGGCCATCACCTTGCTGCTGAACACCCGCGCCACGCACATCGACCTGAAAAAACGGGAACTAATGACCGCTCAGGGTCAGACACTGGCATTCGATACACTGGTATTCGCCACCGGCGCAACGCCCCGCCAGCTCCCTCTGCCGGGCAGCGACCTCCCCGGCGTCCACCTGCTGCGTACGGATACCGATGCCGCTGCCATCAAAAACAGCCTTACAAATGCTGCCCGGATCGCCATTATCGGTGCCGGCTTCATCGGTATGGAAGTGGCTGCCAGTGCCCGCAGCCTGGGAACAGAGACCCATGTACTGGAAGCCGGACCGCGTATTATGGCCCGCAGCCTCCCCGAATTCATTGCCAGCAAAATCATCAGCCTGCATCACAGTCAGGGAAACCAGGTTACCTGTAACGCTGCCATTAAAGGCATTACCGGTACGGATACAGTCACCGCGGTTGAATTTCAGGATGGCAGCCAGCTGAATGTGGATGCTGTCATCGTCGGCATCGGCGTCATTCCGAATACTGAACTTGCTGAGGCTGCGGGACTGAAGTGCGATAATGGCATCATTACCGATGCCCACGGACGAACGGAATCAGACGGCGTATATGCCATCGGGGACTGCGCTGCCAGCTACCTGACCCGCTACGGACATCACCAACGCCTGGAGTCCTATCAGAACGCCAATCAGCAGGCAGAAAATGTTGCCGCTGATATTCTGGGCATACCTGCTGAATACAATCCCGTGCCCTGGCTCTGGTCTGATCAGTATCACTGGCAGATACAGACCCTTGGCTTCCCGGCAAGAGCGGAGCGCTGGTTACAGCGAGGCGACCTGACAAAGGATCGTAAGGAAATCCATTTAGGCTTTACCGGTAACACACTGGAAAGCGTTGTCAGCATTGCTGAAGGCACTGCTGCCTCGGCGGATGTAAAGGTACTTCAGCGTTTAATAGAAGCAGGTGCTACACCAGACCCTAATCAGCTCTGCGATCCGGATATAAAGCTCAAAGCTCTGTTAAAGCAGGCCCGCTAACGCAAAAACAAGCTAACCGGCCCGGCGCAGTTTTTCCGCTTCCCGTCCAACGGTAAACAGCGCCTGATCAAGCGCAGCATTCCATGGCTGCGCGCAATTCAGCCGCAAACAGTTCTGATACTGCTGACTGGCAGAGAACAGCTGCCCCGGCGCGATACTGATATTCAGCTCAAATAACCGCTGGCACAACACCAGAGAATCGAAGCCTCTTTCAAGCTCAACCCAGAGCACATATCCTCCGCCGGGCTGGCTGATTCGGGTACCCTCCGGAAAGTAGCGGATTACCGCCTGACTGATGCGCTGAATCTGCTCACGGTAGCGCAGCCTGACCTGTCGCAAATGCCGTTCATACCCACCGTCTTGCAGATAACCGGTCAGCGCCAGCTGGGCCAGCGAATTACTGGACAGGTTCAGAATCTGTTTCAGGTGGCGTAATTGCAATCGCCAGGCTGGCGGACTGATCAGCCAGCCTATTCTCAGACCCGGAGAGATCGTCTTGGAAAAGGAGCTGTAGTACATCACCCGTCCGGCTCCTGAACCGGACACAGTATCAAAACTGTGAAGGCTGCGCGGACGCTGACCGGTCTGGCTCAGCTCGCCATAAATGTCATCCTCAATGAGCATGAAATCATACCGTTCCGCCAGTTCAATGAGGTCCGCCTTATGCGCATCGCTCATCTGTGCCCCAAGAGGGTTCTGAAAATTCGGCATAAGAAGACACGCCTTAACCGGCCACTGCCGTGCCGCCATTTCCAGTGCTGGCAGGCTGATACCTTCAACGGGGTCTGTCGCGACCTCAATGGCTTTCATACCCAGAGACTCAACCGCCTGCAGCAACCCGTAATAGGTCGGCGACTCAATAGCAATCACATCACCCGGCTGCGCAATAGAGCGCAACGCCAGCGTTAATGCCTCCTGTGCCCCGCCGGTGATCAGAATATCTTCGGTATCAGCCACGCTGCCCGCAAAACGCATGCGGCGTGCAATTTGCTCTTTCAGCGCGTCATTGCCGCCCGGTGAGGTATAGCCAGCAGCGCGTTCATCAAACTGCCTGACAGCCGCCGCCAGAGACTTCTGTAACGCCCGCATGGGCAAAAAATCTGTATGCGGAATTGCAAACCCCAGCTGCGTGTAGTCCTTTTGCTGGCTTAACTGCCCAAGAAACAGCGTCACCTCACCGGTTGTAACCGGCACCGGCTCCGTAGCTGATGTACCACCCGCCGGTAAAGGCCTGTCTGCAACTTCAGGCTGGCAGACATAAAATCCGGACCGGGGCCGTGCAGCAATCACACCGTTATCTTCCAGTAAACGCTGCGCCTGTACCATGGTAGACACACTGACTCCCATCGTCTGACTGAGCTTTCGCACCCCGGGTAAACGCTCCCCGTGGGCAAAAAGCCCGGCCTCTATCTGGTGCTGAATACGTGCAGCGACTTCCCGGTATAACGCCATGCAGTACAGTTTCCTTCAATTACCGCAATACAGTTTTGCTAACGTAACAAACTGTACTGCTCAAAAATATATTTACTAAATCTGTATTGAATCACTATACCGGAAATATACTTTTCACACAGCTGAGCTGCGATTCAGACCAGGCCCTCTCATTTCGGGCTGCCACATTCTTTGAGTAAAGGTATATACATATGAAAATCCCTGTTTACCAGGTAGATGCATTCACTGACAGCCTGTTTGGCGGTAATCCCGCGGCCGTCTGCCTGCTGGAAAGCTGGCCTGACGACGAACAGTTACAAATGATAGCGGCAGAAAATAATCTGGCAGAAACCGCGTACATCGTTACCGCCGAAAACGGCTACGAACTGCGCTGGTTTACCCCGGCAGTCGAAATAGACCTCTGTGGTCACGCGACACTGGCAGCGGCATACATCATCTTCCGGTTTCTTCAGCCGGCACTGAACCAGGTCAGCTTCAGCACCAAGAGCGGCGTATTAACAGTACAGCGTGAAACTGAAGACCGGCTCAGCCTTGATTTTCCGGCCAGAAAACCTGTGCCTGCAGATATCACACAGGCAGCGATCAACGCCATGGGCAAAGCCCCCATAGCCGCCTGGCAATCCCGGGATCTGATGCTGGTATATGAAAATGAAGCCGATATTCTGGCGCTGGAACCCGACTGGTTGGCATTTAAAGAACTGAACAGCCACTTCGCAGTCATTGCCACCGCAAAAGGCGATCAGGCTGATTTTGTATCACGCTTTTTTGCGCCACTGGCAGGCATCCCTGAGGATCCGGTCACCGGTTCAGCACACTGCACCCTGATTCCTTTCTGGGCAGACCGGCTTGGAAAAGACAAATTGCTTGCCCGGCAACTCTCCGCCCGGGGCGGCACACTTTATTGCCAGCACAAAGGCGACCGGGTCATCATGAGCGGCCACGCCGTTCTGTTTATGCAGGGTGAGATATACCTGTAAGTAAAAGCCGGTGGAAACACCGGCATTTAACGCTGCCACCCACACAGGGGAACTCTGTATTACCCACCAACCACCTGCTCATTTTCATTCTGTGACAGCTCATGCGCGGCGATCGCCAGCAAAATCAGCGCACCGCCGACGGCCTGCAACAGTGTTGTCACCTGCCCCAATACAATGAAACCGATAATCATGGCAAACACGGGCTCTGACAACTCAATCAGCTGCACCGACTGACTGCTCATCAGGCTCAGCGCCTTAACGGTGCACCAGAAACCGCCAATGGTCGGTAACAGAGCAAGCAGAACAAGAGATGGCAGACTTTCTGAATCAGGCAGACTCACGCCGGTCAGCACAAAAGGAACCGCAAGATACGCAACACCGAATAACATCAGTGAAAACACCGTGATCAGCCCGCCTCCCAGTTCAAACCGTTTTGATAACACCAGAAACATGCCGTAGCCGACACCGGACAACACAGCATAGGCAATGCCTGCGACGCTTCCTGCCCCGGGATCACCTACATCCAAAAAAATCAGCGATAAGCCGGCAAGTGACAAACCGATTGAAACCACATCGATCGCGTACAGGCCACGCTTTTCAAGCACGGCACTGAACACAAAGGTCGTAACCGTCGACGCTCCAAACAGGCAGAACACAACAACCGCAACATTGATGTACTGGTAAGCGGCCGTTTCAAAGTTATAAAGCATAAAGAAACCAAAACCGGCACAAAGAGCGAGCTGTTTCCAGCGTGCGCCCAGATAATCGCAAACGGCCTGCCGTTTCCCACTTAACAACAGCACTACCCCCAGCACGGCAAGTGCCAGTAAACACTTATAGAAAGCAACGGCCTGTGCCGATAACCCGGACGCGAACAAATTGACACTGATCACTCCGACAGTGCCGTTAAATAAGGCGGCGAGTGTTGCCAGAACACCACCCGCCAAACGTGATCCACCCATTGAAACCTGTTTCCTGTTATGACTGTCTGATCTGCATACAGGGGTCAATTTTCCCTGTAAGGATTAGGATTAACTGATATTTGCCCGCCAGACGGCACATCCGGTGGCCAATATGAATTATGTGATTGTCTTTGTTACTATTAATCACTGACAGAGGTCTGAACTATCAGTCGCTCTTTAACTCTATACCGGGTAACACTGCTCTGTGCGCCGACAGAAATGTGAAGCCGTACCCTGTATGGATGTAACCCGGCGCTATGCATCAGTGTCTGTAACACCGCCTTCACTCGGGCAACACAATTCAGGCATAATGCATACAAATAAAAACAAAAGCAACACAATAATGACAAACAAAATCGAAAAGATCGCCATTGCACCCAACAATACCTACCCCATATATATGGCGGTCGCCAATCAGTTTGAAGAACTTATTAAAAACAATGAATACATCTACAACGAACGCCTCCCCGCCCTGCGGTTACTGGCTGAGCACCTGGGTGTTGCTCTTGATACCGTCAAGAAAGCCTACTCAGAGCTTGAAAGCCGGCAACTGGTTTATTCCCGGGTAGGCAGCGGCACTTACGTCAAATGGCGTCAGGCCGGTAACGCCGACGCTACTCTCAGCGAAACCTTTATACCACCCAATAGCAGCACAATTGATTTAAGTCTGAATGAACAACTGCTGCTGAATGAACGCGGCACCGAACTTGGCAACGCAATGGCCCGCCTGGCTCAGCAGAGCGCCCGCCTCAACCTGATGACCAGCTACCAGGCACCTGAACATATAATCCAGCCACAGCTGGACATCATTGCCCGCTTTATGAACGACGCCGGCATTCCGGCCACCACAGGTGAAATGCTGCTCACATCCGGTGCCCAGCAA
Organism: uncultured Oceanospirillaceae bacterium; assembly: GCA_937138495.1. Lineage (GTDB taxonomy): Bacteria > Pseudomonadota > Gammaproteobacteria > Pseudomonadales > Balneatricaceae > Amphritea. Next base: position 11,098 of record CAKZPE010000002.1, read on the forward strand.
GGCCTGCATCTGGTCCTGCAGTATCTGCTGAATCAGAACGATGTCATTGTCACCGGCAAACTGGCGTACCCGGGCATTAAGCAGGCCGCCAGCATGCTGGGACGCACACTGACAACAGTGGCTCAGGATGCGGAAGGTCTGGATATCAGCGATCTGGAAACACTGCTAAGTAAACAAACCGTCAACGCCGTCTACATCACCCCTGAATACGACAACCCAACGACCGCCGTCATGAGCCTGACCCGCCGGGAACGCCTGGCTAAACTGGCCCGGGAGCATAACTTCCTTATCATCGAAGACGGCGCCCTGCACATGCCACCAAACGGCCTGCCTTCTCTCTATTCTATGGTGCCGGAGCAGTGCATCTACCTGTTCAGTTTCTCCAAGATTCTGGCCGGCGGACTGCGGCTTGGAACCCTGCTTGCTTCGGGACGTAACTACCGCAGAATGGCCGTCGCACAGCAAAGCCAGTACTGGATGGTCTCTCCCTTCCTCACCAGCCTTGCTTCCGACATGATTCTGAATGGCGCAGCCAAACGCCTGCTGGATAAACAGACCGATGAACTTCAGACACGCCTGCAGATAAGCAAAGATATTCTGCAAGGCTACAGCATCAGCGGCAGCGCACCGGGCTATCACCTGTGGCTGGAATTACCGCAGCACATCAGCACCGACAGTTTTATCAGCACCCTGAAAAGCCACAGCGTGGAAGTTGCTCCGGCAAAAGCATTCTGTATGGATAACAGCCCTGCCCCTCAGGCTGTGCGGATTAGCCTGGCCGGATCTGTCAGCACGGAAAACTTTATCAGAGGTCTGGAGATCATTAAGGAATGCCTGGAAGACTCCGAACAGGACGGTGACTGGAGCATTATCTGAACCGCTGCCATTATGCAGGTAACCGGTAAAACGTTACCTGCAAGGTTCTTCGCACCCGAAACCACAGGCTTTCAGGTTTTTCCGGCTGAACCTTCATCCTTCCGCTATCAACCGCATCAGCCTGACAGCGTTCACAAGCAGCCCTGAAAACAACGGCTGTTATTAAAAACATTTCGGGGTAATGTTCTACAACCCTTATCAAATGGACTGAGAACCGCTTCAATGACTGAACATATTACCGCCAGCCTTCTGGAAGCCCGGGAGGGCCTCGACAACCTGATCAACTCACCGGAAACATTACAAAACATAGCCACCGGTGCCGAATGGATTGTTTCATCCGTGAGTAATGGCGGACGGGTATTTTCCTGCGGAAATGGCGGCTCAATGTGTGATGCAATGCATTTCGCCGAAGAACTCACCGGCCGCTACCGAAACACCCGTAAAGGTGTGGCGGCAATGGCCATTAGCGATCCTTCTCATATCAGCTGTGTCGCCAATGACTTTGGATATGACTGTATTTTTTCGCGATACCTGGAAAGCCACGGCAACAGCAAGGACCTGCTTATCGCTCTCAGCACCAGTGGCAGCAGCAAAAATATCATTAAGGCAGTCGAAGCAGCCCGCGAAGAAGGTATCAGAAGCATTGTACTGACAGGCAAACCGGATTCACCTCTGCAGGCACTGGCAGACCTCTGCATTTGCACGCCAGCAGGCAGTTACGCCGACCGCGTGCAGGAACTGCACATAAAAGTACTGCATATTTTCATTGAGCTGACAGAACGAAGACTCTTTCCTGAAAATTATTAGCCATTCAACCGGTTGAATGAGACATCAAAGAAGCCGCCTCTGGCCGCCTTCTGATGCGTTTATCTTTTGATCTCTGTATACCGGCCACCACCGTGTTCCGTGGCAGCCTGAAAGCATCTCAGCTACCGAAGCTGATACCGGGCATCACTGACGGCTTTTTTCATCACTTCTTCAGCACTTGGATGATATACCGGCATGTCCAGTACCTGATCAGCCGTCATTTTGTGGGTTATGGCCAATGCCAGCAAGTGCGCGAGATGCTCCGCCTGATAGCCAAGCAACTCTGCCCCGAGTATTTCACCTGAGTGCGCATCCAGATAGACCTGCATCCTTCCCTGAGTTTTTTTCCATACTTCATGCCTTGGGCTGTTAAACGGCACATCTCCGATGACAATCCCGGTGCCTTCAAGTTGCCGAAAACTCTGCCCTACAATCGCCATTTGCGGATCAGTAAAGTAAATACCTAATGGTGTCTTACGCCTGACTGTCTCTGTCGACGGATAGATCAGAGCGTTACTGCCGGCAATTCTGCCTTCATCATATGCTTCATGCCACAGCGGCAGATCACTGGTGGCATCACCGGTAATATAGATTGGCAAATCACCACACTGCATCGTCTGCGGATCAAACAACGGGATACCCTGCTTACTGAGCTGAATGTCGGTGTTATGCAAATCCATCTGATCAACATTTGAAACCCGCCCGGTAGCGACTAATACGGCCTCAAATGATTCTGTAATGACACTGCCATCAGGCAATTCAAAAGCAATAACTGCGGCATCACTGTCTTCCCAGGCTCCAATAATTCTGCCTTGCAGGTATATATCCAGCTCCTGGCTGAGGCATCTAAGGGTTTCAGCCTGCATTTGGGGGTGAGTCAAATCGCCAGTTTTACCACTGCGCCCGTATAACCGGGTTTTAACACCCAGGCGGTGAAATGATTGCCCAAGCTCTAAAGCAATCACCCCTAAACCTATTACCGCCAGTGATGCCGGCAGATCCGTCCGCTCGAAAATGTTGTCACTGGTATAGATTCTGCTGGCAACAGGCAACAACTCTTGGGGGATGTCTGGCCGCGAACCACAGGCAATAATAATTTTTTCGGCCTGGACGGTTAAGTTGTCATCTATCCGCAGCTGATTATTAGCAACGAACTTAGCCTGTCCCTGCAGTTTTACATGCTCAGGAATTTTATCGATTTGCTTTAACACATTACCGACAAACTTATTGGCACGGTCTTCTCTGATGCGCCTGAAGACCTGCTCTCCGTCTACAGAAGGTTCACCATGAATACCAAACGGAAACCCGTGGCGCATTTCATGGGCATGATCGGCAGCGGTAATAAGCATTTTACTGGGCATACAGCCAACCCTGGCGCAGGTAGTACCGTATGGGCCGTGCTGGATCATCACAAAATCATCGGTTTGACGGCGAATCCGTGAATAGGCGCCCAGCCCGGCCGTGCCTGATCCGACAATTGCATATTCTACTTCTTTAATTTTCATATATAAGCCACTGATTTATAGACTATAAATACATAGTTCTGCTGACACCGCTGTGGTCAGATTGATTCGGCAATTGTTTTGGCAGTTTCGCGCAGCACGAATTTTTGTATTTTGCCGGTCGCCGTACGTGGCACCTTACAAAACTCAATGTACCCGGGCATTTTGTACCCGGCCAGGTGCTCCCGGCACCCACTGATAAGTGCTTCTTTGCTGATGTCATGCCCGTCTTTCAGTTCAACAAACGCACAGGGACGTTCACCCCACTTAGAGTCCGGCATGGCAACAACCGCAGCGACCGAAACAGCAGCATGCTTATACAGTGCATCTTCAATTTCGATGGATGAAATATTCTCGCCACCTGAAATAATAATATCCTTGGAGCGGTCCCTCAGCTGAATATATCCATCCGGATGAATGACACCCAGATCACCGGAATGAAACCAGCCTCCGCGGAATGCTGCTTCGGTTGCCTGAGGATTTTTGAAATAACCTTTCATAACCACATTGCCGCGAAACATCACTTCGCCGAGAGTTTCGCCGTCGTGGGGTACCGGCACAAGTGTATCCGGATCCAATACATTAAGGGCTTCCAGTGGCAGATAACGCACGCCCTGACGGGCCTTCAGCGCGGCTTGTTCACCATGAGACAGATGACGCCATTCCTGATGCCATTCGTTCACCACGGCAGGGCCGTAAGTTTCCGTCAGGCCGTAGAGATGAACCACATCAAACCCGGCAGCCTTCATGTCCGCAAGGGTTACTTCCGGTGGCGGCGCAGCGGCGGTCATAAACTGAATCCGTGATGACAACCGGGTATTTTCCTGTCCGGACAGGATCAGGGACATGACGATAGGAGCACCACACAGATGGCTTACCTTATGCTCAGTCAGTGCATGCCAGACTGGCTCGGCACGGACTTGCCTCAGACATACATGCGTCCCGGCAACCGCCGATAAGGTCCACGGGAAACACCAGCCATTGCAATGAAACATGGGCAAGGTCCACAGATACACCGCATGCTTTTGCATCCCGGTTGTTAACACATTGCCCTGTGACAACAGGTATGCACCGCGGTGGTGTGACACCACCCCCTTAGGATCACCCGTTGTGCCTGAGGTGTAATTAATCGAGATTGCATCCCACTCATCTTCCGGCATCAGCCAGGCAAACGCCGGATCCCCCGAATTCACCAGGTCTTCGTAATCATGTGCTGAAACCGGACAACGCTCGCCGGTAAATTCAACATCGTCGTAAATGATGACAGCCGGCTGAACAGAGGCATGTGCAAGAGCCTGCTGCAATAAAGGCACAAACTCAGCATCGGCAATGACCACCCGGGCTTCAGCATGATCAAGCTGAAAAGCAATGGTCGCAGGATCCAGCCGGGTATTGACAGAGTGGAGTACCGCCCCGCACATAGGCACACCGTAGTGGCACTCCAGCATGGCCGGCGTATTCGCCAGTATGACGGATACAGTATGGCCTCTGCCGACCCCCATGGTATTCAGGGCTGATGCCAGTTGCCGTGAACGCTTATAAAAGGCTTGATAGCTGCGCTGCAGATTACCGTGAATAATCGCAGTATGATCCGGAAACACACTCGCGGCCCGCTCCAGAAAACCGAGAGGTGTCAGGGGTTGGTAATTTGCAGAATTACGCTCCAGACCACGGTTATACGGTGAATTCATCATCGCCATTTACTGATCACTCCATTGCGGTTTACGTTTTTCAATAAATGCGTTTATGCCTTCTTCTGCGTCTTTTGCGAGCATATTTTCAACCATGACACTGGCACAATACGCGTAGGCATCAGACAACGGCATATGCTGCTGCCGGTAAAATGCCTGCTTGCCGGTTGAGACAGTGAGCACTGATTTCGCCGCGATCGTATCCGCCACATTCATCACAGTACCGGTGAGATCAGCCAATGGCATAACACGGTTTATGAGGCCGGTTTCTGAAGCGCGCTGTGCAGAAACCATCTCCCCCGTCAGTAACATTTCCATTGCATGCTTACCGGACATGTTTCGGGACAGCGCCACCATAGGCGTGGAGCAAAATAAGCCGATATTGACACCCGGCGTGCCAAACAGCGCAGTATCACTGGCATATGCCAGATCGCAACTGGCCACCAACTGACAGCCCGCCGCTGTCGCCACCCCGGACACCTCTGCAATGACCGGCTTGGGATGACTGACAATCGCCTGCATAAGCGCACTGCACATTGCCATTATTTTGCGAAAATACGCCCGGCCATTATCATCCGCGCGGCGGCCGGCAGTGAGCTCTTTAAGATCATGCCCCGCACAGAATACAGGGCCCTCAGCAGCGAGAATAATCACTCTGACAGCCGGATCAGCAGCCGCCTCGTGAAAGTGTCGCTGCAATTCATTCAGCATGGCTTCTGATAAGGCATTTCGCCTGGCCGGATGATTCATTGTCAACCGCAAGACGCCCTGTGAGCTGCTGTGTGCCAATACCATTGGCAGTTCATTCTTATTATCAGTGGTCATAATGATGGCCCTGTTTATACGTTCACACGGTTAGCTGGCTGCGAGTGTTTTTTTAGGGTCAAAGAATGGCTTTTCAACGATTCTCGCCGTTGCTTTGCCAGCAGGCATGATGACTTCAAATTCAGTGCCGGTTACGGCCAGATCAGCCCTCACCATTGCCAGTGCAATATTTTCTTCCAGACGGGGTGAAAAAATTGCCGAGGTAACTTCGCCCACTTTTTCCCCGTTATTTTCGAGATCCCAGTAACGGGTATTGGAACCGGTCAGTGCCGGGCAATCGATGACTAATCCCACGTGCCGGCGCTGAACGCCTTCCTGACGAATTTTCTGTAAGGCAGACTTACCAATGAAATCAAAACCGGCATCCAGATCTATCAGACGGTCCATACCTAATTCATAGGGATTTGTCCGGATATTCATATCCGCATGGTAGGACAGCATGCCCCCTTCAATACGGCGAATGCTCGATGTATGGCCAGGCTTAAGGCCGAATGGCTGACCTGCAGCCATAATCTTCTCCCACAACTCATCGCCTTTTGAGCTGTCACGCAAATACAGCTCATATCCCAGCTCACTGGACCAGCCGGTGCGGGAAACAATCAGGGGAATGCCATCCAGATCATATTCACGCAGCCAGTAATATTTTAAATCCAGAATACTGTCGCCAAATAACGCCTGCATAACCTTTCCTGACTGTGGCCCCTGTAGCTGTAATGGCGACACATCAGGCTCACTGATCACAACGTCCAGACCGGAGTTCACCGCAACCCCCTGCGCCCAGAACAACACATCACTGTCGGCAAGGGAGATCCAGAAATGATTTTCCGCAAGACGTAACAGAATCGGATCGTTGAGGATGCCTCCTTCAGCATTCGTCAGCAGCACATACTTACACTGGCCGACCGCACACCGGGTAAGGTCACGGGGGGTCAGTAACTGAACAAATTCAGCGGCATCCGGGCCGGTAATTTCTACCTGACGCTCGACGGCAACGTCACACAAAATTGCGTGGTTCACCAGATTCCAGAAGTTTTCGACAGGGTTACCGAAATCCCGGGGAATATACATGTGGTTATAGACTGAAAAGTCTTTAGCGCCCCAGCGTACAGTGGCATCAAAGTAAGGTGATTTACGTATCTGTGTACCAAAACCGAATTCTGTCTGCGTCGTCACGTTTTCTTATCCTTATAGGTGTGTTCATTAACCCTGGCAGGCATTTGCCTGTCAGAAGCGATGAAATCAGGATATGACAGAGCCGCTTTTAAGGTGGACTAAAGACGTTTGATGTTAAGTTCGGACAGACTTTTATTTTAATTGATTAAGTCCGTTTGGACTTATAAGGCACAGAATGCACCAGCCCATATGGGAAGGCCGGTTTTAAAGCAATCAGGAAGGCTTGCGTGCTGAGGCACGGTTGAAACAGAATCAGGGTTATTCTGACGGCAGCGGTTGCAGCAGCTTTGATAAGTTAGGCGCGCTTGATTTTACCTGCCGCGTCACGATGTAAATGAAATATCGGTCAATGCCTATCTCTGCATTTAGCAACTGTTCGATCAGAGCCTGAAAGTCGGTCAGATTACGGGTAATGACTTTAATCACATAATCAGATCCGCCACCGGTTGCATCACATTCAATGATTTCATCGACTTGCTGAATATAGGTTTCGAAGCGATCAAAGTCGGTTTTATGATGGGTCTTCAGGGAAATAGTGACAACCACCTGTGTAAGGTCTGCAATACGGCTAAGATCAATGTCGGTTCGATAGCCACGAATTAACCCTGCGCTCTTCAGCTTGTTCAGGCGCACCCAACAAGGTGTTGGCGACAAATTCACCCGCTCTGCCAGTTGAGACTTGCTGGTTTTTCCATGCTGCTGCAGCGCGGAAAGAATGCGTATATCTATAATATCTAAAGAATTTTTTTTCATGTTAGTGCTTCTTAAGAGATCGCATGAATATAAACAAGCCGGTGCAGAGATATTAACTTTATTCTGAAACCGAGCGGATAATGGCATGTCCGTACAAGGATGGAAACAGTTTTCCGTGCACAGGCTCAGCGGCTGTATCATTCTGACTGTAAACGGAAATTGTCCGGCCGACCGAAGGCTTACGAGCCACCCGCACTGAGACGTAAGCGGCTACCTATATTGTGCCTCCCCTCTGTCACACATGGATAGAGCCATTACAAACTGCCGCTGTTAGCTTTTACCTATAAGCCCAATAGGCTCTATTTATCAATAACTTACGATAACAAAAATCTATAGAAACCTTAAAAACTATCAATTATAAAAAATTAATTTAATTTCTTAATATCTCTCCAGCGTTACGAAACAGCTAATCAATTGCACACTTAAGGAGAGTATTCATGTCCCACTCGCTGATTAACACAGAAGTAAAACCTTTTCAGGCAACTGCCTTCCACGATGGCCAGTTTATTTCGGTATCCGATGCCGACCTTAAAGGCAAATGGTCTGTGGTTTTCTTCTACCCTGCTGACTTCACATTTGTATGCCCAACGGAACTGGAAGACTTAGCTGACCACTACGCAGAGCTGCAGAACATTGGGGTTGAAGTGTACTCAGTATCCACCGATACGCACTTCACGCATAAAGCCTGGCACGACACCTCAGACAGCATCCGTAAGATCAACTATCCGATGATCGGCGATCCGACCGGCACCGTTACCCGTAATTTCGGCGTCATGATCGAAGAAGACGGTCTGGCAGAGCGCGGTACCTTTGTTATCAACCCGGAAGGCAAGATTCAGATCATTGAAATTAACGCCGGCGCCATTGGCCGGGATGCATCTGAGCTGCTCCGCAAGATCAAAGCGGCTCAGTACATCGCGGCTCACCCGGGTGAAGTATGCCCGGCTAAATGGAAAGAAGGCGAAGCCACACTGGCACCTTCTCTGGATCTGGTTGGCAAAATCTGATCCGCACCCTCTGTCTGCAGCGCCGCCAGCCGGCGGCGCTGTTCGACTAAGCAGCCAGACCCGAAAAGGAATCACACATGTTAGACGCAAACCTTAAATCACAGCTAAACACATACCTGCAGAACATCGTGCGTCCCATTGAGCTTATTGTTGCGACGGATGCGGACCCGGCACTCCAGGCTAAATCCCGGGAACTGCTCACACTGGCGACTGAAATCAGCAGCCTGTCTGACCAGATACACCTTCGGGAAGACAACAATCAGCCGCGCTCACCCAGCCTCAGCATTGCACAGGCCGGTGAAACGCCCCGCATTACATTTGCCGGCGTCCCCCTGGGCCATGAATTTAACTCACTGGTGCTTGCCCTGCTCTATGTGGGCGGTCATCCACCCAAAACAGATGAAAGCCTGGCTGAGCAGATCCGTAATTTACCGGGCGAGCGGACATTCGAGACCTACGTATCACTGTCATGCCAGAGCTGCCCGGAAACCGTGCAGGCACTGAACCTGATGGCGCTGCTCAACCCGAATATCACACATACCATGATCGATGGCGCCCTTTTTCAGCAGGAAGTGGAAAAGAACAACATTATGGCAGTGCCCAGTGTGTACATGAACGGCACACTCTTCGGTCAGGGCCGGATGACCGCGCAGGAAATCGTCGATCAGCTGGATGATGCCGCAACAGAAAGACAGGCCGAAGCCCTGAATGCCAAAGACCCCTATGACGTACTGATCGTGGGCGGCGGCCCGGCTGGCGCGTCTGCCGCAATCTATGCAGCCCGCAAAGGCATTCGCACCGGCATTGTTGCTGACCGCTTTGGTGGCCAGGTATCCGATACACTGGCAATCGAAAACTTCATTTCTGTCAGTGAAACGGAAGGCCCCAAGCTGGTCGCAAATCTGGAAGCACATGTAAAAGATTACGATGTCGATATCATGACCGGACAACTTGCCAGCAGCCTGAAGCAGACCGGCAACGGGATCAGCGTTGAACTGAAAAACGGTGCCAGCCTGCAAAGCAAGGCAGTGATCATCTCCACCGGCGCCCGCTGGAGAGAAATGAATGTTCCCGGTGAGCAGGCATACCGTGGTAAGGGAGTTGCTTACTGCCCTCACTGTGACGGCCCGCTGTTCAAAGGTAAAAAAGTCGCGGTTATCGGCGGCGGAAACTCCGGCATTGAAGCGGCGATTGACCTTGCCGGCATCGTTGAACACGTCACAGTACTCGAGTTTGCAGATACCCTGCGGGCAGATGACATACTCCAGCGTAAGGCACGCTCGATGGGCAATGTCGAGATCATCAGCAGCGCGATGACCACGGAAGTGCTGGGTGATGGCAACCGCGTGACCGGCCTTACCTATGAAGACCGCACCAGTGGCCAGCAACAACAGCTGAATGTTGCCGGTATCTTTGTACAGATTGGCCTGATGCCAAACACCGAATGGCTGGGCGACAGTGTCGCGCTGACCGACCGGGGGGAAATCAGTGTCGACGGCCGCGGCCAGACATCAGTCCCCGGTGTGTTTGCCGCCGGCGATGTCACCGACTCTGCCTACAAGCAGATCATCATTGCGATGGGCTCCGGTGCAACCGCGTCACTGTGTGCGTTTGACCATCTGATCCGCAGCAGTGCGGACACCCCGCTGGAAGCCGTTGCCTGACCGTCACGGATACTGAAACGCTTTTCTCCTGCTCACGGGTTACCACGGCCATGGGCCTGTGGGTGGGAGACCTTACCTGACGTACCGGCTCGTCAGAAGCCCGCCTTACTCAACCGTCACCTATACTCCACCCCTAACACAGGAACTGCGGCTCACAACGCCGGTCATATTCTTAATGCCTGTCGGATAAGGAACCTCTCATGCCCGCTCAACGCCAGAAAGTCACCTTCAACAGCAACGGCCATCAACTTGCCGGATTACTGGAAATACCCGAAGTAAACTCCCGGGGCTGCGCCCTCTTTGCCCACTGTTTTACCTGTGGCAAGAACGTACTTGCCGCGACGCGGATCTCCCAGAGCCTGGTTGCGCTGGGTTTTTCAGTGCTGCGCTTTGATTTCACCGGCCTGGGCGGCAGTGATGGCGACTTCTCCAACACCAATTTTTCCTCCAATGTAAACGACCTTGTTGCCGCCGCAGATTACCTGCGTGAAAACCACCAGGCACCGGCGTTACTGATTGGACACAGCCTTGGTGGCCGTGCGGTCCTTTCAGCAGCCAGCCGGATACCGGAAGTGGCTGCCGTCGCAACCATCGGCGCACCGGCAGATGCTGCCCATGTTGAAAAACAGTTTTCCGCCCATGTTGAAGAGATTGATATTCAGGGCAAAGCCGATGTCAGCCTCGGCGGCCGGCACTTTACCATTGAGAAGCAGTTCCTGGATGACATCCGTAATGCCAGTGATGACATTGAGCAACTGCGGGTACCGCTACTGGTCATGCACTCACCACTGGATACAACCGTTTCCATACAGCAGGCTGAACACATCTACCGCCGGGCCAAACACCCGAAAAGCTTTATCAGCCTGGATAATGCTGACCACCTGTTAACGAACAAAGCCGATGCCGCCTATGCCGCGGCGCTTATCAGTAGCTGGTCCGAAAAATATCTGGATTCAGCGCCAGCACCACAGACCCCCGCTGAGGCAATAAACAAAGGCGAAGTGCTGATTCGTGAAGGCAACAAACAGTTCCTGCGGGTGGTTCACACCGATCATCACCAGTGGCTCAGTGACGAACCGACCAGCGTCGGCGGAGGTAATGCTGGCCCTGATCCTTATGAACAATTATTATCGGCCCTTGGCAGTTGCACGTCGATGACAATACGCATGTACGCCAACCGTAAAAATCTGCCGCTGGACGCCGTAAACGTCAGCCTTAAACACTACCGCCAGCATTGCAGCGACTGCCAGGCAGCAGATGAAAATAATCCGCGTATTGATGTCATCGAACGTCTGATCGACCTGCAGGGTGACCTGACCCCGGAGCAGCGTCAGCGATTACTTGAAATTGCTGATAAATGCCCGGTTCACCGAACCCTTGAAGGCCCGATTCGCATAACATCTGCACTCGTGGAATGACGGCTCTCAGTGCAGAGCCGCCCGTAACAAGACCTAAATAACAGGCTACCCTCTGTGCTGAAGTATTTCGAAGGACTGATCGCTCCCTTTCCCGATCATGGCGACCGGCAACCGCCAGACACGCTGTTTGCTTTTTGCCGCTACTACACCCGCGGAGCTGAACCTCAGCTGCTGCTGATGACACTGCTCACCGCTTCGCTGGCCATCAGCGAAGTCATTCTGTTCGGCTTTATGGGTGATCTGGTCGACTGGATTTCCAGCAAAACGACCGCAGAAATTCTCGCTGAACACGGTACGCATCTTACCCTGATGGCGGTGCTGCTGATGCTGGTATTGCCCCTGCTGGTATTCTTCCACTCGGCCATTATCCATCAGGGAATACTGGGTAATTACCCGATGGCCATCCGCTGGTCCATGCATCGCTATCTGCTTAAACAGAGCATGGCGTTCTACCAGAATGACTTTGCCGGGCGCATCGCAACCAAGGTTATGCAAACCTCACTAGCTTTAAGAGAAAGCATTACAAAGGTTCTGGATGTCTTTGTTTATATTGTTGTTTATTTTACATCACTGATGGTTCTGATCGCCCAGGCAGACCCGTTACTGCTGCTGCCGATGATGGTCTGGCTGGCATTTTATATCGCCATTCAGAAGTATTTTTTGCCCCGGCTTCAGAAGGTTTCAACCGAGCAGGCGGATGCCCGCTCAATGATGACCGGCGCCGTCGTAGACAGCTACACCAACATTGCCACTGTAAAACTGTTCTCCCATACCGACCGGGAAGAAGCCTATGCGAAAGACAGCATGCAGGGCTTTCTGATAACCGTGTACCGGCAGATGCGCCTGGTCACCAAACTGAACGTGCTGGTACAGCTTAACAACTACCTGCTGGTGTTCAGCATCACTGCCCTGTCACTGTATTTATGGAATGACAACGCCATTACCGCCGGTGCAATTGCCATCGCTGTCAGCCTGGCACTGCGCCTTAACGGCATGTCCCAGTGGATCATGTGGGAAGTCAGTAACCTGTTCGAAAACATCGGTACTGTCGCCGATGGTATGTCCAGCCTGGCACAGCCACAAAGCGTTCAGGACAAACCTGATGCGCCGGCTCTGGAGGTCAACAGCGGCGAAATCCATTTTAACGACATCAGCTTCAATTACGGCGAAGAGATCCCGCTGATTGAATCCCTCGACCTGCGAATCCGCCCCGGTGAAAAGGTCGGTCTCGTAGGCCGTTCAGGTGCAGGTAAATCCACCCTGGTGAATCTGCTGATGCGTTTCTATGACCTGGACAAGGGCAAGATCACCATCGATGGCACCGATATTACCCAGGTCAGCCAGGAAAGCCTGCGCAGCCATCTGGGAATGGTGACTCAGGATACATCTCTGCTTCACCGCAGCATCCGGGAAAATATCCTGTATGGCCGCCCGGACGCCAGTGAAGCAGACATGCGTGCCGCCACGGTTCAGGCTCAGGCCGACCAGTTCATCGACACCCTCAGCGATCCGAAAGGCGGCACCGGTTACGACGCCCAGGTAGGTGAACGGGGTGTGAAACTCTCCGGCGGGCAGCGCCAGCGGATTGCTATCGCCCGGGTATTACTGAAAGACGCCCCTATCCTGCTGCTGGATGAAGCCACCTCCGCGCTGGATTCCGAAGTGGAAGCGGCCATTCAGCAAAACCTGACACGGCTGATGGAGAACAAAACCGTTATCGCCATCGCCCACCGTTTGTCGACGATCGCCGCGATGGACCGGCTGATCGTGTTGGATAAGGGCCAGATCGTCGAAGAAGGCAACCATCAGGCGCTGCTCGCGAAGGGCGGCATTTACGCTCAGCTGTGGGCCCACCAGAGTGGTGATTTTCTCGGAGAAGACTGACTCCCCCTCTGAAGACTGCCTGCTGAAGCACTCAGCAGGCAGCCTGTCCGGATCATATATCTGTACGTTCACCGGCGATTGCCGCCAGCATAAACGCGGTCGCGTCACGGGCGTGCTCTTCTAACTGAGCATCATCCGGTGACACCATTCCCATCAACACACCGCCCCGTACCGATAACAACATCCCGGTCCACAGACGAATCACAATCTCTGCATCTTTTAGCCCCAGACGTTCACTGAAAAACACCTGCAGCTTTGCGGTAGTATCATCCGGACCGACTTCACGGAAACTGGCAGCCATACCCGGCGCCTTGCCCGCTTCAGCCACCAGCAGACGAAACGTGGCCAGATGTTCGTCGGTCATATGAAAGCGCACAAACCCCAGGGCAAACTTATGCAATGCCTGCTCTGTATCCTCATCCTGTAAATGACGGATAAAATCCCGGCCGGTATTGCCACCCATTTCCACCAGCGTCGCACGGAACAGCGCCTCTTTAGACGGATAATAACGATACACCGTCTGTTTAGTTACCTGAGCCAGGCTGGCAATTTTATCCATCCCCGCCTGAACAAATCCTTCTGCTAAAAACACCTGTTGCGCCGCCTGCAAAATCGCCCGGCGCTTTTTCTCTTTATTCTGCTCGATCTTACTCATGAGAGTGCCTTAAAAATAAATCATACCGAATAGTATGATTATATTGACAACACTGCAAACATAATAAATCATACTTGCAAGTATGATTTATTAACCGGAGACCATTATGACCCGCGCAGTCCCTCAAACACGCAACACACTTACTATATTTAACAAAGGTAACATCCGGACCCAGGGCATTTTAATTGCCCTTGCCGGTGCACTGCTGATGAGTTTCGATCCGATCTTTATCCGCTTTTCCGGCGTGAACGGCTTTGACACCGCCTTCCTGTTTGGTCTGTTTACCGCTATATCAATGCCCCTGTTCATTCAGTTGCGTGACGAACGCGGTGTCGTCAGAGCCGTTCAGGAAAGCGGCTGGCCCGTGCTGTTATCCGGCATCCTGATGCTGGGCAGCGCATCAGCACTGGTGCTGAGCATTAAAAACACCTCAATTGCCAGTACATTTGTCATCCTCAGTGCAGCCCCGGCACTGGCAGCCGTTTTCAGCCGGATATTTCTGGGGGAAGTCACGCAGCGGTCAACCTGGATCGCCATTGCATCCGTGATGGCAGGCATTGCGATTGTTGTATCCGGCTCTTTCGAATCCGGTAACCTGACGGGGGATGCGCAGGCTCTGTTTGCTGTCACCTGCCTGTCGCTGAATCAGACACTGTTGCGCAAATATCAGGGGGTAAGCCGGATGGCAAGTGTCGGCCTGGGCGGTCTGTTTCTGGCAATTGTGATGTTCTTTCTGGCCTCGCCTGCGTCTTTCAGTACCGGCACCTGGATCATCATGGGCGTAATGGGCTTGTTTACCGCCCCGTTTGGCCGGGTACTGTCTCAGGTGGCAACCCGCTACATCACGGCGCCGGAAGTTGGCATGATCATTATGATCGAAGCTGTATTTGCACCCCTGTGGGCATTTGGGTTCTTTGGCGAAATACCACCCCTCACCAGTGTAATCGGCGGCGCCGTCATCCTGATAACGATTCTGATCTACGCAATGTCAGCGGCAAAAAGCAGCCAGTGAGGAAACAAATATGAACCGACAACTTAACTTTATTGGCCACATTTCCACCCCGTACAACACCCTGGAGGCCTGCCCTAATAACATTACGCCTGAAGGCCCTGCATGTAAGCTAACGCTAAAGCCTGAATACCGGCATGAACTCAGCGGACTTAACGAAGGACAGGAAATTCTGATTCTGTACTGGCTGCAAAACCCGGATGAACCGGCGAATCAGCCTTACCGCTTCCCCGGCACCGGCGACTGCAATAACTCCAACCTTACCCGCGCCGGGACCTTTGCCCTCAGGACGCCGCACCGGCCCAACCCTATTGGTGCTGCGGTTTTACCTATCGAAACGATCATAGCCGGGGAAATAACTGTTCACGGGCTGGATTGTCTGAACAACACCCGTTTGCTGGACATTAAACCGGCTATATTTCTGGAAACACACCGATAAACAGCCGCTGATACAACCAAAAAAGCCGAAGACTCAGTCTTCGGCTTTTTCAGTGGCGGCTTCTATACATAACTCTAACTGATTCGCCGCTCCGGGACGGACCACCATTCTCGGCCAGCCCAGCGGGGAACGCTGATCCCTGTCGGCATAGGGCGGTGTCGCAACGGCCAGGCCTGCACCGGGATACGGCGCGACGTCTAAGTCAATCTCAACCGCTTCACCGCCTACCATTTCAATAACCAGTGACTGCGCATCGATGGCAACCTTGCTGCCATCTTCCAGGACCGCAAAAGCCTGATGTTTTTTACTCTGTTCCATGTAACGCTAAACCTGCTTAATACTCAGGATCGGACTGTTAATCTATCAGCTTATGGTCAATTGCGTAACGTACTAAGCCCGCTGACGTCTGAATATTGAGTTTATTTTTTATGTTCTGCCGGTGGGTTTCTGCCGTGCGTACGGAAATATCCAGTTGCCGGGCGACATCCTTATTGCTGGCCCCTTCCGCCAGCAGGATCAGCACCTCCTGCTCACGGCCGGTCAGGCTGTCCGCCTCTGACGCAACTGACAGCCCCGGATCTGCCTGAGCAAACAGCGATTGCGATGCGCCGGCACTGAAATACGTCCCCCCGCGGTGTACCGTCTGAATCGCCGTCACCAGCTCGCCGGATGAAACATCCTTCAGAACGTAGCCCGCTGCACCGCACTGAATCAGCTTGAGAATATACTCTCGGTTCTCGTGCATACTGAGGATCAGTACCCGTACATCCGGCTGCTCCGTCCGAAGGCGCTCTGTCGCTTCAAACCCTGTCATCACCGGCATGGAAATATCCATCAACACCACATCCGGTTTTGTTTCGGCGATCAGGGTTAATGCCTGCCGGCCATCATTCGCGGCACCGACAACCTCCAGAGACGCTTCATTTTCCAGCCGGGCAATAATCCCTTCCTGCACCAGCGGATGGTCATCCACCAGCACGACTCTGATCTTTGTATCGCTCATCCGTCACCTATCCATAACAGTTACACCAGCGCCAGACCGGCCCGCACACGGGTACCCGCTCCCGGCCTACTGCGAACACTGAAATCACCACTGAGGATTTCTGTCCGCTCGCGCATATTCATCAGGCCAATGCCACAGTCATCACCGCCCCGTCCGGCACAGGTAAACCCCTGGCCATCATCTTTGATCTCAACCCAGATCATCTGGTCCTTTTGCCACACCGACAACCACACCTGACGGGCAGACGCATGGCGCTCTACATTGGTCAGCGCCTCCTGCGTGACCCGGTAAAGGGTTATTTCTATATCGTCGGTCAGCCGCCGGGCGGGCAAATCAAGGCTTACATCGACTTCAATACCGGTACGCTCGGCAAAGTCATCGGTCATACTGTGCAGGGCCGACTCAAGCCCCAGATCATCCAGCAGAATTGGCCGCAGATCATGGGAAATCCGCCGGACTTCCTGAATTGCCTGATTCAGCACTTCACTGCCTTTATCCAGCTCAGTAATGGCCCGTTGTTCCGGCTGCTCTAACTTGTCCCGCGCCAACTCTATCCGAAATTTCACCGACACCATTAGCTGATTAATGCCGTCATGTAATTCCCGGGCAAAATTACGCCGCTGACTGACCTGAGACTGCACATAACTGTGCGCCACTTCCCGTAAACGGGCGTCTGCCAACTGTGAGGCATGCACGTTAATCCCTACCCCTAACAGGGCGATAATCACCACCGTACCCGCCAGAATCACCACAACCGTCAAAAAAGTATTACGGATATTGGCAGTCACCTTATCCCGGGTCGCGGCCACTTCTTTGGCGATGTCATCAATGTAGAGACCGGTTCCCAGCACCCAGTTAACTTTAGGAATCTGCACCACATAACTGAGCTTGTCTTCCAAACCGCCCTTGGAAGGTTTGCGCCACACATAGCGGTAAAAGCCGCCCCCTTCTTCGGCAAGCTTTAGCAAATCGCGGATCACAAAATTGCCGTAAGTGTCCCGCAGGTCATACAGGTTTTGCCCGACTAACTCCGGCTGAATCGGATGGACCAGATTTCGCCCCTGCATGTCATAGACAAAGAAGTAGCCATCATCACCATAAGTGAGGCTGTGAAGAATGGCCTTTACCCGGGCTTCGGAAAATTTATCAATGGTGTCGGCATCCGCCAGGATATGGGAAATAGAGGTCATCGCCAGACCGACATAGTGTTGCAGCTCCTGCCGCTTGGAACGCAACAGGTTTTCTTCGAATGTCTGTATTTCCTGCTCAGACAACTGCTTGGCCTGGCTCAGGCTGATCACCGTAATCGCCGCGGTCACCAGGACCAGCGGGATAATCGATAACAACAGGATTTTCGCTTTTAAAGAAGCAACCACAGCTTTCATCTGAACGCCTTACAATACCCCTACGGGCAGCTTTACCCTGGTAAAACTGCATACCTCTGATGAGCTGCAGTATACCGTAAAAACCAAAAAAGCCCGGTGCACTTTACGTGTACCGGGCAAATGACAAACCATCAGGTCAGTCCGTAAAACTCCGGGAACAGTAATATGGAAATCACCACCGCTACCTGCATCAGGATGAATGGCATCACCCCTTTGTAAATATCCACCGTCTTCACCGACGGCGGCGACACCCCTTTCAGATAAAAGAGGCTGAAACCAAACGGCGGTGTCAGGAAACTGGTTTGCAGGTTCATGGCAATCAGAATTGCAAACCATACCGGTGCGATGCCCAGCGCATCCGCCACCGGCGCCAGAATCGGCACAATAATGAAGCTGATTTCCACAAAATCGATAAAGAAGCCAAGAATAAGAATGGCAATCATCGACAGAATCAGGAAGCCGGTCGCCCCGCCCGGAAGATCAGACAACAACTCTTCAACAATGTAATCGCCGCCGGTATAGGTAAAGGCCATCGAGAAGGCAGTCGCCCCCAGCAGAATGGCAAATACCATGGCAGTGACCTTGACGGTTTCCAGTGCAGAATCGTAGACCATCTTCCAGCTGAACTGACGGTACAGCGCCGCCAGCACAATGGCACCCACGCCACCCAGCGCCGAGGATTCAGTTGGCGTGGCAATACCGGCAAAGATAGAACCGAGTACAACCAGAATTAATGCCAGCGGCGGCACAATCGCTTTCAGTGCCTTACGGTACTGTTCCCCCTTGCTGGCCACATCATCATCCAGCGGTAACGCGGGCGCAGCTTCCGGCTTCAGCCAGGTATAGATAAGGATATAGAGCACATAGACACCGATCAGGATCAGCCCCGGCCCGACAGCGGCCTTGAACAGGTCCCCCACCGGGATACCCAGCACATCCCCAAGGATGATCAGGATGATCGACGGCGGAATAATCTGCCCTAAGGTACCTGACGCACAAATGGTGCCGCAGGCCAGAGACTTATCATATTTGTACTTCAGCATCACCGGCAGGGAAATAAGCCCCATTGCCACCACGGAAGCACCGACCACACCGGTTGATGCCGCCAGTAACGCGCCAACCAGTACAGTGGAAATCGCCAGGCCGCCCCGTACCCCGCCAAATAACTTACCCATGGATTCAAGTAACTGCTCCGCCAGGCGGGTCTTCTGCAGCACAATGCCCATGAAAATAAACAGCGGCACCGCCATCAGCACCGTATTTTCCATAATGCTCTGTATACGGAACGGCATAAACGCAAACATATCCGGGCCTTCAGCAAAGACCCCGAAAATCAGTGCGACACCCCCAAAGGTAAATGCCACAGGAAAGCCCACTAACAACATCAGGAGGGCCACAATAAACATGACTATACCAATCATAATAATGCTCCTTAGTGTTGTGGTGGCTGGTAATCGTCCGGCTGGCTGTTGCCCAGCAGAACGTTCAGAGATTTCAGAAACAGGCCGATGCCGCTGATCAGCATGGCGAAGAAAGCAAACGGAATAACCGCTTTAATGATCCAGCGGTACGGCAAACCACCCGGATCACCGGAGGTCTCGCCCAACTCCCAGGCCTCATAGGCAAAGCCGATACCGTACCAGCCCACCAGCGCACAGAAAGGCACCAGTAAAATCAGTGTACCGAACATATCGATCAGTGCTTTAGTGGCAGTACTGCGGCGCTCATAGATCAGATCCACCCGGACATGGCCGCCGGCTTTAAGGGTGTAGGGTACCGCCAGCAGGAAGACGGAGGCGTACAAATGCCACTCCAGTTCCTGCATACCAATGGACACATCGTTAAAGAGATAGCGCATGATGACGTCATAAAAGACGTTAAACAGCATGGCAATGAAGAGAATCGCAGATAACTTGCCCAACAACTCGGAAAAGCCATTGATGATCTGCTCAAGACGGACTAACAGCATAACTGCTCCTGACATTCTGACAGCCTGCGAACAGTGTCCGCAGGCCGGTTGAGCTAAATATGCTTATTGCGCAGCGGCGCTGTCCAGGTAGGCTTTATCAGAGATATTGGTCCAGGCACGGGCTTTGTCCATATACTCAGCCTGGGAATCCAGAATCTTCTTCGCCAGCGGATCAGCTGCAGCTTTTTCAGCCAGCAACTCATCATTCGCCTGACGCATTGCGGTCACCACATCATTCGGGAAAGACTTCACTTCGATATTCGGGAATTCTTTCTTCATGTTTTCCCAGTTCTGCGCAGACGCATGGTAAGACTGGATGTACATGTCATAAGCGGCGGTACGCATAGCTGTTTTCAGAATTTGCTGCAGATCTTCCGGCAGACGCTCAAACTTCTTCTTGTTGATCAGGAACTGCAACTCAGTTGCAGGCTCATGCCAGCCGGTGTAGTAGTACGGGGCGATCTTGTGGAAACCCATGCGTAGATCCAGTGACGGACCGACCCACTCAAGGGCATCAATGGTGCGACGTTCCAGTGCAGTGTAAAGCTCACCCGCCGGAATGTTTGTCGGCTTGGCGCCCAGCTTTGCCAGTACTTCGCCGGCAAAGCCCGGAATCCGCATTTTCAGACCCTGAAGGTCATCCAGAGAATTAATTTCTTTCTGGAACCAGCCACCCATCTGATTACCGGTGTTGCCGCCCGGGAAAGACATCAGGTTGTACTTACCGTACACCTCATCCATCAGTTCCTGACCACCACCGTAATAGAACCAGCCGTACTGTTCAGGCGCTGTCATACCGAATGGCATGGTGGTGAAATACAGAGTATTAGGCACCTTACCTTTCCAGTAGTACGAAGCAGAGTGGCCCATATCATACTGGCCGGAACGCACCATATCGAACACCCCAAACGGTGCTTTGTGCTTGTTCTTGGAATCAATGGTTATCTTCAGACGGCCGTCAGACATAGATTCCGCCAGCGCCGCCATGTTCTTTGTGGCATCACCGAAGATCGGGAAGTTAGTCGGCCAGGTTTCCGCCAGTTTCAGGCGATACACTTTATCGGCAGCCATCGCAGGGCTTGCCAGCACGGCTGCACAGGTCGCAACCAGCGCCAGCTTCTTCGCGGCTTTCATCTTCAGATTTGTAAGGTTTAGCATTGTTATTGTCATCCTCGCAGCACGTCTGTGACGCCACATCCGCGCCGCTCATCATCAAAGAACAGCTGCCCCTGTAACTCACGTCAGCAGGCGCAACCCCCATGAATCAAGTCTGACAAAAGCAACACCAGCGAAACATTCGCAAAACTTCGCAACCGGTCACCTGAAACTACGCAGCTAAAACTACGCAGACCCTCTGCGTAGTTTTTACAGCTTCTACGTATTTCTACGTAGAAGCACGTTAATTTATGCTGCCTTGCCAGTTCAATGCGCAATGCTTCAGCCCCGTTTTTTAGCTGAATAAATTTTTTAATCGCTGCTGTGAACTTTCCTGAAAACTGGTACTCATATTACTCACAATTGAATTGCGCACAATTTAATTAATGCAATGTGAACCTGATCCAACCCCAAACGCGCGCTCAGCAGAAACCCGACAACGGTTTCTTAAACAGGAAAGAAATAATGCAAACAACCGTCATGAAACACACACTGCTCGCCAGCCTGATTCTGGCAGGAACAACATCAGCATCACTGGCACAGGCGGGAACCGGCTGGTATGGCGAAATCAGCATCCTCAACGCGGATGTTGATGACACATCACTGAACAGCACTGGCCGTAATGTCACCGCTGAATTTGATTCTGATACCGCCTTCAGCCTCGCCGGCGGCTACAGCTATGAAGCAAACAGCCTGGGCAATGTCCGCATTGAAGCAGAATATCTGGCAACCGATAACGATACCGACAGTGTCAACTTCAACGGCAACAACTTCCCTGCCAACGGTCAGCCGGTGGGCGGCAGTATCGAAACCCGTACGCTCTTCCTGAACATCACCCAGGAATTTAATACCGCCTCAGAGAACTTCACACCTTACCTGGGTATAGGTATCGGGTATGCGGATGTGGAAAGCAGTATCAGCTATGGTCCGGTCGCCAACATTGATGACAGCGACAACGCCTTTGCTTATCAGATACTGGCCGGCCTGGATGTAAAACTGAGTGAACAGCTAACCGGCTTTGCGGAATACCGGTATGTGGCAATCGATGATATCAGCCTGAACCGCTTCGGTGGCGGCCCGGGGGGTGTACAGACCACACGCCAGGACGGCGATCTGGATTTTGATGCCATCAGCCTGGGCCTGCGCTACAACTTTTAAGCCACAGCGGTAAGAAACGTCCCCAAAGTGGTCTGGCCAGAAGCTTCCCAGCGCTAAGCCAGAACCACTTTTTTTACCGGCTGATCTTATGCCTGATCAGGCCAGAGCCAGAGTCAGGCTCGCAGCCACACACCAGCCCACTACCCAGAGCGGCGACAACCGCCAGATCACCAGCATCAGAAACCCGACAATGCCAATCGCCAGATCCGCCGGTTCTGTCACTGCACTGACAAAAACAGGATCAAACAGCGCAGCGCCCAGCAAACCGACAACCACCGCATTCACGCCGGCGATTCCCCGGGCAGCAAATGTTCCCTGAGAAACTTTTTGCCACAATGGCAGACACCCGGCCAGCAACAGAAACCCCGGCAGAAAGATACTCAGCACCGCCAGCAGCGCACCGCCAACACCGCCCATACCCTCCGGCAGCACACTGCCAAGATACGCCGCAAACGAGAACATCGGGCCGGGCAAGGCCTGAGCAGCGCCATAACCGGCCAGAAAATCTTCCGGACTGATCCAGCCGGTTGTAACCACGGCGTCTTCAAGCATTGGCAACACAACATGGCCGCCACCGAATACCAGTGCACCGGCCTGATAAAAACCCTGCATCACCGCCAGAATGCCGCCAGCACCGCTCATCAGCGGCAAGCCGATAAACAGCAGCACAAACACCATCAGACACACCATTCCCAGCGGGACACCGCATGGCACGGTTAACGCCGCTGCCGGTTCCGGTTTTATATCCTTACACAACCATATGCCTGCAACCACCCCGATAACCACCAGTACCAGCTGAGCAGACGCAGTTCCCACAATCAGCACAGTAGCTGTGGCCAGCAACGCCATGCCCGCCCGGGTATTATCCGGACACAGTTGCCGGGCCATCCCCAGCACCCCCTGTGCCACTACCGCCAGTGCAACAATCTTCAAACCATGAATAACGGCCGCACCGGTTTCACCGGAAAAGTACGGCAGACAGTAGGCAAACAGCATCATCAGCGCGACTGACGGCGCAGTAAATGCTAAAAACGCAGCAAATGCACCGCCCCAGCCGGCCCGCATCAGGCCCAGGCTAAACCCCATCTGACTGCTGGCAGGCCCGGGTAAAAACTGGCAAATCGCCAGCAGCTGCGCAAACTGACTGTCGGAGAGCCAGCACTGCTTCTCAACCAGTTCAGTACGGAAATAGCCGATGTGCGCTACCGGCCCACCAAAAGAAGTAAGCCCAAGCCGAAGAAAGGTAATAAACACCTGCCAGACAGAACCTTTCGGCAGATGACTGTTTTCCGGTTCAGATACAGACCGCGAGGAAGACCCGGAAGACTGCTGAGAATGTTGAGAAGGTCGCATAGAAAAACCTGAGAACAAAAGCGCCGATATTAACGATTAATTATGACAAAAAGATGTACCGCTGCGACCGCCCGCAAGCTGGCCGCAGCTGGCGTCGACAGTATCTGTAAGCATGTGAAAAAAATGTCCTAAGAACTGACAATCTCTTTAACAACACTGACATCCAGTCGTTTTGCAAGCCGAACCAGATTCGCCCGGTCTGTCTTAAGCACTCTGGCAGCCGCTGCCCAGTTGCCATCATGTGCCTGCAGGCAACTGATAATCATCTGTTTCTGAAATGCCTCGGTCGCCGCCTTAAGGCCCTCATCATGAGCCGGCATCATCCCCGGTGTCATCTCAGAAGCAGCTTCAGACGCCGTCTCAGAAACCCCGGCAGAGCCGGCGGATACAGCAGCGTTTGCAGCCGGCGCCAGCATCCCTAAGTGCTCCGCTCTTACCTGTACGATTGTGCCACTGCTAACCGCTCTGGCCGTGAGTGCTGCCCGGCTGATAACGTGTTCAAGTTCACGCACATTACCCGGCCAGTCGTAGGCATCAAGCACCCGAACAGCATCCTCCGCCAGTATTAACTGCCGCATGCCCAGCTTTCGGCGGGTCGCTTCACAAAAATACCCGGCCAGTAATGCAACATCCCCCTGCCGCTCACGCAAAGGCGGCACTTTCACCGGGTAGACGTTAAGCCGGTGGTACAGGTCGGCACGAAAACGCTGCGCCGCCACCTCAGTTTCCAGTACCCGGTTGGTTGCCGCCAGCACCCGGACATCCACCTGCTCAACTTTATCCTGCCCGACCGGCTGAATCTCATGGCTTTGTAACGCCCTCAGCAGCTTACTCTGAGCCGCCAGAGGCAACTCGCCTATTTCATCCAGAAACAGGGTGCCGCCATCGGCCAAACTGAATTTGCCGGCCCGGTGCCGGTCTGCTCCGGTAAAGGCCCCTTTTACGTGGCCAAACAGCTCACTTTCCACCAGATTTTCCGGAATTGCCGCGCAGTTCACATATACCAGCGGCCCCTGTTCTCTGCCAGAACGGCTGTGCAATGTGCGGGCGATCAGTTCTTTACCCACGCCGGTTTCCCCTTCAATCAGAATGGCGTAGTCAGAAGGCGCCACCAGGGAAATCTCCCGCTGAAGCTTCTCCATCACCGGGCTTTCACCGATCAGCTCACCGCCGTCTTTGTTCAGCGCCTCCTGAGTCAGCTCGGTCACCACGTTTTCCACGTGCTGGGAATGATGCTCCAAACGCTCCAGCAATACCGCCGTTTTAAGGCTGGCGGCCGACATTGCCGCAATCAGCTCAAGAGAACGGCCGGGAATATCATCAAATGCCCCGGGCAGCATACTGTCCATCGTCAGCACCCCAATGATCTGATCATCCGACAACAACGGCAGCCCCATACAGGCATGGATGGGCAGATCCCCGTCATGCTCCGGCAACATACCGTCATAAGGATCCGGCAGATCACAGTCCGCAGAGAACCTGACCGGCACCGTTGAGCCATGAATGGTTGCCAGCCGGGGATGTTCTGCAAGTGCAAAACGCCGCCCGAGAATCTCCCGGTGAAGCCCTTTCTGAGCCAGCGGCTTAAGCACTTCCCCCTGTAATCTGAGCAGTACCACCGCATCACACTGGATATGACTTCGCACGGTATTAAGCAGCCGCTCGAAGCGGTCACTGGCCGTCACACTGTTGGCCATATCAACCGCCAGCTGTAACAGCGCAGTATGGGAAAGCGGACTCATAAACAGCCTCTCTGAAAACAGTCAAAACATAACCCGCACGGAGAAAAGCACGGAAAAAACTCGCGGCCAAAACTCAGGATACAAGTAAGCACCAGCGACACCTGCGGGATTATAAAGCACCGGAATCAATAACACACGAACATGTCAAAAAGACACATATATTTATATGTCATTATGACTCTCATGAAAATATTTAACTTTAGATAAACAGTATAAATGTTTGTTTTTATGTGAATATATATTTCTGGCACACATCCTGTAATAGCAAAGGCATAAAGCACCGGCACAGGTGCAAAACAGTCTATGCGAAGTAAAGCAGTGAGTATAACGCTGCTAAAAAAGGAATAACTATTATGTCAGCCAATGTCAGCAATGCGTCTGCCAGTGCATCTTCTCCCCTGCCTGCAAGCCGGCCTACACGTCATGAGAGCCACAGGGCCAGCATGTTAATTACAGCCGGAAACAGCCTGCTTACCTGCTCGGTCATCATGCTGCTGGCCACCATTTTTATCGCGTATGTGATCCCTGAACAGGTCACCCTGAAGGTCCAGATTATCAGCCATATCAGCATGCTGATTTTCGCCACCGGATTAAAATTCGGCTACATCCTGCGCCTGACCGGACAACACCGTCTGAAGCAAATCCATCAACGTCAGCTGGCCACTGAAAAGCTGCGTCAGAAAAAAAACCACTATGGTCTGTGTAACGCCTGAAGCAATACCCGGCCATACTTATAACAAGCAATACCTAAGAAGGAAATTCTATGCTATCCCAGCAACACATCGACACCGTGAAAAGCACTATTCCCCTGCTGGAAAGTGTTGGCAGCCACATTACCGAACATTTCTACACCCGGATGTTCAGCCATAACCCGGAGTTGAAAGATATTTTTAATATGAGCCATCAGCACAGCGGTGGTCAGTCGGTTGCACTGTTTAACGCCCTGGCAGCGTATGCAACCCATATTGATAACCTGCCAGCACTGACAACGGCAGTCGAACGTATCGCCCAAAAGCACACCAGTTTCAACATACAGCCGGAACATTACGACATCGTCGGCCACCATCTGATCGAAACCCTCCGGGAACTGGCCGCGGATGCCTTTACGCCGGAAATCGAAGAAGCCTGGGTGGCGGCTTACGGATTACTGGCATCTGTATTCATTGGCCGCGAAGGTGAGCTCTATACAGAACGGGCAGCAACAGACGGCGGCTGGAGCGGACCCCGCCGCTTTCGCCTGATTGAAAAGCGCATTGAATCTGAACTGGTGAAAAGCCTGGTGTTTGAACCGGTCGACGGCCAGCCGGTCATTGGCTATCAGCCTGGTCAGTATCTGGGCATTAAGGTTAAACCGACCACCAGTGAGCATATTGAAATCCGTCAGTACTCTCTGTCAGATAAGCCTAACGGCGAAACCTACCGGATCTCAGTCAAGCGTGAAGCCATGGGGGTTCCCGGCCAGGTGTCTAACTACCTGCATGACGGCCTGCGACTTAATCAGGAAGTTGAACTGCAGGCACCCGCCGGAGACTTCCTGTTTACCGACCGCCAGCGGCCGGTCGTGGCGATTTCTGCCGGCGTAGGCCTGACACCCATGATCAGCATTCTGGAAACACTGGCTCAGCAAGGGTACAGCCAGCCGGTTCATTACCTGCATGCCTGTGAAAATGTTGAGCAGCACTCGTTCCGTAAGCGGGTGAATCAGTTAGCAGAGGTACTGCCTCTGACCGCGCATACCTGGTACAACCAGGACCACAGTGATGTACCTAATACCCATCACGGCCTGATGGACCTGAGCCTGATCAAAGAAGAACTGCCGCTGAGCAACGGGGATTTCTATCTGTGTGGCCCGACACCCTTCATGCGCTTCATTAAGCAGCAACTGATCAACCTGGGTACCGCTGAAGACCAGATCCACTACGAAGTGTTCGGCCCCCATCAGGACTTTTAATCAAAGCACAAGATAAATGCTGACCACCCAAACGCCGCTACTTTTTCAGCGGCGTTTTGTTATCGGCCTTCACCCAACCCTCTGTCTCTCCACTATAAGAGTGTTGAAAACAAACTTGCTGTCACCGCAGGCACGCGGCCTGGCAACGCCTCTGTAATAAGCGGCTAATGACCAAAATAACATCAGCCATTTATTTCCCAGCGATTAAGTCAGAGATATTTAACCATAAAAAAGCAGCCATTGAGGCTGCCTGTCATGTCAGTCACGTGCAGTCAGGATCATTGAACCGGTTCGAGGGTACAGCATTCAGATTCCAGAAATCCGGTCAGCTCCCGCAATGCGTCTAACTGTGCAACGCAGTAAAGGGTGCGCCCTTCCCGTCGCTGCGTCAGTAACCCCACACCTTTAAGCCGGTTAATATGATGTGACAGCGTAGGTCCGGCCACATTCAGGTGCTGCTGAATCTCACCGACCGGTAAGCCGTCATGACCGGCTTTCACCAGCAGCCTGAACACAGCCAGTCGGGTGGTATGGCCTAATTCTGCGAGCCTTTGTGCGGCTAATTCGTGTTCCATCGTCAATTCCATACGTGCTTCGCTGCCGTCCTGTTCAAACTAACGCTTTGAAAACTGAACCGGTTAAAAATAAAGCTCTGAATAAGAGCGTTGAAACTATAGTTGAGCAACACATACACTTCAATATTTATTGAAATACAAATAAATTCTACAGCCAGGTCAGCCCACTGTAAGGTTCTGTCTGCAGTGCTTCCAGCCGGGTCCTCAGATTGCCGCAATGAATCTCAAGCTTGTGGCCATCCGGATCCAGTACGTACAGAGAATCCCCTTCACTCTGGTTGGTCTTCCAGCAGGTAATACCCGCCGCCTGCAACCGGGCAGTAATCCGCGGAAAATCTTCCTCCCGGGCATCAAACGCTATATGACTGTAATCCGTACGGGCATCCGGCTCATCCAGCGACAGGCACAGCCATAGCTCCCCCACGGACAGATAGGCCCCGCGATCCCATTTAACATGCCCGGTGAAACCGAGCACGCCGCTATAAAATGCCAGCGAGGCATCCACATCCCTGACCGCCAGCGTAATATGATTGAGCCCGCATAACATATCAGTCCCCTCCGCCATCGGAGCCTCCGCTATCAGAGCCTCCGCTATCAGAGCCTCCGCCAGATCCGCCGTCGGAGCCACCATAGCCTTTGCTGTCACTCCGGTTGCCGGCATCGGTTCGGTATTCACTTTCAGTTGATACATAACCGTCAGACCGGCTGCGGCGCGCCGGCTTCGCGGGCGATGACCGTAATATCCAGCGCCTCAGCATCAAAAATACCACCAGACAAGCAATACCGATAATTAAGTAATCCATTCATAACTCCCTGACTGACTGTTTATTGCTTCCGTTCATCCAGCCAAAAAACACTGGCCTCTGCTAAAAGAATACCCGCTAACTTTCTGCTGACAAGCCTCTTTTTTTACTTCAGTATTGACGGTTTACTAATACCTGCCTCCACGGATGAACCCAGTGTCAGATTCACGCACCAGTGCCTTCTCTTCTCCCTATCTGCTATTAGCGCTCGCACCGCTATTCTGGGGCGGCAATGCCGTCGTTGGCAAACTGGCCATCACCGAGTGGAATGCCATTGAGTTTACCTTCCTTCGCTGGGTATTCGCTGTTGCCCTGATCGGATTTATTGCCCGCGCACATCTGAAGAAAGACTGGCCCGTTATCCGGCAAAACTGGTGGAAGCTGTTTCTCATGGGCAGCTTTGGTTTTGTAGGATTCAACCTCTGCTTATACGGTGCACTGCATTACACCAGCGCCATTAATGTTTCGATCGAGCAGGCCGCTATTCCTGTGGTGATCATGCTGCTGAACCGCATTCTGTTCAGCCAGCAGGTTTTCGGGCTGCAGATACTTGGGGTGGTCATCGCAACGGTCGGGGTTATTATCACGGTCACCCAGGGCAACCCGGCCACTCTGCTGGATGAGGGTCTGAACCGGGGTGATGCCATTATGATCATCGCCATCATTTTCTATTCTGTTTACAGCGTCAGCCTGCGCTGGAAACCTGAAATTCACGACCTGAGTTTTATCTTCTCACTGGCGGTGGTATCACTCACCGTACTCTTGCCGCTGATTGCCTGGAATGCTCAGACCCGCGGGCTGCCGGAGATCACTGCAGACAATATCCTGCTGATCATCTACGTGGCGATCTTCCCTTCATTTCTGGCGCAACTGTTTTACGCCAAAGGCGTAGGCCGGATCGGTGCGAACCGTGGGGGCATATTCATTAATCTGGTGCCAATTTTCGGCGCCTTGCTGGCAGTACTGATCCTGGGTGAAGCGTTTAAGATTTATCACATGATCGGATTACTGATGGTGCTGGCCGGGATCGGCCTGGCGGAATGGATAGTGCGACAACACAATAAAAAACAGGGCCTCCGATAACAGGAGCCCGGAGAAACCAGGCCCCTGCAAAATGTCACAGACTAAGGTCAGGCTGTCACCGGCTTCTCCCGGAACAGATAAAACTGCAGAATCACCGCAGCCTTAGTCAGTGCGCTGACACTTCCGGTCATAATCAGCGGCCAGCCATCAGCAACGCCAATCACCAAACCAAACGCAATGTTCGATACATCCTTCATGGCAAAAATGACGTTCATAGACAGCGACAGAGCGCCGGTAGACTGTTCTTCACGAATCTTGCGGATCTGCTGAATACCGCCCTGCAGCATAATCAGTGTCGCCCCTACCGCGAGGAAAATTGACGCGGAACGGCCGATAAACAACATATCTTCCCTGACACCGATACACAGAATAGCAACCGCCATTAACAACACCCCGGAAAGGAACGGCAAGCGTTGTGATAACGGCTTGCGATCCCGGAATATTTCGAACAGGACAACCAGCGTCATAGACGCCGCCAGTAAGCGGGTAACAAACAGGTAATAATCAATTTCCTGCAGCATGATCGAGTAGAGGAAGAACGCATAAAACGCGATGAAGCTGGAAAAAAAGCTGTTTACAGACAGCGAACGGGTCGCGTATCCGGCTTCACTGCCCTGAACTTCTTGTTTACGGCTGTTAATACGGCGGTACTGTTTAACCAGCCCGAACAGACAGCCAAGAAACATCAGGGAGCTGAGCATCCCGACAGCGTTATATAAAAAATCGTGTGTGATCATTGTGAACCTTAAGCAGAAACGGCCGGGCCGTGAAGGCGCGGGAGTATAGCAAAAGGCCGCTCGCTACGTGTACCGAAAACGACAAAACAGCAGTGAAAATGCGCATATTTTCACTGCTGCTGCCTTTAACCGTTCAGCATCGGCAATAACAGGCTCAGGGTAACTGGCAGGGTTACAAATGCGATCAGCGTCTGCACCGTAATGATCGATGCCATTGCCGGCGCATTCCCCCCCATCTGACGGGCCAGTACATAGGCAGACGGCGCAGTTGGCACCGCCATGAAGATCACCACAATGATCACTGTCAGCCCTTCCAGCCCCAGCCACTGGCCAATAAACAACGCCACCAGAGGTTTGAACAGGAACTGCATTACCGATGTAAACGCAATCATTTCCATGCTGCTGCCAATGTTGCCTAACCGCAGAGCGGCCCCCACCGCCAGAAGCGCCATCGGCAAAGCGGTTTTGCCCAGCATAAACAGCAGATTATCCAGCGACGCCGTCAGACCAATCCCGCTCAGGTTAAGTGTTAAACCGATCAGACAGCCGATAATCAGGGGGTTTGTAATCAGTTGATAAGGCAATCGCAACCAGCTGCCCTGCTTGCGGTTAGCCACCGAGAAAACGGACACACTGAGAATGTTCACGGAGATCACAATCACCACGGTAGCCAGCGCGCCGACCATCAGCCCCTGTGCACCAAACAGATTATCCGCCAGTGCCAGCGCCACAAAACTGTTAAAGCGGACACCGCCCTGAAACACCGAGGTAAAAGACGGCATATCTACCGGACGCACCAGACTTTGCCAAAGCACAATCACCGCACTGCTCAGCAACAATGCGATCACCAGAGTGGCAAACACCTCAAACCAGGCCAGATCCTGCAGGGATTTATTCGCCAGCGAGACCACCAGCAATGAAGGGGCAAACAGATAATACGTCAGCTTCTCAAGCCCGTTCCAGACACTCTCGCCCACATGAAAATACTGACGGGCCAGATAACCAATCAGAACGGTCAGGGTAATGGGAATCAGGGCTTCAATGGCAAGCGGCATAGCAGGCTCCGGCAATATGTATCTGCTGTCAGGAAATTCCGCTTAGCTTACGCCGGCTTAATCAACAATAAAAATTATACTTTTTAGCTTAACTGTTAAAATTATTTTATCAGTTAAGTAATTCAGCGAACTCTTCAATCAGCACTTGTACCAGCGACTGCCGGGCGTGCCCGCGCCGCTGATAAATACCAATGTTGCGATAGATCACCGGGTCACCAAAGGGCACCAGCCGCAGCTCACTTCGCAGCTGCTCACTGCGGTATTTACCCAGCGCCATCACCGTGACGCCAAGATTCTGCTTAACCATGTTCAGCGCCCCCTGCAGGGAATCCAGCTCCATCATCTCATTGGTCTGAATATTCCGGCGGCGTAATTCAATATCGATCATGCTGCCGGCCCACGCCCGGGGATCAAGCCGGATAAAGGGATACTGACTGAGCATTTCACCGTCTGGCAGTTCCGGCACATCTTTATGCGCCACAACATAAAACGGCTCTGATTCCAGTGTCTGCCAGGAAAACTCCGGACGGATACTGTGTTGCGGCTCAGTGATCAGCACCGCATCCAGTTCGCCGTTCTCGGCCCGCGCTGCCAGATCAATCGACATGCCCCGCAAGATCTTAATCTTCAGATACGGAAAACGCTCCCGTAAACGGGCCAGCACCTGCCCGAGCCCGCCAGTCTGAATACTGAAGACTGCGCCTAACAGCAACTCACCCCGGTACTGGCTTTCACTGCCAATGCCGTCACCCAGCTGATCGTACAGATCGAGAATTTTTGAGGCCCGCTCCAGTACTTTGCGGCCATCCGGATTCAGCACCTGATTGCGGCCTATGCGGTCAAACAGCCGGGCACCGAGTTCATCTTCAAGCTGTCGCACCTGAATACTCACCGCCGCCTGGGTCAGGCCAAGCTTTTCTCCGGCGGCGGCAAAACTGCCCTGCTGAACAATCGCCGCCAGTGTCCGCAATGTTTTCAGTGACATGTTGCTGTGTTTCCTGCTCAGTGCTCGGACGGCCCGTCGATACGGGGCGACCAGTCTTCAACTTCAGCCTTTTCCAGACGTTTACGGAGCAACTTTTCCCAGGACGCCACCAAGGGCAGTTGCAGCGCTTCCCGCAACTGTGACGCATCGAGCACCCCGTCGTAAATAAGCCCCATAAACCGCGCCAGCGACCACTGCGGCCATGGCCGTGACACCAGCACGATGTCATCTCCGGCCTTTACTTCTCCCGCTTCCAGCACCCGGAAATACCAGCCGGTCCGGCGGGTATCCTGAACCTGTTTAGCCATGGTCTTGCAATCAAACCGGTCATTCAGTTTCCAGCACGGCTGACGGCCCTGAGACACTTCAAACAACACCGAACCGACCCTGAACTGATCTCCCATGCACACCGTTTCTTCCGTCAGGCCACGGCTGCTGAGGTTTTCACCAAAGGCACCGGCCTGTTGCAGCACAGCCTGCGGCCCCAGAGCATCCTGCCAGTAAGCATAATGTTCACGGGGATAGATATGCACCGCTTTATGGGGCCCGCCGTGCACCCGCAAGTCCGCCTGCTCATCGCCAGACAACCCCAGCTCTGTTACCTGCACCGTAATGCCTACCGGCGTTTTATGAATTGCACTGGTTTTACCCGGCCGGCTGTACGGCACGGCTTTACCTGTTAATACGACTTCAACTTTCCCTAGTACTGTATGCTTCATAATCTGCAACTCCTGTAATCCTGCTTCACGCCTGCTGACTGATCGGATAAATAAATATTACGCCACTTAACGCGTAGCCATGCAACCTAACAACCGAATACAACTTTAAAAACTCTAGAACAAGCCATACATGTAACATTATCCGCTTAACTATTGATTCTTCAGAATTTATGCTGAGAATAACCCCATCAAAAACACTATAAGGAAATAGTATGTTTTTACTGTCTGATGTTCAGAAAGCGTTTGTTGATCTTCTGTGTAAGCCCCTTCCCAATAATACGAAAAAACTGATTATTAACCTGGTTGGAAAAGAATTCAGCCACGGTGAAAACTTCGTCTACAGTTTGACTGAAGCCCTGAATAATACAGAAGACGCCGTCCAAATTTTCAGCGGTTTTGACGGGACTGATGTTGATAGTTGTCTATTCAATATTTCACTGACGGCCAAAGCACTTAATATAACCCCCGCCTTTCACCTGTCAGATGATAACCGCCCCGGTGATGCGACGGACATACCTGACACACTTCAGCATTTCTCAAACTGGCTATCAGAATCAAACTACGTGCTTCTTGCAGAAAAAAGCTCGACTGATTATCTGATATTTGTTGCGGCTAGAGCAGATGCCACAGATTTAGTTGCATTAGGTAATCAGTGCGATCTACTCCTACAGCCGATCCAACCAACAAAAACACTTAGCTTCAACTTTCATCTTGTTAAAAGACGCGCCCGTAACGAACCATTAAGTGAAGTGCTGCGCAAAGCAGCCAAACATGCAAAAACCAAAAAGCTGCGCCCGGTACTTATGGCAGTATGCGGCGAATGTAAAGCGTGCACACCTATAACAAAAAATTTAGATTCCCCTGAAATAGGCCAGGCCTTTGAAGGTAATTATGTCGTTCGTATGCATGCCCGAAGCAACTACTTCGAATTCAGAAAAACAGGTCTGGAACCGAGCCTGATGCCGTTTTTTGTCCGTTTTGACAATCACGGAAAACTGATAGGAGATATTTTTCCCGGCTCTGAAATTTATCAAACTAGTCACGACTTGCCAGACTTTGCCGTTTCAATAAAAAACTTCCTGGATGCTGATAAACCTGAGTTATATAAACTTACGCAAGAACAGGCCGATTATGCAGTAGGCGGTGCAGTTATCACCCAAGACTTTGAGAGCCTTAAATATCTGATCGAACACGCCAACGCAAACCTGCAAAACCAGGAAACTAATCTGTTCTGTGATATTGAGAATGACGATACAGAAATGGCCTCTTTTCTCTTGAGAAATGGCGCTGATATACACTTTGATGAGGAACACCGTTCACCTCTGCCAGCGGCAATAAGACATAAACGATTTAAGCTCGCTCATTTTTTACTGAGCAACGGATCAAATGTTAATGGTCAGGATGTGAGCGGCATGACGGCATTGCACTTCGCCGTTTCTCATCAGTCAATGGATCTGATCTATGAGCTACTAAACGCAGGGGCTAATGTTAACCATCCTTGTGGGTATGACCGTATACCTCTCCATTACGCTGAAACCAATATAGATCTGCACAGAGTTCTAATTGAAGAAGGTTCAAACGTAAACAAACAAAACAGATGGGGAAGCACTCCACTGCATAACGCTATACGCTCCAGTCGACAGGATTATGAATTTCTCGAAACAGTTATTCATCTCTACTTACGTCATGGAGCAGAGCTAAAAATTAAAGATGATGAAGGTTTATCTGTTATTGATCTTCTGGCCAAAAAAGATTCAGAAAAAATGCCCAAATATCTTAAAGAACTCATCTCATCTGGCTGAAAAATGCCGAACAAAAATCACCTGCCCCTGGCAGGTAATTCACAAAGCTCTCTTGCATACCACCGGAAATCAGTCATTTCGTCCTAGGCAAACATCTTTACTTACAAAACAGCTCTTAGTTATTGAAAGACTCTTAGTTACTGAAAGCCTCTCAGTTACTAAACGGAAGTGCCAACCCAATCCCCGCAAACATACCGCCGCAGCAGCGATTGAATACCCGGCCGAATTTTTCCAGCACAGGCCGTAACTGAAATGCCGCCCGGGCCAGCGCATACTCGACCAGAAACTCCATCACGCCGATGGTGACACCCATCACCAGAAACTGACTGAGTAATGACCGTGAAGGATCGATAAACTGCGGGAAAAATGCGGCAAAGAACAGAATAACTTTAGGATTCGACAGCGCGGTCGTCATGCCAGTACGGAACAGCGCCAGATTGGTTTTACCGCCAGCGCCCTGAGGTGTATCCAGCGCCATCGCAGGGCTGCGCCACAGTTGTATTCCGAGAAAGATCAGGTACGCCGCCCCCAGCCATTTCATAATCAGCAACACCTGGCCGCTGGTCTGCAGCAATGCGCCAATGCCCAGCAAAGACAAAGCGACTATCAGCATAAACCCGGTAAAACTTCCCGCAATGGTCATGCAGGTGCGCGAGTGCCCGTAAAGTGCGCCATGGGTCAGCGCCAGCAGACTGTTAGGCCCGGGCGTCAGGCAAAGCCCGGCGACCGCCAGCAGATATATGAACCAGGTATCAAATGCCATCAGCGTCACCCCGTTTTATCAGGCAGCTAATGTACGTCAGAGGCAGGCAGAAATAAACCGTTTATCCGGCCGGGCGAAATGCCCGCATCCAGGCGGTGAGATGTTGCAGCAGTTTGTGCGGGCCAGCCGAGAGGTGCCGGCCGAGCCGGGTAATCATATGGGCCTCACCACTGGCCAGCAGGCTGTGATCGACCGGTAAGGCCACCAGCTGCTGGTCAGCAATTTCTGCAGCCACCACAAATTCCGGTAACAGGGTGATGCCCATATCAGCCCGGACAAAATGCTTCAGTACGGCAATCGAATTACTGGTCATCACCGGGGTAAAACGAAACTGTTCACGAAACTCCACCATGGCCAGCAGCTGGCGCACGCCAAAATGGCTTTCCGGCAACGCGACGGGATACGCCAGTAACTGCTGTAAACTCACCGCGCCTTTTTCTTCGGCCAGCGTTACCAGCGCATGTTCCGGATGCACGATGACGCAGGTTGGCTGGCGGCTGATCACCTGGGAACGGATCCCCGGATGATTGCCCGGCTGGAACAGCAGCCCGATATGCGCTTCGTCGCTCTCAACCATGCGCACCACTTCGTTACTGCCTGCAGTGGTAATGCCGACGGTAATCTGCGGATAATGGCGATGAAACTCCGGTAAGGGGCCAGCCATCAGGTCACCGACAAAACCTTCACCCACGGCCAGCTGAATATGCCCGCGCTGCAAGCCCTTAAGAGCCTGCAGCTTCGCCACACAGTCTTCTTCATTGGCGAGGCTTTCCCGGTAATAACGCAGCACCAGCTCACCGGCCTCGGTGACGGTGACCCCTTTACGGTGCCGCTCAATCAGGGTCATGGCCAGTTCGTCTTCCAGCAATGCAATCTGACGGCTCACCGCAGACGGCGCCACATTCAGCTTATCGGCGGCAGCCCGGACGGTGCCTAATGTCACCGCCTCGTAGAGGTATGAAACCCGCTTTTCGTTAATGGCCTTCATGCCAGATTCCCCAAACCAGGTGGCTTACGCCAACTGGGTACGGGCCAGCTCAACCCAGTAGTTAGCCCCCCGGGGCAGAATGTCATCGTTAAAATCATAATATGGATTGTGCAAACCTTTACCGCCTTCACTGGAGCCGTTACCCACCCAGATGTAAGCACCCGGCCGTTCCTGCAGCATAAAGGCAAAGTCTTCTGCCCCCATGCTCGGATCCGGCGTCAGATCAACTTTATCGGCCCCGGCCAGACGGCTGGCAACATCCGCACAGATTTCAGCATGCGCCGCATCATTCACAGTACAGGGATAAATCCGGCGGTAATCCAGTGCACCGGTCGCCCCGTATGCCTGGCAGATGCTTTCCACCAGCCGGCGCATGCGGGACTCAATCAAATCCTGAGTTTCTTTAGAGAATGCCCGGCACGTCCCGGATAACGTCGCGCTGTCCGGTACCACGTTGTAGGCTTCACCACCCTTCATCCGGGTGATACTGATCACCCCGGACTGCAACGGGTTCATGGTACGGCTGACAACGCTCTGCAAGCTGGTAATCAGCTGACCGGCAATCGCCACCGGATCAACCCCCAGATGCGGCATACCGCCGTGACAGCCCTTACCGGTGATGGTGATATCAAAGACATCCATTGAAGCCATAACCGGCCCGGAATGCACCGCGAATTCGCCGCTTTCCAACCCCGGCCAGTTATGCATGCCGTACACGGCTTTCACCGGAAAACGTTCGAACAGCCCCTGTTCACACATGGCCCGCGCACCGGCTTCACCTTCTTCTGCAGGCTGGAAAATAAACACCACCGTACCGGCAAAATCCCGGTGTGCGGCCAAATGTTTTGCCGCCCCCAGCAACATGCAGGTATGACCATCATGGCCGCAACCGTGCATCTTGCCTGCATTCACAGAACAGTGATCAAAGGTATTCAGCTCCTGCAGATTCAGAGCATCCATATCTGCCCGCAGCGCAATAGCCTCATCACCGGCTTTATTACCCTTCAGAGTGGCCACCACGCCGGTAGTGGCAATGCCGGTATGTACCTCAAGACCAAACTCAGTTAACAGGCTGGCCACGATTTTGGCAGTACGGTGTTCTTCAAATGCCGTTTCCGGATGCCGGTGTAAATCCCGCCGCCAGTCGCGCATTTGCTGGTGTAAGTGACCTTCCTGTTCAATCAGTGACATCTGTATTCTCCTCTGGACCGCCGCAATTATGCGCCATCCGGATAAATCTCAATAATAGTGTTGCCGGCGTAATGCGCCGGAATGCGCAGACCGCCATCATCGGTTCGGATGTATTTAACCTGGCCGGCATCTAAATGATCCATCGCCTGCTGCAATGATGTTGTGCTCACCCGAATGGCCACGCCACCCGGTAACTGGTCATCGCTGACCGGTACATCCACCCCTCTGAAGCGTATCGCGGCCTGTTCAGGGGTCAGTACTTCAAATATGCCCCGGTCGGTCTGCACTTTCAGATAACCGTCTTCAAAGTTAACCGCTGCATCACCGTAAATGCCCCTGAAACGGGCCATCAGGGACGTCGGCTCCTGCGCCACATAACTGACACCGGTAATGCCATTCGCACCGTTCGGGTGGGTCATCCAGTCCTTCACCCAGACCAGATGCGGCTTATGCTGATGGCAGAAAAAATGTGACACCGACGGGGCATCGGAGTTTATCAGCATCACCAGTGAAACCACAGCCTCTTCTTCACTGCCATCCGGCCGGTGCGCTACCCGGCGAAAATCCACAATGCCCATGTTTTCAACGCCGCGCTCTTCCATCAGCGCATGATCCGCCCGGGCATCTTTACTGTGCAGGGCCACCAGCGAGATGCCTTCTTTGCGTTCTATCGAGTTGCTGATAAAGCGGCCAAAGGCAAAACCCTTTTCATTAGTCAGATCCAGCTTACTGTGATCATAGATACTGATCACCTCAATGAAGTTTTCAGGAAACATCAGCAGATGGTTGTCGGTTCCCCAGGGATGATGATGCCGGGGGTTAATGAAGAACCCCAGCCGCGCAAAATCTTCACAGGCTTTATCCATGTCACGCACCGCCACCAAAGGATGGTCGATGCCCAGATGATTATCAGTCTTGGTTGTTTTCATCATTCTAATCTCTGTTACTCAGCACCCGGCCTTTAGGGCCAACCACAGTTGTACCGGCGGGGATATCATTCACGACAGTCGCGCCGCCAGCCACCTTCGCCCCCGCACCGATTTCAATATTGCCAAAGATCACCGCACCGGAACCGACAAAACAGCCTTCCCTGAGTTTGGGATGCCGGTCACCGCTGCCTTTACCCGTGCCGCCGAGAGTGACGTTCTGAAACAGGGTCACGTTGTCTTCAACCACTGCCGTTTCACCGATCACCACGCCGACGGCATGATCGATAAAAATGCCTTTACCGATACGGGCCCCGGGATGAATATCCACGCCAAACAGGGATACCACCCTGCCCTGAATATAGCTGGCCATTGCCCGCTGATCACTGTGCCAGCAATAATGGGCAAACCGGTGACACTGCAACGCCTGATAACTGGCAAAATGCAGCAAGGGTGTGTAGTGATCCTTGATACTGGCGTTGCTTTGCAGCTGACAAAGCAGGTCATGCAGGGCGGCATGTTCAATGTCCGACTGCGCCACCATTTGCAACAGCAGATAACTGCGCCACTGTTTGAGCTGATCTGCCCGTGCTTCAGCCCCACCGGCATGACCATCCAGTAACTTTTCTGCCAGCACATACGCCAGCGCCTGGGAAAAGTTCTCATGCTGAATGATATTACGCCGGTAAAAGTCTTCCAGCATCGGAAACGCCTGCGCTGCGGCTTCAGCTTCGCTGACAATGGTTGGCCACAGAGTGGCCAGGTCTACGTCACGTTTATAATCGGTCATCAGATATACCTCTGCTAACAGCCGGCCTGCCTGGCGGTTTATATCCGCACAAAACAGGCCGGGTCAGTTACCTACGGATCACTCGATGGAATAACCAAACTGTATGGCCGCATCCTTCGCGGTTTCGACCCAGACACTCTTCGTTTGGGTATACTCCAGCAGACCTTCATAGCCACTTGAACGGCCATAACCACTCTCGCCAAAACCGCCAAACGGCGACATTACATTGATGGCTTTATAGCTGTTTACCCAGAAAGTTCCGGCATGCACAGCCGCCGCCATCCGGTGAGCACGGCCAACATCCGCCGTCCACACTGCACCGGCCAGGCCGAAGCGGCTGTCATTGGCAATGGCGACAGCATCCTCTTCATCGTCAAACGGAATCACCGATACTACCGGGCCAAAGATCTCTTCCTGGGCCACCGCCATGCTGTTATCGACATCTGCCAGAACCGTCGGACGGAAGAAATAGCCGGCCTCTCCTCCGGCAATATCAGCACCACAGCCACCGGCAGCCACCCGCGCGCCTTCAGCCTTCCCCTGCTCAACTAAAGCAGATACATGGCTGAACTGCGTCAGGTTATTAATCGGCCCGACCATAGTGTCATCCAGCCAGGGCAAACCGACAGGAATCTTGCTGGTAGCTGATGCCAAACGTTCAACAACCTCATCATATACGCCCCGCTGAACCAGCAGACGGGAACCGGATACACAGCTCTGGCCGGCCGCCGCAAAAACTGCCGCCTGCGCGCCGACTACAGCACGGTCGAGATCCGCATCATCAAAAACGATATTGGCAGACTTACCGCCCAGCTCCAGCACACACGGAATCACCCGTTTTGCTGCGGCGGCGGCAATCACACCGCCGGTTTTCGGTGAACCAACAAACACCACTTTTTTGGTCGCAGGATTACTGATGGCAGCGGCACCCGTACTATGGCCCAGGCCGTTGATCACATTCACCAGCCCTTTCGGAATACCCGCCTCTTCAATTAACTTAACCAGCGCAGTCGTACTTAAAGGGGTCAGTTCAGACGGTTTAAGCAGCACACCATTACCGGCACAAATAGCCGGCGCAATCTGCCAGCCACCGGTAAACACCGGTGCATTCCACGGGGTAATCTGAGTGACCACGCCGTAAGGTTCATAGCGGGTGTAGTTAAGGTGTGACGTCGGCACCGGAATTACCTGGCCGGTCATCTTGTCACACCAGCCGGCATAGTATTCGAACATCTCAGCGACTTTCGCCACCTCTACCCGGCAGTCACGCACCGGCTTACCGGCGGATACAGACTCCAGCCGGGCCAGTGCTTCGGCATATTCACGTACCTTGACGCTGCAGGCCCACATTGCCCGTGCGCGGCCACTGGCAGGTAATGCCCACCACTGTTTCTGAGCCGCACTGGCGGCTTCTGCAGCCTCTTCAACAACAACTTCGCCGGCATCCGCGTACGTCATAAATTCGGCTCCGGTGGCCGGGTTAATCAGGCTGATGGCCTCACCGCTGCCCTGGCGCATCTTGCCATTCACCCAGCTGCCGAAGGTTTCGATGGCCCGGCCGTCTTCAAATAAAATACTCAGCAGTTCAGCAACCTGCGCGGTACCGTCTTTTAACACGGTAAATTCTTTAGCTAAAACCGTCATGATTATTCTCCCAGCCCGGCGTTCTTGATAATGCAGTTAAAGTCTTCAGCGTCTGCGATGCAGTCTTCACTCGCCGCCCAGATCTGCGCGATCTGATCGGCAACCGGCAGATCCAGCTGCATATCGGCCATCAGCTTTTTCGCCAGACGTACGTCTTTACGCATCAGTTGCATGGTAAAACCGGAATCAAAACCTTCATTCAGAATCCAGCGGGGGAAGTTCACTTCACTGATGGCACTGCGGCCGGAACCGGCATTCAGCCCCTCAATCAGTAAGGCGGGATCAAGCCCGGCACGCTTACCCAGCGCCACCGCTTCAGCCGTGGTGATCAGATGGGCAGCACACAGCAGGTTATTAATCAGCTTAGCCACATGGCCGCTGCCGCTGTCACCCAGATGCACCACCTTGCTGCTAAGGGCATTCAACACCGGCATACCACGTTCCAGCGCGGCCGCTTCACCGCCAACCACCATCACCATGGTACCGGCGGCTGCACCGGCCGGGCCACCGCTGACAGGCGCATCCAGCATCTGATGGCCCTTACTGTCCAGACAACCTGCCAGATCACGGGTAATCTCCGGTTCAGAGGTAGAGGTATCAATCATCAGACTGCCAGCCGGTGCATGCTCCAGCAAACCGCCCTCACCCTGAATCACCGCCTGCACATGCTTCGACATCGGCAACGACAGCACAAAGGTATCCGTGTGCTCACACAGCGCAGCAATGCTGTCGACCACCTGCACACCCAGCTCAGCAGCTGCGGCTTTCTGCGCCTCACCCAAGTCAGTACCGACCACCTGAAACCCTTCACGCAACAGGGTTTTGGCCATGCCATTCCCCATTGCCCCAAGACCGATTACACCTACCGTCGTATTCGCCATGATTTACCTTTTCTTATAATTGAGAATCACATTTCCCCCATTCTGCCCCGGCAACGCGTTCCGAATAAGGAGATAAGTTTTGGTTTATTGTTCTGATTTAGGCAACACAAAGAGTGTAGGAGAAGATTGGGAGTTGGGGGTGCTGATGTTTGTGGGTTTTAATTTCAGTGAAATTCTTTCCACTGGGGTAAAACTGAGGAATATGCAGCTAAGGTGTAACGCCGCCCTTTCTTGTGACAGATCCTTGTATAGGATGAGAGATGTCTAGGACATTTAGAATAATAGTTAACTGTACGGCAGTCATTACCTCCATGTAAGAACAACCTCGTTGCATCCATAACTTTTTTCGTGGCCGCTCATTCGAATCTTGTTTGAAATTTAACAGCCAAAGAAGAAGCGTGTTTACACGTCGGCAGCCTGCCTGTTAACCCCAATTATCTGCCAGTATCCACGCAGCTTTAAATTCGCAGGTACTAGCATTAAAAGTGAATTCACAGCCTTCATCAGTCAGGTCATTAAGAATCCCCTTGATAACAGGACCTATTTGCCCAGTGAAAGTAATGCCATCAGCCGATACTCGTTCGCCGGACCAATGCAGCCTGGGCCCTTTAAATAAGGCGAGACTAAGGCCGTCTGTAGCTACCAAGAACCCTGTTTCTTCGTTGTAGATAACATTATCAATACCATCCCATTCCGTAATTGAAACAATTTCTCGAGAATTAGGATCGACAAAGTAGCCTTGCCCGCCGGCAACAACAAGAAACAACTTCTCTCCATGCACCTGAAGAACGGTATTAAAGGAGCTCCAATCAGATTGACTGAAAACTCCAACCCATTCGAAATACTCTTCATCAAAGAATTTAACCCATACGGTATTGCCAGACTTTGAGAAATTATGCTCTTCAAAATCACCTGATAAAGGTGGCCGATCTAGTATCTCTGCTTCCATAAAGTTTGATTTGGTCAGTTCATGATAGGACTAACACCATGTTCACAGGTTTGTCCCGTGCAACGCCTTGTTGGCTTTTTGCCTGTAGTAATTAGTTAAAATTAAAATTGCGATGAGCATTAACCAGCCAAAAAACGAATACATTTCAACTGGAAATGAACTGTCAAACCCCCTTTCATTCCCTACGCTTTGGACTTTCAGCGACCAAAACGGTGCAGGCCACCAAAACAAGAATGGAACCGCTAGAATTCCAGGCAAAAGGCTACACGGCCACGAACCCATAAATACTAAAATAGTTCCAGGGTAACTTGCCAAACAAATAAATCCCCGTTTAACTCCAGATACAACTCCCCAGAGCGGAGAAATTATCCATCCCCAAGCCACAACTAAAACAATCAGCCAAAACAAGTTTTGAAATGTAAAAGGCAACGAGACAGTGAGAAAAGATACAAGCATGAAAGTGAATACAGATTTCTTCTTCTCGTAAACTACCAATTCTTTCCTTTCGCGAAAGGTCAGAATAATAAGAACTAACGAAATAAAAAATATCGTTTGATAGATAGCCTGATATATTTCAACTATTTGATGCGTATAAATTTTAAATCTCCAATGAAGCCAACATTTCAATAACCGGCAGCTGGAACAAAGCGAAGCTCATTGTAAGCTGTCAGGCCCCGTAGGCACGAAATTGATCGACTTATTAGGCATTTTTTAATTTCACTGTTGGTGGTCTTTCTGCAACAACATCTATAATTTGATTTAGGCAGCAAAAGCCATAATGTACAAATGGACCAGGATAATCTTCTGTAGCGAATGTACCTTGGCCAATATAATTAAGAAACGCTGACTTCGAATAAACCCGTGCAAAACCGCCTTCGTATTCTTCTTCGATGCCACCAGCATAGCTTTCGTTAGTTACTGCATATGCTATGTAATCATCGAAAATAATTTCATAGCGGGCACTGCTATCGGTAACCTCTATGGGCTTACTCTCACTCAATATCTTTCGTAGTGCTTCATTTGGTTCTTCTTCTGATGATATTTTCGGAACAACATCAGATACACCAGCCTCAGCTATTACAATTCTGAGAGTATCTTTATAGGTTTCTTGTATCTCAATCATATCGAGATATTTATGTTGATTCATTGCACTGAACATAAATGCCTAACACCTCAATAAGGGCTATAAAACCGCGTAGCGGTTTGGGGCTCCGAGCCCGAAGGGCTGAAGTTGAATGACTTGTTAGCATCACAGCCGGACTATATCTGATAAGACCAATCCCACTACCGGAACAAGACACCACCAATAGATGGCCCTTTTCCTATAAGAATTACCTTCTTCATTAAACCATTCTGTAGTGGTTCAATGAAGCCGGACACCGATTTAGGTG
This sequence comes from uncultured Oceanospirillaceae bacterium, assembly GCA_937138495.1. Lineage (GTDB taxonomy): Bacteria > Pseudomonadota > Gammaproteobacteria > Pseudomonadales > Balneatricaceae > Amphritea. The sequence goes on from CAKZPE010000002.1 coordinate 55,799, forward strand.
GTAATGTTGCCACCTTAGGAGAGGTATTCAATGGCAAGAC
>CAKZPE010000003.1 GCA_937138495.1 uncultured Oceanospirillaceae bacterium
CGGAAGTGAAACGTCTTAGCGCCGATGGTAGTGTGGGGCTTCCCCATGTGAGAGTAGGTCATCGCCAAGCACCTAATTAAGAAAACCCTGCTACGTTGTAGCAGGGTTTTTTTACGTCTGCAGAAAATGCAAAGGCTCTAACTGCGTTACTCATAAAGACGCTTATTAAGCGTATGGTTGCTGCGCTGTAGCGCACATTCTCTCAACTGAAAATACAAGGCGGTATCCGGAGCGGCGATTCACAGCTTGCTGTGAGGGCTTCCATCGCCACGCATCTGATTAAGAAAACCCGCTACACTGTAGCGGGCTTTTTTACGTCTGCAGAAAATGCAAAGTTCGTGATGAAAACGCTTATTAAGAACCGGGTTATTACCCGGTAGCAGAAGGCTTCTGTCGGAAATACAGAGTATTGTCAGGCATCAAGGCAGGTTCTTTATAAGTACTGGCGGGCTGTATCGTGTCAGTTTATTTATTGCGGCGTTTTGAGTATCGGTCAGAATACTGATGAGAGTATTTTTCCTGAGCAGGCCGCTTATAAATACTGAAGTTCAATCTGAGATATGCCGGTCGCCAGAGATTACTGTCGATGGATTTTGGATGGTTTCCGGCGTGGAATAAATGCTGATAATGTTGAATGAGACAGGCGGGCAGAGGTGAAATATATATCAGGGCTGATGCTTCAGCCCTGATATGTACTGGTCAGCTGTTGAGAAAGATGATGCTATCGATTGTTTTGACCAGATTCGAAACCCAGTTGTTGTAGTTCCTGTGAATAATGTTTTGCTCAGCGTTGTATTTCATATTTGAGCTGGCTTTATAGTGGATACTGTAAGAGTCGTTATCGTAGTAAATGTCGATTGCTACGAAGTGCTTATCACGTGGTTTTATCTCCGCAACCATATGACCTGGAGCATCCTGCGTCACTTTCCAGCCGATTTGTTGGGCCGCTTTGTGAATATACTTTCCCAGACTTTCCTGAGTCATTGAGTTATGGGTATTGAATACCGCATGGTCATCTACACTCTTTACAGGCTGGGTGGTGCAGCCTGCGATCAATAGTATTGTGAGCGCGAGAATTACAGCTTTCATAAGAATTACGTCCCGTGTAACTTAATTGATTTGAATGCGGGATTTTAGCAAAGGCGCTTTAAGGTTTGCTATTTTATTTGACGGTTTTAAAAATCAGGGGTGGTGTATGGATAAGTTCCTACAGGCGGCAATTGATGAAGCAAAACAGGGGCTGGCAGAAGGAGGTATTCCTATCGGTTCGGTATTGGTCATTGATGGTGAGATAGTGGCGAGAGGACACAATCAGCGTGTTCAGAAAGGCAGTTGCGTGTTACATGCCGAGATGGATTGTCTTGAAAACGCTGGCCGGCTGACAGCAGCTGACTATAAACGCGCCACCCTGTATTCCACGTTATCTCCCTGTGATATGTGTAGCGGCACGGTTCTGTTATATGGGATCCCAAAGGTAGTTGTGGGTGAAAACAGAACCTTTAAAGGGCCGGAAGAATATGTACGTTCCAGAGGCGTTGAGCTGACGCTTGTGGATGATGCGCAGTGCTATCAGTTAATGCAGGATTTTATTGCGGCTAAGCCTGAACTCTGGAACGAAGACATTGGTGAATAAGGAGCCTGGTATGCGATTTGAAGGCACAGACCAGTACGTTGCAACGGCAGATTTGCAAATGGCTGTTAACGCGGCAATTACCCTGCAGAGACCGTTATTAGTAAAAGGGGAGCCGGGTACAGGGAAGACTATGCTGGCCGAAGAGGTCGCTGCAGCGCTTGGGAAGCGACTGCTACGCTGGCATATCAAGTCGACGACTAAAGCACAGCAGGGCTTGTACGAATATGACGCTGTATCACGCCTGAGAGATTCTCAGCTGGGCGATGAGCGGGTACATGAGATCGGTAACTATATTAGAAAAGGCATGCTCTGGCAGGCGTTTGAGGCCGAAGAGCAGGTGGTGTTGCTGATTGATGAAATTGATAAAGCGGATATAGAGTTTCCGAATGACTTGCTGGTTGAGCTGGATAAGATGGCGTTCAGCGTGTACGAAACCGGCGAGGAGGTTGTTGCCCGTCACCGCCCGGTCATTATTATCACGTCAAATAATGAAAAAGAGCTGCCTGATGCTTTTCTGCGCCGCTGCTTTTTTCACTATATCCAGTTTCCGGATGAACAGACGATGCGGCAAATTGTTCAGGTACACTTTCCTGACTTGGAAAAACAGCTGGTTCAGGATGCGCTCGAAGTGTTTTTCCAGGTCAGAAACGTTAATGGTCTGAAGAAAAAGCCATCGACATCGGAGTTGATTGACTGGCTTAAATTGCTCATGGCGGACAAGCTTTCAGCTGAGGTTTTACATAGCCGTGACGGCCGTCAGGCAATCCCGCCGTTGCACGGTGCATTACTGAAAAATGAGCAGGATGTGCATATGCTGGAACGTCTGGCATTTATGTCCCGCCGGACGTCAGGATAAAGAAAGAGGTCTGTACTGTGCTGATTGGATTTTTCTTTGCGCTGCGCCAGTCTGGGGTGCCCGTTAGCCTGAATGAGTTATTAGTCTTGCTTGAGGCTTTGAAGCAGCGCATAGCATTTGCGGATATGGACGACTTTTACCTGTTATCACGTCTTTGTCTGGTAAAAGATGAGAAGTATTTTGACCGCTTTGATCAGGCATTCGGGACATATTTTCAGGGGCTTGAAAAGGTTAGGTTATTTCCTGAGACGGAGCTGCCGGAAGACTGGCTTCGGGCAGAATTTCTCAAGCACCTTTCTGCGGAAGAAAAGCAGCAGATGGAAGCCCTCGGCGGTCTCGACAAATTGCTGGATACTTTACAGGAGCGCCTGAAAGAACAGCAGAACCGTCACGCCGGGGGAAATAAATGGATTGGCACTGGCGGCACATCGCCCTTTGGTCACAGTGGGTATAACCCTGAAGGAATCCGTATTGGCGGTGAGAGCCGGCATAAGCGGGCAGTTAAGGTCTGGGAGCAGCGGCAGTTTCGCAATCTTGATGACTCTCAGACACTGGGCACCCGGAATATTCAGGTGGCATTGCGGAAGTTACGCCGTTTTGCCCGGGAAGGGGCAGCTGAAGAGCTGGATTTACCGGATACTATTCGCAGTACCGCCAATAATGCCGGCTTACTGGACATTAAGTTAGTGCCGGAGCGGCATAACGCTGCCAAAGTTCTGCTGTTTCTGGATGTGGGGGGCTCGATGGATCCGTATATCCGTACCTGTGAGCAGCTTTTTTCTGCGGTGCGCAGCGAGTTTAAGCATCTTGAATACTATTATTTTCATAACTGTGTCTATGAAAAGCTCTGGCAGGATAACCGGCGGCGGTTTCAGGAAACGGTACCCACCCTGGATGTTTTACGGACTTACGGTAAGGATTACCGGGTGATTTTTGTCGGTGATGCTGCGATGTCTCCCTACGAGCTTATGGAACGTTATGGCAGTGTGGAGCATATGAATGAAGAGGCTGGCCAGGTCTGGTTACAGCGTATTCTTGATGTCTGGGATAAGGCCGTCTGGCTGAATCCGGCCCGGGAAGATTATTGGCAATATACCCGCAGCACTCAGATGATCAGGCAACAATTGGGCGGCCATATGTATCCTTTGACGCTGGCAGGGTTGGAAGCGGCAATTTCTCATCTGGCACGTTAGCGATAGTTGCTGTGAATTCTGTCCAGGGTACCGTCCTGCTGCATGGCGCGCAGCGTCTCATCAAAAGCAGGTAAAATTTCTGTGAACGCTGAAGATTTGCTGATCAACAGCAGCAATGCCAGTTGCTGCCCGGCCAATGGAATCTCCCTGACACTGAAATCGTCATTGGCGAAGCGTTTCAGGTGATAGTTAAATATATAAGGGTTTTCGACGATCATGTCGATCCGTTTCAGGCGGAGCATTTCTGCCATGGATGAGGTTGAATAGGCCGGCTGGACAGAGTGTCTGTTCAGATTGCGCTTTGCCCAGCCGCTGCCTGCCACAACGCCAATCTTATAAGGCGTAAGATTCTCCAGCGACAGGGTTTCAGAATCCTCGAGGCGGGGGTCTGCAGCATTCATAAATACGGCAATGCTGCCGAAGGTGACGGCTTCCTCGCTGGCATTGGCATAGCTGAGCCGTTCCGGGGTGGCAACAGCAACATAGGCATCAATCTCACCGCTTTTGACATAAGCCTGCACCCGCTTCCAGGGTAAGACACTGTGTCTGAGAGGAATTTGCATACGGCGGCCGAGGGCTTCTGTCAGCACATCCACTTCAATGCCTTTCACCTGACCGTCTTCAGTAAAGCTGTAGGGTTCGTAGTCTGCGTAGGCGATGGTCATTACCGGCGTTTGCGAAAAACTGAAAGGGCTGAAAAACAGGGCCAGACACAGTAAAAGGGGCTGTATGTACAACGAAACAACAGTGCGCATAATACGAATCCCGAAGGCTGAGTCAGAGAGAAATATAAGTACCACAGTTGATGGCGCAGTTCATCCAGGATTACACAGTTTGAGCAGCAGGAGGTTTTTATGAAGGCATATACCCGGTTGGCAGCACCGGCAGACAGTCATGCCCTGGCGGGTCTGCTAGATCAGTTAGGTTACCGGTGGACACCGTCCGGCCTGATACAGCACATGGCTCTGTTGCGGCAAAAAGGACATGAAATCTGGGTCGCCTGTTATCCCGGCGGGGAAGGGGAAGAAGAGGTCATTGGCTGTATCAGTGCTATTCTTGATGTGCGTCTGGCAGAAGGCTGTGTTGGAGAAATTGTCAGTCTGGTCGTCATGGAAGAATGCCGTGGCAGCGGAGCCGGATCTGCATTACTACAGGCAGCACAGGCATGGCTTGAACCAAAGGTTAGCAGTATCCGCATCCGCGCAAATACTCGCCGGGAAAAGGCGCACGGATTCTATCTGCGAGCCGGTTATGTGCCGCATAAAACGCAGCAGGTATTTATAAAACAGAGCCGTCCGCAGCATAGAGAAGATTAACCATCAGTAAAACAGCAAGGAGCGCATGATGATATATATTATGACGTTTAATGCTGCTCTCGGACGGGAAGAATTTACCGTCGGCGGAGAGAACCCTCCAGCACCGGGAAAGACCGTTGCTGACTGGCTGGCCACTAAGCTGGCGGTGTACGGGATCGTTGTTGAAGACCTGTATGAAGAAGAACGGGGCTGGGAGATGCGGCTGGACCTTCTGCATGATGGTCAGCAGCAGGGGTATTACCTGAGTGTGTCAGGTACCGAAACCGGTCCGAAAATCGAATGGCAACTGGCTGTTACGAAACAGCGAAGTTTGCTGGAGCGACTGGCCGGTCACGGTGTATTACAGCATGGGGATACCCTGATCGAAACGCTGCAGCAATTACTGCCCGAAAACGATTATCAGGTGAAGGAAAGTCACTGGCAACCTGAGTAAGTGGCCATAGACGTGTCCTGGCGTTGCAGCAAGCGCGTACGTGTATGATCAGGTCTGGTGCGTTTCGGTATCAGACAATAGCGTCGTCTGTCGGGCAAACTTTACAGCCACCGTGTGGGTTGGCTATTAACCGGAGTGAGAATAAGCCAGCTCCCCGTCAGGCGGGGAGCTGGGAATGCGTTTATTCAGCGCGGGCTTCTACCTGAAAACACTCAGCTGATTCAACCAGCTCCTGGCCCCGGCTGGACACCTGAACACTCTGGCTACGAATATCAGAGGTGTACTGGTTGCTTTCAACCATGGCCCCGGCAATTTCTTCCATATTGGTGGAAATTTCCTGTGTGACGCGGGCCATCTCTTCAATGCCCACAGCGACCTGGTGGTTACGGTCAGTAACGCCCTGAATACCTTCGTTAATGGCGCTGACAACCGCCAGCGCTTCTTCACTGTGACCCTGACCGACGCTGATACATTCGCGGGCACTTTCCATGCTCTTGATCAGGGAACGGGTAAGGGTTGCCATGCTGTCGACGATCGAAGTGATATCGGCGGTGGCATGTACGGTCTTTTCTGCCAGGGTGCGAACTTCATCGGCGACGACGGCGAATCCCCGGCCCTGTTCACCGGCCCGGGCAGCTTCAATTGCCGCGTTGAGTGCCAGCAGGCCTGTCTGGTTGGCAATGTCGCTGATCATATCGGTGATGCTGTCCACCTTGGAGGAATGTTGGTTCAGCTCTTGAATTTCCTGATCCACCTGTGAGAACAGGGTCGCGGTTTCAGTAAATGAATTAACAGCACGGTCAATAACTTTAGAGCCTTCCACTGCCGTTTCAAATGACTGTCGGGCCATAGAATCCGCATCGTTAGTGGTGTTGGTCAGATCCTGCAGGGTAGCGCTCATTTCTTCTGTGGCGGAAGCGACTGTCGTGGTTTGTCCGGTGACCTGATCAGTGGTCTGGCTGACCTGCTCGATGGACGTATGCAGTACGCCGGCTGCGTTCGTCAGCTCAAGGCTGGTGCTTTTCACCTGTCCGACAATGCCTTCCAGTTCGTCTGCCATGTGATTAACGGCGTTGGCGGTACGGTCAAACTCATCGTTACGTTTTTCATTTATCGGCAAACGCAGGCTCAGATTACCGGCACCGATTCCTTCCAGGCAGTCGATGATGCCGCTCATGGAGGCGGTAATCGTACGGGCAATATTGAAGATCAGAATGAACAGAATGGCTGCCAGTATCAGGCCGCCCCCGGCCACCATGATGCGGGCGTCAGTGATAGTGTTCTGCATATCGGTTTCTACCTTTTGCAGAACAGTGGATTTCATTTGCAGGATCAGGTTCTGCACATTGGTGCGGATGTTTCCAAGTTGCTCATCAGCGGCCTGGCGGGTATTACGGATATCCGTTACGACAGCATTTGCCTGATCGAAACTGGCGACATAGGCTTCAAAGCTTTCCTGGTAGAAGTCATACAGGTTGATCTCGTCAGCGGCGGCTTTAAATTTGCTGAACAGCTCCCGGATTTCATCGTGCTGAGACACTTTATATTGTTCAAAGTAGATGTTGACCAGAATGGTCGTGTCCCGCTGAATCGGTTTCAGCGCGCCCAGTACTTTGGTGGTCAGCTCATCACCCACCACATTGACGGCCTGACGCAGACCTTCGTCGGCGCTGAGCCCCAGTGACTGATTCAACTGTGCCAGTTTACGCAGGTTGTCGATATACAGGTTGTAGTTTGCTTCCAGTGCCTGGGCATCAGCAGCCAGTGAATTATCGGCAGCCAGTGCACTGAGTGAGGCGATCTGTTCACTCTGGTTAAGTACCAGTGCGTCCACGGCCGTCAAATCATGGCTTTCGGCCCGTTCAAACTCAAACAGTCCCAGGCGCAGTTCCTGTAACTGGGCCAGTTGAGTGTTCACCTGGATGGTTTGTCCGGCACTGCTGGAGATCTGATTGATCGATGTCAGGGCAGCATATGCCAATGCTGCACAACTGAGCAGTGTGAGTATCAGGACAGAGCCAAGCTTTGCCCTCAGAGATAGGTTTTTCAGCATTCTACATCTTCCAGTTTGGTGGTTCGGAAGATAATTGTGTCCGCTACAATTCCAAACAACCCGAGAGCCTGCGCTGGCCATATCGCTCCATCGGGCCGCACTTTATTATTGTTAAGTTGCCCGAGTATGCCATTAAATGTCGCCTTTTGTAGGACTGCGACGGGTTTTGTCGCAGATAGACTCCTCACTTTGGGGATGGGCTTCAGTGACCCGGGGGAATGCTTAATCGCTGGCGGTGAAGGCCGCAAAACTTTCCAGAAAGGTATGCAGTACTGGGCCGACATGCTCCCCTTTACGTACCACCAGAGACAGCTGAACTTCGTGGCTGAAAAGCTCCCGCGGGAGAGTGCGCATTTCATTATTACTGACCCAGTTAGCGGCATAGCGGCGGGGCAGAAAACCGATATAACGGCCGGACAAAATCAGAAATGCCAGACCTTCAGACAGATATGAAGAGGCTGTTGCCGGCGGCAGGGACTGAGCCAGTGGCGATTTCATATCCGGCGCATAGCAACCTTTCGCGTAACCGGCCCCCTGCAGAGCTGCGATGTCGATAGTCTCGTTGGCAAACAACGGGCTCTGGTATCCACAAAACAGATCCACACTGATCGGAAACCGGTGAATCACCCGCAGGTGCTTACCGGCATCACTGAACAGGCCAATGCCAAGATGCAGCGTACCGGCGCTGAGTTCATCTTCGATCTCATCGGAAGACAGCACTTTAATGATGATATGCACGTCAGGATGCTGGGCGGCAAAACGGTGAATGACATCCTGTACCCGGGTATTGGGTGACATGGTGGAGTTATCCAGAATACCGATTTTCAGTTCACCGGTGAGTTTGCCGTTGAGGCTCGCAACGTTAGCGTTGAACTGGTCAACACTGGCAAATAACCGACAGGCCTCGGCATAGACTACCTGACCGTTCTCGGTCAGGGAAAATCCCCCCCGGCCCCGGTTACACAACTTAATGCCCAGCCGGGTTTCAAGATCCTGGATATAGGTGCTGATACTCGACAGCGCAATATTCAGCGGTTCCTGTGCCTGAGTGAAGCCACCGCTCTCAACCACCGTCACAAAGATACTCAGCAGGCGAATGTCGATGCTGCTGGTTTTGCCGATGGAATAGTCGCTGTTGTGGTGCAAAGGCATAGGCGGTTCCGCTGTTATTTTTATCAGTATGCGCAGTTTATCTTGATAGTGCGTCAGGCAGAGTACAAGCAGAAAAATTTTCACCCCTCTGGTTTTTGTGACCGCAAGGGTGTCGTTCCCGACCGGGCGAACGGCTGCCTGAACGCTGTTAACGCCTTGATAACGTTAAAGCATCACTGCGTTGCAGGGTAAAAATTGCCGCTGTTTTACTTCAGATATTTCCAAAGTAATTTTCTGTTATTGATGATTTTACCGAACTGACCCCTTCCATAGACTGGTTAATCAGAGGATTTGCGCACCGCACAGGGTGCCGGAGCTCAATGGCTACAAATAACAATAATTCGAGGTGCATATGGCCAACTTTGCTTTTATTAACGGTGAAGTGATTACCGTTGATGCTCAGGACCGTATCTGTTCTGCGTTGCTGGTAACCGGGAAGCACATTGCCGCTGTGGGCAACGATGCTGAAATACTGGCACAGGCGGATGATCATCAGATCATCGATCTTCAGGGCCGGACCCTGATGCCGGGCTTTATAGATGCCCATAACCATCTGACCCATCAGGGCGCGGCATTTGCCACGGTCGACTTCGGCTATCCGGCGGTCGCTTCTGTTGAAGACCTTCGAAACGCAGTGCGTGAGGCCGCTGAAAACAGCGCTCCGGGTAAGTGGATTCGTGGCTGGGGAATGAACTACGAGAAATTTGCGGATGGTCGTCAGCCAACCCGCTGGGATCTGGATGATATATCGCCGGACCACCCGGTCTGCATTGTTCATGTCAGCGGCCATAACGTACTGGTGAACAGTCTGGCGCTGGAAATGGCGGGTGTGACAGACGACACGCCAGACCCCGCCGGCGGTATGTTTGTGCGTGACGAACAGGGACGGATCACCGGCTATGCCTATGACAGTGCCCAGCAGCTGGTCATTCCGACCAGTGTTGATGTTGGTCATCATGGCCCGGATATCGGTTATGACCTGCCGTTGGAAGAGCTGGTGGACGACATTGACCGCGCCTGTAAAGCCTACCTGAAAGTGGGTATTACCTCTGTGGTTGATCCGCAGGTAACCACCCGGGAAATGCCGGGATATATGGCCGCCCGCCAGCAGGGCAAGCTGACCATTAAAACCACCTGCATGTATCTGTCTAACCACCAGAATGCCATCAATGAACTGGGTATTACTGATCACATTGGCAATGACCTGCTTTCTATCGGACCGATGAAGTATTACTGCGACGGGGCCCTGATCGGCGGTACCGCACTGTTTTATGCGGATGAGCCGCAGACCGGGCACGGTTGTAAATGTAATAAACGTGCAGGCCGCGGTTATACCTACTGGCCGGATATCGAAGCCTTCAAAGAAGCCCTGATTGATACCCATAGCCGTGGCATGCAGTTTGGCGTGCATACCCAGGGTGATATGGCGATGGACATCGTGCTGGATGCAGTAGAAGAAGCCCAGCGGCGCTTTCCCCGCAGCAATGCCCGCCACCGTATTGAGCACTGTCACGGGCCGACCCGTGAACAGGTTGCCCGCATTAAGCGTCTTGGTGTCATCCCTGTGACCCAGCCGGGTCAGGTACATGAAACCGGCGATGACCTCACCGGCATTTATGGCGAGCGCCGGGCAAAGCGTTTCTGTCCGCTGCGGGACATGCTGGATGATGGCGTACCCGCGGTGATCAGCACTGATGCCTTTGTGCAGTCCTATAAGCCTTTTGATGCTATCAGTGCGGCGGTAAACCGTCTCAGCCTGACCGGCCGGGATATGGGAGAGGGGCAGCGTATTTCAGTGCTGGAAGCGATCCGTTCCTATACCTGGAACGCCGCTTATTCGGTGTATCACGAAACCCGTAAAGGCTCACTGGAAGCCGGCAAGCTGGCGGATCTGGCCATTATCGACGCGGCTTTTCTGAGTGTGCCGGCAGCTGAAATCAGCCAGCAGGAAATCTACATGACCCTTTCTAACGGGGAGGTCGTGTATCGCAAGTAAACCGGTTGCTGGCCAGGCTGTACAGGCCAGCAACTGAGCAACCCTAAAGACCTGAAGTACATCCGACAATAAAAATAAATAGGAGAAAGATGATGGATAACCTGTCAGCCACCCGCCGTGGTGGATTCCTCGGGGACTATGATAAGCCCCTGTTCTGGACGACAGCGGGTATCACGCTGCTGATTGTCGCCCTCGGAGTCGTCAGCCCGGACACGTTGAAAACCTATGCCAGCAATGCGCAGGGGTATCTGAGCAGCCAGTTTGGCTGGGCCTATGTGCTGGCGTTAGCCGTGTATGTGGGCATTGGTATCTGGGTCGGCTTTAGCCGTTACGGCAACCTGAAACTGGGTAAAAAAGAAGATACGCCTGAGTTTTCAACTTTTACCTGGGTGGCAATGCTGTTTAGCTGCGGTATCGGTGTGGGCTTCCTGCTCTGGGGTGTCGCTGAACCGCTGTACCACTACATGCAAACGCCTTACATGGCAGAACCGGCAACGCCTGAAGCAATTCCAGTCGCATTACAGATTACCTCGCTGCACTGGGGGCTGCATACCTGGATGGGATACTGCATTGTTGGCCTGTGTATTGCGTTTCCGGCATTCCGTTACGGCAAGCCGATGAACATTGGCATCGCGCTGTATGGTCTGCTGGGTGAGCGTACTGAAGGCAGTGTCTGGGCGCGTTTGCTGGATCTGATCGGGGCTGTTGCCACCATTGGCGGTATCGCCACCGTACTGGGGCTGGGTGTAATTTCCATCGACTATGGTGTGAATCATATCTTTGGTATCGAAACCGGCAATACGGGTAAGGTGGTTATCATTGCTTTGCTGGCGGTGCTGTACAGTCTGTCAGCGGTCTCTGGTCTGAAACGTGGCGTGGCTTATCTGAGTACCATCAACGTAGCGATTGTCGTGGCGTTCTGTGTCTTTATCCTGCTAACCGGTGAAACCAATACCTTACTGCGTTACTACGTGACCGGGATTGGGAATTATCTGGGGAATCTGCTGCCGATGACGTTCTGGGCTGATCCGTTGCAAAAAAGCGGCTGGATTAACTGGTGGACAGTTTTCTACTGGCTGATCGTTATATCCTGGTCGCCTTTTGTCGGTGGTTTTGTGGCGCGAATTTCCCGGGGCCGTACCCTGCGTGAGTTCATTCTCTTTGCGGTGCTGACACCGACCCTGTGTTCGATGCTCTGGTTTGCGGTCATCGGCGGTTCGGCAATCGGCCTGGAAGCCGGCGGAGAAGTGAAACTGTTTGACGCGGTACAGGCGAATGTTGGCTCTGGTATTTATGTCATGCTGGACAGCTTCCCGATGAGCAGTTTGCTGAGCCTGGTGGTGTTTGTCAGCATGATTATCTTCCTGGTGACCTCGGCAGATTCTGCCTGCTTCTTCGTGGCGATGCAGATGTCTAAAGGGGCATATGAGCCTGCCTTTGGTATGAAGATTACCTGGGGCCTGTTTACCGGCATGCTGGCCATTGTGCTGTTGCTCAGCGGCGGTCTGAAAGCCGTGCAGACTGCCTCAATAGTGGCGGGCAGTCCGTTTGCCATTGGTATCGGCTTTATGATCTGGTCGTTGTTGCGCTCACTGAAGCAGGAATACGCCAAAGAATATGAAGGTGCTGAGATTTCAGCGTCGGTTGCGCCAACGGAGGTTGTGTCTGGCGGCGAAATGCATACCAGTGGGGCGTTCAGCCCGCGGGACTGATACGCTCAGGTACTCAAAAACCATGCGCCGCATGGTTTTTTTATGCGCGGATTTTATGTTGTCAGTGTTTTGTACAGCGCCGGTCCGGAGGCTGTTTTAAACCTGGCTCAGCAGCGGCTTAGCCTGCGCCAGTAACCAGTGCTTAAATTGCTTAACCGGCAGTGGCTGGGAGAAGTAGTAGCCCTGTCCGACCTGGCAGTTATTCGCCACCAGAAACTCCAGCTGTTGTTGATTTTCGATGCCTTCGGCAACCACTTCCAGCCCCAGTGCGTTAGCCATAGAGAAAATAGCTTTCACAATGGCGTCATTGTCATCCGGGTTCGGAATGGTGCTGATGAAAGAGCGGTCGATTTTAAGCACTTCAATTGGCAGCTGCTTCAGATACCCCAGCGATGAATAGCCGGTCCCGAAGTCATCCATGGCAATTGAAATGCCCATGGTCTGTAGCCGGTTAAGGGTTTTAATGGACCCTTCAATGTCTTCAATGACCGCGCTTTCGGTAATATCCAGTTCCAGCTCTCCCGGTTGGATCTGATACTTTTGCAGGCAGCCTTCCAGATAATCACACAACTGGCTGTCTTTAAACTGCCGGGGCGACAGGTTAACAGCGATGGTCAGCGGGCCCAGAGACTGTTGTTTCCATTCCGCAATTTGCTGACAGGATTTATTAATCACCCAGTACCCCAGTTCACAGATCAGGTTGCTCTGTTCCGCAATCGGGATGAAGCGGTCGGGGGTAGAAACCACCTCGCCGTCACGGTGCCAGCGCAATAATGCTTCCGCGCCGATCACATCAAAGCCGTCAGGGCGCAGCATCACTTTTGGCTGATAGTGCAGGTCCAGCTCATCTTCCTGAATCGCTTCTTTCAGACCCTCAATGATCATCTGATCCCGCTGGCGCTGCTGTTCCAGGTGGGAGGAGAAGAAGCAGACCTGACCACGGCCCTGTTCCTTGGCCTGGAACATGGCAGAATCGGCCCGTTTAATCAGCTCGTGGGCATTCGCCGCATCACCCGGGAAGGTGGATATGCCAATACTGGCACCGGGCTTGATCTTGTGTTCATCAACATAGAAGGTGCGTCCGATAGTGCCGACGAGATCTTCAGCCAACTGTACCAGGCTTTCATTATCCAGATAGCTGGACACAATGACGGTGAATTCGTCGCCACCGATACGGTAAACCGTGTCAGATTTACGCAGGCGGGCCTTCAGCCGGTTGGCGATTTCAATCAGCAACAGGTCTCCGGCTTCATGGCCGAAGCTGTCATTGGTCCACTTGAAATTATCCAGATCAATGAACAGCAGGGCCAGTGCACTGGACTGGCGGCTGGCCAGATGAATGTCAGCTTCCAGGCGCAGCATGAAGGAGTAACGGTTCGGGATCTGGGTCAGGGTGTCAAAATATGCCAGATGGTGCAGTTTTTGCTCGGCTTCCTGTTTTTCAGCTATATCCGTCAGCACCCCCACGTAGGTGGTATTCGCATCAGTAAGTACGCCGTCTACAGGTTCAACGATATTGATGTTCAGCCAGCCGGGGAAGGTACTGCCGTCTTTGCGCTGGCCCACTACCTGCCCGGACCAGCTGTTCTTTTTCTCCAGGGTTTCGGCGGCAAACTGGAAGATAGGTAACTGAGCGCGATCAGTGGCATAAATAGCGGGAGGGCGGTGGAGGATTTCGGCTTCTTTATAATGAGTGATGGTTGTGTAGCTGGGATTTATATCGATGACATGACCGTCTTTGTTAACCACGAACACCGCTTCGTCGAGGGCATCCAGCGCATGCTGTGCCACCTGCAGTGACTGCATGGGGGCCATCAGTGCGAGCCTGAGTACGATATACAGTGAACCAACGAATAACAGGCCAACAATGGCCACCTGAGTTATATCGACCCATAAAGAGCTGCGCAGGGTTTCGGCAAACTCTTTATCAGAATAACTGACCTCAACATGGCCAATGGTCATGGCCCCCAGAGATACGGGGTAGCTGATGCGGTTGGGTTGCTGCTTCCAGGTCAGTTCATCATTGTCTGCATTAAAGCGTTCAATCTGGCTGTTATCGCGTTTTATTTTCCCCATATAGAGGTGGCCGAAGTTACCGAATACCTTAATGCCCTGAATAAAGTCAGAGTCCATTTCGGCATCCAGAATGGCGTCGGCAAATTCCGCGGTATAGGTACGGTTGTAAGATTTGTTATAGATATTCCAGATGGTCGGTTTAACCGAGGCGGCTACCCGTTTGGCGACTGCCAGCCCCCGTGCCTGGGAGGTACTTTCCATCAGTTCCGCATTAGCCACATAGCGTACGGCGACGAAAGAACTCATCACCAGCAGGGTGATAAGGCTAACGATGCAGAACAGACGGATCGTTAGGCGGTTAATCATTGCTGTTCATAATTCCCGAACCAGTCGTAATACTGGTTAAATTCCTTTTTAAAGCTACGTTTTTTTTCAATGATCTGCTTCGTCAGCGGGTCTCTCTGGGCATATTTAACCAGCACTTTGTCTGATTCTTCCCGCCAGCGGTCAATGTCTTCCCGGGACCAGCGGTTAATGTTTACGCCACTGTCAGCCAGCTGCTTAAAGGCTTCGAAATCTGATACCTTGGCATTCATGGTGACGCTCAGGGTGTAGGATTTAATGGCGGATTCAAGAATCGCCTGCAGATCCGGGGCCAGCTCGTCGTAAGCGGCCTGATTGATCAGGAAGTCAGATAATACAGAAGGCTGCCAGATAGCCGGCACTATGGCATGCTTACCGATGTCGTGGAGACCAAGATCCCAGGCACCGCGGGCGGTGGTCCACTCAACCGCGTCGATATCACCACTTTCCAGTGCCGGGCGAATTTCGTTAGGCACCAATGGAATGGTGTAGGCGCCGGCAGCGGCGGTCAGTACTTCACTGGGCAGGCCCGGGCCGATACGGACTTTCTTTTCCCGTAAATCATCCAGACCGGTGATCGGTTCTTTTGATATCAGGCCAAACTCCATGCCAGGCCACCAGGCGGGGCGCCACAGGATGCCGTCGGGAGCGGCCAGACTGTTAGCCAGCCGGGTGCCGTCTCCTGCCAGGAAAAACATCATTGAGGCATCCAGATTCATGAAATCGAACGGGCCGGCATTCATCAGTGCCCAGGCCGGGTGCTGACCTGACCACCAGTTTGGCCAGCCATTACCCATCTCGATACGGCGTTCCTGAACGGCGGTATAAATATCCGGGCCGGCGGGGACTTCGCTGCTGGGGATGATTTCCAGCTGCAGACGGCCGGCACTCATTTTGCTGATGTTATCAGACAGCTCCACAAGCCCCTGATAATCGATACTTTCTTTCGTCGCCTGGGTTTGTAAACGCCAGGAAACAATATCGGGTTCCTGATTAATACAACCACTCAGGCTAAGACAGAATGTTAACAGCAGGCTGGCTGGCAGCAGATACGACTTGCACCAGGAGACGCTCATTGATAGCTCCTATAAACTGTTTATCCGTTTAATACTTCAGGAAAATCCGGGAGCTGGGGTACAGATCTGATGTTTGCAGATAACTGTACGCTGTCTCCTACAGCTGTGAGCCCCGTCAGATAGTGACGCTGCAGATCATCAACTGTAATTCCGCAATCTAATGCGTTTTTAATGTGCCAGATAGAGTATAAACAGAATCGTCGCAGGTCAACGGGGGCAGTTGACCTTAGTCATTCGGACCAGTTATTCGGCAGGTTTTGAAGAAAACACCCTGCCGGT
This sequence comes from uncultured Oceanospirillaceae bacterium, assembly GCA_937138495.1. GTDB lineage: Bacteria > Pseudomonadota > Gammaproteobacteria > Pseudomonadales > Balneatricaceae > Amphritea. The sequence continues at coordinate 16,079 of CAKZPE010000003.1, forward strand.
GGCGGGCGCCAGTGTCAGTGATCAGGCTGCGGTTGGCAGGGAAAACCGGAAACAGCAGCCCTGATTAAGCTGGCTCTGTACCTCAATTTCACTGCTGTGTAATTCAAGAATACGTTTAACAATGGCCAGTCCCAGCCCGGTGGAGCCGGTGTTGGTGCTTTTGGCCTGTTGCTGAGTATAGAAACGGTCGAAAATATATGGCAGGTGTTCCGGGCTGATACCCTGACCGTTATCTATAATACTGATCTTAATGGCATCCTGTGGGTGGGCCCTGTCTGCTTCTATCTGCAGGCGGATTTCACCGTGTTCAGGGGTATAGGTGATGGCGTTGCGTAACAGGTTTTCGAAGACCCGCTGAATCAGGCTGATATCTGCATACACAAAAGCATTATTCTGCTGATTGACCACCTCGATGTGGATGTGTTTGGCTGCGGCCTGTAAACGGAATTCCTGAATGGTATCGAATACCAGTTCAGCCAGTGAAAAGCGCTCACTGTTGGCGCTCATTTGCTTGGCTTCCAGCTTGGATAACTCGAACAGGTCCTGAATCAGCTGCCCCAGCCGGTGTGAGCTGTGCATGGCTGTCCGCAGAAATTCCATACGTTCGGTTTCGTTCAGGCTGCTGTTTTTAATCAGCAACGTTTCCAGGTACCCCTGAATGGTAGAAAGTGGGGTTCGCAGGTCGTGGGAGACATTGCTGATCAGCTCCCGGCGGGTCTGATCCGCCTCGCGGAGCATTTCAAACTGCATGCTGATTTTTTCTGACATCTGCTCAAACGTCTGGGCCAGCTGATCAATTTCGTCTTTAGGCAGGGGGGCGGGGGTGAGTTGTTGCAGGTCAGAGCGGCAAGGGGCCAGATTCTGTTCGCTGAACGTGTTCATTGCCATGCTGAGCATCCCCAGACGGCGCACCAGCAGCCGGAAAATCAGCCAGCCGGCCAGAATTGCTGCCAGCGTAATCACGGCGATGGCCACCAGTACCATTGAACGGCTGTAACTGTCCTGAATACCATCCTCAATGTTGTCGTATAGCTGGCCACCAAGAATCACGTACAGGTAACCCTGAAGCTGGTCGTTCTGGCGGATTTCTGCGGCGGAAAATACTTTTTCAGCATCCATATGGCGGGGATCTGCGCCGCGCAGAGGGTATTCAATGTCACCACGGATGAAGTCTTTCACCGGGCCCAGCGGAATGCTGCGGCGGGCCAGGTTATCGTCTTGCAGGGCATGGGCGAGAATATTGCCCTGGGCATCCAGCAGATACACTTCCGCCAGTGGATTAATCACCATCGCCTGTTGGGCGAGGGCTTCAATGGCATCCACCTGCACCCGGGCAGTGTCGCCGTTCTGGGTGATCAGGCTGTAGGTATCAGTAACGTACATCGCGATGCTGAAATTCAGCTTCTGAGTCAGTTCTTCATAATAGGCCCGCATCCAGTTCTGGCTGACCAGCATGACAGCCACTCCCACCGCAACCACTATGAACATCAGTGCCAGCGACAGCCGGGTATTCAGGGTGCTGACCAGCCCTTTCTGGATGCGTTCTGCCGGTGGCCGGGAGAGATCAGAAGCGGTCACAGACTGAGCCTTTCAGAGTCGAGTTTATACCCCACCCCCCACACAGTAACGATGATCTCCGGATTGTTTGAGTCATGTTCGATTTTTGCCCGTAAGCGGTTGATATGGGAATTGACAGTATGTTCGTAACCGGCGTGGCCGTATCCCCAGACGTTATCCAGCAGTTCGGAACGGCGAAATACCCGGCCGGGCTGACAGGCAAAGTAGCGCAGCAGGTCAAATTCCCGGGCGGTCAGGTCGATGGTTTTTCCCGCCAGCTTAACTTCATGGAGTTTTTCATCAATGGACAGCCTGCCCAGTGTCAGGGTGTTCTGCTGTCCGGGGCTAGCATTCTGAATGGCGCTGACCCGGCGGAACATCGCCTTGATGCGGGCAATCAGTTCCATCACGCTGAATGGTTTGGTGATGTAATCATCGGCCCCCAGATCCAGCCCCATAACCCTGTCCAGTTCGCTGGAGCGGCAGGTGAGCAGCAGGATCGGGACATAGTTCTGATTGCGTCTGACACTGCGGCAGATCTCGAGCCCCGAAGGGCCGGGTAACTGGATATCCAGAATCAGTAGGTCCCATTCCATACTGCAGGCCATGCGCATGCCGCTGTGGCCGTCGCTGACCCGGGTTATGTCGGCCCCCAGGTCGGACAGGTGAAGTTCCAGCAGGCCGGCAATTTCGTCCTGATCTTCAACGATGAGTATTTTCTTATTTTCCATGGGTAAATCCTGTCTCAGGGTCACGTCCTGTATAAAACCGGTATTCACCGCCGGAATACCGCCGGACGTTTCTCCATAAACGCCTGCATACCTTCGATCTGATCATCGCTGCCGTAGAGCCCGTAGTAACTGCGCCGTTCAAAGAGCACTCCGTCCTGCAGGCCGGTTTGTTCTGCCTGTTTCACCATTTCCTTGGCGGTCATGGTGACGGCTTTACTGTAACTGGCAATTTGCCGGGCGGCTTCCAGAGCGGTACTGAACAGTTCGTCTGACGGCACGACTCTGGCAGCGAGTCCGGCGCGCTCTGCTTCCTGTGCATCCATCGTCCGGCCGGTAAGGATCATATCCATTGCCCGGGACTTTCCGATCAGCTTCGTCAGCCGCTGTGATCCTCCCATGCCGGGAGTCACCCCGATTTTGACTTCCGGCTGGCCGAAGCGGGCAGTGTCGGCGGCAAAAATAATGTCGCACATCATTGCCAGCTCGCAGCCACCGCCCAGGGCATAGCCGGACACTGCAGCGATTATCGGAGTTCTTAGAGCGGCAAACCGGTCCCAAGGTTCAAAGAATCCTTGCTGAAACATGTCCAGGTGCCGTTGTGTGGCCAGTTCTTCGATATCGGCCCCGGCGGCGAACGCCTGTTCGCTGCCGGTGAGGATGATGCAACCGGTGCCCGGGTCGGCATCCAGCTCGTTGCAGGTCGCCACTAGTTGTTGCATCAGTTGGCTGTTGAGGGCGTTCAGCACCGCCGGGCGGTTGAGTCGCAGTACCACAACCCGGCCGTGGCGTTCAGCCAGCAAGGGGCTGTCTGTGTCGGGCAGTAAATGTGTCATAACCTGTCTCCTGATCAGGAATCCCAGATGGCTCCGTAGGCCGGAATGCCACGGCTTTCCATGCCATATACCACTTGCCAGGTCAGTTTCTCGTTGGAGATACAGATGACCGCTTCCGCGCCGTGTGCCTGGCAGGCCTGGTAGGCCAGTTTGACCAGATCTGGCTTGCCGTTGGCGTCGGTATCCCATATATGAGCATCGGGCTGGGCAGCGAGGATTTCATCCACCAGGGCATCGCCATAGGTTTTGCGTGGTTCCCGGGTTGACCAGATCAGATGGATAGGTACTTCCTGCGCCAGCAGGTGGGGCAGTACCGGCCCGATACCGCTGCCGGTGGCGACGTAAATCACTTTTTTAAACAGCACTTCTATGTAAGCCACTCCGGCCTGCGGGATGCCTTTCACCCATACATGGCTGGGTTTCTGCTCGATGAAATTACCGGTCCAGTCACCGGCTCGGGAGATTACCAGCCGGAAGCCGTCTTTTCCCGGAGACGGAGCGTTGGCAAAGTGATGCCATTCCATTAACGGATTCAGGCTGATCGCTGTCGATGAACCGGCAAAGGGAGTGACGCCGTGGTCGAAAGTGGCAACAGCAACATGGTTTGACGGCGTGTCCACCTGAACCGGTACCCGGCGTAAGCGCAGCCAGGGCAGAATAATGCTGGCGGTGAGCAGACACAGCAGCCAGAAACCGGTGCTGGTGGTCAGAGCATCGCTGAAACTCTGTACGCCGCGCTGATCGTCGGTGAAGGAGAGGGTCAGTGTCCAGAACAGAATCAGGGATAACCAGCCACCAAAGCGGTGGGTGCGCTCAAATCCATCATGATATCGGGCGCGGATATTTTTCTGTGCCATCACCACAATCAGAACCAGCAGGGCCAGCAAACCGTAAATGAGGGCCAGGCTGGTTGAAGACATTCCCGGCAGATTCTGATGAAACTGATAGCTCGCGCTGCCGGCAAATACGATAAACCACAGGGTGCCGGCCAGCGCACCGCCTTTATGCAGACCGCCGTAATGATAGACCTTGCCCAGAGACCAGCGGACCGACAGCGGCCAGCTTGTCGGGGCCCGGGTAAACAGCCAGAAGAGGAAATTAATCACGTACTGCTGGCGAGCCAGGATGGCCAGGCTCAGATTAAACAGGGTCAGATCGGCCAGTACCTGCAGGGCAATGCCACTGCCGGTCCACCAGGCCTGAGTGAAGCCGTATCCCAGTGCTGCTGCGTTGATCAGGAAGATCAGCGTAATCAATCGGTTGTAGTGCATGTAACGGGGTTTTTTGATGGTGCTGCGCAGACCCTGACGGGGGGCTGGCAGATCAATCTGCATGTGCTGGCTGGTCATGGGGTTTCTCCGGAAATTTCAGATTGACGGTGGTGCTCTTCAGCCCGGGCGGCCAGGGCGCGTTTATCGACTTTGCCGCGGATGGTTCTGGGCAGTTCATCAACCGCCAGAATAAACAGAGGGTCACAGTAGTAAGGCAGGGCATCCAGTACGTGCTGACGGGCCGCTGCCAGATCGACACTGGCCGGGCTGACAAAGGCTGCCAGATGCCGGCTGTTAAGTTTCAGAGCCGCCGCCTGGTTGCAGTTTTCAGTGCGCTCCAGAACCGCAGATACCGCATCCAGCTCGACCCGGAAGCCGCGGATTTTGACCTGATCGTCTACCCGGCCGAAGTGCTCCAGAGTGCCGTCGGCGGTCCAGCGGCCCAGATCCCGGGTGCGGAACATTGTATGGCCCTTGCCCAGAAACGGATCGTCCCGGTAGCGTTCTGCTGTTAATTCAGGGTTATTGATATAGCCTTTGGACACGCAGGCACCACCGGCCCACATTTCGCCGGTTTCACCGATCTGACAGGGTTCCAGCCGGTCATTCAGGACATACACCGTATTATTCGGTGTTGGCCGGCCGATGCTCAGTACCGGGTCCCCCGGGCGATATACTTCTGCGGTGTTGATGATGGTGGTTTCAGTGGGGCCGCAGGCGTTATAAAAGTCACAGAAGGCGCCCCAGCAGTCGGCCAGTGGCTGTGGGCAGGGTTCGCCGGCGACCGCCACTGCTCTGACCTGATGGCAACGGCTGGCGTCCAGCATGGCCAGAATACTGGGGGTGGCAATCAGAATATCTGCCTGTTCAGCGGTGGTCTGAATGTTTTTATCCCGGATCAGCAACGTTCCGCCATTGCTCAGGCAGCCCAGAATCTCCCAGGCCGCCATGTCGAATGCGATATTCAGTTGCTGAGCCACTCTGTCGCCGGGACGAATGCCCATATTACCGGGAGCAGTCAGCAGAATATTGACTAAGTTAGCGTGACTGACCTGTACCCCGTTAGCTTTACCTGTGGTACCTGAGGTAAAGATGACGACCGCGGTATCTTCCGGGCGGGCGGCTCTGAAAAAGCGCTGCTCGATACTGATACCGGCGGGTTGCTGTAAAAACTCATCAATTGCGATGATTTTCTGAGCGCCGTCATCGCTGACAGCCTGCTGATACTGGCGCGTAGTCAGAATGATCCTGGCGGCCACGGTTGTCACGATATGGCTGCGCTGTTGCGCCGGACAAAGCTGCATATCCTGAGGGACATAATTCGCACCCAGTTTAAGACAGGCGAGAATCCCCACCACCATTTCGATACTTCTGCGTACAAACAGGCAGACGCTGTCCCCCCGGCTGACCTGATTACGTTGCAGGTGCGTCGCCAGAGCATTGGCCTGACGGTTCAGCATCCGGTAGCTGATTTCACGGCCACCGGCTTCACGGATCGCACAGGCATCGGGTTGTTGCCCGGCATAATGTTCAAACCCCTGATGGATCAGGGGGAAGTCCGGACTGGCGGAGGGGCCAGTACCAAACTGACAAAACTGTGTTTGCTGCTGTACAGATAATGCTGCAAGGGCCGGATGTCCGGGGGAAATCTGTCCGGTGGCCGGCTGATTCGGGCGTGGCGTATTCCGTGTTGTTTTCGGCCGGTGCAGAGCCTGTCCGCCGGTACCTGTGGTTTGCAGTGTCATAACATCACCTCATGGGAAGCCGTTGCTGAGCAGAAAAACCGGGCACGTTTCAGGCTCAGCAAGGGCGGTCAATGTATTGTGGGTGAGCGACATTCTTGCAGGCAGTTATCACAAAACTATCCGTTTGGGATAACAAAACCATGGTATTTTCTGACGGATTCAGGAAGGGTTTACAACGCGTGTTTAAATGCATGAACAGGCAGAAACTCTTGAAATTCAACGCATGTGGGCCTGTAGCGGTTTTAATCACCGGTCGGGTATGCTTAAGTTGTGTTTGAACATGGCCAGATAGTGAATGTATGACTGTTACCGCTTTGCCACTTGTACTCTGTGGCCCTATTTTGCGCCGGCTGACGCCGGAGAAACTGACCCTTTGGCTGGCGGCCTCACAGCCGCTGAAGAGTCAGCTACAGTTGTTTGTTGGCGACGAGTTACAACAGAAACCGGATGCCAGTCGCCATTGCCGTTGCTGGCAGGCCGGTGAACAGCTGTACTTCTATCTGTTCGATATCCCGCTGGAACAGGCGCTGCCTTATGACGTATTCATCGGTTATGACCTGCAGTTGCGGCCGGAAACGGAAGACCGCTGGCAACCGGTGACTGAATGGGCCGGTGATATCTGTTATCCGGGACAGCCCCGGCCAGGGTTTGTGTTGCGCTCGCAGCTGGACCGGGTGTTACACGGTTCCTGCCGTAAACCCCACTATGACAGTGCCGACGGTTTACTGTTTGCGGATGCGAAACTGCAACAGCACTTTATTGATCCGCAGCACTGGCCATCAGTCCTGATGATGTCCGGTGATCAGGTGTATGTGGATGATGTTGGCGGTCCGATGCTGGTGGCGATTCACGGCCTGCTGGCTGAGCTGGGTCTTCCGGTGGAACAAATTCCGGATGTACAGACGGCTGAAGCCGGCCTGCATGATCAGAATGCGCATTATTATCAGCGCGACACGCTGTTACCCACCGAGCAAAGCAATGGCCTGCAAGACGTACTGTTCCGCAGCGTGGAAAAGCCAGTGTTTACTTCGGACCACGCTCATAACCATCTGATCACCCTGGGTGAAGTGCTGGCGATGTATATGCTGGTCTGGTCACCGGCGGCCTGGGAAAAACTGTCGCTACAGGCACCGCCAACGCTGAATGATGAACAGCAGGCGCTGTACCGGGAAGAACGTCACGCGCTGGATCATTTTATCGCCGGTTTGCCCCGGGTTCGCCGGGTGATGGCACACTTACCGGTGGCAATGATTTTTGATGATCATGACATTACCGATGACTGGAATCTCACCGCTGGCTGGGAACAAACGGCGTATTCCAATCCTTTTTCCCGTCGGGTTATTGGCAATGCCCTGCTGGGGTATTTAATCTGTCAGGGGTGGGGAAATGCGCCAGAGCATTTTCCGGCACCCTTGCTGGAACAAGTGGCCAGTGGGTTGCAGCAGCCGGGCAGTGAGCAATATGAGGACTTGCTGGATGAGTTGCTGAAGTTCCCCCGCTGGCACTATCACTGGGATTATCAGACTCCACTGGTAGTGCTGGATACCCGCACCCATCGCTGGCGTTCGGAGAAAAATCTGAACTGGCCATCAGGGCTGATGGACTGGGAGGCCCTGACGGATCTGCAGAATGATATTCTGGGGCACAACTCAGTGGTGATTGTCTCTCCCGCGCCGATATTCGGGGTTAAGCTGATCGAGACCATACAACGCATCTTTACCTGGGTGGGTAAGCCCCTGCTCGTTGATGCGGAAAACTGGATGGCTCATGCCGGTTCAGCACATGCGCTGCTGAATATGTTCCGTCATCCCCGAACACCGAAAAATTTTGTAATTCTGTCTGGCGATGTACATTATTCATTCGCCTATGATATTCAGCTGCGGGGGCAGCAGGGTGGCCCGGAGATCTGGCAGATTACCAGCAGTGGTATCCGTAACCGGTTCCCGGAAAAGTTGCTGGATGTGTTCGACCGGCTGAACCGCTGGCTGTATGCATCCTGGTCTCCGCTTAACTGGTTTACCAAGCGGCGGGGGATGAAGATTATTCCTTATAAGCCTGCAAATGCCCGCAGCGGTGAGCGCTTGCTGAATGCATCCGGTATCGGTTGGCTGGAGTTGGATGAAGAGGGCGCTCCGGTGACGATTCAGCAACTGACCGGGGATGAGCGCAGCGTGGAGTTTTTGCTCCATGAGGATGAAGCTCACTGGGAGTGAAGTCGGAGCCGTAGGGGCGCTGTCAGGGATAGCCTCTGAGGGTTATCCCATCCGGGTGATACGGTCTGCGTTTTTGCCGTTGCGCATGGCGTATTCAAGAAATGCATCCGGTGCCAGTGCCTCGCTGAAGATAAAGCCCTGAATCAGAGGGCAGGCTGCTTCGCGCAGAACTTCTAATTGCCGGGCCTCCTCAACCCCTTCGGCGATCACTTCCAGTTTCAGACTTTGTCCCAGTGTCAGAATGGCCCGGGTGATGGCCAGATCGTTCATATCAGTAGCGATGTGGTCAATGAAACTGCGGTCTATTTTAATCTTATTCAGCGGTAACTGTTTCAGGTACGACAGGGAAGAATAACCGGTGCCAAAATCATCCAGTGCCAGGCGAATCCCCATGTTATATAACCGCGTAAGTTTTTCCGGTGTATCCAGTAAGGCGCTTTCAGTGACTTCCAGCTCCAGTGCCTGTGGCGGGCAGCCGGTTTCCCCGAGACAGTTAACGATATGGTCAATGAAATCCGGCTCCTGCAGCTGGTGGCAGGAGATGTTGACGGCAATGGCCCGCAGGCTGAGGCCCTGATCCCGCCAACTGACCCATTGTTCGCAGGCTTCCCGGATGACCCAACGGCCTATCGGGTTAATCAGGCCACTTGATTCTGCATAGGGTATAAAGTCTTCCGGGTTGATCAGGCCCTGTTCGGTGGGCCAGCGGATCAGGGCTTCACAGCTGACGGTCAGGCCACGTTTTATGCAGACTTGTGGTTGGTAATGGAGGATGAACGCCTGGTTATCGATGGCACGGCGCAGGCTGTCGATCATATTCACCCGGTGTTGCAGGTTGACGGTCAGGTGGCTGTCATAAAAGGCAAAGGCGTTCTTGCCGTTCCGTTTCGCCTGATACATGGCGGCATCGGCGTTGCGTAGTAGCAGTTCAGAGGTGTGGCCGTGTTTCGGATACATGGCGATGCCGATGCTGGCACCGGCAAATATCTGTTGTTCGCTGATGGTGAACGGAGCAGTAAAGCAATCCAGCAGTTTCCGGGCAATGATGACAGCATCGTTTTCGTCGGGGATAAAGCCTGTCACAATGGTGAATTCATCTCCGCCTAAACGGGCGAGGTGGTCTTCTTCCCGCAAAGTGCTCTGCAGGCGTTCAGCAACCTGGCGTAACAACTGGTCGCCGGCGCTGTGACCGAGGGTGTCATTCACCTCTTTGAAGTTATCCAGATCAATGAAGAACAGTGCCAGTGAGGCATGATGTTCTGCGACGGTCTGCAACATGTTTTCAAGATGGCTATTGCCCGTCAGGCGGTTAGGTAAGTCTGTCAGAGCATCATGTTGGGCGGTATGACGCAGGATGCCGGTTTGCCGGTTTAGCCGGTCAATCATACGGTTAACGCTGCCTGCGAGCTGTTTGAATTCGGTAAAAAAGATACTGTCTTTGTTCAGGTGGATGCCATTTTCAACCGCGTCGTTAAAAGCATGCTGAAAGAGCATTAAGTTGTGCTGTAAACGGCGGCTGAAGAAATAGGCCGACAGCAGAATCAGCAGCGTTGCCATCAGCAGGATGATAATGGCGGTACGTACCCGGGTATTGACCGTATTGGAAAACTCATCACTGCGCCGGGCAATTTCCGCATCAATAGTATCCAGATATGATCCGGTGCCGATATACACCTGCCATTCATCGATGCCCACCATGAAGGTGATTTTTTCGGCGATGATGCCATCAGGCTTTGCCTGAAAGTAGGAATAAAATCCTCCCTTAGGGTTCTCCCGGACCAACTGTACCGAGTCCTGCACGACGTTCTTCCCTTTGGCAGATTGCCGGTCCCAGATATTGGTATTGCCTGCGTAATACTGACCCCGGGAAGCGTACAGATCTCCGCTGTAAGATACGATGAAGAAATAGTCCGGCTCCATTTTAGAGGTGGGCGTCCGGGCTATGTCCTGCAGAATGCGCCGGCGGTTGTGGTTTTCAAAGTCTTCCAGATAATCGCCACTGCCGATGATCCAGTTATAAGGTTCGAAACGTTTTACGAAGCTGTATTTACGTTCCAGCCCGGCGTCTTCTTCCGGCCGGTACCAGTCATACTGGATGTAGCCTTCATCCTGCGTGGCGACCAGTTCAAGGGTCTTTTGAGTGACTTCATGTTTTTCCTGTGCATGCAGGCCGGCATCCATCGTATGGCCTTCAATGCCCGGGTCAGGGGGGTACAGCAAAGGTGTCTTTTGAAATGAATCAATAAAGTAATAACTGCGCGAGCCTGCCGAATGGCTATAACGCAATGCGTCGATGATCCGTTGCTGAATGTTAAAATCCGGTAAGCGCTTGTTGTACTGCCGGTGAATGCCGGTGGCAATGCTGTGGGCCTGATAGACATGGCTTTTAAGGTGCTGGCGCAGCTCAGTGCTGGCCCGGGCTTGCTGCTGGTGGACGAACTCACGCATGCGCAGGACATCTTTACGCAGCAGTTGCTTTTGCTCTTCAAGATAATTTTCTGCAAAGCGCCGGTTGGTGTCTGCCAGGTCGCGGTATTCACTGTCGATCCATAAATAACCGATGACCAGGGTGGTCATAAAAATCACCGCCCCGACTCTGATCATTAATGAGTTAACAACACTGCTACTGGCCACAGATTTCGGTCCTGATATTTCCTTATGGTGTAAATCGGGCCTCAGCGGCCGCAGCGCAGTGCTGTAGGACGTTGTTGGCGTTATTGAGTTAACTGTAGGTCAAATCTGGCAATTCGCTGGATGTATGGCGATCATTAGCCGTTATTTTTTCGTGTAATTTGCAGGCAAGTGACTGATTTAATGGCGGAAATACGAGCAGAATGTGCCAGTTATACCGTGCTGGAAAGCTAACTGTTTTGGGCAGTATGAGAGATATTTCTGTGTGTCCATGCCGGTTGTTTTACGGTGACGGCCAGATGAGAGGCTTGTACATGGGTGTGTGTATGAGGCCGGAAAATTGATCAGCAATAATGCCTTGTGCGTAGCGCTTTTGCATTTAAGGCCTGCCTGACGGACAATTTTCCTGTTATCACCTGATATGGAACTTCTGATATGCGTCTTCTGATCCTGCTGACTGTCTGTTTTCTGGCCGTACCTGCGTACGCGGTGGATGTCTGTGCCTGTAAAGGCAATAAACAACCCGGCGGTGAATGTTATGCCGGCGTCGGCGGCCCGGCGTATGCCGGTGTGGGCGGTCCGGCTTATGCGGGTGTGGGTGGCCCCTGTTATGCGGGGGTGGGTGGTCCCCGGTATAAGGGAGTAGGGGGGAAACGCTATTCAGGTGTGGGCGGCCCGCTGTTCAAAGGTGTGGGCGGGGCCTGTTATGCCGGAGTGGGTGGCCCCTGCCAGCGTAACCATGCTGACTATCTGAAACGCTGCCCTGAGGCATGCCGGGAATAGCCTTTCACGGTCTGATTTCCCGGGCGCTGTTGCTCCGTCTGCCTGCGCCTGTTTTCTGAATATCTCAGATACCTGTTTTTCGATAAATTCTGATTTTTTTATTTTTTTTGCAATCAAACCTGATGCTGATTCGTTAACCCTTATGAGCCGCTCATAAAAGGGCTCGCACGACCTGCCTCGCAGGCCTGCGAATGTTAAGGGGAATAACAGTTGTGTTCGCAGGTTTGGTGATCAGTCAGGAAAATACAATAAAATCTGAGGATATCGATCATGTCTAAATCAACACTTGCACTGAAAACAGCGATTGCCGGTATTGCCCTGGCGGGTGCGTCTGCAGCGATGGCTGTGCCAGATCAGCCTGCGAACTGGGAAAAGTGCTCCGGCGTCGCGATGGCGGGTAAAAACGACTGCGGTGCCCTGGACGGTAAGCACGGTTGTGCCGGTCAGTCCACAGTCGACCGCGCCACTAACGAGTGGGTATATGTACCGGAAGGTACCTGCGCCAAGATCGGTGGTGAAGTCGCTAAGGTGAAGCCTGCTAAGGCATAAACCTGAAGCTTACCCTGGAGTTGGCAGAGCGAGGCTGCCGGCTCTTTGGGTGAGTAATGACTATGCTGTCCTAAGCGCTTGTGCAGACGAACGCTTCAGAGAGCATATGCAGACTGAAGGAGACCGGATTGAGTAACACAGTGATGGGATCGTTACCCACCCGTGCGGGGATTGGTTTACGCTGGCCGCATATTGATCAGTTGCTGGCGGAACAGCCGGACGTAGCCTGGCTGGAACTGCTGGCAGATAACCATCTGCATACCGGTAATCTGGATTACCACCGGATGATGGCACTGGCAGAGCAGTACCCGGTTGCCCTGCACTGTGTCTCGATGAATCTGGCCGGTAATGACCCGCTGGATTTTGCCTATCTGGACCGGATTAAGCAGCTGTCGCAGGATACCGGTGCCGCCTGGATTTCCGATCACGCCTGTTTCTGCAGCCATGGCAATGCCCATAGCCATGATTTATTGCCCTTACCGATGACCGAAGCCTATGCCGAACATCTGGCGGCCCGTATCCGGTTGGTTCAGGATTATCTGGAACAGCGAATCCTGCTGGAAAACCTGTCTACCTATTTGCGGCCGCCGGTGGCCGGCTTGCCGGAAGGACAGTTTTTAGCCATGGTGGCGGAGCTGGCAGACTGTGACCTGCTGCTGGATGTGAATAACTTTCAGGTAAACAGCATCAACTTTGGCGATGATCCCCGGGAACAGATTGGCTATTTGCCTGCAGAGCGTATTCGGCAGATGCATCTCGGGGGGTATCAGAAAACGGAGTGGGGCGCACTGGATACTCATGGCAAAGAAGTATGGCCGGATGTCTGGCAGTTGTTTGCGGATACTGTGACGGTGACCGGTCCGCGGCCGACACTGATTGAGTGGGATAATGATATTCCGGAGCTGTCCCGTCTGCTCGAAGAAGCTGCCCGGGCTGACCGGATCCTGCAACAACGGGAGGTGGCTTGATGTCTGTGCATAACCTGTCTGAAAGCGATGCTTTTTTGCCCCAGCACTGGCCGCAACTGCTGAATGATGCCTTACAGCAGCAGGTGGATACCCGTGACTGGCAGGCTGCCGGAAATACATCTCCGGCGGCGGTGCTGGAAGCCTACCGAAATAACACCCGTGAAGGCCGGATTCGGGCGTTACAGGTGACGTTTCCGGTGGTGGAACAGTTGTTAGGGGAAACCGCATTTGCGGCCTATGCGGCTGACTACGTGCCGCTTCATCCGGCTCATGCGGCGGATCTGGATACCTTTGGAGACCGCTTTGCGGAGTATCTGAAGCGTTGTGAACCGTTACGGGATTTGTCCTATGTTGCCGAGATGGCCGCGTTTGAATGGTGTGTACAGGCAGCCCGTTTTGCGCCACTGGAGGCCACTCTGAACGGTGAAACTCTGGCACAAAGTGATGAGCAACAGCTGGAAGCGCTGCGAGTAAGCAGCCCCCGTAGCCTGCAGCAACTGAGCTGTGAGTATAACGTGCATGACTTGTGGTTGTGGCACCGTGTCCCTGAAGATGAGTTTCAGCTGCAGAGCGGAGCATTTAATCTGGTGATCAGTATGCAACTTTCGGCCAGCCAGGGCTGGCATATTGCTGCTGTGGCGGTGGGGAAAGAGGAAGCCGCTGTGTTAACCCATGCGGATGATATTCTTCTGACCGGTCTGGTGGCTTTATTTGCCGGGCAGGGGCTGGATGTCAGTAAAACATTACAGGACTGGTTAGTCCGGCAGTGGCTGGTGGCCCATGATTGATCAGGCGCAGCTAAACCGTTTACACCGTTATGCCGTGTCATTGTGCAGGCATGGGGATGATGCCTTTGACCTGGTGCAAAGTGCACTGGCGAGTTTTCTTGAACCGCCGGTTAAACAGCTTGATGATCCGGTGCCTTATTTATTTACCAGCATCCGTAACCGCTATATTGATACTTATCGCCGAAATCAGAAGGTTCAGTCGACCCCGTTGCAGGATGAGCACCGGGAAGCTGCCGATTATGATCTGCAGGTGCTGGAAACAGTTATGGTCAATGAGCGACAGGTGAATTACCTGATGAATATGCTTGATGATCAGGAACGGGAAATGTTGTTTCTCTGGGCTGTCGAAGGTTACAGCACCCAGGAAGTAGCGGCCCTGATGGCATTACCAAAAGGCACTGTGTTATCTAAAATACACCGCTTACGGCAGCGCTTACATCAGAGTAAAGCCAGGGAGAATAATTGCGGGGTGAGTTTATGACTCAGCATGGCGAAAAACCGTTAAAGCAGATGGTACATGATTATTATCAGAGCATTGAACTGTCACCGGAACAGCTGAAACGTCTGCAGGTAATGCAGGTGGCGGCTGAATCTGTCGCCGGTGAATCCGGTTCTGCCCGCCAGCAGCTCAAACAATATGGCGGCTGGCTGTTTGGCTGTTGTGCCCTGTTGCTGTTGGCTGTACAGCTATGGTGGCCACATATAGCCAGCGGGCCTTATCCGAAAGCGCATGAAATTGCGGCTGAGGTGGCGTACAACCATTTTAACCGCCGGCCGCTGGAAACCCGTGGCAGCAGCTTTCCGCAATTAAGCGGTTATTTTACTCAGTTACAGTTTAAGCCGGTGCTTTCCAGTCTGTTGGGCGCCGAAGTCTTTCAGGGCGCGCGGTACTGTTCACTGAGCAGCATCCGTGCGGCACAGTTCAGGGTCGCGGATGTGAATGGCGAAGAGCAAACCTGGTATCAGGTGGATTACCAGCCCGAGGTGTTCGGGCCTCTGCCGGATATCGGTGCGGGTGATGCGCCGGTGATTGCTTACGGCAAAGGTTTACCGGTTAAAATCTGGGTAGAAAAAGGTATGTTGTTTGCCCTGACTCAGAATCCTGACGACTATCAGCAGGCTGGCGAATGACACCGCCCGGTCATGCTGTTAACCGGTTGTCAGGTTATCAGGAACCCTGACGGGGTCCCCGGTGCGGTGGCTAAAGCTGTCCGCCCATCGGGGATTGTTTTACAATGCCTGCATTTTTAATGTTCGAGAGTTCTCCCACATGAGCAAGTTAGGCACCCTCTATATCGTGTCTGCACCGTCCGGTGCGGGTAAAACCAGTCTGGTTAAAGCGTTACTGGAACAGGATCAGCAGATCTGTGTATCGGTTTCCCATACTACCCGTGACATGCGGCCGGGCGAAGTGGACGGCAAAGATTACAACTTTGTTGCCCTGAGCGACTTTGATGCGATGATCGGCCGTGGCGAATTCCTGGAGTTTGCCGAAGTATTTACCAATAAGTACGGCACGTCTCAGGTGTGGGTTGAACAGCAGCTGGAGCAGGGGCAGGACGTTATTCTGGAAATTGACTGGCAGGGTGCTCAGCAGGTCCGCCGTTTAATGCCGGACAGTGTTTCGGTTTTTATTCTGCCGCCATCAACCGGTGCTTTGCGTGAGCGCCTGACCGGCCGTGGTCAGGATGCCGCAGAGGTGATTGACCACCGTATGTCTCAGGCCATCGGTGAAATGAGCCATTACGGCGAGTTTGATTATCTGATCATTAATGATGATTTCCAGACAGCGCTGGGTGAATTGCAGGCTGTATTTGCCGGTCAGCGTCTGACGCTGGCCCGTCAGCAACGAAAGCACCAGGCTTTACTGGCCGGCCTCTTGTCAGCTTAAGCGCACTTAGGTAAACTTTCGGGTCAATTTTTATACATTTTTTTCGTACGAAAGTACCGAGGTACCGAATGGCTCGCGTAACCGTTGAAGATTGTCTAGAAAACGTAGACAACCGTTTTGAATTAGTCATGCTTGCGTCCAAGCGTGCCCGTCAACTAGCTACCGGCGGTAAAGAGCCAAAGGTAGAGTGGGAAAATGATAAGCCGACTGTTGTTGCGCTGCGTGAGATTGCTGAAGAGCACGTGAGCAATGCAACCATCGATGTGGCTGAAGAAGTATAACTGTACGCTTCCCACATGTATCACGCGGGTGACTGCTGAACAGTCTGTTTAGCCGTCAGCGTAGATGATTCAGATAAATATGGCCGGTTTTTACCGGCCATATTTTTTTCCGGTTAGCGTCTTCAGTTAATACCGGAATGACCCGCCAGTACGCCGTTTGGCGTCGTTTTATCGCCAGAAAACTCCCTGTATTGCTGCTAAGCTGTTATTCCGGGCGTAAATCCGCTGTTTTAGTGTATTTAGCACTTGCACAATACAGGTGTAGTTTTGTAGCTTTAACAGTAAGTTATCCGTAAATCATGCAGGAGTACCTGATGCCAACCATTGATGCGCTTTCTGACCGGTTATCCGGCTATCTTGATCTGCAGCAGATCAGGGCCGTGCGGCGGGCGTATTTTTACGCAGAACAGGCCCACGATGGCCAGCGGCGTAAGAGTGGTGAGCCGTACGTGACCCATCCGTTGTCGGTGGCGTCTATTCTGGCGGGTATGCATATGGACCATCAGAGCCTGATGGCCGCCATGCTGCATGATGTTATTGAAGATACGGAAGTAAACCGTGATGGCCTGGCCGGCCAGTTCGGTGATCAGGTGACCGACATTGTGGACGGCGTCAGTAAGCTGACTCACCTTGAATTTGAAACCCGTGCAGAAGCACAGGCGGAAAACTTCCAGAAAATGGTCATGGCGATGGCGGTGGACATCCGCGTTATTCTGGTAAAACTGGCGGACCGTTTACACAATATGCGTACTTTGGGGGCGATGCCGCCGGAGAAACAGCGCCGCATTGCCCGTGAGACTCTGGATATCTATGCGCCGGTAGCGGCCCGGCTGGGGATGCGGGATATGCAACTGGAGCTGGAAGATCTGGCGTTTCAGTCGTATCACCCGATGCGTTCCAAATATATCCGCCGGGCAGTGGTACAGGCCCGCGGTCAGCGTAAAGATATTATTTCCAGCATTGAAGAATCGATCCGCAGCCGCCTGAGTCAGGAAGGTTTTGGTGGCGTAGTCTCCGGCCGGGAAAAACACCTCTACAGCATCTACAGCAAGATGAAGAGCAAGGGTAAATCCTTTGAAGAAATCATGGATGTATTTGCGTTTCGGATAGTGACCGAAAGTGTGGATGACTGTTACCGGGTGCTGGGGGTGATTCACAGCCTGTATAAGCCGGTTGCCGGGCGTTTCAAAGATTATATCGCCATTCCCAAGGCCAACGGCTATCAGTCGTTACATACCGATTTGTTCGGGGCCCGTAACATCACCATCGAAGTCCAGATCCGTACTAAAGAAATGGATGCGGTTGCCAGTCAGGGCATTGCCGAGCACAGCCATTAT
The DNA here is from genome assembly GCA_937138495.1 of uncultured Oceanospirillaceae bacterium. GTDB lineage: Bacteria > Pseudomonadota > Gammaproteobacteria > Pseudomonadales > Balneatricaceae > Amphritea. The sequence goes on from CAKZPE010000003.1 coordinate 33,657, forward strand.
AAGATTTATGGCGATTCCAGCAGTGCCGTTGATGGCTATAACCGGGCCCGCAAGTGGGTACAGAGCCTGCTGGAAATGCAGAAGCGTGCCGGTGATTCAATGGAGTTCATTGAAACGGTGAAAACCGATCTGTTCTCCGATGAGGTGTATGTATTCTCTCCAAAAGGCCGGATTTACGAATTGCCGCAGGGTGCCACCGCCGTGGACTTTGCTTATGCCGTACATACCGATGTGGGCAATTCCTGTATTTCCTGCCGGATTAACCGCCGGCTGGCACCGTTATCCCAGACTCTGGAGAGCGGCCAGACAGTCGAAATTATTACCACTGCCAGCGCCCGTCCGAATATTGCCTGGATGAACTTTGTAGTGACCGGTAAGGCCCGTTCAGCCATCCGTCACTTTGTTAAACAGCAGCAGCGTGATGAGTCGGTCGAGCTGGGCCGCCGTCTGCTGAATCAGTTTATGAGTAACTTTGGCACCTCGGTGGATGACGTCGATCCGGCGCGTCTGCAGACGTTGCTGGATGAGATTCAGCTGAATACGCTGGATGATCTGCTGGTGGATATCGGACTGGGTAACCGCATGGCCTATGTGGTCGCGCGCCGCCTGCGACCACGTTCTGATGAAGAAGAAACCAGTAAAGATCTTGGTCCGGTGACCAGCGATAAACCCTTTGCCATCAAAGGGACGGAAGGTATGGTGCTGCACTATGCCCGCTGCTGTGGTCCGATTCCGGGCGATAAGATCACCGGCCATATTTCCTCCGGCAGAGGGCTGGTTATTCACCGTTCAGACTGCCGCAATATCGCTTTCATGAAAGATGATGCTGAGAAATGTGTCTATCTGGAATGGTCGGCGAGTATTGATGAAGAGTTTACCGTGAATCTGGATCTTCAGGTTGAGCCGGCCAGAGGCCTGATTGCTTCGCTGGCGACCACCGCAGCCGGTGCGGGCTCAAACGTCTTCAAGATCGATATTTCAGAAACGGACTCGCCGCTGAGCACCGTTCATATGGACATTACCGTCACCAGCCGGATTCATCTGGCCCGGGTAATGCGTAAGCTGAAATCATTACCGGCGGTGTATAAGCTGACCCGGGTCTGAGTACCGTTATTCCTCTGCTCTGATGAAGGCACTTCTCTGACGGGACGTGCCTTTTTTCTGTCCGGCGGTTTTGTATTTTTAAACCGCTGATACCATCCGGTATATCCTCTGTCAGCTAATCTCTGGCATCTCATCGCCTTCCTGCGGGCTTTAGCCCCCAAACTGGGAGGCCCGGCGTGGACACTGAAGGGCTGACTTTGTAGTCTGACTAACTGAAACGCCATTGTTCTGGCGGTTGAATTATTCGAGTAACCCTGAAAAAAAACAGGTGGATGGAGATTGCTTTGGCGACTCACAGTATGCAATCAATGCAAGCCGCTCAGACCGAGCCTAAATACCGCATCCTGATGGTGCACGACACCAGCACTAAAGCGTTGGTGCTGGTACCGTCTGACCAGTTGCTGGATTTAGTCAGTATCTGGAATCATTCAGAGTTACGTCTGCAGCCTTTACGTAGCCGTGAGGCAATTAAGTTCTTCGGGCAGGCTGCCCTGAAAACCGAGAAAGGCTTACAGAAGCTGATGGGCCTGCGGGTTTATATGGATGACGGTCTGAACGATCTGGACGTCATTGAAGCGGTAGAACCCTTTACCGGCCGGGTATTTGAAATCCGCCGTAGCTGGATTCAGCAGCCGGTTGTGCTGAAAGCACTGGCGCTGACGACCGCATCTATCAGTAACGCTCAGCCTGGTGGCAGTGATACCAAAGTGATTACCCAGGCGGTTGAGCGTTTTACCAGCCTGCGGGTAAAGCAGCGTCTGGAAGACACGCTGGGTATGCCCGCGTTACCTTTATCGATGAAAAAATTAATTGCCCTGCGTTCGGATCCTATTGCCGGCATTGATGATCTGGTACCGCTGGTACGGGTCGATCCAAGTCTGGCGGCGCAGGTGATGAGCTGGGCGGCGTCGCCTTACTATGCTGCACCGACGGACGTACAGTCCGTTGATGATGCAGTGGTTCGGGTACTGGGGTTTGATCTGGTACTGAATCTGGCATTAGGCGTGGCCATGGGGCAAACACTGGCAGTGCCGGATGACACCCCCCGTGAAGGCGTACCTTTCTGGCAGCAGTCGGTTTACACTGCGGCCCTGTGTGAGCTCTTATGTAAGAAAGTGCCCGTGGCGGTGCGGCCAAAGCTGGGGATGGTCTATCTGGCCGGCTTGCTGCATAACTTCGGTTATCTGGTGCTGGCACATGTATTCCCGTCTTATTTCTCGCTGTTGTCCCGGTATATTGAGGCCAATCCGCATATGCCGTCTGAGTATATTGAACAGCAGGTGCTGAATGTGACCCGTGAGCAGATTGGTTCATGGTTGCTGGACAGCTGGTCATTACCGGATAAGGTCTGCGAGGCGGTCCGCCATCAGCAGGACCCGAATTATCAGGGCGATGCACAGCAGGAAGTGGGGCTGTTATATATTGCCTCCCGTCTGTTACGCTCTAAAGGTCTGGGAGACGGACCGGAAGAGGAAATCCCGGGTGCGCTGTTTAAGCGTTTACAGATCAGCCGTGAAGATGCGGATGAAGCGCTGGAGAAAATTGTCGAGAACCGTACTGAACTGGAAGCGCTGGTTAACTCCATTGCGCCGGCCAAGGCCAGTTAGGTTTTACTGTTTTTAAAGAGCGCCCTGGCGAATGCCGCGGCGCTTTTTTTGTTTATATACCTGAGAATCCGGAGGATATATGGAGTTTTCGCAGTTACTGACCTTCACACTGGTTGCCGCATTACTGGTGATGTCACCGGGGCCGAACGGTATGCTGATTTTTAAATCTGTGACGACTTCAGGTAAGGCTGCCGGTTTTGCGAATGTGGCAGGATTTGTGGGGGCGTTTTATTTGCACGGAGCATTGTCCATACTGGGAATCTCAGTGCTTCTGGTGCAGTCAGCACAGTTGTTTTTTATCGTTAAAATGCTGGGGGCAGCCTACCTGTGCTGGATCGGTGTGAATGCCTTACGGGCGGCCTGGCAGGGCAGTGCTGCGAACAGTGTTCAGCCGGTACCGGCGCCGGTGAAGCTGCAGAGTATCCGTCACGCGCTGGTGGAAGGCTTTCTGACCAATGCGCTGAATCCTAAGGTCTCGATGTTTTATCTGGCAGCGTTTCCCCAGTTTATCCCGTTGGGGGAGGGGGCTTCTGCGGCGTTTTTACTGGTGCTGATTCATTCTGTGATTAATCTGTTGTGGTTTTCAGGCATGGTGCTGTTGCTGTCACGGTTTATGGGATTTGCCCGGGCGGGGGTGATACAGCGGGCGCTGAAGGCGGTAACCGGTGCGGTCTTTGTGACCTTCGGTATTAAACTGGCCTCGTTTGAGGCCTGACTCATTATCGGTCTGCCGGCCGGGTTCTGACCGGAAAGAGCAGGGGCTCAGTGGCCTGAGCCCGGCACCTTAAATTTATAACTTATTCTGCGGTCAGTTGTTCCAGTTCTTCCAACTCTTCGAGCTTTTCCATCCATTCTGTTTCGACGGCTTCGCTGCGTTGTTGCAGGCTGGCCTGTTGTTGCAGAACATCTTTAAGCTCCGCTTTGCGGGACTCTTCGTAGATGCTGGCATCGGCCAGTTTTTCTTCCACCGCTGCGAGTTGTGCTCCCAGGGTTTCCATTTCCGCTTCCAGTTTCTCGGTGGCCTTCTTTAACGGCCGTAGCATGCTGCGGCGTTCTGCTGCCAGGCGTTTTTGCTCTTTACGCTCTGCCGCACTGGCGGAACGGCTTTCCCGTTCAGGCTGTTCCGTTTGGTTATCTTCACGGCGCTGGTTAGCCAGCCATTGCTGATAATCGTCCATGTCTCCCTTGAACGGGGCGACCTGTTGGTCGGCAACCAGCAGGAATTCATCTACACAGTTACGCAGCAGGTGACGGTCGTGGGATACCAGAATCAGCGCACCTTCAAAGCCCTGCAGGGCCAGCGTCAGGGCGTGGCGTACTTCAAGATCCAGGTGGTTGGTGGGTTCGTCTAACAGCAGCAGGTTGGGTTTCTGCCAGGCAATCAGGGCCAGTGCTACCCGGGCTTTTTCGCCGCCGGAGAACTGTTTGACCGGTTCCAGTGCCCGGTCGCCATTAAAGTCGAAGCTGCCCAGAAAGTTACGGATTTCCTGATCGCTGGCCTGAGGCGCGATACGTTTAATGTGCAGGCTCGGCGAGGCTTCCAGATCCAGGGCTTCCAACTGGTGCTGGGCAAAATAGCCTACTTTCAGATGTTCACCGCTGCGGCGTTCGCCGCTGAGCAGGGACAGGTCTTCCGTCAGAGATTTAATCAGCGTGGACTTACCGGCACCGTTTGGGCCCAGCAGGCCGATGCGGGCGCCGGGTACCAGACTCAGGGATACCTGCTTAAGAATGGCTTTGTCATAACCCAGATCGGCTTTATCCAACGTCAGTAACGGGAAAGATATTTTATCGCTGGCCTGAAAGCTGAAGCTGAAAGGGCTGTCGACGTGGGCGGCGGAAATGGTTTCCATCCGTTCCAGCTCTTTCACCCGGCTCTGTGCCTGCTTGGCTTTAGAGGCTTTGGCCTTAAAACGGCGCACGAAGCTTTCGATTTCAGCGATCCGTTGTTGTTGCTTCTCGTACTGGGCCTGTTGCTGGGCAAGCCGTTCTGCACGCATGACCTCAAAGTCAGAATACCCGCCTTTGTAGAGGTCGGTTTTCTGGCGGTGCATGTGAACGATGTGGGTGGTGACGGCGTCCAGAAAGTCCCGGTCGTGGGAGATCAGCAACAGGGTTCCCGGGTAGCTGCGCAGCCACTGTTCCAGCCAGATGGTCGCGTCCAGATCCAGGTGGTTGGTGGGCTCATCGAGTAACAGAATGTCGGAATGACACATCAGCGCCTGCGCCAGGTTCAGACGAATACGCCAGCCCCCGGAAAAGGTGCTCACCGGACGGCTGGCATCCCCGGGCCGGAAGCTCAGGCCGTTTAGTAGCTGATGCGCGCGGGATTCCGCCGTGTAGCCGTCGATGGCGGCCATTTCGGCGTGCAGTTCGCCGCTGCGGTGATGGTTGCCGCTGGATTCAGCATCTTCCAGCTGTTGCTGGACCTGACGCAGCCTGCGATCACCGTCGAGCACATAGTCCAGTGCGCTGCGGTCTGAGTCTGATACTTCCTGTGCCATGTGGGCAATAATCAGATTGGACGGCAGTTGCAGGTCACCTTCATCGGCCTGCAATTCACCCAGAATCAGTTTAAACAGTGATGACTTACCCACCCCGTTCGCGCCGATAATACCGACTTTCTGAGTGGCGTGAATGGTCAACTGGGCCTGTTCGAGCAGACGTTGCGGGCCGCGTTGCAGGCTGAGCTGGTTTAACTGAATCATGGTTCTTACCGGGCTGGCAGGCTAATATCGGATGCCGGTGACGATCCGGCGCTGATTTTGGCTGCGGATTCTAGCACAATTCAGCCTGTGAATATGACTTTGAGTGAGGCGCAGTATGTCGGAAATACCCTCAGCGGATAACAGCTTGTGGCAGTTTGCCCTGGCGTTTTATGGCCGGCCCGGCGTGGCACCGTTATGTTTGCAATTGCAGGCTGATCAGGGACTGGCGGTGAACCGGGTAATTTTTTGCCTGTGGCTGGCCCGTCAGCAACAGGGGGTGGCGGCAGAGCTGTTCAGTGATAAGGCGTTAGAACACTGGCATTATGACCGCTTACTGCCGCTGCGTAAGCTGCGTTATCAGGTGCGGGACGAGCGGCAGCAGGATAGCCGGCTGGATGCGGCGTATGAGCAGCTTAAACAGGCAGAGCTGGCCTGTGAAAAAACCGAATTGCACATGCTCTATGACCTGGCTACGGCCAATGATCTTTGTCCGGCGCTTTCCCTGCCTGCTGATGACCTGGCCAGAGCCAATCTGGAAGTGTATCTGCAAACGGTGCAGGGGCAGTGGTCAGGATTACTGCAGTCATTGCTTGATTTATCTTCTGAAACGGGCATTTAGGTTGAACTTTTCTCTGCCCGCCCCCACTAAGGCAGGATATATACAAGCAGCTATGTTAAGTTGAGCGCTGCGTACAGATTCTGTACAGATGCTTTTATGCAGAGAACTCAGGCTGAAAGCTGCCGATTCCGATATTCGGACAGACATAATTAAGGAAATGAAATGAAAAAGACGCTGGTTGCTGTTGCTGTTGCAAGTGCGTTCCTGGTGGGTTGTGGTGAAGAAAAGAAACCCGCTGCACCGGTAGAAAAACCTTACACTCTGGACAGTGAAACGAAGAAGCTGAGCTATGGCCTGGGTATGGTGTTGGGTGAGCGTTTAAAGGCTGACTTTGAAACCATGGATTACGATGCACTGCGCCGCGGTGTTGAAGCTGCATACGCCGGTGACGAAGGTTTGCTGAGCCGTGAAGACGTTGAAAAAGTACTGATGGAAGCGCAGCAGAAGAAAGTTGAGCAGGCGCAGAAAGAAGCTGCTGAGCTGGCTGATAAGAACAAGCAGGCCGGTATCGATTACATGGCTGAGAATGCTAAGAAGCCAAATGTAACGACCACTGAGTCCGGTTTGCAGATTGAGCACCTGACTGAAGGCGAAGGTGAAAGCCCGACCGCTGAAGATTCAGTGATGGTGCACTACAAAGGAACTCTGATTGACGGCACTGAGTTCGACAGCTCTTACAGCCGTGGTGAGCCGGTGTCCTTCCCGCTGAACGGTGTTATCCCGGGCTGGACTGAAGGTCTGCAGCTGATGAAGAGCGGCGGTAAAGTCCGTCTGGTGATTCCTTCTGACCTGGCTTACGGCCCGGCAGGCGCTGGCGGTACAATCGGACCGAACGCGACGCTGGTGTTTGAAGTTGAATTACTGGAGATCAACCCGGAAGGTTAATCCGCCGGCGTGGTCTGTACAGAAAACGGGAAGCTTTGGCTTCCCGTTTTTTTTATGGCTGAAGGATTATTCCTTAAGTGCCGGTATTGCTCCGGTATCTTTACTTATCCAGAGCCTGGGCCGCTTCATGTTTGGCTGGTCGGTGGCTGAGAATTTCCGGTTCCGCCAGCCATTCTTTCCCTTTCAGCATGGCGTTCCAGTAGATCCACGGCAGCATCTTTTCTTTTAGCAGCCAGGATAAACGGGATGGGCGGGTACCCTGTACCAGCCAGGTTGGGAAGGTCGGCTGCAGCTTGCCGCCATAGCCAAATTCGGCCAGTACGATTTTGCCTCTCTCAACGGTCAGCGGGCAGGAGCCGTAGCCGGCGTAAACTGCTCTTGGCGCTTCGCCTTTCAGGGCCAGCAATACATTTTCGGCCACCACCGGCGCCTGCTTACGGACGGCCGCAGCGGTTTTGGCGTTGGGGGTATTACCCACGTCTCCCAGTCCGAAAATATCGCCATAGTGGTTGTGTTGCAGGGTCTCCGGGTCAAGGTCCAGCCAACCCCCGGCATCCGCCAGAGGGCTGTCGCTGATTAGCCGGGGGGCTTTTTGTGGCGGACATACATGGATCATATCGAAGGTTTTTTCGATGTCCCGGGCCTCGCCTTCTGCATCAGTCACGCTGAAGGTTGCAGTTTTACCCGGACCATCGATGCTGGTCAGGGTATGCTGGAACTGCAACTGAATGCCGTACTTTTCAACGTATTCCATCAGTGCCGGGACATAATCGGCGACGCCGAATAACCCGGGGCCGGCGTTACAGAATTCCACGTCAATCTTGTTGAGATGGCTGTTACGCAGCCAGTGGTCGCAGGCCAGATACATGGCTTTTTGTGGGGCACCTGCGCATTTAATCGGCATCGGGGGCTGAGTAAACAGGGCTTTACCGGCTTTGCAGTTCTGGATCAGTTCCCAGGTATAGGGGGCCATATCGAATTGGTAGTTAGAAGTAACTCCGTGATTACCCAGATTCTCCCGTAAGCCGGGGATGGCATCCCAGTCCAGCGCCAGCCCCGGGGCGATGATCAGGATTCGGTAGCCAAGCCGTTCACCGTCTTCGAGCACCAGCTGACGTTGTTCCGGCTCGAAATGACTGACGGCTGTCTGATACCAGTGGCAGTCAGGATGCATCACATCCGCCATCTGGCGAACGGTATCTTTACGGTTGAAGACGCCGCCACCGACTAACGTCCAGCCTGGCTGGTAATAGTGTTCGGTATTTGGCTCGGCTATGGCGATGTCCAGATCCGGCTGACGCTTTAACAGGCTGGCAGCCACTGCCTGCCCTCCGGCACCGCCACCGACAATCAGGATATCGTGTTGCCGGCTGGCAATCACCGTCTGGCTTTCCTGAAGCTGTTGTTGCTGATCTGCTGCGCTAAGCAACCGTTGTTTTTGGGGTTCGAGATCGTAACCGGCCTGTGCGGTAGCATTCAGAATAGCCGCAACATCCAGCCGTGGTGCCTGTGATAATGCCCAGAGTGTGGCGCTGCGGGTACCGGTACGGCAAAACGCCAGCACAGGCCCCTGTACCTGATTCATCAGATTCCCGAAGCCGGTCACGTCTTGATCGGTTATCTTCCCCGCTGTAACAGGCTGATAGTGCCAGGCCATTCCGGCCCGTTCGCAGGCTTCTTTCAGTTGTGGGGTTTCCGGCTGGTCGCCGGACTCATCCGCCGGGCGGTTACAGATAATTGTGCGGAACCCCATGGATGCTGCCAGGCCCATATCGGCAGGGGTAACTTGCGGGCTGACGCTGATAAAAGGGCTGAGCTGGCGTACGTCCATGAGGGAGTCCTCTTTGTCTTTCTGAGTGCGGGTAACAGGCGGCTACAGGTTTTGCGGCCGCTACTGGCATGCATCAGACAGTGGATGTCTGACGGTGGTATACGCTGAGATCAGAACAGGTTGAGCGGGATCTTCAGGTAATGCTGACCGTTGTCTTCAGCGGGTGGCAGATGCCCTGCGCGCATGTTGACCTGTACGGAGGGCAGAATCAGTTTGGGCATGCTCAGGGTTGCATCCCGGCTGGTGCGCATGGCAACAAAGTCGGCTTCGTTAACGCCATCCTGAATGTGAATGTTGTGTTTGCGCTGTTCGGTAACACTGGTTTGATGGGCGTATTCATCCCGGCCAGGTGCTTTGTAGTCGTGGCACATAAACAGGCGGGTATTGTCCGGCAGGCTGAAAATGCGCTGAATTGACCGGTATAGCATGGCAGCATCACCGCCGGGAAAATCACAGCGCGCCGTGCCGTAGTCAGGCATAAACAGCGTATCCCCGACAAAAGCTGCATCACCGAAGACAAAGGTCATACAGGCGGGGGTGTGTCCGGGGGTATGCATGGCCTGTCCGGTGAGCTGGCCAATCTGAATGGTGTCGTTATCTTCCAGCAATACGTCAAACTGGCTGCCATTAGTGGCGAAGTCTTTTTCCACATTGAAGGCCTGTCCAAAGGTTTTCTGTACGGTACAGACCTGTTTGCCAATGCCGATCAGGCCGCCGGTTTTAGCTTTCAGATAAGGAGCGGCTGAGACGTGGTCGGCATGCACATGGGTTTCCAGTATCCAGTCTACTGTCAGCGAGTGGCTGTCGATAAATGCCAGCAGTGCATCGGCAGATGCGGTATCGGTTTTGCCTGATGCGTAATCAAAATCCAGTACCGAATCGACGATCGCACAGTGGCCGGAATCAGGATCCTGAATGACATAGCTGAAGGTGAATGAAGGCTCATCAAAGAACGCAGTGACAATTGCAGGTTTGGCAATGGCAGACATAAGACTGTACCTGGTTTTTATTTTTGGTTATAAGCATAAAACTAAATGGAATATATAAATTAGATCACCCTAATATGAATGTCAATTCGTCTGGTTAAAAATCATCCGCTGAAGCGACTAAAGTTCAGCGGCGGTGGTGGGCAGGTAAAAGTTACACCTCCGCTGGTGGTCCGTCAGATAACGGGCCGGTGTTGTGCCGGTAAAGTGGCGAAAGTCACGGATAAAGTGTGACTGATCGTAATAGCCCTGCGTGAGTAATGTATCCAGAGAGGAGGGCTGACCGGATGCCAGCAGGCGTTTAAGCGTGGCCTGAAAGCGGGCGGTGCGGGCAAAGTACTTGGCACTGACGCCGGTGATATGCTTGACGTGGCGCTGGAACCCCCGCTCGCTCAGTGCAGTGGCTTGCTGAATGGTCTGAACCGAGAGCCGGTGATGCTGGTAATACAGCTGGTCAACAGCATGGTTTAACAGGCTCTGATGGTTATCCACAACAGGATAGTGGAGATAAAGCCAGTTCTGCAGCTGTTCTGCCAGGCTGTCATGGGAGAGGTCTGAGGGCAGATCAGGCAGGGATATCCCCAGCGCTTCAGTGCTAATCACCTGATCACAGATGTGTTGCTGGGGGATGGCAAACAGGCTGAAGAAGCCCGCGGAGCGAAAGCGGATACTGAACAGTCGGGTCTCGCCGGTTGTCTGTATCGTCAGGCGTGAAAAACGGGGACAGATACAGACGGCTTCTCCTGATCTGAGTAGGGTACGTACCGGATCCGCTGAATGCCCCGCGGCGCTTTGCAACAGTGCAGCGTCGTCAGCTACATTCAGCAAAATCTCGGTACCGGTACCGGGCAGATAATCAGGCAGCCGGGTTCCGGCAGCAGCTGTTATGCTCCAGAACTGAGCAATCAGTGGTGCGAGCGGCGCAGCCGGTTGAGTGCAGTACCTGATCATGTGTCTGGCGTATCCTTTAGCCGGTGATACCGGACAGTTTACTGTGCCGTGAGAGTATCACCACTGTTAAAGTTCAGCAGTGGATGCTGATCAAATCTTACGACGCCAATGTGTAACCGGCCGCCCGCCGCCCGGGTAATTGCTGCAACGCCCTGATGGCCAAAGCCTCCGCACAGCTCTACAGCTTCTATGCCTTCTGCAATAAGTGGTTCAAGGGTCTCACAGGCTTGCTGATAGCTGCTGACCGCGAGGGTTTTAACGGCGATGCCCGGTGTGCTGACCCAGCCCTGATGTTGTTCAGGATCCCCATCCGGGGCGATAAACATAAAAGCGGCTTTAATGGTTTTACTCATAACGGATTCCTGTCTGGACGAAAACTGTGTACCAGCCTAACCGCCCGCAAAGTCTCCGTATTGGATAAATCCGCCACGTCAGTTAATGATCAGATGTTGCCGGGCCAGTAGCTTTTCCAGTTGCCGGGCCGGTTCGGAGGGCTGGCTGCGAAGCTCAATATACATCGGTGGTAACTCGGGCAGGTGGGGCAGATCAGCCAGTTGCCAGTCCTGTCCCAGACCACGGAGCGGACGGACTGTCACGCCTAATCCGGCACGGACCGCCATCATAAGACTGGCAAAGCTGCTGGTGTGGTAAACCTGCTGCCAGCTGATGCCTGCCTGATCCAGTGCATCGATACCACGCTGACGAAACTGGCACTGGGGGGAAAGAAATGCCAGTGGCAGAGGATTGCCCGATTGTGGATAAAACTGTGAGGAGGCGACCCAGCCTATCGGTTCTTCGCTGATCTGCAGGCCGGTCAGGGCGTCTTGCCGGAGTTGCAGTAGCAGAACTAAATCATAATGTCCTGCATCGAATTCTTTAGCCAGTTCCAGGCTGAAACCGCAGTGTACTTCTAAGGCCAGTTGTGGATTCGCCTGACGGAACTGCCCCAGCAGGGATGGCAGCAGTGTTTCAGATAACGCCTGAGAAACCCCGATTTTTAATTGTTGATACTGACGGGGGCCAGTTACTGATGCCACTGCATCCTGGTGGCTGCTGAGAATTCGCCGGGCATGGCCGAGAAATACTTCGCCTTCCGGCGTCAGCACCCGTTTACGGCCGTCTGCCTGAAACAGTGAAACCCCAATTTCCTGTTCCAGTTTTTTAATCTGCTGGCTGACCGTTGACTGGGTTTTATGCAGGCGTTCAGAGGCTTTAATGAAGCCCTGCTCGTGTACCACAGTGACGAAGGTATTCAGTAATTCAGAAGAGAGGTTGGCGGACATAACCGGTTGCCTGTTCAGTCGTTGTGTTGGCTGTGCTGTTTATTAGCCATATTTTTAAAAGATCATGATATACGATTAATTTGATAATAATAAATCGTTATTAATGATTTATTGTCGTCTTTACACTGGCTTTTGTAAACCCGGGTAAGTGATTGCCCGATGTGTAACAGAGGTGCAGGGTAATGACAGATTTCAAAGATGATCAGCAACACGAAGACGGCATTCGCCGGGACAGTAACGGCACAATTGACTATCGGTATTATCAGCTCAGGGGACGGCAGGTCAGGGCTGAAGCGGTATGGCTGTTGTTACAGCGAATGTTTGGAGGTGGCGGGAAGGGGGCAAAAAATCGGCAATGAGATGTCCGGTCGGAGTGGCATCCCATTGCCGATTGGTGCTCTAGCTTGCCAACTGAGTTTTCATTGCAGCATAGGCGACAATTTCACACAGCATTTCTTCGCGGGCCAGGCCGGCGACGATCATGGCAGCCCGGTTCGGGAACGGGGCTTCAAAATATTCTGCATATACCTGATTGAAGGCAGGGAGCTGATCACGGTGTGTTACGTAAATCAGGACCTGGGTAACATCGGCCATCGTCAGGCCGGCTGCTTCAATCGTATGTTTAAAGTTCTCCATGGTCTGGCGGGCCTGTGCTTCAATGCCGCCTTCAACAACTTTGCCTTCAGCATTAATCGGAATCTGAGCGGTGGACAGGTGAGCGTTTGCCGTGACGGCCCATTCCAGCGGTGCTTTTGATGCGAACAGGTCGGTTTTTACAGCTTGTTTCATGGGGTTTACCAGTTGTGTAGTCATTCATGGTGAAGTAAAGAATGTGGGCAGACACTCTTGTCTGCGTCAGAAGAATAATAGGAATAACTTTCTGATAATAAAAATTAATTATTTATATTTTTTAGTAATTAATTCTTATCGACAGGTGAATTGTCTAAGTTTTTCAGAGGCTTGCAGGTGGTGTGGCGGATGGTTGTCTTTTAAACCGAATCTGCCTGGCTTCGGGAATTGTCCCGGATAGCGGGAGTCAGAGACAGTATGTTGTATGTCCCCGGGTGGGCCGCAGCGATTCCGGCGGGATGGATATTCCCGGATCTGAGGGGACTGAATGACAATTAACCGCCTGAATCCAAACTGGATGTATTGTTCATGTAAGCTCCTGAACCCGGGCACGTCAGCGGGTTTGCATTACCGCATCATATATGTGACAACATGATGCATCAGGCTGCCTGGCAGTCCCCGGAACTGAAAAAGGAAATTAGGTATGCAGGAGAGACTGCAGCAACTGGCAGCGGTAATTGATGATGTGTTATTGGGCAAGCCTGAGGTTATCCGCCTGTCACTGGCCTGTTTACTCGCGCGGGGGCACTTGCTGATCGAAGACCTGCCGGGGCTGGGGAAAACCACCCTGGCCCATGCGCTGGCAAAAGTATTGGGGCTGGACTATCAGAGGGTGCAGTTTACCAGTGATATGTTGCCGGGGGATATCCTCGGCGGAGCCGTGTATGACCAGCAACAGGCGAGCTTTCGTCTGCACAAAGGTCCGGTGTTCACGGAGCTGTTGCTGGCGGATGAAATTAACCGTACCTCACCGAAAACCCAGAGTGCCTTGCTGGAGGCGATGGAAGAACGCCAGGTGTCGCTGGACGGTCAGCGGCATGCTTTGCCGGAAGTCTTTTTTGTGATTGCCACCCAGAACCCGACAGAACAGTACGGTACCTTTCCGTTACCTGAGTCTCAGCTGGATCGCTTTTTAATGCGGGTATCTATTGGTTATCCAACCGCCGAAGCGGAAGAGCAGATGCTGTTGCAGGGCGGGGCGGCGGATCAGCTGGGCGGTGTTCAGCAATTGCTCAATCCGGAGCAGTTACTGGAGGCTCAGACACTGGTCAGTCAGATGCAGGTCTCGCCAGCGGTGATCAGCTATCTGCAGCGGCTGGCGCAGTATAGCCGGGACAGTCAGCATTTCAGCCTGGGGTTGTCGCCCCGGGGGAGTCTGGCGGTGCTGAATGCTGCCAAAGCCTGGGCGTTTTTAGAGGGGCGGGCGTATGTATTACCGGACGATGTTCAGCAGGTATTTCCGGCGGTCGCCGGTCACCGTCTGGTCGGCCGGGAATTACTGCATCCCGGTTCAGAGCATGACCCGGCGAGTTATCTGTTGTCTCAGGTTGATGTGCTCAGCTGATGGCTGTCCGGTTTTCTCTGGCTGAGCGGCTTGCCCGACGCATGCGGCGCTGGGCCATATCCCGTCACCCGTCAGGGCATCATATTGAACTGACCCAGCGGGTTATTTATATCTTTCCTACGCGGGCGGGGTTTGCTTTTTTAGGGGTGAACCTGCTGATTCTGATGCTGGCGATTAACTATCAGAACAATCTGGCCTATGCCGTGTGCTTTATGCTGGGGGCCGTGTTTCTTGTCTCGATTCTGCATACCTATGCCAGCCTTTCCGGTGTCAGCATTGAAACCGCTCATTGCGATCCGGTATTTGTCGGTGAGGATATCGGCTTTCGGTATCAGCTGAAAGCTGCAGACCGGCAAGTGAATCAGCTGACGCTGGCAATTCATGATGCGGATTTACGATCCGTGGCGATTGCCGCCGGGGGCAGCGCGAGCCTGACGCTTTTCCGGTCGGCTGTGCAGCGGGGCTGGGATGACGCCGGTGCTCTGTATGTGGAGTCCCGCTATCCGCTTGGACTTTTCCGGGCCTGGAGCTGGGCGTCGCTGGAAAATCGCTGCCTGGTCTATCCTAAGCCGCTTCAGGCAAAGCTGCCGCCACCGTTATCGCCAGCGGCGGCGGAAGGGGGCCGCCCGGTGGGGAGTCGGTTATCAGGCACCGATTCGTTTCAGGGGCTGGAGGATTATCAGCCAGGGGATTCGCTTACCCGTGTTGCCTGGAAAAAACTGGCAAGTGGTCAGGGACTAAAAGTACGCAGTTATACCGCGGAGCAGGGGCAGGAGTTCTGGCTGGATGCCAGCGTCTGGCCCGGTAGCCGGGAGGTTAAACTGTCAGAAATGACCTGGCAGGCACTGCAATATCATGGTCAGGGGCAAACCTACGGGCTGCGTCTGGGAGGGGCAGAAGTTCAGCCGGCCAGCGGGCGTCAGCATCTGGATGCTGTGCTCAGGCAACTGGCACTGAGTCCCGGTGCCGCCGTGCCGCGCAGTGAGGAGGTATCATCATGAGCCTGTTTGCTCATGAAAAGGTTACTCCTAAGGCAGCGTTACCGGGGCTGGCTGCCCGTCGCTGGGTATTTTTCAGCACGGTGTTATGTATGTTGCCACAGGCGATGAATATGCCGGTCTGGATGTCTTTACTGGCGGGCGTTCTGCTGGTGTACGCCGGGCTGCGGCTAAACCGGGGCATTGCGCAGCCACCACGGCTGCTGAAAGTACTGGCAGTGCTGGTGGTGCTGGTGGTGACGGCTCTGAGTGTGCTGGGTAAATCGACATTGCTGGGGCTGGTCATGTTACTGGTGATGGCGAATGCCCTGAAGCTACTTGAGTTGCGTACCCGGAGAGATGTCTGGGTAGTTGTCCTTGTGAACTGTTTTATCATTGCCGCGGCGTATCTTTTTTCGACCAGTATGTTGTCAGGGGCATACGGTGTGTTTTCCATTGTTGTATTGCTGGCCAGTCTGGTGGCGCTGCACAGTGAGTCGGTTACTGCCTGGCCGGTACGCTGGCAGCCAGTGAAAACCGCCGGTGTATTGCTGTTGCAGGCGTTGCCACTGGCACTGTTGATGTTTCTGGTATTTCCCCGTATTGGTCCGTTATGGAGCCTGGAGCTGGCTACGCCGTCAGCCCGGACCGGGCTTTCAGACAGCCTCGCACCGGGGGAAATCAGTAATCTGCTCCGTTCAGATGAAATGGCATTCCGGGTGAGCTTCAGTGGCGAACCGGTGCCGGAGTCTATGCGTTACTGGCGGGCGATGACGTTTGATACGTTTGATGGCCAGCGCTGGCGGATTGACGGGGCAGAGCAGTCGGGTCAGTTATCCGGCCGGGAAGGCAATGATTATCAGGTGATTGCAGAGCCGGCTGCCAGTCGCTGGCTGATTGCTCTGACGCAGGTAAGCAGCGGCAGCCGGGGGTTAACCCTGTTTCCTGACGGCACCGTCAGGGCGCCGGAGCCATTGCAAAAGCGGTTTACGTACAGTCTGGCATTGCAGAATGAAACCCCTGGAATACTCAGCCCGGAAGATCGGCAGCGTTATCTGCAGGTACCGGCAGGAAACCCCCGCGCCCGTGCACTGGTGGATCAGTGGCTGGCTCAGGGGCTGAGTCAGCAACAGATCGTTGCTGCGATCTTGCAGCAATATCGGCAGCATTTTAGCTATACCCTTTCACCGGCCCGGTTACAGGGCGACCGGGTCGATGAGTTTTTCTTTTCAACCCGGGAGGGATTTTGCGAACATTTTGCCAGCGCGACCGGGCTGATGTTACGAATGGCCGGTATTCCAACCCGGCTGGTCGGTGGCTATCTGGGCGGCGAGTGGAATCCGTACAGTGAATATCTGCTGATCCGGCAATATGATGCCCATGCCTGGGTAGAAGCCTGGCTGGATGGCCGCTGGCAGCGCATTGACCCGACCGGCGCGGTGGCACCGGAGCGGGTACTGGACGGGGTTGAGGAGCTGCTACAGCAGTCCCCCGGATATCTGGCGGATCAGCCACTGAGTATGGTGCGTCTGGAGCAACAGTTTGCCCTGCTGGCTGAACTGCGGTTGCGCTATCAGAGTCTGAATTACAGTTGGCACCGCTGGGTGCTGGGGTATGACAGCCGGCAGGATGATTTGCTGAAAAACTGGCTGGGTACACTTAATTATCTTAAGTCAGTGTTGTTGGTGCTGGTGCCGGTGGTTGCGGTGTTACTTGCCATCGGCTGGTGGCTGTTAAGGGGCAGGCCCCGTTACCGGGATCAGATTTCGCTGGATACTGAACGTTTATCTGAGCGTCTGAGCCGCCGGCAACCGGCACTGGCACGGGCTGCCGGAGAAACCCTGCAGCAGTACAGCTGTCGCCTGGCTGAGGCGCTGCCGGATCATGCCGGCGCACTCGGAGCCTGGGCGGATGCCGCCGGGCAGGTTCAGTATGATGTCTCATCCGGGGCGAATCTTAAGTTGTATAAGCGATGTCTCAAACAGCTTAACCAAGCGCTGTAACCGGGAATCGTTACTGCCTGACCGGCAGATACAAAAAAGCCCCCGTCAGTTACCTGACGGGGGCTTTTCTTATGATCGCGATTTAATTAGTCGTAGACGCTGACGGTTCAGCCCCCAGACCTTCTTTATCACGGATGTCATCACGGATCAGGGCTTTGATCATCGCCATACACATCAGGAACATGATCATGGTAAACGGCAGTGCACCGATGATCATTGCGTTCTTCAGCGCGTCCATACCGCCGCCACCGGCGATCAGCAGGGTCGCAATTACCAGCGTCAGCAAGATACCCCAGATGATGCGATGCAGGTGACCGGTTTCCTGAGCACCACCGGACATGATGGTGTTCATTACCAGAATACCGGAGTCAGCAGAGGTAACCAGGAAGGTCATGATCAGAACCACACACATGATAGTGATGCCTGTCAGCAGGCCACCGTCAATCATCAGCGCCAGAGTGGCGAACAGCTTAGCGGTTGCAGATGCACCGATAATGCTGCCTTCAGCAACGCCGGACAGTTCCAGATCGATTGCAGTACCACCCAGAATAGTCATCCAGGCGAAACATACCAGTGCCGGAGCAATGACCGCACCCAGTACGAATTCACGGATAGTACGGCCTCGGGAGATACGCGCCAGGAACAGACCTACGAATGGAGAGAATGCAATCCACCACGCCCAGTAGAAAGTTGTCCAGGCAGACTGCCAGCCAAACTGACGGCCTTCTTCAGTAACTTCCCAGATAGCGGCTGCAGTCGCATCGAAGTTTTCAGTTGCCTGCAGGGCAGCCGGCAGGCCAGCCTTGAAGGAATCGAAGCTGCCCCATGGGCCAGTCGCATGCAGTGCCTGCAGATCAGCAGGTGGCAGTGAACGGGCAACTTCAGGCAGTGAAGAAACGAAGCTGTCGTAAGGGGTCGGGCCGTAAGCACCGAAAGACAGTGAAATAAAGTTCAGGATGTAATCAACCAGCGCAGTACCGTAAGTGGTCATGGCGAAGCCGAAAGAACCGAAGAATACAAAGGTCAGCAGCAGGATCAGAGACAGAACCAGGTTCAGGTTAGACAGGTATTTTACCCCGCGACCTACACCGGATACCGCTGAAATGATCGACATACCCATGATCATGATCAGGGCTGCCAGCAGACCAACAGTGCTGGGTGTCGGTTTAGTGTCGATATCTTTCATCAGCCATTCCATACCGGTAATGGCATAGACACCGTCAACCAGCTGGCTGATACCGAAACCGATGGTTACAGATACACCCAGAATAGTGGCTACAACACCCAGTACGTCAACCAGATGACCCAGCGGGCCGTTCAGGTGGCGACCCAGTAGTGGTGTCAGCGCAGAACGGATGGTCAGTGGCATGTTACGGGTGTACGCGTAATATGCCAGCGACAGGCCGGTTACCACGTAAATTGCCCAGGCGTGGAAACCGTAGTGCAGGAAGGTGTAACGCATACCGGATTCTACAGCGCTGGCGGTATTCGCAACCGCGTCACCTGCCAGTACTACCGGGTTTGAGCCCCACAGGCCCATTGGTTCGGCGGTGGAATATACCATCAGACCAACACCCAGACCCGCACCGAACATCATGGAGAACCATGAGAAATTTGAGAATTCAGGTTTTTCACCTTCCTGACCGAGCCGGCGACTGCCCCAGGAAGGGACGATGGCAACAGCGAAACAGAAGAAAGCGAACAGACCAACTACAACGATGTAGAAGGAGTTGAAGGTATTCAGCAGAGTACCATTCAGTGAAGATAGCATAGAGCCGGCATTATCAGGCCATACCAGTGCCCACAAAACCAGCAGTGTCATAGAGACCTTACTGAGCATTGCGATGGGTAAACTGTAACCTTTATAAAAGCCTTCGGGAGAGGTTTTTACCTCTATATCCGTAAACGGCGGTGGGGTTTTCATGTTATTACCTCATGTTGTTATTTTTATGAGTACTTAACGGGAGCGTATAAAGAATTCCTTTTCTTAAAATATTAACTTTGTTACCGCATAATTCTGAATAAGATTCAGACTTGAGTAACAAGGTTATTTATACCGCGCAGGTATATTCCGCTTATGCCTTTGGTGCCTGCTTTGCTGCATGCCTGTCGCAGTGAACAGTACCATTGCACGTTATATGTTCAGTCCGGGAACCCTAACAGTGGCTACCTTTTCAGGTAATGTTTTTATTTTCATACACCCAATAAAAATAAAATAAGTTACCAGACTAACCATTCAATCTAACAGCGTTTATTTAATGCCTATATCATAAAAGCGAAAATAATTAGCAATTTTACTTATAGGCACAAATGTCATTTATGTCATTTTTTTTAATTAAATATTCATTTAAAAAAACGTGGCGAAATATTTAATTATTATGCAGGTTTCAGTGCGTTATCAAAAAAGTTTAACCAGTTCAGCCCCATAATTTTGGCCACTTCCTGTTCGCTGAACCCCCGGTTCAGTAAACCTTTTGTCAGGTTAGGGAAGTCGCGGCTGTCCTTAAACCATTCCAGCGGACGGGGCCAGTCAGCATTGCTCTTTGAGCCTTCGCCGTAGTCCATTTCTTTGGACCAGCGACCGTTACGCATCCATTCCAGCACATCCAGCGGTTGTTCCTGACACAGATCGGTACCGATACCGATCTGGTCAACGCCCATCAGATCGGCGGTGCGGGCAACCATGTCGCAGAATGCGTCCAGGGTGCAGTCCGGGCCATCCTTCAGATGGAACGGATACAGGCTGAAACCCAGCAAACCGCCGGATTCACCCAGGGCTTTAAGTACGGTATCGGACTTATTGCGTTTAGCCGGGTGGAAGCTGTTCGGGTTCGCGTGAGAGATGACGATTGGCCGGCTGGAAATCTCGATCGCTTCCAGTGTGCTGCGTTCAGCACTGTGGCTCATATCAACAATCATGCCGACACGGTTCATTTCTGCGATGACCTGACGGCCAAAGCGGGTAACACCGCTGTCTTCCGCTTCGTAGCAGCCGCAGGCCAGCAGGCTCTGGTTGTTATAGGTGAGCTGCATAATCATCAGATTCAGCTCACGCATAATGGCAACCATGTCGATATCATCTTCGATCGGCGAGCAGTTCTGCGCGCCGAACATGATGCCAATCTTACCCAGTTGCTTCGCCAGACGGATATCATCAGCGGATTTAACCGGCATAATCAGATCGCCGTGGAGCTCGAACATGCGGTTCCACTCGCCGATCCGTAACAGCGTCTCGCGAATCTGTTCGTGATAGACGATGGTGGCGTGCACCATAGTGACACCGCCGGCTTGCAGCTGTTCAAAAATCTCACGGCTCCAGTTGGAGTACTGCAGGCCATCAATGACGATCTGTTGGCGATGTATATCCAGATGCATGTTTAGCTCTCCTGGTGACGGATTAAAGGCGGCTGACTTCAGGCGCGGATGTAGCTGGTTTTAACCACGGTGTAGAATTCTTTCGCATAGGTACCCTGCTCGCGCGGGCCAAAGCTGGAATCCTTACGGCCGCCGAACGGTACGTGGTAATCAGTACCGGCGGTTGGCAGGTTAACCATCACACAGCCTGTCTTGGCATTTCGCTTGAAGTGAGTCGCGTGCTGCAGAGACTGGGTGCAGATACCGCCGGTCAGACCGAAGTTAGTATCGTTCAGGGTTGCCAGAGCTTCTTCGTAATCTTTCACCTTGATAACACATGCAATCGGCGCGAAAGCTTCTTCACGGTTGATGGTCATGTCATTGGTGGTGTTGGTGAAAAGTGCCGGCTTCATGTAGTAACCTTCCACTTCTTCGCCGTTGAAGGTTTCAGTGAACACTTCACCGCCACATACCAGGTTGCCGCCTTCACGTTTGGCCTGTTCAAAGTATTCAACGTTCTGTTCCAGCTGACGGGCATCCGCAACCGCACCGATGTGAACACCTTCTTTCAGCGGGTGACCGACAACCAGTTTTGCCATACGGGCTTCCATCGCTTCAACGAAACGGTCGTGGATGCCTTCGGTGACGATCAGGCGGGAAGAAGCGGTACATTTCTGACCGGTACCGCCGAACGCGCCGCCAACGGCACACTCAACAGCGTTATCCAGGTCTGCATCATCCAGCACGATCAGTGCGTTCTTGCTGCCCATTTCCAGCTGGCACTTAACCAGGTTGCCGGCAGTGGCAGATGCAACTTTACGGCCGGTTTCCAAAGAGCCGGTGAAGGTCAGTGCGTTAACATCGCGGGAGTTGATCAGGACATCACCGACCTGGCTGCCCGGGCCCATGACCAGGTTGAACGTACCGGCAGGCAGACCCTGACGGGAAATGATTTCAGTCAGCGCCCATGCAGATGCAGGCACCTGGTTAGCAGGCTTCCATACAACCGCGTTACCGAAAGCCAGTGCAGGGGCAATTTTCCATGCACCGGTTGCAGTCGGGAAGTTCCACGGGGTGATAATACCGACAACACCGACCGGCTCGCGGCGGGTTTCAATTTCGATACCCGGACGAACGGATTCAGCTGTTTCGCCCATCTGGCGCAGCACTTCAGCGGCGTAGTAATGGAAGAACTGACCGGAGCGGTAAACTTCACCGGCACCTTCGGCCAGGGTTTTACCTTCTTCACGGGCCAGAATGTTACCCAGCTCGTCTTTACGGGCGATCAGTTCATCACCGATTGCCATCAGCACTGAGTAACGCTGTTCCAGACCGCTCTTAGCCCATTCAGCCTGACCGGCAGTTGCCGCCTGAATAGCGGCTTCAGTCTGTGCGCTGTCAGCCTGAGCGTACTGACCAATAACGTCACGGGTATCCGCCGGGCTGATGTTTGCAATGCTGCCGTTGTTGCCTGGCTGCCATTCACCGGCGATGTAGTTGTTGAATACCTGATCTGACATATTGATCTCCTGACTATCGGGATGTGGCGCCTGTCCTTAACTGCTTGTGCTTAACTGTTAGGTAAGGGAG
>CAKZPE010000004.1 GCA_937138495.1 uncultured Oceanospirillaceae bacterium
GGCCAGATTTGAACTGACGACCTTCGGGTTATGAGCCCGACGAGCTACCAGGCTGCTCCACCCCGCATCAACGTGGGACGCATAGTAAGGACTCGGTGCTGTAAATGCAAGAAAAACTTAATAAAAATAAAAAGGTCTTAATCTATGAATCCATACAGAAACAATTTCGTATGACTTTATTTATTTTACAGTGATCGGGATAGCGGCCGATAGACTGTACAGGGATTAGAAAAATTGATCAGTGCGAACCGGACTCGCCTTTTACAAACCTTACAGGGTTTCAGGACATCGTTATGGCTCTTATTTACGTCATGGATCCAATGTGCAGCTGGTGCTGGGCATTTCAGCATCCTTTGCAACAACTGACAGAACGTCTGAATCCGGATATTCAGGTGCTTTGCTACATGGGCGGCTTGGCCCCGGACAGTGATCAACCCATGGATCCGGAGCTGCGTCAGGCTATTCAGTACACCTGGCAACAGATTGAAGCCCGTACCGGTACCCGCTTTAATCACGACTTCTGGACACAGTGCCAACCAAGACGTTCCACTTATCCTGCCTGCCGGGCAGTGATCAGTGCCGAAAGTATGGAACCCGGTGCCGGTATGAAGATGATCAGAGCCATTCAGGAAGGCTATTATCTGCAGGCACGGAACCCTTCAGACGCCAGTACGCTGACTGAACTTGCTGTTGAAACAGGGCTGGACGGGGATACATTTTCAGCGGTTTTACACAACCCTGAAACGGAACAGGCACTGCAGGCTGATTTACGCTTCAGCCACTCAATCGGCGTCCAGGGCTTTCCTTTTCTCGCTTGTCAGTCTGACGCAGGCATTGAGCCACTGGCAGTGGGTTACTGCTCTGAAGAACAATTACTGGCCAGGGCTGAAAAACTGGGCATTCTCAGGGACTGATCCTAAATCACAGGCACAAAAAAGGGAGTGACAGGCACTCCCTTTTTTTTTGGCTTAAAAACTTAGCTGCGGACGATCGATACATCCTCGGCCTGCAGTCCCTTATCACTCTCACGTACATTAAAGCGCACATTTTGCCCTTCGGACAAAGAGCGATGGCCACGGCCGCGAATATTCCGAAAATGCACAAACACATCATCGCCATTTTCACGGGTGATAAACCCGAAGCCTTTAGATACGTTAAACCATTTAACAGTACCCAATTCACGATCATCATCTTCAGATGCGTAATCGTCATCAGCCATATCCATCTGGCCAGAAGCAGGTTTGCTGAACGCACCCGCGGCAACACAACTTACTACAACAATACCGAAAATTAACACCATATCCATTACTGGCAACTCGCCTTCGCCGGATAATCCGCCTATCACAGCCAGGATTCCCACTGTTGCAAGTGCACTGACAACAACACTAACTATCAGTTGATTAACACTCATTCTGGATCTCTTATCATTATTAAAAGTTAAATTTATATAATCTGCAGATGTGAAACTTGTAACCCTGCACAATTTATATACCTATTTTGATAAAACTATTCAATACCTTAGGTATACTTAAGCCGTAATAACTGACATCTGAACGGGTTTGCACTCTTTTCCCTGCCTGATTATGATGTCGCCGCAATCCATCCCAGCTAAACAATCATCACGGAAATTCCCCCAATGTCAGATACAGACCGCATAGCCGCCCTCGAAGCCCGCCTGGCATTTCAGGAAGATGCACTGGATAAAATGAGCGATGTTATCGCTAAACAGTCACAGGAAATTGACCGGATGAACGTGTTACTGAAACACCTTCACTCACAGGTAAAAATGATCGGTCAGGACGCCCTGAGTGCGCCGGACGCAGATGTACCGCCACCGCACTACTGAGCAACCGGACATTAACGGACAAACACTTACCCCAGCTTCTTTAAGGCATATACGTCATAGCGGCTGGACTTGCCCAGTAACTGAAAACTCGGCGTCACCCCTTCCAGGCTTGGCCCGGTAATTTCAGGGGCTTTTCGGGAACGCTTCACAACTACCCGGTATTCTGCACAGTCCAGTGCTGCACGTAACAGCGCTTCTGCATCCGGGTCTTCACCAACCACATCCCGGAAAACCGCCATCTCTTTCTTTACCTGGGCCGTTTTATCCGTATGGGGAAACATCGGATCCACATACACCACGTCCGGGCGCTGAGCGTCCGGTACGCTGGCCAGCCACTCGATGCTATTGGCATGCTGCAGCTGCATCCGTACGGCAATATCTGCCGTTTCAGCGTCATCCTGTGCGATCTTCAGGCCGCTTTCCAGCAAACAGTGAATCACCGGCGAGCGTTCCACCATCTGTACTTCACAACCTAATGTGGCCAGCACAAAACTGTCCCGGCCCAGACCTGCAGTAACATCTGCCACTGACGGCCGGATACTGCCTTTCATGCCGACGGCCTTGGCGATCATCTGCCCTTTACCGCCACCGAATTTACGCCGGTGAGCCACAGCTCCGGTAACAAAATCCGCCATCACAGGCCCTGGTGCTTTTTTCCCGGTAACCTGCAGATGCACGCCTTTCGGCCCGCACAACAACAATTGCGGATATTCACAAAACTTCAGGTTGTATTTTGTCAGACACGGCAGACCCAGCCGCTCAGCCAGCGTCTGGGCATCCGGCTGCCAGTAAGGGTCTGTGGCAGCAACCGCCAGTTCCAGTTCTGCTAATCCGTCAGGCCGTAGCAAAATACACCGCCAGCAGGGTCACACCCAGCAACATCCGGTAAATAACAAACGGCCCCATCCCAATACGGTCGAGCCACTTCAGAAACAGGTGGATGCAGGATAACGCACTGATCGCAGCCAGTACGGTGCCAGCTAAGATCATTTCCCACTGGTCAGCAGTGCCTGTCTCCAGCAAATCCATGCCTTTGAACACGCCCGCGCCCAGGATCACCGGGATCGACAGCAAAAATGAAAACCGTGCCGCTGACTGACGGTCAAAACCAAGCATAAGCCCGGTCGTCATCGTAATGCCGGAACGGGATGTGCCGGGAATCAGGGCTATCGCCTGAGAAAACCCAATGTAAAGCGCGTCTTTCAGGGTGATCTCTGTCAGCTGACGCTGTTCAGTACGGTTACGGTCTGCCCACCAGAGCAAACCGCCAAAAATCAGTGTAGTGCCGGCGATCACCAGAATACTGCGTCCGTAGGTATCCACCAGACTGCTCAGCATCAGGCCCGCGATGACCGCCGGCAGCGTTGCCAAAATCACCAGCCAGGCCAGTTTTCCGTCGGCGCCGGCACTGCGGCCGGTACAGGTCACCAGCCAGGCTTTTAGCATGCGCCAGATGTCCTTACGGAAATACAGCATAACCGCGGCAAGAGAGCCGATATGTACGCCTACGTCAAACGCCAGTCCCTGATCTTCCCAGTTAAGCAGCTGCGACGGCAGTATCAGATGTGCTGAGCTGGAAACCGGCAAAAATTCGGTCAGTCCCTGAATCAATGCCAGTGAAATAATTTGTAACCAATCCATGAATATTCCTGCGTATCAGTGAGCGTTACTGCTGTGATTTTTTCTTTTGCTGATCGATTTTTTTCCAGGTGACTTCATCACGCAGGTACACCGGATGCGCCTCTTCAGGTGCAATGCCTTTTCCGGCAGCAAAGTCTGCGGCAGCCAGCTGGGCCATACACCCGGCTGTCGGATAAATATCCAGTTGCGGGTCAGTAATGGCCTGGCGAACCCCTTCCTGCATATCTGCCAGATAGCTCCAGCCTTTACCCGCACCGCACCATGCTCCATCACCAGGTATCGCCAGTGACTGAGGCGGACAAACCACTTCTTTATCCAGCCCTACCAAAACATCGTTATCCAGCTGATAAGCTCGCCAATAGATTTCATTCATCCGGGCATCCAGTGCCGCAATGACCTGGTTTACCCCCTCTGTCTGGGCGGTTTTCAGTGCAATCGCCGCGAGCGTTGACACCGGTAACACCGGCAGTTCGGCCGCAAATGCCAATCCCTGCGCTGCGCCCGTCGCAATGCGGATACCGGCAAACGACCCCGGTCCGCGGCCAAAGGCAATTGCATCCAGCTGTGCAACACTGATGCCGGCTTCAGACAACATTTCTTCCACCATCGGCAATAATTGCTTGGTGTGCTGACGGGGAATGATCCGAAAATCTTCCTGCAACTCGCCGTTGTAACTCAGCGCAACGGAACAGGCGTCTGTGGAAGTATCCAGGGCTAAAATATTGGCCATTTCTATCGATCCAAAGGAGGGAAAACAAAGGCCGCTATTCTACTGCCGGGCAAGAGAAAATGCACCCGGCGCAACAACAATAGCGGTACTGATAAGAACAACACAGAACAAGCAGGCTTATTCGCCCCAGCGGGGCATCAGGTCCTGCTCTATATGTAGCTGATTAAGAATCCGGGCAACCACAAAATCGACCATATCTTCTACGGACTGTGGTTTGTTATAAAACCCCGGGCTGGCCGGTATGACCACACACCCCATACGGGTCAGCTTCAGCATATGCTCAAGGTGAATCTCAGAATACGGCGCTTCACGAGGAACAAGAATCAGCTGCCGGCGCTCTTTCAGTGCGACATCCGCCGCCCGCTCAATCAGATTATTACTGGCACCGCAGGCAATCGCCGACAACGCCCCGGTACTGCAGGGGCATACCACCATTTTCGCCGGAGCACCGGAGCCGGACGCAACAGATGCCATCCACTGCTGTTTACCGAATACCTGAATCTGTCCGTCTTTAGCGTTAAAGCGCTGCTGCAGATATTCCGCCTGCGCCTGAGTACTGCCCGGCAACTGTTCATCGGTTTCGGTGGCAATGACCACCTGTGCCGCCTGGGAGATCATCACCATAATCTGGCAGTTTGCCTGAACCAGACACTCCAGTAACCGCAACCCGTACTGCGCACCGGATGCGCCGGTAATCGCCAGGGTAATTGCTTCACGATATGCCGACATAACCCTTCCCGTTATTCATAACTGCGTTCATCACTCACCGCCCTTCAGTCTGCATTTTCCTGCAATTTCGCAACCAGTTGACGGTGAATGCCACCAAAGCCGCCATTGCTCATAATTACAATATGGCTGCCTGGTGCTGCATTTACCAGCTGTTCAATAATACTGTCCGTGGTCCGGGCCAGACACGCTTTAACCGGGCTTGCATCCACCACATCCTGCAACGACCAGTCGAGGCCCTCCGGCTGATACCAAAAGACTTCATCAGCTAACCGGGCAGACTCTGCCAGCTTCGCCCGGTGACTGCCTAAACGCATAGTGTTTGAACGGGGCTCAATGACCGCAATGACCTTGTCGCCCCCCACCTGTGCACGGATACCCTGCAGCGTAGTTTCAATGGCTGTCGGATGGTGGGCAAAATCATCATAAACACGCACACCGTTAATATCCGCCAGCAACTCCATGCGTCGCTTCACCCCGGAAAATGCGCACAGGGCTTCAATACCATGCTCGGTCTGTACCCCTACGTGCCGGCCAGCAACCAGCGTCATCAAGCCATTATTCACACTGTGCTTACCGGTCATATTCCAGCGCACGGTTCCCTGCACCTCACCGTTATACAGCACTTCAAATGCAGAACCGTCGGCCTCCAGCAAACGGGCCTGCCAGTGTTCGCCCCTGTGACTGAAGCTGACCTCATTATCTGTAACCGCTGTGTGAACCTGTTCCGTCCAGCACCCCTGATCAATCACTTCAGCCAGTGCGGGCTGATCTGCCGGCAGAATAACCTGACCATTTTCCGGCACTATCCGTACCACATGATGGAACTGACGCTGAATAGCCGCCAGATCCGGGAAGATATCCGCGTGATCAAACTCCAGATTATTTAATACCAGCGTACGCGGGCGGTAATGCACGAACTTGGAGCGCTTATCAAAGAAGGCTGTATCGTATTCATCCGCTTCAATCACAAAAAACGGGCTGCCGCCTAAACGGGCTGAACAGGTGAAATTCTGAGGAATGCCGCCAATCAGGAAACCGGGCTGCATATCTGCATATTCCAGCAGCCAGGCCAGCATCGTGGCCGTGGTGGTTTTACCGTGAGTACCGGCCACCGCCAGCACCCATTTATCCTGAAGCACATGCTCACATAACCATTGCGGACCAGAGGTGTAGCGCATGCCTTTATTAAGCATCGCTTCCACACAGGGATTACCGCGGGTCATAGCATTACCGACAATGATAATATCCGGCTGAGGCTCCAGCTGCACCGGATCATAGCCTTCAATCAGTTCAATGCCCTGCTCTTCCAACTGGGTGCTCATTGGCGGATACACATTGGCATCTGAACCGGTTACCCGATACCCCAGCTCTTTCGCCAGCACGGCCAGGCTTCCCATGAAGGTTCCGCAAATACCTAGAATATGAACATGCACAGGGCGTTACTCCTTGTTTATAAACACTTTAGTGGCTGCTATCACCGCGCCCGGACACTGTTAACCGGGCGCTGAAGCCGTAAAAACCGGGCTAATCATACCAGCTGAGACCGGCAGTTTTTCAGATAATTTCACCGGCCTTTACAGCGCATGTTTATACCCTGCATAAAGTAAACTGAAAAGATTCCCGGCCGGGGGATAAATTTCAACATATAATTTATCTAATTTGTGCCGAATTCTGTGTAATTCCACCCGGATTAGCGTAGAATTCGCACAATTTTTTAAACCCGAGAACGTTGCGGGACGTCATGGGGCACGGCCAGGCGCTAATCAGTTTTAAACCGGTTATGCACCTTACCGCCTGACGCAGCTTTTACACATTGTTCTCAACTCATACCAATCCAAACCCGAAGGTTTAAGCAACCATGCTACTGCTTAGTCAGTTTCTGAAACACCAAAATACCCCCGATGATCTGATCGAACTTACCGACACCCTGATGGTTGCCTGTAAAGAGATCGCCATTCAGCTGCGCGAAGGCGCACTGGCGGGTATTCTGGGCACCTCTGAAGAAGTTAATGTCCAGGGCGAGACCCAGAAAAAACTCGATATCATCTCAAACGATATCCTCAAAGCGGTGTTGCTGGACAACCCTCTGGTCGCAGGCGTAGCGTCTGAAGAAGAAGAGGAACCTGTTGCCGGTAACCCGAACGGTAAATATCTGGTTACTTTCGATCCGCTTGATGGCTCGTCCAACATCGACATCAACGTATCGGTTGGTACCATCTTCTCCATTCTGGAATGCCCGGAAGGTATGAACGGTGGCGATGAAGCAGCATTTCTGCAAGCTGGCCGTAAGCAGGTCGCTTCCGGTTACGTGTTGTACGGTACCTGTGCGGTACTGACCCTGACAACCGGCAACGGTGTGAACATGTTCACCCTGAGCCACACCGGTGACTTTATCCTGACCCGCGAAAACATTCAGATTCCGGAACAGACTCAGGAATTCGCCATTAACATGTCCAACCAGCGTTTTTGGGAACCGGCCATGCAGAACTATGTTGCTGATCTGCTGCAAGGTGAAGAAGGCCCACTGGGTAAGCGTTACAACATGCGCTGGGTTGCATCCATGGTCGCTGAAGTTCACCGGGTGCTGACCCGTGGCGGTATTTTCATGTACCCGTGGGATAAACGCGCACCGGAAAAGCCAGGCAAACTGCGTCTGATGTATGAAGGTAACCCGATGAGCTGGCTGATTGAACAGGCCGGTGGTCGCAGCACAACCTGCTATAAAGACATCCTGGATGTTGAGCCGGATAAGATCCACCAGCGCGTTGCGGTGGCTCTGGGCTCCAAACAGGAAGTGACAACCATGATGGGCTATCACGGCGAAAAATAACTGTCGATGATCCTCAGGCTGTTGTCTGATGAGTGAATTCTCAGCCAACAGCCGATAATAAGTCGAATACAATCCCGGTACCGGATGTGTGTATAATCCGGCCAGACGTTTTAACCCGAACACTCTGTCTGACGTTTTTCGCGACAGTGTTTTCTAAAAATTAAGGAAGGCTAACAATGAGCTTTGAAAAAGTCCCTGCTGGTAACGACCTGCCAAATGACATCAACGTAATCATCGAAATTCCGGCTGAAAGCTCACCGGTTAAATACGAAATCGATAAAGATTCTGATGCGATTTTCGTTGACCGTTTCATGGCTGCTCCTATGTTCTACCCGGCTAACTACGGTTACATCAATAACACACTGGCTGACGACGGCGATGCGCTGGACGTACTGGTTGTGACTCCGTATCCGGTCGTTCCGGGTTCAGTTATCCGCTGCCGTCCGGTTGGCGTTCTGAACATGACTGACGAAGCAGGCGAAGACGCTAAGCTGGTTGCAGTACCGCACGACAAGCTGAGCAAGGCTTACAAAGATGTTCAGGACATCGAAGACCTGCCACAACTGCTGCGTGACCGTATCAAGCACTTCTTCGAGAACTACAAAGGTCTGGAAGAAGGCAAGTGGGTTAAAGTTGAAGGCTGGGACAACGCTGATGCCGCTAAAGCTGCAATCATCGAAGCTCAGAAAGCTTACGAAGCCAGCAAGTAATTCCCCCGGAATATACATAAAAACACCCGCTGCTGCGGGTGTTTTTGTATCTGCTCTTTAAGCCTGCATATCCGGCTATTCTGCTTATGGCGTATCTTTTTCCGGTTTACCGCTGCGCAGCTCACCCGCCTCACCGGTAAACAGCCCCGGTCCTGCCGGCGACTCAGTATTCGCATGATATTCAAACGGTCTGGCTGAACAGGCGCTCAGCAGCAGACACAACCCCAGTATTGCTGTTAACCGTAACCACATACTGACTCCTTTGATACAAAGCCTGACTGCTGCTGAACAACAGCCCGGCTTTTGGTGCTTTGTTATAAATATTATGGGCGATCTGTTCTCAGGGTCCCAACCTGAATTCTCTGTCAGCGCAGTGCCTTAAAACTTAACCCGGGCGCCCAGAATAATCGCGTCAATGTCATCAACGTTGCCTGCCGTGCGGTCCAGCTGGTAATTACGGTAGCCCAGATAGCCTTCGGTAGACCACTTATCGAAGTTCTGCACCAGTTGCAGGCCATAGTTTTCACCTTCATCGCCCTGGGCAGCAAGGTCATCATTCTGACCGTAATCCACCGACACGGCTGTCAGACCATGTGAGAACAGTTGCATCTGATAACCGACTTTACCGTAATAAAACGCAGGGTCATCACCGTTTTTCACATCCCGTTCACCGGCCGCCAGTGTAAAGTTCAGACCGTTATCCAGTAACAGCGATACTGATCCGTTCACCTGACTGTCTACGGTTGTAGAATCCGGCTCTGAATACGCCAGCGCAGCAGCCAGCTTCGCGCCGTCCAGCTCACCGGCATAACGGACTGCGGTGTCCCATGTTTCTCCATCAATCACACTGGCTGACACCGTAAAGTTACCGAATGTGGGCGTATCGTAACGAATCCGGTCACCGCGTCCCTGACCATCAAAGTTAGAAAACACATTGCCGACTTCGGTTGAGCTCAAAGTACCGTCGCTGTTCCGGAACAGAATCGCACCGGCAATATCTGCTGTGCTCGAATACCCCACCAGATCTGTACCGGACAGGTCTACTTCGGATGTACCGTCGGACGCACTGGAGCCCTGCCCCAGCCATAACTTACCGTAACGCTTACTGTCAAAGTACACTTCCAGGCGGCGCTGATTAATGCCATTACCGTTGCTGATATCGGTGGTTTCGTTGTTCTGATTCACCGCAAAACTGGAATTAGAGACAAACTCCGCTTCAATCGCCGAACCAATGGTCAGATCATCTGATACATCTGCTTCACCGATGACCCTTAAACGGGTAGAAGACGAATCGTTATCGACGTTATAGGTTTCGCTCTCCCGGCCATCATCCGCATATAACAGCCCCCGGTTTACATGACCGGATACCGTAACTCTCACGTTTTCATTGCCTGAAAGAATGCCCCGCCCTGAGGCTGCTTCAGCTTTTGCTTCTGCCGCTTCTGCCTTTTGCGTCGCAACAGTTGCCTGCTGTTCCAGCTGATCCAGCCGGTCTGTGAGTGCCTGAATCTGTGCCCGCAGAGCATCTGTTTCGGCACTGGCCTGGGCACCGCTACTGAGCAGTACAATGCTGGCCGTCACAGCAAGCGGTAATAATTGTTTTTGTAATCGCATAGGAAAAACTCCCGTTCCAAATAAAAAAAACGGCGAATGGCTGTTTGTCCGGTGAGCCAGCACGCTGGCATCGCTTCAACAGACCCACTCACCACCGCCGATAGTCATTAAATAACTCAAGGGGTATTAGATAAGTGGAATAAAAAGCGGCTAAGTTCTCGGAAAATGCTTTATTTGGACGCTAAGTTATATCTATTGGACGAACAGACAGGAAAACAGCAAAAACGGCAGCAATAACATTGAATTCACACTGAAAGAACACAAAAAAACGCGCCTGAACAGGCGCGTTTAGTAAAACAGGTAACCGGCCAGATGGGTCAGACTTTGCCGGCAATTTTATCGAGGCTTTCTTGCAGTGCCTGATCCAGAATTTCAATGGCTCTGTCTATTTCAGACTCCGTCACCGTCAGTGGCGGCGCGATACGCCAAACAGAACCACGCTCTTTTCTGCGCCGGATATTCATGCTCAGCCCCAGCTCAAAACAGCGCTTGGTAGTGATCTCACCCAGCTCATGGTAAGCCTCTTTGGTTTGCCGGTCTTTCACCAGCTCCACCCCTAACAACAGCCCCAGACCACGGATATCACCGATCTCTTCATACTTATCCATCAGCCCCTGTAAACGGCCACGCAAATAGTTACCCACAGTATGTGCCCGCCCGATCAGATTATCTTCAACAATGGTCCGTAACACTGCAAGCCCTGCCGCCGCAGGCAAAGGATCAGACACATGGCTGGTATAATAGGTGAAACCCCGTTCATGAACGGTCTGCTCAATAGCCTCAGTGGTAATCGTCGCCGCAAAGGGCAGACCTCCCCCCAGACTCTTCGACACACTCATAATATCCGGTGTGATACCAAAATGACTGGCACCGAATTTCTTACCGATACGGCCAAATGCAGTCTGCGCTTCATCAAAGATCAGTAGCATGCCGCGCGCATCAGCCGCTTTTCGCAGCCCTTCCATATAACACTGCGGCGGCACGATAACGCCACCGGCACTGATGATGGGTTCGACAATGATCGCCGCCGGGGCTCCTGCGCTGTGCATATCAAACATCTTAAAGCCCAGCTCCAGTGCCGCCATGGCAGACTCATCGTCCGTCGCGCCGGGTATATGTGGCCGGTAACTGTAAGGTTCAGGAATGGCAAACACACCGGGGATGGTTGGCCCGTAGCCACGGCGATCACTGGCGTAAGAGACGCTGGAGGCCGCGCCGGTTACCCCGTGCCATGATCCGCCAATCGCCACGACTTCAAACCCGCCAGTGTATAACTTGGCCATCCGCAGGGCGGCTTCGTTACTTTCAGATCCGGTATTGATAAACAGGGATTTTTTCAGATCACCGGGCAGCCAGTCCTCAGCCAGCGTTTGCCCCAGTTCAGCAACCACATCAGGAATCATCCCGCTGAACATATGATAGGCACGCTCACCACACTGGCGAACCGCTTCGATAATAGCCGGATGATTATGACCGATTGTGGCGCACATCTGTCCGGACGTGAAATCCAGAATTTCCCGACCGGAATCATCGCGGACAATACAGCCGGAGGCATGGGTGAAGATATTTTCGAAGCTGTCACCCCCATAGCGGACCAGGTATTCCCTGGCAGCAGCACGCAATTCCTGAGTCATAACTTAATCTCCTGAGAGGCAGTTTCAGACTGCAGGAACCAGCCGGCAGTCAGACGTCTAAAATGCCATCCTCACCAATGCGGCTGAGGATAGTTTCCAGCGAGTGATCAAGATGCTCACTGACTGTCGCCAGAAACGCAGCTTCATCACGCGCATATAAGAATTCAATCATGCGCCGGTGCTCAGCAACGGCTTCATCAATCCGTGCTCCGATATTCCACATAAAATACCGGGGAAAGCTGTTCCATAAATTACGCACAGCCGCGACCAGGTATTCATTCCGGCTGGCAGCAAATATCTGCAAGTGAAATTCTTCATCCACTTTAACAAGCTCTTCAAAACGTCCGGCCCTGGCATACACCGCCATCTGCTCTACCCGCACATGCAATTCATCCACTTCCGCTTCAGTAATGTTTTCAAAGGCTAGTTTCGAGGTTTGTGTCTCAATGATCTTACGGGCGGTATATATCTGTTTAATACGCGCCACATCCATGGTTGCTACACGGGTACCACGATGCTGTTCGTAATTCACCAACCCTGCAGCCATCAGCTCACTGAATGCTTCCCTTACCGGCGTACTGCTCAGCCCTAAATCAGCAGCAACATCGTTTTGCCTTAAAGCCTGACCTGGCTCATAACGGCCAATACGTATTGCATGCCGCAACTCTTCAGTTGCTAACTGACGCTTGGTTTGAAAGCTTACTTTCATATTTTCACCCGGGTGATTTCTTATGCACTTTACATATTATATATAATATATACAAATGGAGTATTAACTGCCGGTTTATGCCCAGTGACAGATAACCGGCAGGGCAACTATTCAGCGCTATAACCGACTGATAATCAATGGTAAATGTCAGGAATCGAAGATAAATCAGCGGCCCCGAATCATTGACAGATTCAGGCGCGAACACAGTTATACCAGCAGCAGAACGCCGTTAAAAGCACGCCCTATCCAGTGACACACAACAGCTCTTCAGGCAGCACTGAATGCGCATCTGCCAAAAGCAGATTACACTGAAGGATACAATTAAATCTGTTATTCAGGCAGGGACGCCTTATGAACACGACATACTCCGGTTACAGAATTAACCGGCCAGACACTTATACTGTCATCCGTGGCAGTTCTGATGACTGGTCTCATCTGCATACTGACAGCGCTCAACTGGAACAGCTATGCAGAATATCCCTTTGCGCACCAGACATTACTGTGTCGCCCGACCGCCTTATCCGGGCACTGGAGCTGCTTCGCAATAAACTTTCAGTATTATTAAATTACAGTCAGAGTTTGGAAGATTACCTTCGCGGAGTTGCTGTTTCTCCACTGCCCGGCTCTGCATCCTGTTCAGACATTATGTTGCTGAGTGAGGCGTATTTATTAAAACTGTTACGTGCCGCTTCCTTGCTGAAAAACTTCCTGACCATCGCCCGGCAGGCCCGGGAGCGATCCCCGGCAAGGCTCAGCAACGATATCGCCAGCCACTACACCGCCCATATAAAACACTGTTTAACGCCAGGGAAAAATGATTTTTGCCGCCTGACAGAGCTGATCACTGCCCATAACAGAGGGTAAAAAAATACAGGCCCGCTGTTAGCTGGAAACGGATATAGCAGTAACGGCCAGGGTATTTTTAAGGTCTGATCCGGGACAGCCGGGGTCATTTCAGAACCCGTTCAGAGTCCCACAAAAAACCCGGCCGGTGGCCGGGTTCAATCGTACTATGTTTAGCGATTAAAGGCTTACAGCTGAAACTTCTCAGATTTATCAATCACCATATCCACCCGGCGATTCATCTGACGTCCTTCTTCTGTTTCGTTATCCGCCATCGGCTGTGACTCACCGTAACCAATCACCTCCAGACGGGACGGATCAATGCCATGTACATTCACCAGGCGGTTATACACAGCCCGGGCACGCCGCTCCGACAGTCCCAGATTGTACTGCTCCGTGCCGATATAATCTGTATGTCCGGCAATAACCCCGACCACCTCAGGATTATCCTTCAGGAAACCAGCGGCATCACTGATATCTTTGTCATAGCTGTTCACCAGCACCGCAGAATCAAAGGCAAATTTAGCATCCATCCGGAAAGCCAGCTTATCGCCGGCAATCTCCCTGAACCGGTTATCCGTCAGCAACCCTGCCATAATCGCGTCTTTATCAAAGGTTGTTTGCACGGGTAACTCCGGCGGACAACGGCCTTCCAGATCATTACGGGGGTCAATCGCATCCTGAGCGGCTTTAGCACCTTCGACTCCCGACACATCATATGCAGCCAGTAACTGCCCCATCGTCGCCAGTGTCCGCGCCTGAGCCAGCTTCAGATTATGCACCGTATTCACATAAGTACGGCGCACTTCGAAATACTCGTTTTCGGTATCCAGCAAATCCAGTAAGGTTCGCTGACCAATATCAAACTGTTCCCGGTAAGCAACCCGTGCATCAGCCACTGCGGCCTGGTTACGGCCAATATACTGTTCCTGCTGACGCAGGCTGCCGATGTCGTTAAACGCAATCACAGTGTCCTGACGCACATCCCGACAGGCTTTTTCACGCAGCTGATAGGCAACGTTAATCAGCTTATCAAACTGGCGCTGACGGGCAGCATCTGAACCGCCGTTATACAGGTTGTAACTCATCAGTAACTCAATGGCCTGTTCTTCACGGCGTTCATCAACACCGTCTGTAAAATCTTCCACCTCCCCCCTGAGCCGCAGGTCCAGCCGGGGCATCATTGCTGCATCCCGGGCTTTACGGGCAGCATGGGCTGCCAGTACATTCTCGATTGCTGCATTCAGTCGCGGACTGAGTACATAGGCTCGCTCCAGCGTATCCCCCCGGGTATTCGGTATCAGCACGTCCGGCAGTTCCGGCACATCCAGACGGCTTGCAGGTAACGCTCCGACGACTCGCTGAAAACGGGCCGTTACATCGTGTAAATTGGTGGCTTCAGTCAGCAGATTGGCTTCTGCCAGCGCCAGACGAGCGGTAGCCTGTTCAAGATCAACCCGGCGGGCAATCCCGGCTTCGTGCCGTTCTTCAATGTCTGCAAAAATACTGCGGTGCTGAATATAATTATCTTTCGCCAGTGCCACCAGTTGCTGGTATCGCATGGTATCCAGATAGGCTCTTACTGTTTCCAGCGCTACCGTTTCGGAAGCATTACGGAATTCATAGAAGCGGACTTTACGTAAGTGGTCCAGACGGGAAACTTCATTACGGGTCGCAAAGCCATCGAAGAGCATTTGCGTTAAGGTCAGCCGGACATTCCAGGGCTCATAATCAATTTCCGGCTGGTTTGAGCGGTCCAGCCGCTCATGGCCAATCTGTCCGGTCAGATCAACGCTTGGATAATATCCCCCTTCTCCGGCACGCTGTTCTTCAGCGGCAGCTTCAAAGGTATACCAGCTGGCCAGCACATCCGGATTCTGCACAACCGAACGGGATATTGCTTCATTCAATGATCTGACAGGTTCGGCCCAGGCCGGAGATGCCACGAGTACAATTGCAGCGAGCAAGTAGCGATACGCCATTTGCCACCTCCCTCTGTCATCAAATCAAGTCCCTTTGTGTTTTGATGCACCTTAGTTAGAGTTCGTAAGAGTTACAGAACTGAAGCGACTGCCTGCCCGTGACACCGGGCTGCTTTCCAGACCGGTCTGAGCGGTAAAACATCCCCGGTATCCGATACCGGATATCGGTTATATCACCGCGTTCAAACCGCCCCGCATAATCTGAAGCACATTCGGTTTTATCTTCAATTCCAGCGTTAAAAATATTCACCTTTGTTTAAAAATAGTCGCAAGATGCAAGTAAGTAAAAAAATATTCACGATGTTTTTTTCTCAATTATTTCTATAATCCGCCGTTAATTTACTGAGTATTTAAAGATAGCCGGACGTTTTAGCATAAAAATTGCAGTGTTTTCATCGGGTAACGCAAACCGGCAACTCATTATTTTTTCACAGGTACATTCCAGGCACCATGACTCAGATAAAACGACTGACCGGATTAATTTGTATTCTGCTCAGTATCACCACGCCAAAATATGTTGTTGCGCAGGTCAACATGAAAAAACTGCAGTCGGTCACTGAAGAAAAATTCGGTAAAACCGCACTGGAAACAATCAGTAACTGGCAGGCACTGTTACGCAGCAGTGCCCACCTGAGTACAGAAGAAAAGCTGCAGCGGATTAACAGTTTCTTCAATCTCAGAGTCCGCTTTGAGCCTGACAGCCAGACCTGGCAAAAGAGCGATTACTGGGCGACCCCGCTGGAAACCCTGACCAAAGCCCGGGGAGATTGCGAGGACTTTTCCATTGCCAAGTACTTTTCGTTGATTTTACTGGGGATTCCGGACGATCAGCTGCAACTGACATACGTAAATGCCACCCGACGCTTAGCCGAAAAAACCATTAACCAGACGCATATGGTCCTGACATACTTCCCTGATGATGCTGATCCGGTGGTACTGGATAACCTGATTAATGATATACGCCCCCGCTCAGAACGTTCTGATTTAAAAACAATTTTCAGTTTTAATGAAGATAATTTCTGGGTTGCAGGAGAAAGCCGTCTTAATTCTCCGCAAACCCGTATCCGCCGCTGGGGGGATGTACGTAAACGCATGCAGACTGAAGGTTTATTATAAAAAAATATCAAGTGATTTTTTCTTGCAAAAAAATTCATGCATCTTTTTAACGTTAATTTTTCTCACCATTAATACAGATTAATCATCAAAAAAACATTCTCAGAATTAATCTTTTCAACTATCAACGGCGCATTAAAATACCTTTTCCTGCCTATAATATTAACTGTTCACTGTCTTTCTCCGGCAATATTTCAAGTTGCGGCTGTAATGATTGCCGGGCCTTCTGACGGGCTAATATTTTATCCTGAACCGGCACAGGTAAATCGGTAAAACGGATCTGATTTTTATCCACCAGCAACATCACCAAATCCTCAATGACCCGGATCAGCGCTTTATCCATTCTGGACAGTTCATCCTCTTCAATGGAGGACGCCAGCTCAAACACATCTTCACAATCCTGATCTTCAAGGGCAACAAAGCCTTCCAATGGTATCTTGCTGACAGCGGCAATACGTTGCCGGTTATCCCGTTTCACATAGATCATTCCGGTACCTGCAGAGTTTAGTCTGTTATTAACTTACCATTATTGACCAGATCCTGAATAAGTGCCGCCTGATCCGTTCCATTCAGATCAGTAAAGGCGCTGACCAGATCGACACCGGTTAACTCAATTGTCTGTTCCACTGCGCTGTTATCAAAGCCGGCATCAAACCCTGCTGATGTACTGATATGAAGAACCGTATCGCCATCACTGTTGAGATCGAAGAACAGATAATCTGTCAGGTCAGTATTCTGTTCATCCACCAGCAGGTCACTGAGATCAAGAACGTCCCCATCACTGGCCGGCAGCGCCGCATTGAAATCCGTAATCACATCCGCCGCCGGGTCTCCCGGTGTGCCACCGTCATTCAGATTCCAGACAAAGGTATCGCTACCCAGCCCGCCGGTAAGCATATCGTTACCTGCACCGCCAATCAGTGTATTGGCAAACTCATTACCCCCCAGGGCATCCGCTGCTGATGATCCTGTCAGGGTATCCATCGTACCGCTGATATTAATACTGATGGCATCGGATGCCGCATCAAAGTCAGAATCCACGACCCGTATCGGTGCAGTCAGAGTGAAGTCCTGCTGATCAGACAGATAATCGACTGTCAGCGTATCCGGTACCAGCTTAAATGTGCCGATATCCGACTCAAATACGATCAGGCTAAACTCAGTCAAACCCGCCGTTGCGGCTTTAATTTCCAGCATTTGTCCGTCGGTGACTACCATGCTGCGGGTTTCCCCGGGCGGTAAATCCGCATAACTGAAACCGTCCTGGCCTAACTGTGCCAAAACTGCAGGCGTCACGGAGTAAACGGTATAACGCAGTATCGTCAGTCCGCTACCGACTACATCAACCTGCATGTTTACCCGGGTGACATCCTGATCAAACTGCATGAACAGCTGATCTTCTCGGTCGAAGTCCGCATCAATATTCTGCCCGGTTCCCACTCCCATCGTATTGGCGCCGGTATCCACGGTACTGCGGACATATTCACTGCCGTTGTATTCGTACCCGTAAAAAACCGTTTCAACAGGATCAGCGGTTAACCCGGCAGATGTCACCAGACGCTCTGCACTGTTATCGCCGCTCAGGTTTTCAGCAACGGCGGCACCGGCCACTTCTGTCTGGATAGCGATGAACTGCTGATAGGTATATGTATCCATTGCGTCATTAATCGTCAGCTCGAAAACCACCGTCCCATCCTTCGAAATTCCGGTGAGCGTTTGGTTAGCACTGTCGTGGGTATATCCCAGAGTCTGATTATTGGCATACAGTGTCGAGCTGGGGGTAAATTCGCCCCAGTTGAAGCTTTGCGGCATATCCGCAGACGGATCAATGCTCAGGGTGCCAACCACTGAACCTATACCGTTAAGCCCCATTCCGTCGGCCACCGCGATGATCTCCGGCTGATCATCAATTTGAATAATAACGATATGGGCCGGTGCAGAGGCAAGACCGTTCACATCGGTAGCCGTCACTTCAAAGGCGGCACTTGTCTGATCGCTGCCCGGAGCATGGACAATGGCTTTCACCAGGGTATAACTATAATTTACGGTGCCGGTGGCCGGATCGTATCCGGTGATCACCATTTCTTCCTGGGCATTACTGAACACCGTCAGAGGCACCAGCTCGGTCGCAGTCAGTAAGTCAGCAACCAACAGCGTACTGCCCGCCACAGTTACCGACGCCAGACCGTCCTGCGTATTTACCCGGAAACTGCCACTGGTAGATTCACTGTCATCCGTATCGGAGAGTAAGCCCACGTCATAGACTGTGCCACCCGGACAGTCTGTTTCTACAGTAACCGGTTCTTCAACCGGATTCACTTTCAGCGTTAGCGTGGAATCATCCGTGTCCAGACCATCGGTAACAGTGTAATGAATCACCGGGACCGGACCGGTGAATCCAACAACAGGTACGAAGCTGAAATCACCGTTGCTGCTAATGCTGATCGTCCCAACACCGTCAATGTCCACAGACGAACCATCCGCCGCATACACAGTATTATCACCGGTAACGGTGAAGCTGACGACACTGGCAGAGTCAGGGCCGTCCGGGTTATAGGTATTCAGCAACAGATTACCGGTGGCCTCTGAAGGGGTGCCATGGCCATTGTCGTCATCACAGTCATCGCCTTCGCCTTCGCCCTTTCCTTCTCCTTCTCCTTCTCCTTCTCCTTCTCCTTCGCCTTCATCTTCCCCTTCGCCTTCACCTTCGCCTTCACCTTCGCCTTCACCTTCACCTTCGCCTTCACCTTCGCCTTCACCTTCGCCTTCACCTTCGCCTTCACCTTCGCCTTCGCCTTCGCCTTCGCCACCGGTATTCTCATCCAACTCAACGTACTCATCGCCGTCTTCAAGATCATTTTCCGGTGTGATCTGCAATGTCAGCGTCGAAAGGTCGTTATCCTGGCCGTCAGTCACGGTGTAATTTATCACCGGTATATCGCCGGTATAGTCTTCGGCCGGCGTAAAGGTAAAATCGCCATTACTGCTGATATTGATGGTGCCCACGTCAGGAATACTGACGTCACTGCCATCTGCAGAATACACCGTGGCGATCCCGGTAATGGTAAAGCTGACCACACTCGCCGGGCTTGGGCCGTCCGGGTTAAAAGTATTCAGCAACAGATTACCGCTGGCCGGCTTATCTTCAGTGACATTCACGGTTTCATCGCCGTCTTCCAGATCATTCTCCGCTGTCATATTCAGGGTGAGACTGGAGTTATCAGTATCCTGACCGTCCGTCACGGTGTAATTAATCACCGGAATATCACCGGTATAATCCGCCGCCGGCGTAAAAGTAAAATCGCCATTACTGCTGATACTGATGGTGCCCACATCCGGGATACTGACATCACTGCCATCCGCCGGATGAACAGTGGCATCGCCGGTCACTGTGAAGCTGACAACACTGGCTGGATCCGGGCCATCCGGGTTATCGGTATTCAGCAACAGATTGCCGTTTGCCGGGGTATCTTCCGTAACGCTGACAACTTCGTCACCGTCTTCAAGGTCATTCACAGCAGTAATATTCAGCGTCAGGGTTGAGCTGTCTGTATCCACACCGTCGGTCACGGTGTAGCTGATCACCGGCACGTCGCCGGTATAGTCATCAGCCGGGGTGAAGGTAAAGTCACCGTTGCTGCTGATACTGATGGTTCCCACCCCCGGGATATCCACATCAGTGCCATCCGCCGGATACACAGTTACATCGCCGGCAATGGTAAAGCTGACGACACTGGCAGGATCCGGACCATCCGGGTTATCGGTATTCAGCAACAGGTTGCCACTGGCCGGGACGTCCTCAGTAACAGCGATGACTTCATCGGCATCACTGAGCTCATTCTGTGGATTCACCGTAATATCGACCGTGGCCGGTTCTGATGTATTTCCTGCTTCATCAGATACCGTATATTGAAAAGAATCCGGACCGTTATATTCAGGATCTGGCGTATAGGTTACCGCTCCGGTGACCGGATCGACGCTGACTGTACCATTGCTGGGCTGGGAGATAATCAGAACAGTGGTAGGGTCAAGGTCTCCATCCGGGTCGGAGTCATTGCCGAGAACATCAATGATGACAGAAGAGCCTTCATCAAGGCTCGCTTCATCATTCACAGCAATAGGTGGTTGAGTGCCTTCTTCCTGAATTGCTAACAGGTCCGGAGAAACAAATGGACTGCCCGCGGCTAATTCCCTGAAACCACCAAAAGATGAAAGTGATGTGGTTTCAACAATACGCGTGAGCACTACAAAATCGTGGCCTTCACTGGCGCCCGGGCCCGCGGCACCGGCAGCCGGCTCAGGTAAAACATCGGTAGGATCCTGGCCGGCTTCAATCGCAGCTAATACCGCCGCAACCGATTCATCCGTGATGGCTTCTTCTTCGGTGACGATTGATTCTTCGCCCGCAACCATATTGTCACTGATTGCTACATCAACAGGCTGATCAAAAGACATATAGGTGCCGTCAGTCAGTGC
This sequence comes from uncultured Oceanospirillaceae bacterium, assembly GCA_937138495.1. Classification (GTDB taxonomy): domain Bacteria; phylum Pseudomonadota; class Gammaproteobacteria; order Pseudomonadales; family Balneatricaceae; genus Amphritea. The sequence goes on from CAKZPE010000004.1 coordinate 20,858, forward strand.
CACCTGCACGAAAGCTCCTTCAGAAGGCATTAATACATCGCCCTCAGTCAGAACGTCCCCTATCTGCAGCTGGCGAACGTCCCCTTCGCTGTTTCGCACAAATACATCACCAGACATCGCCGACACTGTCGCGATAGGCGTATCAGAAGCCATGGTGCCCTCCCCTTAAACCGATTTCAGAATTTCTCTGTCAGCATTTCAAGGGTAGAACTGTCTGGCGGGGTTATACCTGTACCTCAGGTACAATATGAACAACTTTCATAATGACACTTATAACGCGAAAACTTCGTGTTCGTTGAGTAACAGCACCAGATGAACCCGGTCACGGGCGCCGGATTTGGCAAACAGAGATGCCAGATGGGCTTTGGTCGTGCGCTCAGTAATGCCCAGTGATCCGGCGATTTCTTTATTGGATGCCCCCTGAGCAACTAACTGTGCAACCATCTGCTCCCGTTCGGTAAGATCAGTATAGAATGAAGCCCCTTCACAACTGACAGGCTGCATATGCCGGGCACTGACTTTCAGCACCTTGCCAATAAACTCAGCGCCCACCCAGTAACCGCCATGTTCAACCACCAGAGCGATTTCTTTCAGCAATGCAGGTGTCGCCAGTACATGGCAATAACCGGCAGCGCCGGCACCAAATACCTGCATGGATTCACCGTCATTGGGTAAATTAGACAACACCACCACCGGACACTGAAGCTGCTCCGTGCACTGCAGCCAGCGGGCTTTTTCAGCCGCACTGAGCGCCGTAAAATCCAGCCAGACCAGTCCTTCACCCTGATGCAAACGCTGTGCTTCCTGCGGGGTTCTCACCGTCAGGGCATCCGGAAATGTTTCATGCCAGCGCACCGGGGATAACTTTTTCTGACTGACGAACACATGCATTGTTCAGCGCTCCGTTAATGCATACTGCCGGGCCCGGAAGACAGGCTTGAGCATATAATGCAAGATGCTCTTTTTACCCGTTAAAATATCCACCTCAGCCACCATTCCCGGAATTATGGGCTTTCCTTCTCCCATACTTGCTTCTAACGTTCTGACTCTGACGATATAAAACGGCACTCCGTTTTCATCCACGACGGTATCTGCACTGATATGCTCCACCGTTGCCTTTAAACCGCCATACACAATAAAATCATAGGCGGTAAACTTCACCAGCGCTTCCTGACCCGGACGCAAAAACGCAATATCCCGGGGGTTAATTTTGGCTTCCAGTAACAGCGCATCGTCTGCGGGAACAATTTCAATAATGTCCCGGCCGGGTAAGATAACGCCGCCAATGGTGTTAAAAAATAATTGCTTAACGGTGCCTTTCACCGGAGAAACCAGCGCCGTCTGTTCAACCCGGTCAAGCAATCCGCGGCTACTTTCGGTCAGGGTATTTATACGCGAGGTCGTCCGTGATAACTCTTCACGTGTATCGTTTTTAAACTCTAAAGCGACTTCGCTGATGCGGTTTTCTGCTTCAGCAATGGTCGCCAGAATACGTTGCATTCTGGCAGCAACCTGAGCCCGTTCACCACTTAGCCGGGACACCTCCCGACGTAAACGAAGCACTTCGATTTCCGAGACTGCACCGGAGGACAGCAACGGTGCGCTGACCTCCAGCTCATGAGCAGCAAAGCTGTAACTGCGGTCCAGCTGAGATTTTTGTGCCCGGGCTTCCACCAGTTCCTGGCGGCGCTGATCCAGTTGCTGGCGGGCAATACTTCTGGCGGCTTCAAGTGCCTCCATACTGGAACTGAAGAGCGCCATTTCCTGCGCCACCACCTCAGGTACCGATTCAGCCATTTCACTGTTGGGATAAAAGGGCACTTCCTCCGCCACTGAACGCAAGCGCTCCGCCTTTACCTGCAGGGAAATCAGCTCAGCACGGTTCTCACGAAACGACGCAACAGACCGGGTGGCATCCAGCTTAACCAACAGCTGTCCGGACTCCACTGAATCCCCTTCCGCGACCGCCAGTTCAGTGACCACACCACCATCCTGTGACTGAATAATCTGTACCTGACGGGACGGAATAACTTTTCCCTCCCCCCGGGTAACCTCATCAATTTCGGCATACGCAGACCAGGCAATCAGCCCAACCACAACCAGAATAATGACATAAAGCAGCTTGCGGGTTTTCACCGGATCCTGCTCCAGCATGGCCCGGTCGGCATCTTCAAGCCAGTTCAGATTGTCCGGTTCATCCACCGGAATCCAGTGTTCAAAAGCCCTGTCCATTAAGCGCCGGCCCGGTGACAGTATTGCTTTTGGACCTTCCGGCGGCAACGGTGCTGATCCGTTCATATCGCCCTCCCGATCCGGCCTTTACGTAATGCTTCAACGACCTGATCCCGGGGACCATCAGCAACAACTTTGCCGCTGTCGAGCACGATAATGCGGTCCACCAGCTCCAGAAGCGCCGTATGATGGGTAATCACCAACATCGTCTTACCCACAGCGTAGGTACGCAGATTTTTCAGAATAGCGGCTTCGGAAGCATGATCCATCGAGCCGGTCACCTCATCCAGCAACAACAGAGGTGGCTCGTGGATAATCGACCGGGCTAGCGCAATCGCTTTTCTTTGCCCACCGGAAAGAAACTCCCCCCGTTCTCCGACATTCATGTCGTATCCCTGAGGATGTGCATTAATGAAATCGTATAATTCAGCAACTTTTACCGCCCGCTCAACGGCTTCATCACTGGCCATCGGATCAGCAAACGTCAGGTTTTCCCGTAACGTGCCGTAAAACAGTGTGGCATCCTGAGGCACAAACCCCACCTGATGACGCAACTCTGCCGGATCAAGCTGGCGTACATCTATACCGTCCACCAGAATTGCCCCTTCGCTTGCCTGATACAACCCGACGGTCAGGCGCTGTATGGTTGTTTTACCAGAACCGACACGCCCGAGAATAGCCACATGCTCACCCGCATTAATATGGAAAGACACATCACGGATTGCCTGCATCTCAGCCCCCGGATAGGTAAAGCCCACTTTACGAAACTCAATTTCCCCCCGAAGATGACCTCGGCTGAAAAAATTCTGTTCCGCTGGCCGTTCTACCGGCTGCTCCATAATTGCACTCAGCGTGGTCAGTGCGGCCCGGGCGTTGTGATATTGGGTAAGCAATGATGCCGCCTGCCCCAGTGGCGCCATGGCCCGGTTTGCCAGCATCATGGTTGCAATCAGCCCCCCCAGACTCAGCTCTCCTTCGGAGATCAGATATACGCCAATCACGATCACACTGACGCTCACAATCTGCTGAATCCACATAGCAAAGTTCAGATTGCTGGTAGCCAGTAACCGCAACTGTACACCGACCCGGTCAAGATAAGCGGCGGCTTTTTCCCAGCGCCGCTGCATAACGCCTTCAGCCGTTAAAATCTTCAGGGTATCCAAGCCAATCAGGCTCTCGATTAATACGGAATTACGCATTGAACTGGCCTGATACATACTTTCGGTGAGGTGCTTCATCTTACCTTTCGTCGTCATGGCATAACACAGAATCAGAAACACACCGACCAGTGACGGCACCATCATCAGAGGTGAAATCCACCCCAGCACAAGAATAAAAATCAGCGTGAAAGGCAGATCAATAAGTGCCGTCAGGGATGCTGAGGTTATAAAATCCCGCACCGTCTCAAACGACCGTAAATTCGCAGCAAACGCCCCGACCGACAATGGCCGGTATTCCATCTTTAAGCCTAAAACCTGCTGCATAATGCGAACAGATAACAGAATATCCACCCGCTTACCGGCCAGATCCAGAAAATATCCACGCATGGTACGCAACAGCAAATCGGCGATAAGCACAATGCCAATGCCAAATGCCAGCACCCACAAGGTTTCAAACGCATGGTTTGGCACAACCCGGTCATACACGTTCATGGTGAACAGGGGTAATGCCAGCGCAAAAACATTAATGAATAACGCGGCCAGCAAAACATCCCGGTATAAGCCCAGATTTTCACGCATAGCCCCCCAGAACCAGTGTGAAGGTTTATGGCTGCTGACCTCCGGCGTCCGGGCATCAAATGCCAGCTTTGGACGGGCATAAATAACGGCACCGGAATAACGCTTACCCAGCTTTTCTGCCGGAACCTCCATCACACTTTCGGGAAACTCAGGATAAATCACCTGCGCTGATTGCCTGTTACGGCTCCAGGACATCAGCACACAGGCTTCATCGCCATCAAGAATTAAAACAGCAGGTAAGGCACGGCTCTTAAGGGTTTCCAGCGGCTTTTTGAGAATCTTGCTGACAAACCCGGCACGGGCTGCAGCACGGGCAAAGAGTGAGGGGGTAAGATGTTGTTTTTCCAGCGGTAAACCAGCAACCAGGGAATCACGGTTAAGACTGTTCCCATGAAAGGAACTCAGAACCAAAAGGCATTCCAGCAAATGATCAATACCTGTCGCTGTGCGCATATTCCCCCCTGTTTCAAACGTCACAGAAGCGCTACTTAACGGTAGAGCGGTCTATTTAATTTAGTCGAATCTGATGAAATCTATAAACTTTGAAACACATTTTTAATGTGTAGCCTTATTCAAAAGCTAAATAAAGTACGGATATGCGGGCAATGTAAGCACACACTGACAGTAAGCTAAGCGACAGAAATACCAATACTTTAAGTAGCAGAAATACTGACGGTAAGCCTCTTCACAAACTCGCTGCCATGAATACATTCGGAAAGTGACAAAGGTTAAACAAAACAGACCACATGGCACCCGGGATTCAGCCAGTAAAACACTTAAATTAAACAGGCCGGGACAGTAATGATTACACACATCCCCTAGCTGTCAGCTGGAAGGGAAATTAATACTGCAGTTTGGTCAGCCCACAGGAATACACCAGCGATTCGTTCTTTTTACTGGCCTCCGGATAAATATTATCCAGTAGCCACTGCTTACGTTTACACCCATACATTGCTTGCTTAAGCCGGGAATCCATGACCGCACATTCGGCAAGTTTATCGTTCATAAACCGTTGGGTTTGCTGGAAAAAATCCGTCGACTTAAGCGGCGACATATCCGTCAGTTCGTAGCCAAGCACACCAAGCATCTGCTTATGACATACTACATTTTTCGGACCCAGCATCGAGATATACTTCTGCACCGCCACATCAATCCCTTCCAGGCTCAGCCCTTTCCGGTCAACGGAGCAGGCGTCCATTACTCTGCCCAATGTATTGACAGCCCCCTGCAAGGGCAGATGGGCAGTATATGAACTGCCTCTGGCATCGGTGATCTCTACCAGCAGTTCTTTCCCCTGCAGCATTTGTCTGGCCAGGTGGGTTTTATCAAAATCACTGGCAAACACTGAATCGCCCCGGGTTGAAACAATCCAGTCACTTTCCACTGAATCCTGTTTATCGATCCGGTAGCGCACCGGATAGCGATTACCAATGCCGATAAACTGCCCGACAGAAAAAATCAGATCGAACTCCTCTTCCTGTAAGCACCGTGCCAACGCCAGACTGCGCTCTTTCACAGAACGCACCATGGCTATATGCGTTTCCTGATCAGTGAATTCATCAATTCGCTTTGCGTAAAACCAGTCTTCCGCCACCAGCTGAACCGGCCAGAAAAAACCAAGTGTAATCAATAATATACATAGTCGTTTCATGGTAATAACTCCCATTAACGATTGTGTATGCACCTGCCTGGATATGAATGCCCATCCCTGTGGCTCATATAATTAAGCGTAGACCATAGGAACTTGTGACCCATTTTTATCTGAACATATCAGGACCTTATTTAAACAAAAGCATACTGAAACAGCCCACCAGAAGGCACAGATCAGCTGTACCAAAGGCGATTTTAAGCCGCATAACATTTTCTCTTCATTGCCTGAAAACGCGCGGTATATGTTAAAGAGGATTGGCCTTAAAAACGGTGCATTCGCCCTTATGCATCTCAGCCTCATCACAGTATTCAGACATAAAAAAGCCCCGGTATTCGCCGGGGCTTTTATATTTTGAATTAATCCGTCAAAAGGGAGCGGTTATTGCCGCGTTACAGAGCAGCCTCATCGCTGAGGCTCTCACGCAGCGCCGGCCATAGATGCACATATCTGTCATTCTGCAGTTTCGTAAAAATAGCGATTACAGATGTATCAGCACACTGTCCGGTGAGCATCCTTTCATAAGGCATCAGACACTAAACCGGTTAACCAGCTTGTTCAAGCTATCCGCCAGTTCTGCCAGATCATTAGCCGCGGCGGATGATTGCCCCGCTCCATCGACGGTTTTGCCCGCAGTTTGATTGACGCTCTGCACGGAATCATTAATATGCTGGCTCACTACACTCTGCTCTTCTGAAGCTCCGGCAATCTGAACATTCATGTCACGTATTGTCCCGATACTCTGAGAAATAACATCAAGCGCATTGCCGGTTTCCTCAGCCTTTTCCATGGTGAGCTGAACATCCTGCATATTACTTTGCATGGCCGTTACTGCACGTTTTGCCTCAGACTGAAGCCTGGAAATCATAATCTGAATTTCTTCCGTACTCTCCTGAGTACGGCTGGCCAGGCTGCGAACCTCATCGGCGACGACGGCAAAACCACGTCCCTGCTCTCCGGCCCGGGCTGCCTCAATGGCAGCATTCAGGGCCAACAGGTTTGTCTGATCAGCGATTCCCCGGATTACATCCAGAATTGAACCCACTGATTCAGTTTCTTTTTCCAGTGATTCAATATTCTCAGAAACCTGTTCAATGCTGGTTACCAGAGTGGTTATTGCTATCTGAGTCTCACCTACAATTTTCAGACCATTCTGTGACTGAGTATCTGCTTCAGTTGCCGCGTCTGCAGCATTCTGTGCGCTTCGGGTAATTTCAGCGACGGTTCCATTCATTTCATCCATGGATACGGTCATCTGACTGAGCTGTTCCATCTGGTTCTCTGCTCCAACCGTCGACTGTTCGGTCACCGAACTTAAGGTGGATGCTGAATCAGTTAATTGTGCCGCTGAACCTTTAATGCCGTTAATCACTGCATGCAGGTTATCAACCATACCCACCATTGCCAGATAGATCCCCGTCTCCTTACCGGTTTTATCTAACTGAATGGTTAAATCGCCCTCAGCAATGCTCTTGGCAATGGCTTCCATCGCTTCCGGCTCACCGCCAATGGGCTTACGAATAACACGGGGGACATACCAGGCCAGAAACATTCCAAGAGGTATAATAATGAAGGCCAGTATGATCATATTACGACTACTGCTGGCACTTTGTTCCTGTGCGACCGGCCCCAGTTTATCCTGATCATTTTTCACCGAATGTTTAACGTCTTCCATTTCGGCTGCCACTTTGGGGCCGATAGTATTCAACACACCATCAATAATACTGTTCCTTTCAAGGATCGTGTCCCGTACGTCATTGATCGCCTGAACGTATACACCGCGCCTTTCTTCAAAATCCCTGATCCGCTCAGAATTTGAGGTAACAGACCGGAGATTACGGATCAGCCCTTCCGTTTCGGAAAACTCCGCCAGCGCTCTTTCATAATCAGGTATAGCATTGGTCACTAAGAACTTAGTCGTGTAAAGACGCCCCAATAACAACTTTTCCTGCACCCGCGAAGCATGGTAAGCCGCTTCAGCATCTCCATCCTGATAGGCAGATTCAATAATCGCGGTAAGATCTTTACGCATGCTCAAACCATTTGGCTCCAGTTGCTCACCGACTATCTTGTTCCGTTTGGCAAACAGAGCGACAATGCCGTTAAATCCCTGCTCATACTGCCCTATCTGACTACCTGCCGCCTTAACCAACTCCGCCCGACCCGGCTTCTGAATTTCCTGCTCAGCTTCAGTAAGAAGCCCCTTCAGTAAAGCAAGCCTTTCATTAAATTCTTCAATATTTTCAGGGCTTTGGTTCTTCAGATATTTAAGCGCGTTGAGACGTACTATCAGTAAATTTGCCTGAACCTGCCCAGCCAGATTGCTGTCTCTGGCAAGTTCCCGGTAACCAACAAAATTATTCAGCCCGGTACTGGATGCATTGATTCCCATATAAACCAATACCACCATTAAAAATACGAGTACACCAAACGACAGGATTATCTTTTGTGTAAGCTTGAGCTTTTTTAACATGACCAATTTCCTTACTTTTAAACCCTTGATTAAATGCTATCGCTCAGGATTTTCAGTAACAGAACTGGAATTTATGGAAAACCTTTCGCTTTCCATAACGCCCGACAGCCCCCTTCCATAACCAAATTTTTATTTGAACTGGCATTCAATTATTGATAACACCATTAACCATAAAGCACCGAAGCAATGATCAGGGAATATATACAGCTCAATATGGGGATGTCTCTGCTTCCCCGTTCAAAACGACCGGCATAGCCTTTTAAAGGCACCCTCCGGGTAAGTAAGCACTTGCCTTATATCTGCATCCAAAAGACGCTTTTACCGAAAGCTCTTTTCCAAAAAGAAAAACGCCATCGCAAGTTTGACAATCCGGCTGAAAACAATGTGCGACAAGCCACCGGTGTAGCGGTCATTAGAATCAGGTAGCGGAGAGGAAAGCATTTATTTTTTGCTCTGTAACCTGTCCTTCGGACAACCATCACCATCTTCAGATACAAAAAATCCCTGAGGATTAGTCAGGGCTGGATTGCTTAAATCAGATGGCGTCGCCATTACGCGGCTCTCAACAGGAGCGAATCAAAGCACAAAGAAAATCCGACGGCAGCCGCTATGCTGCCCGCCGCCAAGACAAAACCTGCTACATCAAACGCCGTGCCATGTTTATGCAACTGCGCCGCAACCGCTACCTGGAAGCTCGCTCCAACCCCAACGAAATCGGCGTCAGCTTCTTCGGCCGGTTAGCCAAAGTCGACCGCTTACACAAGTACGGCCTGATAGATGAAGTCCCCCCCGGCGGGCCAAAGGTGCAGTATGAACAGCGTGAATTGTTAGGCTTCACCCCGGAAGATGAAGCCATGATTATGGACACCTTCCTGGAATACGTTGGCGAATAAGCGTACTGATACAGCTCAATATCCTCTCAACTGATACCAAGATGATACTTTTTTGCAACGTGCTCTGTGCTAGGTTCATATGAGAATTTCACGAAGGATAAGTCATTGAGTAAGTCAAAAACAAAGCGAAATAAACAAAAAAAAGCAGGGCAAGAACAGCTAAAAAAACAAATTGCGCGTAAACAGGCTAAATTCAGGGCTTTAGCAGAGGCCGAAAATATACTTAACTTTGGGCGAAAACTTACGCGCCGACAATTTGATGCGTACTGCTACTGTCGAGAACCTTTAGCTCGATTTATGGCTGATGAAGTTGAGTGGTATTCACTCTTTGATAATAAATTATTAGCTACAGTTTTCAGGGACACTACAGACAATGATTTTGGCTATATCATTCTTGGTAGAGATGCGAGAAGACTGTTTAGATGCATTGACTTAAGTCACGGTACCGACTTTAAGAAAAACCTTTCCGAAGCAAGGAGATCATTAGCTCGAAAATTAAAAGATGAGTATGTTGGCAATGTACAACCGCTCTATCCCCAGGATGATGAAAAAGATGCAGGATTTAAGCTTTTCAAAGATGTTATTCCAACGGAAGATCAACATCCTCTTTATGTAATGCTTAAGAACGAGAAAAGATTCGAAGCAGCAAGAAATATCCTATCAGAAATAGTCAACTCATTCATAGACAATGATGGGCACTTCGAAAGAGAATTCCAGTCCATGAACTTCCAATCCAAGTTATGGGAGTTATACCTTCACATTTACATTCACAATGCCGGCTTTAGTGTCGATAACAATCATCCAGCACCTGATTTTGAAGTAAACTTTTTTAGTAAGAAGGTATTTATAGAAGCAGTGACGGTGAACCCATCACAAAATGATAACAGACCAGACTTGGATGCTCCGGAAACTTCAGAAGAAATAAAACATAGAAATGAGAACTTTATGCCGATTAAGTTTGGCAGTTCACTCTTCTCTAAGTTAAGCAAAAAATACTGGGAAAAACCTCATGTAAAAAGTAAGCCATTAGTGATTGCTGTACATGACTATCATAATAATACATCTATGACTTGGTCACGTACGGCTTTATCGGATTATTTATATGGAGTCAGAGCCAGTGTAGATAATGAAGGATTAACTCTAGAGAAAATTGACACCCATACATGGGAAGGAAAAGAAATCTCTTCAGGATTTTTTAATCAAGAAAATTCTGAAAATATAAGTGCCGTTTTATTTAGTAACCAAGCAACTATTCCTAAATTTAACCGGATGGGTAAGATTGCTGGATTAGGGTGTGATGACGTTCACATGATTCGACAAGGACTTATGTACAATCCAAATCCTGATGCATTAACTCCTATACCATTTTCAAAGGATGTAGATGACCCTGACTATGAAGAATCTTGGGCCGATGGATTAGTCATGTATCATAATCCGAATGCAATACACCCTGTGGACCCTGATATTTTTCATGATATTAGTCACATCAGTTATTCGGATGAAAAAGGATTTCATGGCTTTCATCAACCATTCGATATATTAGACTCCATCACAATAGTCCTCACTACTGCTGAGAAAGAAGAAAAAGAAGCTGAAAATTCTGAATCTTTCCTTTAGCACATATTCCCAGGTTGACTTACCTGGGGAATACTTACTGTAAAATCTATCATGACTTCGAAATCACACAACGTGATATCAACTTACACAGAATCCCTCCAACTGATACCAAGATGATACTTTTTGGGGGGAATTTCTGTGGTACTGTACTGGCTTTGTTATGAATCAACACCAAGATAAGGACATCCTGCATGGATGATATCATTCAGTCATTCAAAGCCTATCTATACGATCGTATCGCTAGCCCTCTGGTGGGCAGTCTGATCATTGCCTGGCTTGTCAGCAACTATAAACTGGTTCTCATTGCCTTTTCAGGCGGTGCCAATCTAAATGAGAAACTAGCTACCATCAGCCTGTATTTTTCTGAAGTAGAGATTAACATACTAAATATTTTTTCATTCACTATGGATGGTTACCTCTACCATAATTTTGTTGTACCAGCATACTTTGTATTTATATATATAGTTATCTTTCCATATGTTTCTAAACCGGTATATCAGCTAAGTCTGAAAAACAAAAAAGAATTAAAAGCTATCAGAGATGAATCTGCAGCTGAAACACTTCTTACCGAAAAAGAATCACAACAATATTCAATCAGACTTAGAGAGCTTGAAGAAAAGTATGACGAAGATATCGGAAGCCGAGAAAAACTCATTATTTCATTAAGAAGTAATCAGAAAGAGCTTGAGACTGAAATTACTAATCTTAAGCATCAAATATCTAATTTAGAAGAAGTAAGCCCCCCTCTCTCTGAGTTGACAGACGACATTCGTGATACTTTAGAAGATACCGCAGAAAAACTGCAAGAAGAACAAACATCTGAAAAAGAAGCAGAAGAAGAAGCAGAAGAAGCAGAAGAAGCAGAAGAAGCAGAAGCAGCAGAAGCAGCAGAAGCAGCAGAAGCAGCAGAAGCAGCAGAAGCAGCAGAAGCAGCAGCAGAAGCAGCAGCAGCAGAAGCAGTAGAAGCAGTAGAAGCAGTAGAAGCAGAAGCAGTAGAAGCAGTAGAAGCAGAAGCAGTAGAAGCAGAAACAGAAACAGAAACAGAAGCAGTAGAGACAGAATCCAACCAAAATTTTCAATCTAAAGATCATGCTTCAGATGCAAACTATTATAAAAACAAAAAGAGAACTTTAAGCGATTATAGTTTCTACAACTATTTACTAGAAAAACTAGACAATATTCATTTTTGTGAGTTTTTAATGAGTGATATCATTAACTTAAAAGAATACAATTTAAATAAAACTGAACGTGTTATTTTTGAAAAAATCTTTTTAGATCATATTAGTAAATTCAATGAAAACTTCAAATACAACAATAAATTCAAGAAAATTCGATACTATAAATTAAAGAGCCCGAAAATAGATCTAATTGGCCCGAGATCAATAATGACATATGCAGCAGACTTTAGATTACTGTGTGAACTTTTCAATTCTGAAAATCATCAATTGAGCGTGAAATACTTTGAGAAAATCTTATTAAAACCACATGTTAATGATGAAAGCTTTATAGTAGTAAGAGATACGGTTTTGAAAGATTTGAAAGGCCATAAATATATTACAATTAAAGACGGTATATTAGAACTAACTAATGACGGTATTAATTACGTTCATAATAATGACTTAGAGTATTTTAATATTTATAATAATAAGTGGCATTATAGTGCATATAATACTCCTCTCCAGGTTGACCCGCCTAAGGAACACCCTCAATAGTAATAACCTAGGCGTAGAAACCTCTGCCACAACCAGTACACTCCAACCCCGACAGTATTGGTTTTTTGCGCCTGAAAAAGGTGCTGCTCCCGTTATGCCGGGAGGGCTGTGAATACAATACCCTTCATGGGGAATAAGCACGCGGTTGTTGTGGCCGTTTCGAACCTCCCGACCCCCTCACGGAATGAGGCGTTTTTCGAAAAAGCGACAACGGAGGCCAGGTATGGCTGATCATCAGATAGACAACACCACGTACACCCTGCGTTCATGCTTCTCAAACGAAGCCGACACCACTAACCTAACGGCAATTGACGCCCGCATTAACCACCATTACCGAATAGTGCACGTCGGTACCCCGGGCTTTCTCAGCCAGTTGCAGGCAGAGCTAATCCGCCTGCTACAGGACGAGATCACGGCGCACAGCTTCAACCGAAAGACCTGCGCCACTTAATGAACGGCTACGCCGGCATCATCCGCAACGTCAACTTCGCCGACCGCTTCCTACTGGTCCACAGCGACCCGCTCTACCTCACCGAGCAAATCGACGCTCTGAGCAAACGCCTGGAACCAACCCTGCACAACCCTAAGCGGGTAATCATGTAAGCAAAACTGATGCAGAACGGACACACCTCAACTGATACCAAGATAATACTTCTTTAACATAGAGCATATGCTAATATTCAGAACTTAATTCAATATTTATTTTTCATAAAATCAGGAAGGCAATACATGGAAAAGCTAGAACAGGAAAAAGAAATCATAGAAAAATACATTGCCTTATTGACTGAGGAGAAAAACACCATAGAACAGCATCTTGCTGATTCAGAAATACATAAATCTGTGCAAAGTATATACAATCGAATTAAAACAAAGGACATTACTGACGAAGAACGTGAAGATATTTTAAAAAATAGAATCAGTAATTTAGATTTGCATAAAAAACTCACGAAACTCTTATACGCTGAAGAACAAGAGCTGGAAAAAATCAATGAACAGCTAGCTGAAACTAACTAAACATCTATACACATATTTATCCGTGACAAATATTGCCTAAACATAGATACAACAGCCCTAACAGTCCCCTTCTTGTATAACTCCAGGCTACACAGCCCCCAACATTACAGCCTGCTCGGTAAATTGCATCATACTGATATGAATACCGTAGACACCAACACCCGCATCGACACCCTTGCCGATGTGGACCATGCCGGCCGCCGTTTACGGGTACAAAGCGGCAAGCTGACAACCGACTGGTTACCCCGGCCGGTTGAAATCGGTCGCAACTTCAAACGCTGGAGCCCGCTGCGTATTAATTCAGGCGTCAGCATCGCCCGTCTAAGCGACATTACCATTCAGGCTTCCAACACCGGTATACTCTGTATTAACGCTATTCTGGTCCTCACTAATTGCCCAAAATCGAGTCGATTCTCTTTTCAGCCTTGCAACTCGCACTGCTACAAAATCTTCAGGTACAAAATGATTGAGGACTAATCGGTACAACAATTCTCAAGATAAGCAAAGGTGAAAGAAAAATTACGCTACTACCCTGCCTCCCGCACATTAAATTCAAGTTACAAATACCCCCCTACCTAACCTCATACACAAACGATGCAGTGAAGTAATTAGATCTAAGAATTGACATAAATTAACCAGCTGAATTTAATAACGGAACGACTCGAACCAAAAATGAAACTAAGGAAAGTAACAAATGGGCTTCGTTGAATTTAAAACTTTACTTGGCGGTAGCGCTGTATCCGTCAATCTAAAACAAATTACTAGATTTAAGCCTGCTCGCCGTGGGCAAGGAACTGCTATTTTTTTTGCTGCTGCGGGAGATGAAAGCGCAGACCACATCATTGTTGAAGAAAGCTATGATCACGTGAAAAGAGTTATTGATCAGAACTCATAGTCAACAGGAGTTAGCTGAAGCTTAAAAAAATGGCAGTGAGTGAGGGATTATGCAGCTTCGCTGCGCCCTTCGGGCTATCGTCGCAGGCTCCGATGTGGTCTCGCTTCGCTCGGCTCGAACCCACGAGGGATCTATTCGCTATGCTCACCCTTCGGGCCATCGTCGCAGGCTCCGATGTTATCTCGCTACGCTCGGTTCACCCTACGGGTGTTGCAAAGAGCGCAACATGCTCTCGCTTCGCTCGGGTCGAACCCACGAGGGTCCTCACCCTCCCCGTTTGATATTTCAGATACAAAAAAGCCCCGGTATTAACCGAGGCTTTTTCGTTTTGAATTAGATGGCGGTGAGGGAGGGATTCGAACCCTCGATACCTTTCGGTATACACACTTTCCAGGCGTGCTCCTTCGGCCACTCGGACACCTCACCGCATTTCTTCCGTGCTGTTCAGCACTTCAGAGTGGCGCGTACTTTAATGGAATTTTTCTGCTAAATCAAACCTGTAACCGGAGTTTTTACATTTTTTTTCTAAGCCAGGCGAATTATCCGAAATAGCGGCTTACAGGAGGGTAATTTCAACCGGAAAACAGCTACAAAAAAACCCGCTCAACACTGTTAAACGGGCTTTTTATGGTCCGGCAATTCTCTCTTCAGAGAGAGTGATATCAGGAAGGGACGTTTCCGAATATCACGTTATTGCCAGGTTCAGATCAGTCAGCCTGACGACGCAGGAATGCCGGAATGTCCAGGAATTCCATATCGTCTGTACCGGTTTTCTTAGCTTCGCTGGCTTCTACCGCCGGAGCAGGATTATCTTCTGCACGCAGGGAATCTGATGCTTTGTTACGCATCACAGTAGGTAATTCCAGCTGGCTGTAATCGGCTGCAGCACCGCCGGCAACAGCGGCACGTTTAGGTGCACTGTTTACCACCCGGATCTCCTGCTCAACCGCAGCACCCAGACCTGTCGCAACGACAGTTACCTTGATCTCTTCGCTCATTTCAGGATCGATAACAGTACCGACCACGACAGTAGCGTTTTCTGATGCAAACTCTTCAACTACCTGACCCACTTCCGAGAACTCACCCAGCCCCAGATCCAGACCCGCAGTAATGTTTACCAGGATACCCCGGGCACCCTGCAGATCGATGTCTTCCAGCAGCGGGCTGCGAATAGCAGCTTCAGCAGCTTCAACACCGCGGTTTTCACCGCGTGCTGTACCGGTGCCCATCATCGCCATGCCCATTTCAGACATAACTGTACGCACGTCGGCAAAATCCACGTTGATCATACCCGGACGGATAATCAGGTCAGCAATGCCCTGAACCGCGCCTTTGAGCACGTCATTCGCGGCGTTGAATGCATTGATCAGCGAGCAGTTCTTACCCAGCACCTGCATCAGCTTTTCATTCGGGATAATGATCAGTGAGTCGACATTTTCAGACAGCTCTTTAATGCCCTGCTCAGCGATCATAACCCGCTTTTTACCTTCAAACGGGAATGGCTTGGTAACCACTGCAACCGTCAGAATGCCCATTTCTTTCGCCACTTCTGCAACAATCGGCGCTGCGCCTGTACCGGTACCGCCACCCATACCTGCGGTGATAAATACCATATCAGCGCCGCGGATCATTTCAGCGATGCCTTCGCGGTCTTCAAGCGCTGCCTGACGGCCAACATCCGGGTTTGCACCCGCACCGAGACCTTTGGTAATTTCGCCACCGATCTGCAGCAAGCTCTTGGCCAGCATGTTGTCCAGTGCCTGTGAATCGGTATTGGCGCAAATAAACTCAACACCATCAACATCCGTCGATACCATGTGCTGTACGGCATTACCGCCGCCGCCACCCACACCGATCACCTTAATAACGGCGTTCTGCGGTACGCTATTAACTAATTCAAACATGTCCCTTTCCTCCAGCTTAAGCGCTATTTACGCTTAGGTCTGTCTTTCTAATTATGATTGATCCGCCGGCTCCGCCAGCGCATACAACGTGTTTTGTACTGAAGGCCTGTCACAGTATTCCAGGCCAATCAAAATATTAGTTCCCTGCCGTTTCAGAAATTTCTCTGAAACCAGCTTTTCATCCTTTTCAGTGCCGGCGTATTCGGCACTGTATTTATCTCTGCCGGCATCTCTTCCTGCCGGGGTACGTTGTCCTGTTTGGCGTATTGCAGCAAACCTATGCCTGTTGCATATATCGGGCTGGCAAGAATATCTTCCATCCCGCGGACGCCTTTTGGTAAAGCCAGACGAACCGGCATATGGAAAATCTCTTCTGCCAGTTCTACCGCGCCTTCCATTTTTGCTGTGCCGCCGGTTAAAACAATGCCCGCAGCAATCATGTCTTCAAAACCACTGCGGCGCAGTTCCGCCTGCACCAGGGTAAAGAGTTCGTCATAGCGGGGTTCAACCACTTCCGCCAACGCCTGTCGGGATAAATCCCGTGCCGGACGGTCACCCACACTCGGTACTTTAATTGTTTCACCTGCACCGGCCAGCTGAGCCAGTGCACAGGCATATTTTTTCTTAATTTCTTCAGCATTCAGCGTCGGTGTACGCAATGCCATGGCGATATCATTGGTCACCTGATCACCGGCAATCGGAATAACCGCTGTATGACGGATAGCGCCACCGGTGAATATGGCGATATCGGTAGTACCGCCTCCCATATCCACCATGCACACGCCCAGCTCTTTTTCGTCATCAGTCAGCACAGAGTAACTGGACGCCAATTGCTCAAGCACGCTGTCATCAACGGCCAGGCCACAACGCTGTACGCATTTTTCGATATTCTGTACCGCATTCACGGCACCCGTCACCAGATGTACCTTGGCTTCCAGACGCACACCGGACATTCCCAGCGGTTCACGGATACCTTCCTGGGTATCAATCACATATTCCTGCGGCAGAATATGGAGAATTTTCTGATCTGCCGGAATTGCCACCGCCCGTGCAGCATCAATTACCCGCTCCAGATCATGTTCCATTACTTCACGGTCACGGACTGCCACTATTCCATGGGAGTTCATACTGTTTATGTGACTGCCGGCAATGCCTACAGTGACCGAATGAATCTTGCATCCGGCCATCAGTTCGGCTTCTTCTACCGCACGCTGAATTGACTGCACCGTTGATTCAATATTCACAACAACGCCGCGTTTCAGCCCACGGGAAGCGTGTGACCCAATACCGACAATATCGATCATGCCATCCGGGCCAACTTCCCCCACAAGACACACGACCTTTGAGGTTCCTATGTCTAATGCGACGATCATATTGCTTGCCATGGTCATATCTGAAACCGCTTTTTTTGCTCCGCATTCATTGCGAAGAATTCAATGTTATGAATCTGTCTGCTATCCCTGTGGAAAACGAAAATCTGAACATTGCTTTCCATTAAGGGCTTGCGACACAGTGTATCCACAAGCGGCTGTCCACAACCTGCACGGCTAAATTTTCCGGAAAAATATTTATCAACAAACATTGGCTGTTATTTAACCACGTTTATCTGCTAACTATTTTTCCACAAAATGCTGAGCACTTAACAACCAGCATAGTTCAGTTTTTAATCAATCCCAGTCAAGAATCGGCATTTTTAATTATTAATGCCAAGAATAAACCATTCGATTTATTTTTTAAGCATTTTTTTGGAATATTGATTTAATTCTTTTCCCACAGGCAAATATATGCCGCTACAGATCTGGTTATCGGCAAGATTCTGCCATCTTTAGCATAAATTTCACCGTGATAGCTGACTTTCCCGCTTAACAGGACAATCAGGATCCTACTGTATATTTTTAACACAATTTGATTTCTTTTTGTACAAAAAATAGTCAAAAATCAAAATCAAGTTTTGAATAAAGCACTACAAATCAATTCTTAATTTTGATGTTTTCATTAAAAATCAAAAATTAATTTTGATTATTTTTATATTTTTCAAAACTCAGTATTGATTATAAATATAATTTTCAATATTTAATTTTGATTATTAGCAAGATAATCAATATTTAAATTTGATTATTACATCTTATTGTTAATTGCTGATAAATAACGAAACTCAGCATCGCGTCTACAGGAACTGGAGTTTCATTCACATATCAACAGCCACGCCCCTGCCGATACGCCTGAAGATACACACACCCGCGAGGTGTAAAATTGTCCACAGCATGGCTGTTCTTCAGTAAGAAATATTCACAGGGAGGATTAGATAAGAAAAACTGAAGCAGGCAAACCGTGCGTCAATACCTATACATGCCCCATACTTCAGCTTTCGCTGACGGGCCGGTCATCAGTACAACAGACAGGGATGGAGATCTTACTTGCGGCTTGCCGGGTAGGTGTAGCTGGCCAGTTGCTGCTGCCAGTTTGCAAGCTCAGGCGTTGCAGTCACGTACTCACGCAGAGTTGTTACGCCGTCCGCCAGAAAGCTGCTATCCAGAAAATTATCGACCACTTCCTGCCCCTGTGTGGCGGCAGCCTGTAAACAAAAGAACAGATAGCGGGGAAAGGGCAATATATCCTGACGCCACAAAGCACCTGAATAATACTGACCGACGCGGCGCTGATATTCACCGGGAGTGATACATTTATTAAGGCGGTAATCTGTATCGCTGTAACCGCTGCACATACGCGCCAGCAGGGGATGGTCTGTATCACCGGTAACGGCTAATGGCCGCGTCTCAACTGCGACCCAGCGAAAGCGGTGCTCACGCTCATACAGTTCAAGAAAATCTTCTTCGCTGCACTCAAACTGACTGCAGATGATACTGGTATCCGGATCAGGCTGCGTCGAACAGGACGCAACCTGCAGGCTATCCGGGTCTGCACCGTGGCGGCTGATAAAGACGATACCAACCTTATTAAAGATACGCCGGTATCCGGGTACCTTTACCAGTCTGAAATTCTGCAAACCGGGGACAGTTTCCCGGGCAGATACTTCTGAGAGTAAAGATCCGTAACCGGCAACTGAAATCATGTCTGTTCGTCATCCCGGCGGAAAGTCTCGCCTGATACCGCCTGATCCGTACTGCCGCTATCTGCCTGAGCTGCAGGCTCATAAGCAGCATCTACCAGCCGTACCTTTGGCTGATCTGACGACGAGAGAGCCAGTAATCCTTCAGCTGTGCCAGCTTCGCCCACAACATGATCTGTCTCAGAAATAGCTTCACTGGCAGCCGTACTTTCACCGGCAGAGGGTAAATTCTGTAACTCAGCTTCAGCGGCTTCATCCTGCAGACGTTTTTCCATCTGTTTCTTATTGCGGACACCCAGCTGCTGTAGAGATGCCACCTGGGAGACCAGATTCCCCCGCCCACTGACCAGCCGCTTATGGGCGGTATGGTATGCCTGGGACGACCGTTCCAGATGCTTGCCTACATCTTCCAGTGATTCAACAAAGCCGACAAACTTATCATGCAGCTCACCGCCACGACGGGCAATTTCCTGTGCATTCAGGCTCTGGCGCTCGTAGCGCCAGATGTTATTAATGGTCCGCAGGGTTACCAACAAGGTTGCCGGGCTAACCAGGATGATATTGCGTTCATAGGCAAACGCGAACAAATCCGGATCTTCCTGTACAGCCAGCAGAAACGCCCCTTCAATCGGTACAAATAAGAGTACAAAATCCAGGCTGCGAATTCCTTCCAGATCCTGATAAGCCTTATCACTCAGCCCGCGAACATGATTGCGGATAGATTGCAGATGATCCCGCAGATTTCGGGCCCGAACCGCCTCGTGTTCTTCTGAGCAGAACGCTTCGTACGCCGTCAGGGAAACTTTGGCGTCAATGATTACGTCTTTTTCATCGGGCAGACGAACAATCACGTCTGGCTGTAAACGCCGGCTACCGTCACTGACACTGACCTGAGTCTGATACTCATGCCCTTCCCGCAGTCCGGACTGTTCCAGTACGCGGGATAAGATCACCTCTCCCCAGTTACCCTGGGTTTTAGACTCGCCCTTCAGCGCATTGGTCAGGTTTACCGCATCCGAGCTCATCTGCTGATTAAGTTGTTTGAGTTGCTGAATCTGCTCATATAAGGAACGGCGATCACGGGATTCTTTGTCGTAGGTATCTTCTACCCGACGTTTAAAGTCCCCCAACTGTTCTTTCAGCGGTGTCAGCAGATTCCCCAGCGCATCACGGTTTTCATCTTTGAAGGTTTTGGATTTTTCTGAAAATATTTTATTGGCCAGATTCTCAAACTCGCCTTTAAGCTGGTCACGGGCGTCATTCAGCAGCTGTACTTTTTCATGGTGAGCAGCCCGCTCGCTCTGCAGCTTGGCCTGCAGCTCAGCATTGCGGGCCTGATGCTGATTCTGACTCAGGCGCAATTCATTTTGCTCCGTCAGCAACTGGGCATAGTCATCTTCCAGCCGTTGTTTTTGCAAACTGATTTGTTGCAGACGAACTTCTTCCAGTTCCAGACGACGGATCTGTTCGGCTTTTTCATCCAGTGATAACTGCAGCTCTGACACTTTCTCGTCAACCGCAGTACGGGCGTCTTTAACTTCTTCCAGCTTATCTTCCAGCTGACCGATTTTAACGTACTGCTGGCTCTGCATAAGCTGCGCTTTACGCTTATGCTGCTGAATCCGCAGAGTCATCAGTAACATGCCAAACAATGTACCGGCAATCGCGCCGACGGTCAGAATAACTATTGGCTGTTCAAGAAACTCATTCATGGTGCAACAACCTCCGTGTCTGGATGGGCTTGGCCATTACCAGAAATAATATAGAAGACCAATGGCTGCAATGTTCAGCGGCAGCATCAGAAATATATTTGTCAGATCACCGAACAGACGCTGAGTAATGCCCACTGATATTGCCGGAAAACTGAGCACTAAACTGCTGGCAGGAATCCACCATTCTAACAGACGGAAACCATACGCCATCGCACCGATCAGCGTCAGCGCCGCGAGGTTACCGATCATAATAACCGTTACCTGGCCATTCTTACTGTGCATAAAGGCAGGTTTATCTCCCTCTGCCAGCTTATTCAGCTGACCGGCACTCAGCGCGGCAGACATGGACACAAAGCCACTGAACAGAAAGATAAATAAAGGCTCAAATAACATACAAGTTTCCTGACAGGCGAAAATGAGCCGCTATTGTAAAAGATTTTTTCAACAGCAGCAGGCTTTTACTGAATTTCATCGCAGAAAACCCGGCCAAAATGTTATTATGCGGCGAATTTTTAGCGCACCAAACGGCTCAGCCCTTTATCCGGATACATACCGGCCCGGCAGCCGCCCGAAGAGAGACATTATGAGCCAGTACCTGGTTAACGAAAGTATCGAAGATTACGCTTTTATCCACACCGGCGAAGAGCCGCCATTACTGCAAGAGCTGATCGACAAAACCAATGAGAACATGGGCTGGCCACAGAAGCTTTCTGGTCGTCTGGTAGGCCGTACCCTGAAAATGCTCAGCGCTATCCACCAGCCAAAGACTGCCCTGGAAATCGGTATGTTTACCGGTTACTCCGCACTTTCAATTGCTGAAGGCATGCCGGAAGACGGCAAACTGATTTGCTGTGAAACCAATCCCCGTGCCATCGACTTTGCCAAAACCTTTTATGCCCGCAGCGAACACGGCCATAAAATTGACGTTATTTTTGGCAAGGCACTGGACACCATCCGCGAACTGGACCTGGAACTGGACTTTACCTTCATCGATGCAGATAAGCGCAATTACCTGAATTACTATGAAGAAGTTAAAGCCATGACCCGTGTTGGTGGCCTGATTATTCTTGATAACGTTCTCTGGTCCGGCAAGGTGGTACAGCCTGAATCTGAAATTGATGACATTCTGGTTGAAACTAACCGCCGTATTGCCCAGGATCCTGATGTTGAGAATGTCTTTCTGACAGTCCGCGACGGTCTGAACGTCGTGCGGAAAATTCGCTGATCCGGAGTGCCAGTTATGAAATTTATTCTGCGCACTGATCAGCAACCTGAAACCCTGCCAGCAGATTCAACTTATGAAGCAGCACCGGGGGAACGGTTAATCAGTGCTCCGGGGCAACTGTTAAACATTTACCGGGATACCGACACTGACCAGCCTCTGTACAGCCAGCTACAGTTTATCCGCGACCAGTATCTGGATGATCTGGATGTGGTGACCTCCCGCAATGATATTTATGGACTGATTTTCTGGTTGCTGTTCGATAAAAATATCAGTTACGCCGGTGAATCTCTGGAAGAGACGGCCGACCGTCTGAGTGATTTAGATATCGATTCCGACAGCGACATCTACACTGAAGTTATCTTTCACCTGAAAGATGCCGTAGACAGGCTTTACGAACTGGAACTGGACGAAGACTGAGTCAGTAAAGGCATACAACCAACAGGGAGGCACGGTATTGATCAGACGCACAACCCGGATATTACTGTCAGCCCTGCTTATTGCCTTTGCTTCTGCACTGATCATCACGGCAGCCGCCAGTTACTTTTACTGGCAACAGCTGATCCCCTGGGCGGCGGAACGCTGGCTGCAACAGCATCAGTGGCAAATTACTGAGATTAAAGGCAACGCTCCGACCACGGAGGGCTGGCAACTTGATTCCCTCCATCTGCAACAAACTGCCCCGGCAAAAACACCTGCACAACTTCAGCTAAATGGCCTCAAGATCAGCTGGAATCTCTCCCGCCTGTTTACGGAAGGCAAACTCGAAGCGATTCAGGTTCAGGAAGCAGATATCTATCTGCCGGATTCTCCTGCTGAAACGGGCCCATCCCCATCACTGAATCTGAAACCATGGTTATCGCCAGCGCTTATCAGCCAGATTCCGGCAGACGACATCCGCCTGAACAATCTCAGAATCCGGCGTGAACAAAATGAACGCATCAGCCAGATGCTTACTCAGTTTAGCCTGAGCAACAGCACGCTGGAATGGCACAGTCAGATCGAATCCCTGCCCTCTTACTCCGGGCTTGAAGGGTTAAGCGCCAGCCTGAAAACAACACTCACAGAGGAAAGAAACTCTGTCCAACCAGCATTACTGCTCAGCCCTTTCCAGCTGGATATTCGCCACCGGAATCAGCAACTCCTATTCAGCGAAGGGGATCTGGCCCTTGGCGAAAAAATACGCTTAACCGCTGAGCACCAACTACAACTTCAGTCTGTCGCATCAGTGCTGCGGGATATACCAGAGTCTGGCATGACAAACGATCTGCTGAGCCAGATCCGGGGCACTCTGAACATTGCCGGTACGACGCTCATACAGTCTGAAATTAACCCGGCAGCGCTGCTACAAAGCCTGCAGCCGGAAAGCGAGCAAAGCATAAGTCTGATCATCCCGCCGGGACCACTTTCTGAATCAGGCCTTCCCGGCATATCAGGTACGGCAACATTAGCACTGAACACAACCGTTTCACTGACACCGTCAACCCTGAGTCTCGTATTCGACGGCGAAAACAGGCTAACCGTCAGTGATTTGCAGTCGCCATCATTGCACAGTAAAGAACTGCGACTCTCCATACAGCCTTCTGACGGCATTCAAATACGGCTCGCCGATCTGAACAGAAGTGACGTATCCGTGCAGATCCCGGCCACAACGCTGACCCTGCAAGGCCAGGACAGCATACTGATATCTGACGGAGAACAGTTACCGGTCAGCCTCCTGCCCATCCGAATGACCAGCAATACGTTTAGCCTGTGTATTACTTCCGGATGCCCGGTCACACCTCTGCATATAACCGGCTTACTTAATGCCGAAGACGTACGTATCAGCCATCCGGACATGCCCTTACCCGCTGTAAATCTGAGCAGCAACTGGCAGGTGGAGCATCAGACAAACAGGACAGACATTCAACAGCAGCTCCGTCTGACTCTCACTGACTCATTGCTACCCGATGGCCAGCAACTCATACGGGGCAATACCCGTATACAAATTGCCAACAACCAACCTCTGACCACGGCAAACTGGCAACTGAAACAAATGTCTCTTGATGGTGCAGAACAACTGATAAAGCGCTACTACCCGGCATTGCCTGCAGAGCTAACCTTCAGCGGTGGCAGTCTTTCACATCAGGGAGCGTTACATTATGAGAATAACCGACTGGCACTGCGTTTACGGCAGCGAATCGAAGACCTCGGTGGTCAGTACGGACAAAACACCTGGGGCGGACTGAACTGGCACTCTGATTTTCGCCGCAGTCTCAGCGGCAGACTGCGTGACGATGGCAGTGTCACTGTCGACTTTATCGCTGCCGGTATTCCTGTTGAACAGTTCAGCAGCAACTATCAGCTGGTACCGGAGGAAGGAAAACCTTCCCCCCTACAGCTGAGGTTAACCAATACCCGGGCACAATTATTAGGCGGTGAAGTGCAGGCAAATGACTTTACCATCAGCGAAACCTTTGAGCTGGATACCCAACTGGCACTGAATAACATCCAGCTCGCAGACGTACTGGCGCTGGAACAGCAGGAAGGTCTCAACGGTGAAGGTACACTGCAAGGCAGTATTCCTCTGAAAAAAACATCCTCAGGTTTTCAGGTCACTGACGGCTGGATTAAAAATACCGATAACGGCTGGATAAAATTCCGGCCAACGCCCGAACTGAGAAGTGTTGCACAAACCACTCCCGGGCTGGATACGGCTTTTAAAGCTCTGGAAAACCTGCAGTACTCACAACTGAATATTAATGTAAATTATGAGTCGGATGGCAATACCCGGCTTAACACCCGGCTGAAGGGATTAAACCCAAACTGGAATGCCGGACAACGAATTGAGTTCGGCATCAATATAGAAGAGAACTTATTACAGTTAATCAAGGCGTTACAATACACGAACAAATTGACTCGCAGCCTTGAGAAGCGTTACCGTTAGGCGAGGGAGCCTGAAGACCGGAACTGGATAGTTCCGAACAGGCTCTAACAGGTATTGGAGAGACCTATGCTCATAAGATTGATGATGAAATTCTGGCGAAGCACCGGCCTGCTGCTCGGTTTTTGCATCTTATTAACTGCCTGCGCCCCAACGGTGCAGGTAGCTGTTCCCAACGAACCCATCACGATCAATCTCAATGTGAAAATTGAACACGAGATTCTGGTGAAAGTTGATAAAGAAATTGACGACCTGTTCTCAGAAAACAGTGACTTATTCTAGGAGCTAAATAATGATCAAACATGTATTAAAAACCGTTATGAAGCCACTTATTCTGCTCACTTTTATGTTCAGCCTTGCCAATACCGCCTGGGCTTTAAATCTGGATGAAGCCAAGTCTCAGGGACTGATCGGCGAACTGTCGAATGGCTATCTGGGGCTGATTAACAACAGCAACTCTGCTGCCAAAAATCTGGTTGATGACATTAACCGTAAGCGTCGTGCCGCATACGCTGCTAAAGCTCAAAAAGCCGGTGTCGAACTGAAAATTATTGAAATTCGTATTGGCGAACGCTTGCAACAACGCGCGAAGAAAGGCGAATATGTCCAGCGCAGTAACGGTCAATGGCAACAAAAATAACAATAATCTGAAAGCTATCGCGGTGAAACCAGCACAGACTGAGTGCCCAAAGAGGCACACCGGGTAAGACTTTCCTAAAAGTGAATGGGTAAAGAAGTGAGCACCTTTGGAGTAACGGGACGCCCCTCTTATCGATCGAATAACCTGCTGGGATTTGTAATTTGCGCCGGTATACTGGGCGCAATTAACATCTACATAAGCCCATTGCTTAACTTAGCCGAATGCGCGCTGTGCACAGTCACCCGGCTAACCTTTGTCGCTATGGCAGGGCTGTTCTTTCTGGGCTTCATATTTAACAGCAGCGTCTGGTTACAGCGGCTGTTTTCAATTATCAGTCTGCTGTTAATCGCACTGACAGCGACCGCCAGTATCCGTAATCTGGCACAAGAATCACGTACCGCAACTGAACAGTGCATCCAACCGGTCGTCGATGTACTGAAAATCAACAACCTGGACAGCATCATTGCTGCTTACCAGAATGCTTCCGTTTGTCCGGTACAGGAATGGCAGCTCGGCGTGTTAAGCTACGCGCATCTTTCTCTGATAGCCCTTGCAGGGCTGACGGTTGTTGTATGGAAAATCATGACAAAAAAAGTGCGGCGCGATACCTTTTTCCGCTGATTACACACCTGAACTGCCTGTTACTCTGCGCCGGCTTATTGTCCGGCACAGCACAGGCAGCTGACCCAACGCCTGAAGATTCCCAGCCACTGGCACCGGAGTGGGCTGAAAACGGCACTCTGAATCTCTACTTTGAAAACGACCTGTTTGCCGAGACCGACCAGAACTACACCAACGGTATTCGCGCATCCTATGTAACGGGCGATCTCACCAGCTTTTTAGATGACCCGGAACTGCCCGAATGGATACGCAGTTACAATAACCTGATTAATCCGCTACTCAACTGGCATAACCCAAATATCAACCCGGAAAATACACACCGCAATCTGGTCGTCACCTTTGGCCAGCAAATTTTCACGCCCAGTGACATTGACCGCACCACAGTTGACCCGGATGACCGCCCTTATGCTGGCTGGCTCTATCTGGGGGTCGGCTATAACCAGAACAATGACCGCTGGATGGATTCAACCCAGCTGAATATAGGCATTGTCGGTCCGGCAGCACAGGGGCAGGAAGCACAGGACTTTATCCATGACCTGCGGGGCTTTGAAAAATTTAAAGGCTGGGACAATCAGCTATCAAATGAACCGGGGATCCAGTTTGTCTATGAAACAAAATACAGACAGGACGACTACCAGCTGATTGATGATCTGAATTACGACATCATCTATCACGGTGGTTTCAGCCTGGGTAACGTCGCTACCTATCTCAATGCAGGCGCCGAACTGCGTGTTGGCTGGAACCTGCCAAATGACTTTGGTACCTCCACCCTGCGTCCCGGTGGCGACAACAGTGCACCGGGCCGATATAAACTGGGCAACACCACCAGCGTTCATGCATTCTTTTCAACAGATGCCAGACTGGTTGCCAGAGACATATTCCTGGACGGCAATACCTTCCGCAACAGCCACTCTGTGGACAAAGAATATCTGGTGGGTGATCTTGCTGCCGGTATAGCTGTTCTGAGCGGCCGCTGGAAAATTGCCTACGCACAAATCTTCCGGACCAAAGAATTTAAAGGGCAGCCTCACAGCCACAGTTACGGATCTTTATCCATTACATATAATTTCTGATAAAGCGGCGGCACTCTCTCACCATGTGATACTATGCCGCCAGTTAACACACTGTATATCCACTTGATTGAATAGGTATTTTCGTGACCAAATTTCGCCCCTGCATCGACCTTCATCAGGGTCAGGTTAAACAAATCGTCGGTGGCAGCCTGAACGATCAGGGCGCTGATACGAACTTTGTCAGCCAGTATGATGCAGCTCACTATGCCAATCTTTACCGTACTCATAACCTGACCGGTGGCCACGTCATCGCTCTCGGGCCTGGCAACAAAGAACAGGCCCTCAGTGCACTTGCACAGTGGCCTCAGGGCTTACAGTTTGGCGGCGGCGTCAATGCAGAAAACGCGGCAGAATTTCTGGATGCCGGTGCATCCCATGTTATCGTTACCTCTTACCTCTTTGAAAACGGCCAGTTCAGCTGGCAGCGGCTTGAAGAAATTAAGCAGGTCACCGGTGCTGAGCGCCTGATCCTTGACCTTAGCTGCCGCCGTACTGCCACCGGGTGGAACATCGCCACCGACCGCTGGCAAACCGTCACGGACACACCTGTCAACGCTGAGACACTGAGGTCCCTGAGTGAACACTGCGCAGAATTTCTGATTCATGCCGCTGATGTTGAAGGCCTGCAGAGTGGGATCGACGAAGATCTGGTAACCCTGCTGGGTAATGCCTGCACCATCCCGGTCACATATGCCGGCGGCGCACGCAGCCTGGATGACCTGAAACTGGTCAACACTTTATCCGGTGGCAAGGTAGACCTGACCATTGGCAGCGCACTGGATATTTTTGGCGGTCAGGGTGTCACACTGGAAGAATGTATACACTGGAATAACCCACACTGATGTCATCCCGGAACCGGCACCATAAACACCCGGTTCAGCTTATACAGGCGATGATAATCTAACGCTTAAAAGAACCGGATTTACATGGCAACACAGACATCTTCCGCCGGAACAGGAGCAGGTATCTGCAGCTGTGCAATGGCACTGGCCGGAATCTTCTTCTGGGGCATTATATTTGTGCCACTGGCACTGCTGTTCATGCTACCCGGCTTCTTACTGGCGATTATTAACGGCAGCCAGGCAGGTCTTGGCTATAATTTTCTGGCACTGTTACTGACAATCGCAGCCATTATCACCTCACCGGTGTTACTGGGGCTGATAGGTCTTAGCAGTCTCGCTATTCTGTAAACGGACATCACTATGAAAACATATAACCTGATACTCAGCACCGCACTGGCAGCCGCACTGACCCTGCCAGCTCACGCGGGGTTTGGTGACCTGCTCAAAGAAGTAGAAAGCGCCGGTAAAGACATCCTTAAAGAAACCACTCAGTCTTCTTCAGACACGGGGACGAAAGGCGCCGGCCTGGACTACAACACCCTGGTAGCAGGCTTAAAAGATGCTCTGGATGTCGGTACCCGCCGGGCTGTCGAATCCCTGAGCCAGACGGATGGCTATATGTCTAACGCCCTGGCTCATATCCCTCTGCCGGAACCGCTTGAAAAAGCCAGCAGCCTGATGCGCAAATTCGGCCTGGGTGATCAGGTTGATCAGTTCGAGCTGAGCATGAACCGCGCTGCTGAAAAAGCAGCACCTCAGGCTACCGAGATTATCGTATCCACGATTAAAGATATGAGCATTGAAGATGCAGAAAAGATTCTGAATGGCCCGGACAATGCCGCTACAGAATATTTCCGCACTAAAACCTCTGCCCGCCTGACAGAATTATTCAAGCCCACAATCAAAGACTCAATGGACCAGGTCGGTGCCACACGTTATTACAGCCAGCTCAGCCAGGAAGCCAATAAAGTTCCTCTGGTTGGCGATGTAGCCAAAGGCTATAACCTGGAAGATCACGTGACCAGCGGTGCTCTGGATGGCCTGTTCAACATGCTTGCCGCTGAAGAAAAGAAAATCCGTGAAAATCCGGCAGCACGTACCACTGAATTACTTAAAGAAGTCTTTAAATAAGGAAAGCAAATGAAACACCTGATGACCCAAATCAGCGGCGTATTGATAGCAACCCTGCTGACCTTCAGCAATGCCTTTGCCGCCGACAATCCGGTAGTGACTATGACGACTTCTGAAGGCGTCATCAAACTGGAACTCTTCCCGGAAAAAGCACCACACACGGTGAAGAACTTTCTGACTTATGTGGAAAACGGCTTTTATCAGGGCACAGTGTTTCACCGGGTCATTGATAACTTCATGATTCAGGGCGGCGGATTCACAAGCAAAATGACCCGTAAAGAAACCTTGCCACCTATCGTGAATGAATCGGCGAACGGGCTGATCAACAAAAAAGGCAGCATCTCCATGGCCCGTACTCAGCTTGAAGACAGCGCTACATCTCAGTTCTTTATTAACCTGAAAGATAACCACTTCCTGAACGGCACCCCGGGAAAAGCCGGTTATGCCGTCTTCGGTCAGGTCATTGAAGGCATGGACGTGGTTGAAAAAATCGGTAAAACAAAAACCGGAAACAGCGGCCGGTATCAAAACGTACCGGTTCAGAGAATCACCATCAACAATGTTGAACGTTCATAGCAATACCTGTCATCAGCACCGCTGATCAGACCATGAAAAAAGCCTGCATTTTGCAGGCTTTTTTATCTCAACTGACCCGTTGTCATATCTGAAACACGGCGTTAACGAATTTTAGCAAAGTATGTACCGGTAAGCGTAAGCGCCGGGCTTTCACCCTGCTGGGTAATCACAACATTCAACGTGACTCTGCTACGGCCGTGCTCCTGAAGATAGCTGACAAACCCTGGCCACTCAGACTCAGGAAATGCTGCCTGGGCAGCAAAATCTCCGGTCACCGGTGCCAGATACTTCAGCTGACTGTCACGGATCATTACATCGCAGTCCAGTCCTTCACGCCGTAACCCCAGCGTCACCAGCGTCCAGCCACACAACGTCGCCAGAGTCGCCAGAGAGCCACCAAAGCCTGTACCTTTATCATTAACGTTAGGCGCAAGCTCCGCGGCCATTACTAAAGTGTCGCCGGCAAAATGTAAGGGCTTCATTCCCATATGAGTGAGCAGCGGAATTTGCGCCTGCAGCCAGGGCAAAAACCTTTCCGGATCAGTCTCCAACTGGCAGCTCTCAACCTGTTCAGGCATGCTCAGCCCCTATGCCGGCCAGCGGCTGACATAATCATTGCAGTCTAACAGCGGCGCTGTACGCTGCCTGGCCGGGGTTCCCAAATACACAAAACCAATGATTTCTTCATGGGAAGCCAGGCCCAACCCTTCTTTCACAACCGGATCATAAGCCACACCGCCGGTACGCCACATTGCCCCGATTCCCTGAGCATTTGCAGCCAGCAGCATATTCTGCACGGCACATCCGGCGGCAATCAGCTGTTCACTGGCCGGGACTTTGGGATGATCAGTTATCGCCGCAATTGCTACAACAATTGCAGGTGCCCTGAAGGTCATATTACGGTTACGGGTTAACACATCTTCCGACACGTCAGGATTAGCGTGCAGCGCTGCACGGGCATACAACTCACCCAGATCACCACGGGCATCCCCGTCAATCACCAGGAACCGCCAGGGGCGTAATGCTGCATGGTCAGGAGCCCGCATAGCCGCCGCAAACATATTATCTAACTGGGCGGCATCCGGGCCGGGTTCCTGCAGTAAAGGTTGGGAAAAACGCTGCTGCAAATTGGTTAACGCATCCATAACAGATCCTTATAAAAATGACCGGTGCGCCGCGCAGTCAGCACTGCACTCCGGGGAAATCAGAATTACTGGCGGCTTAAACGAAGATTTTCCGGTACCACCGCCTGACTGCTGCGGTACGGATTGATATCCAGCCCGCCGCGGCGCAGATAACGGGCATAAACCGTCAGCTCCCGGGGCTGACACTGCTGCCAGATATCCATAAAAATTGACTCAACACACTGCTCATGGAAATCACCATGCTCACGGTACGAGACCAGATACTTCAGCAAGCCTTCACGGTTCAGCGGTGCACCACTGTACTCAACCACAATACTGGCCCAGTCCGGCTGACCGGTCACCGGGCAGTTAGACTTCAGCAGATGGCTGTACAGACTTTCAGTCACAACATCAGCAGACGCCCCACCGATCAGTCCGAGACATTCAGCATTCGGCTCGTAATCGGTAATATCCACATCCAGCTCATCTATGCATTCACCGCTGAACTGGCTGACCTGGCCCGCGCCATCCAGCGCCAGCAATGTCACCTGCACTTCAGCACCGGCAGCAGCAGATAAATCTGCCTGCATACGCTGTTGCACCTCAGTTTCTGTTGCAAAAGCCGTCAGGTTAAAGGAATTCAGATACAGCTTAAACGACTTGGACTCAATGATATGGCTTGAATCTGCCGGAATCCGGAATTCAGCCAGGCGCACCACAGGCTTGCCTTTCTGATTCAGCCAGGACACCTCATAAGCATTCCAGATATCCACACCCGTAAACGGTAAGCCACGCTGTTCAATCCCCCGTGCCTGCCAGTTCAGGTCCCGCTGAATCGGATACAGCAGCTCCGGATCATACTGATTTACATACTGGGTATCAGCCCCCAGAGGCGCATGATGTAAACTTTCTTCTATCTCTTTCATCTTATCTCTACCGACCAGCTCAGTGACGAATTCCGCGTCCGGAGCTCAGCAAATGTAACGAATAGGCAAACAATACCAGAATAAAACCAACAATCATGCTGAAGGCAAAGACGATATCAATATCACTCACTCCCAGAATGCCATAACGGAAGGTATTCACCATATATAAAATAGGATTCAGCTGGGACACACCCTGCCAGAACTCCGGCAACAGGCTGATTGAATAAAACACCCCGCCCAGATATGTCAGCGGAGTCAGCACAAATGTCGGAATAATTGAGACATCATCAAAGCTGTTAGCAAATACCGCATTGATAAAACCGCCCAGCGAAAACAGTATCGCAGTCAGCAGTACCACTGACACCATCACCCAGAGATTATGAATCTGCAGATCGGTAAAAAACAGCGACAGGCAGGTAACAATAAAACCAACACCCAACCCCCGGACTGAGCCTCCTACCACATAGCCACTGAGAATTACCCAGTTAGGGACAGGCGAGACCAGCAGCTCTTCAATATGCCGCTGAAACTTGGTGCTGTAAAACGAGGAAACGACATTGCTGTAAGAGTTGGTGATTACCGACATCATGATCAGCCCGGGAACAATATATTCCATATAGTCGAAGCCGCCCATCTCACCGATTCGCGAACCGATAAGGTTCCCGAAAATAATGAAGTACAGGGTCATAGTAATGGCCGGTGGTAGCAGGGTTTGCCCCCAAATCCGCGTAAAACGCCGGATTTCGCGACTGACAATGGTCATAAAGGCGACCCAAAGCTCTTTATTGCTCATCTGATTTCCCGTCGTGCTTTGCCTTCAGACAAAGTCATTTTTTATTTAAGATTCTTATCAACTAACGACACAAACAGCTCTTCAAGACGGTTACTCTTGTTCCGCATGCTGGTGACCTCGACACCCTGCTCAGCCAACTGACTAAAGATCGGATTCATACCCTTATTTTTCTCTACCTCTACCAGTAACCGCTGACCGGTTTCCAGCGAAACCTTATAACCATCCAGATGCG
Organism: uncultured Oceanospirillaceae bacterium; assembly: GCA_937138495.1. Lineage (GTDB taxonomy): Bacteria > Pseudomonadota > Gammaproteobacteria > Pseudomonadales > Balneatricaceae > Amphritea. The sequence continues at coordinate 53,870 of CAKZPE010000004.1, forward strand.
GGGGCGCCTGCAAACAAGGGGCAATATCCATAATAAAAGATTCGGTATTCAGCTGAGCCAGTAAATCAGACATAGAGGTATTCTGAATAATTTCCCCATGATCGATAATGGCAATATTACGACACAGCTGCTCTGCTTCTTCCAGATAGTGAGTGGTGAGAATGATACTGGTACCCTCGGCATTAATTTCTTCGAGGAATTCCCACATAGAACGGCGCAGCTCAATATCCACCCCGGCGGTTGGTTCATCCAGAATCAGCAGTCTCGGCTCATGCACCAGCGCCCGGGCAATCATCAGCCGCCGCTTCATTCCCCCGGATAACATACGGGAAATATCATTGCGTTTTTCCCACAACCCCAGTTTTTCCAGATAGTGATCCGCCCGCTCAGCAGCCTCTTTAGCAGCAATGCCGTAATAACCTGCCTGAGTAGTGACAATGTCCTTCACCTTCTCAAACATATTGAAATTGAATTCCTGCGGAACGACACCCAGCTCACGCTTCGCAGCCGATGAATCAGCATCCAGATCATGACCAAACACCGAAACCTGCCCTGAGGTTTTATTCACCAATGAAGAAACGATGCCCAGTGTAGTCGACTTACCGGCACCATTAGGCCCCAGCAGGGCAAAGAAATCCCCCTGCTGAACCTCAAAAGAAATCCCTTTTAAAGCTTCAAAGCCATTGCCATAAACTTTACGAAGATCCTGAATCTTTAATGCGCTGGTCATGCGATTTCCTGTTAACTGTCGAAGGCACAGATTATGTACCGGCAAGAACATCATAGGTGGGGATACTCCCCCCTTTTTTCAAGCACCGGGGGTGGGATAGCTATACTCTTGTTAGATCATAATGAAGCTGTTAAATTTGCCGCCACTTCTATCCGCTTGCATCCGCTGCAAATCAGCACATATAAACACCGGGATCCCCATGACACCACGTGAAGAAATAGCCGAAGCATTCCGCGCCGTTCAGAGCACTCTTGAAAAAGGATTACAGGCAACCGGCAGCGAAGATGCCATAATCGCCATGCAGCATCGCTTTGAAAACATCTATGATGCCATCGACGCCAACGAAGATTATGTTTATCTGGCCCAGGAAACCATTGCCAACTTTTTCATCATGCACCCTAATCTGACCCATGTAATCCCGCGGGAACTTCTGTGGCGTCTTGGCGGTTCATGCCTGCACTTTCTGACTGATGATGAAATCGCTGAGTTTACCCGCCAGGATGAACAGCTGCACTGATTAGCAGGCCCTTCTTTCCGGGTCAGATACCTGTAGTCCAGGTATCTGACAGCGCTTGCATAACACCACCAGACCTGCTGTACCAGCCAGCCACATAGTGTGTATCACATAAACCTGAACCGGGTTAAATCCGGCAATTCAATTGCTGCAACAAACCTGCTGTCCGGCACATAAAAGGCACATAAAAAAGACGAAGGACGGCTGTCATCAGAAAGATATCTTAACGCTGAAACAATACAGAAAAGGACGTGTACAAAAGAAGTGCAGGTGAAATAAGTGGCGTCCCATAGGGGGTTCGAACCCCTGTTACCGCCGTGAAAGGGCGGTGTCCTAGGCCACTAGACGAATGGG
>CAKZPE010000005.1 GCA_937138495.1 uncultured Oceanospirillaceae bacterium
CACCGGCAGTGGTGTTATGGCATCGGCACTGGCCATGGATAAATGGCGTACAAAAATGATCTGGATGGCTGCGCAACTACCAACGCCAAATGCCTATCTTTTGGATGCCAGTTCCGATTGGGTAGCGATCAATGAAGCGCTGGATGCTAATGCCATCGTTAAGCCCGCTCGTGAAGGATCAAGCATTGGTATGCGTCGTGTTCATAATGCTGAGGATCTGAAATCCAGTTACGAATTTGCCAGCGAGTACGATGGACTGGTGCTTGCTGAACGGTGGGTAGAAGGGCGTGAATTTACAGTCGCCATCGTCGACGGTGAGGCGTTACCTGTCATCCAGTTACGCACGTCTCATGAGTTTTACGACTACGACGCAAAATATCAGTCGAATGACACTGAATACCTGTTGCCATGTGGTTTGAGTGACCACGAAGAAAAAGCACTTCAGGCGCTGGCGCTGAAAGCATTCGAAGTGTTGGGAGCAGCGGGCTGGGGGCGTATTGATGTCATGCAGGATGCCGATGGCGCTTTCTGGTTGCTTGAGGCCAATACCAGTCCGGGTATGACGGATCATAGCCTGGTGCCTATGGCAGGCCGTAAAGCAGGCATCAGTTTTGAAGAGTTGGTCGTGAAAATTTTACGGGGAACACTGTAAATATGACGGCTGCAGAGCATCAGGATATTACCAGCCCGGCCCCCAGAGGTGCATCGCGCACCCGGGTTAAGGCAGAGCCTGAATCTGTGGCTACTGAAAAGCATACCTGGCGTTTTTCAGTGTCCTGGCAGACAGACTGGTGGTTAAAGCCTGTTACTTTGCTAACCGCTGTATTGGTCTTTGCTGCTCTGGTTGGAAGCGTAAGTGAAAAGTTATATGTGTGGCTGGATCAGCCGGTGACGCATCTGACAGTGAAAGGTCAGACCCGGTTTCTGGATAAAACAGATCTGGCGAATAAAAGTTTGGCGGCGGTGAACGGTGGTTTGATGTCGGCAGATATTAACCAGGTTAAAGGCGAAGCGCAGGCACACCCCTGGGTGTATCAGGTCAATGTGGAGCGTCAGTGGCCTGCCAGTTTGGTGTTAGAAGTAAAAGAAGAAGTGCCAGTTGCTCGCTGGGGTGAAAATGGCTTGCTGAACCATGAAGGGGATATTTTCTGGCCAGAAGATGCCGGTGAGTATCAGCAGCTGCCTCTGCTGGAAGGGCCTTCCAGTAACACGGCACAGATGATGGCGCAGTATTACGAGTTAAGTCAGCGCTTACGGCATTTGTCGCTGCAGGTGGAATCATTGCAGATGGAAGCGCGGGGGGCCTGGTCACTGAAACTGAAAAATGGTGTGACGCTGGTGCTCGGCAGGGAAGATTTAGTTAGCAGGCTGGAGCGGTTTGTCAGCCTGTACGAATTAAGGTTAAAGGAAGATGTTGAAGCGGGTCGTGTCGACCGCATTGATGTCCGCTATGAAAATGGTGTGGCGGTTAAATGGCGGCCACAGCCGGAAAACACTGCTGATTTAAGTTAGAAGCAGATTTGAGACAAGTGGGTAGGTAGTTCGTGAATGAGCCTGGAAATAATATGATTGTCGCCCTGGATATCGGTACCTCCAAGGTGGTCTGTCTGGTTGCAGAAATCAGTCCCGATGGCGGGATTGATATTGTTGGTATTGGCTCGCATGTATCCCGCGGTCTGAAACGTGGTGTAGTGGTAAATATTGAGTCGACGGTGCAGTCAATTCAGCGTGCAGTTGAAGAGGCTGAGTTAATGGCGGGCTGCAAAATTCATTCGGTTACGGTAGGGGTTGCCGGTAGCCATATTAAGAGCATGAACTCCCATGGCATTGTCGCAGTACGTGACCGGGAAGTGATGGATTACGATCTTGAGCGGGTGCTGGATGCTGCTCAGGCAGTCGCTATCCCGGCCGATGAAAAGATTCTTCATATCCTGCCTCAGGAATACGTGATCGATAATCAGGAAGGTATCCGTGAACCCCTGGGGATGTCAGGGGTGCGTCTGGAGGCTAAGGTTCATCTGGTAACCGGTGCCGTGAATGCGGTACAGAATATTGAAAAGTGTGTGCGGCGCTGTGGACTGGAAGTTGATAACAGTGTCCTTGAGCAGTTGGCATCCAGTTATTCAGTGTTAACGGAAGATGAGAAAGAGCTGGGTGTCTGCATGGTGGATATGGGCGGTGGAACTACTGATATTGCCGTTTTCACCGCGGGTGCTATCCGTCATACCGCAGTGATTCCGATTGCCGGTGATCAGGTCACCAATGACATTGCGATGGCGTTACGTACCCCGACTCAGCATGCGGAAGATGTTAAAAAGAAATACGCCTGCTGTCTGGCTCAGTTAACCGGACCGGAAGAGATGATTAAAGTTGCCAGTGTAGGTGATCGCCCTGCCCGGGACTTATCCCGTCAGGCGCTGGCTGAAGTGGTTGAACCACGGTATGACGAATTGTTTACCCTGATTCAGGCGGAGCTGCGGCGGAGTGGATTTGAAGACATGATTGCGGCCGGCATTGTCCTTACTGGCGGAACAGCCAAGATGGAAGGTGCTGTAGAGTTGGCTGAAGAAGTCTTCCATATGCCGGTTCGTCTGGCGTTGCCGAAAGGAGTTCGGGGGATGGAAGATATCTTGGCCAGTCCGATTTATGCCACAGGCATTGGACTGTTGCAGCATGCTAAACGGGAGTTACCCGCCGGTGCCGTTAAGCGCAGTTTTACTGCTGAACGTCCGGTCAGTGAGCACCGCGAACCGGCTGAGCCGATACTGAATCGAATGAAGGCATGGTTTGCCCGAAATTTTTAAGTGTTTGCACAGTATTGCAGGCACAGGCCCGTAAGGGCATAGCAAAATTATAAGATACAAAGAGTTTACAGAAGCCGGTGTGGGTCAGGCACTGAATCTGGAGGAAAGGGATATGTTTGAATTAGTTAATGATCTCGCGCAAAACGCGGTGATTAAAGTAGTGGGCGTTGGTGGCGGTGGCGGCAACGCAGTTCAGCATATGGTATCAACAGATGTGGACGGGGTTGATTTCATTTGTGCCAATACTGATGCCCAGGCACTGGACCGTATGCAGGCAAAAACTCTGTTGCAGATCGGTGCGCAGATGACGAAAGGTCTGGGGGCCGGTGCGGATCCGAATATTGGTCGCAAGGCTGCGGTTGATGATCGTGAAAAGATCGCCGAGATGTTACACGGTGCGGATATGGTATTCATTACCGCCGGAATGGGTGGTGGTACCGGTACAGGTGCTGCGCCGATTGTTGCCGAAGTCGCTAAAGAGTTAGGTATTCTTACCGTAGCCGTGGTGACCAAACCGTTCCCGTTTGAAGGTAAGAAGCGGGTACAGTATGCAGAAGACGGTATTCGTGAATTACGGGAAAATGTAGATTCCCTGATCATTGTACCGAATGAAAAGCTGATGCAGGCACTGGGACGTCAGTGCACACTGATCAATGCTTTTAATGCTGCCAATGATGTTCTGAAAGGTGCGGTGCAGGGGATTGCTGATCTGATTATCCGTCCGGGTATGATCAACGTTGACTTTGCAGACGTACGTACAGTGATGTCTGAAATGGGCACTGCGATGATGGGCTCCGGTACAGCACGGGGTGAAAACCGTGGTACTGAAGCCGCAAATGCTGCTATCAGCAGCCCGCTTCTCGAGGATATTGACCTGCACGGTGCCCGTGGCATTCTGGTCAATATTACGGCAGGGCCGGATCTGGGGCTGGGTGAGTTTTCAGAAGTCGGTCAGGTGGTTGAAGAAATTGCTTCTGAGCAGGCAACTGTGGTGATTGGTACGGTAATTGACCCGACTCTTGAGGATGAAATCAAGGTTACAGTGGTGGCTACCGGTATTGATAGCGGCGTTGCAACAGAAGAAACGGTTAAGGTTGTCAGTCAGAACCGTAAGCCGGATGGTAGCCTTGATCTGAAGCAGTTAGAAATGCCTGCGGTACTGCGCCGTAAAGGTGAAGATTTGCGGGCAGAAAATAATTTAGAGACCGCGGAACTATCTGCACCTGCTGTGTCCAAAGAAAATGACGGAGAAACCGATAGCGAATATCTTGATATTCCAACGTTTTTACGTCGTCAGGCTGATTAATCTGGCAGTATTTAACTGCAGAAAATGTCAGTATTGCCGGCTAAAAATGCTTTGTAAACGGGATTGCTGTATTGCAGCAACTTTTGTTATAATGTCGGGTTAATATGCGACTCAAAATTTGGCAGAGAATATGATCGGACAACGCACGCTAAGAAACAGTATTAAAGCAACCGGAGTGGGGCTGCACACAGGACAGAAAGTTTACCTGACGCTTAAGCCTGCGCCGGTTAATACGGGCATTGTGTTTCGTCGGGTTGATGTTGAACCTGCAGTAGAAATCCAGGCCAGCGCAAATAATGTAGGGGACACGACGTTGTCGACCAACCTGCAGAAAGGCGATGTGCGTGTTTCTACCGTTGAGCATTTGTTATCAGCTATGGCTGGTCTGGGCATTGATAATGCTTATGTTGAGCTGAGTGCTGAAGAAGTGCCGATTATGGATGGCAGTGCCGCGCCATTCGTTTTCCTGATTCAGTCTGCCGGTATTGAAGAGCAGAATGAGCCAAAGCAGTTTATTCGCATTAAGCAGGAAGTGTCCGTTTCTATGGATGATAAGGTTGCTACGTTTAAGCCGTTTGATGGCTTTAAAGTAGGCTTTACCATCGATTTTGATCATCCTGCGTTTGCCGGTCGTAATATGGAAGCCAGTCTGGACTTCTCGAGTACTTCCTTTGTGAAAGAAGTAAGTCGCGCACGTACTTTTGGTTTTATGCGTGATATTGAATATTTGCGTGCTCAGAATCTGGCACTGGGTGGCAGCATGGACAATGCAATTGTTGTGGATGATTACCGCATCCTCAATGAAGATGGCCTGCGGTATGATGATGAGTTCGTTAAGCACAAAGTGCTGGATGCTGTCGGCGATCTTTACTTGCTGGGTAAGAGCCTGATTGGTGAGTTCCATGGCTTTAAGTCAGGTCATTATTTAAACAACCTGCTGTTACGTAAGTTGTTAGAAAACGAAGATGCCTGGGAAGTGGTTACTTTCGAAGATCAGGACTCTGCTGTGCCAATTTCTTACCTGAAACCTATTCTGGCATAAGCTAAATTTGCCTGCGGGCATTGCTAAATATTGATTAAAACCGGGTTTATGCCCGGTTTTTTTATGTCTTTGAAAATATTCGCGGTTGAGATTCAACTTATTGCCCCAATAGAGGTAGAATGCTTGGCCAATAATAGTTTAGAACAGCGGTATAGGTTTCAGCCGCTCACGTGTCTCAAGGGTTAAAAGTCACATTATGCTCACCTCGATGTTAAAGAAAGTTTTTGGTAGTAAGAATGATCGTGAACTCAAGCGGATGGGAAAGATCGTTAAACAGATCAATACCTTTGAAGCTGACCTTGAGTCTCTCAGTGATGAACAGCTGAAATTAAAGACAGAGGAATTCAAACAAAGACTGTCAGACGGACAGTCGCTTGAACAGCTTCTGCCAGAGGCTTTTGCAACAGTGCGTGAAGCGTCAAAGCGTGTGATGGGGATGCGTCACTTTGATGTGCAGTTTATCGGTGGTATTACGCTGCATGATGGCAAGGTAGCTGAAATGCGCACCGGTGAAGGTAAAACACTGGTTGCGACAGCGCCTGTTTATTTGCGTGCCTTAACAGGTAAAGGTGTTCATGTTGTAACCGTGAACGACTATCTGGCCAGCCGTGATGCTGAGTGGATGCGTCCTCTTTATGAAGCGCTGGGGCTGAGTGTTGGCGTTATCCTGTCCGGTCAGGATCCTGAAAGTAAACGTGCGGCTTATCAGTCGGATATTACTTACGGTACGAACAACGAATTCGGTTTCGATTACCTGCGTGACAACATGGCCTTCAGTGTTGAGGAGAAGGTCCAGCGGGATTTCCATTACGCAGTTGTCGATGAGGTTGACTCGATTCTTATCGATGAAGCCCGTACGCCGCTGATTATTTCCGGTCCGGCTGAAGACAGTTCTGAACTGTATCGACAGATGAACACACTGATTCCGGGTTTACGCCGTTTTGAAGGTGAAATTGATCCGAAGAGTGATGAAGAAGTTGACGGTGACTTTGCTGTTGATGAAAAGAACAAGAGTGTTGAGCTGACTGAACAGGGTCACCAGAAGATTGAAGAGGTTCTGGTTGAAAAAGGTATCCTCGGTGAGGGTGAAAGCCTTTACGCTCCTCATAACCTCAGCCTGTTACACCATGTTTTAGCAGCACTGCGTGCGCACAACCTGTTCCAGCGCGATATTGATTATATTGTACAGGATGGCCAGGTGGTCATCGTTGACGAGCATACCGGCCGAATCATGCCGGGTCGCCGCTGGTCTGAAGGTTTGCATCAGGCAGTTGAAGCCAAAGAAGGCGTGCATATCAATCAGGAAAGCCAGACGCTGGCATCCACCACTTTCCAGAATTATTTCCGTTTGTATGAAACCCTGGCCGGTATGACCGGTACAGCAGATACAGAAGCCTTTGAGTTACGTCAGATTTACGCGCTGGATGTGGTGGTTATTCCAACCAACGTGCCGGTTGCACGTATTGACTATAACGATCTGGTATTCCTGACGGTTGCTGAAAAATACGAAGCTATCGTTAAGGAAATTGAGGAATGTGTGAAGCAGGAGCGTCCTGTACTGGTTGGTACCGCTTCTGTTGAATCTTCCGAATTGATTTCCGCTTTCCTTACCAAGAAAAATGTTCCGCACAATGTTCTGAACGCGAAGAACCACGGTCGTGAGGCTGGGATTATTGCTGAAGCGGGCCGGCCGGGGGCAATTACCATTGCCACAAACATGGCGGGCCGTGGTACCGATATTGTACTGGGTGGTAAGTTAGACGCGGCACTGGCTAAACTGGAAAATCCTTCTGAAGAAGAGATTGCCATGGCTACTGCTGAGTGGCAGAAACGTCATGATGGTGTATTGGAAGCCGGTGGCTTGCATATTATCGGTACCGAACGTCATGAATCCCGCCGAATTGATAACCAGCTGCGTGGCCGTGCCGGTCGTCAGGGTGACAACGGTTCTTCCCGTTTCTTCCTCTCTCTTGAAGATGATCTGATGCGTATCTTCGCGTCTGAGCGTGTCCGTCAGTTCATGCAGGCACTGGGTATGGAAAAAGGTGAAGCTATCGAGCATAAGATGGTTTCCAACGCGATTGAGAAAGCACAGCGTAAGGTTGAAGGTCGTAACTACGACATCCGCAAGCAGCTACTTGAGTACGATGATGTTGCGAATGATCAGCGCCGTGCGGTATACGAGCAGCGTAACGAGCTGATGGCCAGCAGTGATGTATCTGAGACTGTGACCGCTGTACGAAGTGAAGTAATCAATAAAGGTATTGATAACTTTATTGCCCCGCAGAGTCTGGATGAGCAGTGGGATATTCCGGGGCTGGAAAAGCACATTGAAAATGAGTTTGGCTTGCAGTTACCGGTTCAGCAGTGGCTGGATACAGATGATTCTCTGCATGAAGAATCCCTGCGTGCCAAAATTGAACAGCAAATTGTTGAAGACTATCAGGCAAAAGAAGCAATGGTGGGTCTGGACAATATGAGGACCTTTGAGAAACAGGTCATGCTGCAGGTGTTGGATACGCTATGGAAAGAACACCTTCAGGCTATGGATCTGCTACGTCAGGGTATTCACCTTCGGGGCTACGCTCAGAAGAATCCTAAGCAAGAATACAAGCGTGAATCTTTCATTTTGTTTGAGCAGTTGCTGGAAAATATCAAGACTGACGTTGTGAAGATTCTGAGTAACGTTCAGATTCGTCAGCCTGAAGAAATTGAAGCCATGGAGCGTCAGCGCCGTGAACAGGCAGAACGCCAGCAGATGGATTTTAAACATGATGCTGAATCTGCCATGGACAATGGTGCAGAAGCTGAAGTAGGTGCTGAGCCGGTGGCAGAGACCTTTGTCCGTGATGAGAAAAAGGTTGGCCGTAACGAGCCGTGCCCGTGTGGTTCAGGTAAGAAATACAAGCAATGTCACGGTAAATTAAACTGATGATATATAGCAGAGCCTGTTTCAGTTAGAGGCTCTGTTAATACATATTTAACTTAAGAAAGCAGCCTGGCTGCTTTCTTTTTGGTTGGAGGATATAAAAATGGCAGTAGGTAGCGGTGTAATTCCTGAACTTCATTCGGTTGCAGGTATTCGGGTAGGTACAACATCAGCAGGTGTGAAGACGCCCGGACGTCCGGATCTGGTACTTATGGAACTGGCTGAAGAAGCTACGGTAGCTGGCGTTTTTACCCTGAACCAGTTTTGTGCTGCACCGGTACGTATCTGTAAAGCTAATCTGCAGTCTGATAAGCCGCGTTACCTGGTTATTAATACCGGTAATGCGAATGCAGGTACTGGTAAAGAAGGTCATCAGGATGCTTTGACTTGCTGTCAGGCGGTGGCCGATCATGCCGGTGTTAAGCTGGAAGAGGTATTACCGTTTTCTACTGGCGTTATTGGTGAAAAGTTGCCTGTAGAGCGTATTACTTCAGCCGTTCCTGCTGCGTTTATGGCATTGTCTGATAATGGCTGGCTGGATGCGGCCAGTGGCATTATGACGACTGATACCCGCCCGAAAGCGTATTCAACTCAGTTTGAATATGAAGGACACACCATTACTTTCAGTGGTATCTCCAAAGGTGCCGGCATGATTAAGCCTAACATGGCAACAATGCTGGCGTATGTTGCAACAGATGCTGCGGTTGATGCAGAGCTGCTTCAGGTCATGCTGAAGCGTTCTGCAGATAAGAGTTTTAACCGGGTAACCATTGACGGTGATACCTCAACCAATGATTCCTGCATGCTGATTGCCACCGGTGCGAGCGGTTTACAAATTACTGAAGCGAATGAGGCTTTATTTACTGCTTTTAATGCCGCCCTGGATGACATTATGTTGCAGCTTGCTCAGGCAATCGTTCGGGATGGTGAAGGTGCAACAAAGTTTATTACCGTTGCCGTTGAAAAAGCAGGCAGTTCAGAAGAAGCTCTGCTGGCCGCATATGCAGTTTCACACTCGCCGCTGGTGAAAACAGCGCTGTTTGCCAGTGATCCTAATTGGGGGCGTATTCTGGCGGCGGTTGGTTATGCCGGTATTGATAACCTGGATGTGGATGGTTTACAGATTTATCTGGGGGATGTCTGCATTGTTGAAGACGGTGGGCGTGCTGCCAGTTACACGGAAGAAGCAGGTCAGAAGGTAATGAATGAAGAAGAAATTACTGTCCGGATCGTGCTGAACCGCGGTGAAGTGGTGGAAACAGTCTGGACGACTGATCTGAGCAAAGAGTACGTTTCCATTAATGCTGATTACCGTTCTTAAGCTGATTGAGAAGACGCTATGCCTGAACTGATTCACGTTGCTGCCGCTGCCATCTTTAATGCTGAAGGGCAGGTGCTGCTTGCCTTTCGCAGTAAAAAACAACACCAGGGAGGCCTGTGGGAGTTTCCAGGTGGAAAGGTGGAAACCGGTGAATCGGTTCGGGATGCATTGTCCCGGGAGCTTGAGGAAGAGCTGGGTATCCGGATTGATCAGGATGCTACCCGGCCACTGATACAGGTGCCTTATCACTACCCGGATAAGTCTGTATTGCTGGATGTTTTCAAAGTATCCCGTTTTTCAGGTGTTCCCCATGGGGCTGAAGGCCAGCCGCTGAAGTGGGTGAGTATTGCTGATCTGGAAAATTATGATTTTCCTGCAGCCAATACGCCTATTGTAAATGCGTTGCTGCTGCCTGAAACTATTGCCATAACTGGGCGTGCCGGTAGCTCAGATGAGTATCTTGAGAAATCCGCGTTGGCTATTAACAAGGGGGCGCAGTGGCTTATGTTGCGTGCCCATGAATTAGCGTCTGCTGAGCGGGTCAAGTTCGCCCGGCGAATACGTGATACTCAGCAAAACGTTTTATGTCTTAATGGCAGTGTAGCTGAAGGGAATGATGCAGCTGTTGAGGCATTGCATCTCGGTTCGGCCAGGCTGATGGAGTTGGATAATCGGGATGTATTTCAGGGGCGCTGGCTAAGCGCTTCCTGTCATAACGAAGAACAATTGCAAAAAGCAGTCACTCTTGGTTTAGACTTCGTTACCCTTTCACCGGTTAATTCCACTGCGACCCATCCTGATCAGTCCGGGATGGGCTGGCAGGCGTTTTCCCAGCTGGCCAATGCCTATCCTTTACCGGTTTATGCTTTAGGTGGGATGACTGTAAGTGATCTGAATCAGTGCTGGGAAAGTGGCGGGCAGGGTATTTGTGCAATTCGTGAGTTCTGGTAACCGACGTGTTAGCCGTGTTAAATCAATGTAAACGGGATTTGGCTTCGTCAATACGGCTTTCGGGGTCTTCAAAACTGCTGCTGTAATCATCCAGCTCAGGCTCGTTGGCAATCTGATATTCTTCGCTGGCCCAGGCCCCTAAATCCAGTGTTCGACAGCGCTCGCTGCAAAATGGCCGGGACTGGTTTTCGGTGCTCCACTCGCTTTTCTTACCACACTGCGGGCAGTTAACTGCAGGTTTGCTCATCATTTGTTCTCAGAATTGTCTGGGGTTTCAGCTTGCTGAAGAAACTCTGTATGCAGGTGGTCTACCTGTAATTTCAGCGCTGATTGTGGGCCGCTATTATCAATGATGTGAGTAGCTTTGTCTAAACGTTCCGGACGGGGCATTTGTGCAGCAATGATCTTGCGTATCTGATCTTCAGAGTTACTGTCCCTGAGACTGCTGCGTTCAACCTGTATGTCTTCAGAAACATCCACAACAATTATTTGACTACATAGCTTATGTTGATCGGTTTCCAGCAGTAAGGGGGATGTAAGGATTACGTAAGGGCTTTGTGCGTTATTAAGCTGATTGACAATGCTCTCCCGAATAATTGGGTGGAGTAATGCTTCAAGCCATTTTCTTTCATCCGGTGCGGCGAATACTCGCTTACGAAGCAGGGCTCTGTTTAGTCTGCCATCCGGATTTAATATTTCGTCACCGAAATGCTGGCTGATTTTTTTCAGTGCGGGGGTACCTGGCTCGACAACTTCACGGGCAACTATATCGGCATCAACAACAGTCATTCCTTGTGCAATGAATAGATCAGAAACAGCAGTTTTACCGCTGCCGATGCCGCCAGTAATACCAATTATCAGCATCTTTATACCCGTAGGAAATGCAAATAAAAGCCGGTAATTTCATTGCCCCAAAGCATAGCGATCCAGCCAGCACAAGCCAGATAAGGGCCAAAAGGAATTGGGTTCTGAGCATCATGGCGGCGCAGTAATATCATAGTGATACCTAAAACAGCACCAACCAGAGACGATAAAAGAATAATCAAAGGTAGCATGCTGGCACCCGCCCAGGCTCCCAGCGCTGCGAGTAGCTTAAAATCACCGTAGCCCATACCTTCTTTACCGGTTAGCAGCTTAAACAGCCAGTAAATACTCCATAGGGAAAGGTAGCCCAGTACAGCCCCCCAAAGCGCTTGAGGCAAGGTGGTAAAATACTCAAAGCTGTTGACGATTAAACCAAGCCAGATAAGTGGCAGGGTGATTTTGTCTGGTAGTAGCTGGTGGTCAACATCAATCATGGTCAGGCAAATTAAGCACCAGGTCAGAAAAATTAACGCCAGGCTAATCAGGTTAAAACCAAAATTGTAAACGATAAAACCGCTGAGTAATCCTGTTACGAGTTCAACAACCGGATAGCGTAGTGAGATCCTGGTCTTGCAGGACGAGCAGGCGCCACGCAGCAACAGGTAACTGATAACTGGTATATTCTCATACCAGCGAATTTTATGTTGACAGCTCGGGCAGGTAGAGGCTGGGACGCTGAGATTGAATTTATCAGTTATTATTTGCTCCGCAGTATCTCCATTAATTTCAGCTAGCTGAGCTTGCCATTCCCGTTCCATCATTACTGGCAAACGATAGATCACCACGTTCAGGAAGCTGCCGACTAACACTGAAAAAATAAACGCGATGCTGATAGCCAGCCAAGGGGTAAGTGAAATGTATTCTAAAATCATATAAATAGAATTCTCTAGATAACAGAACCTAACTGGAATATTGGTAGGTACATAGCAATAACCAGGCCGCCTACTAAAATCCCCAGTATGGCCATGATCATAGGTTCTATTAAGCTGGATAAATTATCGACAGCATTGTCGACTTCCTCTTCATAGAAGTTGGCTACTTTATCAAGCATCATATCCAAAGAGCCGGCTTCTTCGCCGATGGCAATCATTTGAGTGGCCATGGGAGGAAAAATACCGGTCATGTTGACGGCATTTTTTAATGATTGTCCGGTAGATACTCCGTTCTTGATTTGCATGATGGCTGTGGAATAAACGATATTACCGGATGCTCCAGCCGCTGAATCCAGAGCATTTACCAGAGGAACGCCTGCAGCAAAGGTAGTCGATAAGGTTCTCGCGAAACGGGCGATAGCAGAGTTATGTAAAATGTTTCCGATGATGGGTAGCTTCAATACCGTCCGATCAACAGATGCCCGGAGTTTAGCAGAACTTTGCATGGCTTTTTGGAACAGATAACCCGATACGATGATTGCCAACAGTGCAATAAACCACCATTCACGGGCCACTACTGAGAGTCCAACAACAAACTGTGTAAATGCAGGCAGCTCTGCTCCAAATGACTGAAAAACACTTTCAAACTGTGGAACTACTTTGATCAGCAAAATCGCTGAGACGATTACACCAATTACAATAACAGCGATGGGATAGGTAAGTGCTTTTTTAATTTTAGCTTTGAGGGATTCAATTTTTTCTTTATAGGTCGCAATTCGGTCCAACATTGTTTCCAGTGAACCCGATTGCTCACCTGCCTGAACAAGATTACAGAATAGTTCATCAAAGTATTTTGGGTGTTTTTCTAATGCTCTGGCAAAACTTGTACCGCTGTTAACGTCACTCTTTAACTCATGAATGACTTTTTTTAACTGTAACTTTTCAACCCCATTAGAAACAATGTCAAAACCCTGTAAAAGAGGCACACCGGATTTTAACATAGTAGCCATTTGGCGGGTGAATAACGCAATGTCTAACGGTTTGATTGGTTTTGTTGCTTTACTGAAAAAACTCTGAGACTGTTTTCGTACTTTACGGGGAACAATCCCCTGGCGGCGTAACTGAGCTTTGGCGATCGTCAGATTTTCCGCATTAATGGTGCCTTTGCTTAGATTACCTGTTTTGTCTTTTCCTTCCCATGAAAAGGTTACTGGTAATTTTTCTTTCTTTTTTATAGCCATCAGCTTTTACTACCGTCCTGTCAGACTTTGATCACCCGGTTAATTTCTTCAAGGCTGGTGAGGCCCTGACTCGCTTTTTGTAGCCCGGAGTGACGTAAAGTTTTAAATCCCTGTTTTACAGCAACATCCTGAATATCCAGTGAAGAACCGTTAGACATAATACTTTCTGCAATTTCCTGACTCATGGATAGCATTTCATAAATGCCCACACGTCCTTTGTAACCTTTGTTACACTTATTGCAGCCTTTCGGATCGGCCTCAAATAAGCTTAACTGATTAGCCAGCTGTTCATCACTAAAGCCCGCTTCTTTTAGTGCCTCTTTTGGGATGTTTGCGGGCTGTTTACAGTGTGTACAGAGTCGCCGGGCCAGTCGCTGTGCAATAATCAGGCTGACAGAAGTGGCAATGTTAAATGCCGGTACTCCCATATTTCGAAGTCGGGTTAATGTTTCCGGGGCGCTATTGGTGTGCAGGGTGGAGAGTACCATATGGCCGGTTTGTGCGGCCTTAATGCCAATCTCTGCAGTTTCCAAATCCCGGATCTCACCTACCATAACGACATCCGGATCCTGTCGGAGGAAGGCCCTTAGAGCTTCCGCGAATGTCAGACCTACTTTCGTATTAACGTGAACCTGGTTGATACCTTCCAGGTTAATTTCTACCGGATCTTCAGCAGTGGAAATATTGCGTTCGGTGGTGTTAAGAATGTTCAGACCGGTATATAGGGAAACGGTTTTACCACTACCGGTGGGGCCAGTTACAAGGATCATTCCCTGAGGTTTTTCTAAGGTATCCAGATAAAGCGCTTTTTGGTCAGGTTCAAAGCCAAGGGCTTCTACGCCCATTTGTGCGCTGGTAGGATCAAGAATACGCAGTACAATCTTTTCACCCCAAAGCGTTGGCAGGGTATTTACCCGGAAATCAATAGAACGTTTTTTGGACAGGCGCATTTTAATGCGGCCGTCCTGGGGCATGCGTCGCTCAGAAATGTCCATTTGGGACATGACTTTTAAACGGGCGGATAATTGTAGTGCGAGATTGGTGGGTGGTTTGGCTACTTCCTGCAGAATGCCATCGACTCGGCTACGAATACGGTAACTTTTTTCGTAAGGTTCAAAGTGGATATCGGATGCGCCGCTTTTGATTGCGTCTAACAGTATCTTGTTAACGAAACGTACGATAGGCGCATCACTGGTGCCGTCGTCAGCCTGTTCGTCTTGCTGATTGTCGGTCGTGTCTTCAACATCAAGATTGTCTAAGTCGGCATCGTCAAGACCTTCCAGGGCAGAGTTTTGTTCGTCTAGGAAACTATCGATAAGACGATTAAGCTTATCTTCTTCAACAATAACCGCTTCTGTGGTTATGCCGGTATTAAACTTGAATTCATCTAGCGCCTGTATATTGGTCGGGTCTGAGATGCCAACAAATAAGCGATTCTCCCGTTGTATCAGCGGAAGGGCGTGATGTTTACTGATAAGCTTTTCATCAACTAGGCTTTTGGGCATGCTTTCCGGATCCAGCATATCGAGATCCAGAATGGGCATACCAAACTCATCCGCTGCTGCAGCGGCAGCGCGGTAAGCACTGACCAGACGGTTAGCAATAATATGGGAGATAAAGGGGGTTTGTTCTTCACGGGATGTTTTTAATGCCTCCATGGCAACATCTGAAGAAAAAACACCGTCATTAACCAGTCGTCTGGCAAGTCCGCTTAAAGGTTGAAAAGGCTGTAAACTCATTGATTCCTCTGCTGAATTTAGCAGTATTGCTGCCTTGTATTTATCTTAGGTTGTAAAGTAACATTTATACGCCGGTTTGAAAAATTAAAGGACTGACCGGTGTGTAGAGAGACATATATGTTTCAGAAGACTTGTCATTTTGCGATATCCTTTACTGGACTGACATGCAGGTTGGGTTAATATTAGCCATAAGCTTGTAGGGAGCAAGGATGAAGGGCTTATCGGCAAGGGAAAGTTTTGCTGGAGCAAGGATGATTTTAAAAATAATCTCTGTGGAGAGAAAGAGTATGAAAAAACAACAGGGCTTTACCCTTATCGAATTAATGATCGTAGTTGCGATCATAGGTATTTTGGCTTCGATTGCGTTGCCTGCGTACCGAACATATACAGAACGTGCAGAGTTCTCTGAGGTAATTCTTGCGGCAGGCTCTTATAAAGCGTCCATGGAACTTGCTGTTCAAACAGGTGGCGTTGCTAACGTTGCAAGTTTAGCTGCAGGTCAATTAGGAATTCCTGCACGTGACCAAAACCCTGCTCAGCCTAATGTAAGTGATATTAACGCTGTTGGTGGTGTAATTACGGCAACAGGTGCTGGCTTTACAGCAGTGGGCGGTCAACAGCCTACTTATACCCTTACTGCTGCGATAGCTAATGGAACTATTACTTGGACACGAGGTGGTACGTGTCTGGCTGCTGGGTTATGTACTAACTGATTTTAATCCGTTTATTAAAGAGGGGCTGCGGCCTCTCTTTTTTTATCTTTTCTAGGTGAAATGATGTGGTACAGGAGGGCATAATAATGAAAACTCAACGTGGTTTTACATTAATTGAGTTGATGATTGTTGTTGCCGTTATAGGTATTCTGACTGCGATAGCCCTTCCTGTTTATTCTACGTATACAGACCGTGCAAGGTTTTCAGAGGTGGTTGCCGCAACCAAACCTGTGAAAATTGCGGTTGAAACAGCTGTAAGACTGAATGATATTGCAGCGGTAGCTAGTCTTGCACCTGGTAATCTGGGAATACCTGGTAATGTTGCTGATGCACCTCAAGCGCGAGTAGGTTTTGTGGGTTTAGGTAACGGCGATGGTGTAATTACTGCCCGGGGAGTTGGTTTTGCCCCTATTAATAATGCCCAGCCTGTTTTTGAATTAAGAGGCGCTATTAATAATGGTACGGTAGTTTGGACTCGTGCAGGTACTTGTCTTCAGGCTGGCCTTTGTTAATAGACTATTTGATAAGAACATCCGGCTGAGGTCGGATTTTTTTTGTGTTTTAATTGGCTTATGAAAAAAACACTTTTAATTATCGTCATCGCTGTAGCTGCCGGTGTGGGCTACTTTCTTGAAACTAAAAAGGTACAGGTGACTACGCAACAGCGTGCATCTGTTGAAGTTGCATTGGCGTCGGAGTCTGAAAAATACCCTGCTACGCCGGTGTGGTGGGCGGATGGTGATATTTTGGCTGTAGGAATGAGAGCTGCGGATGAAACAGTTATAACCGCCGGTGCGAAAGGTATCTGTAAGATTCTCTGGAAGTATGACGTAAACCGTACGGCTGTTGAGATTTATGATATTGAAAAGATTCAGCAGAATGATGACTGGAAAATGATCGGCGGGGCAGATTGCCGCCGTTAAGCATTAAACTTATACATGAGTACGTGTTATCCGTTCCCGAATAACACGTATGATGACTTATTTATTCTGAAATAAACCGCATTGACAGATCTATAGCCCGGCAGTCCTTGGTTAACAGACCGATGGAAATATAATCCACGCCAGTTTCAGCGATAGGGAGTAATGTCTGATCGCTGATTCCGCCGGATGCTTCAAGTTTAACCGGTTTACCCAATTGGATATTCTTTTCGACCGCTGCCCGCATATTCTCAAGGCTGAAGTTATCCAGCATGACTGTGTCGGCGCCAGCATCCAGCGCTTGCTGGAATTCATCCATACTTTCAACTTCAACTTCAACGGGCTTGCCCGGTTCATTGTGCTTGGCTGTGGCTACAGCATTTGCGATTGAGCCGCAGGCCATGATGTGGTTTTCTTTGATAAGGAATGCATCGTAGAGGCCGATACGGTGATTGTATCCACCGCCGCAGCTTACCGCATACTTCTGGGCATTACGCAGGCCTGGAATAGTTTTGCGTGTATCTAACAATTTAACGTCAGTGTCGGCAACCAGAGAAGCGTAATGCGCGCTGATAGTGGCGGTACCGGACAGGCTTTGCAGGAAATTCAGCGCGGCGCGTTCTGCCGTCAGCATAGAGCGGGCGGGACCTTCAATTTCGAAGAGTGTCTGATCCGCGCTGACCCGGTCACCGTCTTTGACCTTCCAGTTCAGCTGCATGCGACTGTCCACCTGGCTATAAACTTCGCTTACCCAGGCGGCACCACAGATAACAGCGTCCTCGCGACAGATAACCCGTGCTTTGGCTGTCTGATCTTCCGGAATCAGGCGCGCGGTAATATCTCCATCACCAATATCTTCTGCCAGAGCATTTGCGACGGTTGTATGCAGATCCGCGAGTAATGGTGATTGGGTCATGTGTCTCTCGTTTAAAGCTATGAATTGGCATGGGAGCTATTGTTTTGCAGATAGCATTAGCCAGGGTCTGCAAGGTAGAATAACCGGCAATTTATGGCGCGATAGTTTAATTCAGTCGGATAATATATGCACCCTGAGTTTTCCTTTCGGGCGTTCATTGAGCGTGTATGCTTTTCAGATAAGAGCTGTTGATTATGAAAATTGTGGATGGCTGGTTAACCACGGCCGACGTGTGCGAGTCGCCGAATCAGAGTGAGCGGCCGGTTGGTGTATCGCCGGACTTGTTGGTCGTGCACAACATCAGTTTGCCGCCGGGGCGGTTTGGTGGCGGTTTTGTTGAAGCGTTTTTTCAGAATCAGCTGAATACCGCCGATCATCCATATTTCGCTGAGATCAGTCACCTGCAGGTGTCGGCGCATGTACTTATCGAACGTACAGGTCGTTTGGTGCAGTTTGTTTCCTTCGATAAGCGTGCCTGGCATGCCGGTGTTTCGTCGTATGAAGGGCGGGAAGCCTGTAATGACTTTTCTATTGGCATTGAAATGGAAGGCTGTGATGAGGTGCCTTATACCCTGATCCAGTATCAAATGCTGTCTGAGGTGCATAAGGCATTACAAACGTATTACCCTCAACTCTCTGAACAGTCAGTGACTGGTCATTCAGATATTGCTCCCGGCCGGAAAACGGATCCGGGTAAAGCATTTAACTGGCGGTATTTTAAATCCCTGTAAGCCTTTACTGGGGGGGATCGGCGCTAAATAGAACTGGGTTGTTGATATTCAGCTGGATGTGCACTCTTTCTCCGGGCTGGTGTTCTACGTTAGCAGGAACTGCACAGGTTAGCATTTCACCTGATTCAAGCTGTAACTGATACTGGTGATAAGCGCCGCGAAAGGTTTTTTTCAGCAGCTGAGCGGTAAACGGGCTTTCAGAACTTTGGCTAACATTATATTGACGAATCAATAGTTTAACCTGCTCTCCCGGTACAAGTTGATGGGGTTTTGTGCTGCGGATTTTGCCCAGCACAGTATCTACACAGTGTTCACAAGAAACGGTAGCATCTATCAGATTTCCCTGGCCAACAAACTGCGCCACAAACGGGGTTGCCGGTTGTTGATATACTCTTTTGGCCAGATCCCACTGGTGAATTTCACCTTCGTTCATCACACCTATTAAGTCCGCGATGGAGAAGGCTTCTGACTGGTCATGGCTTACCACCAGTGCACTGATACCTTCTTGCTTAAGAATGCGCCGAACTTCAGGTACGAGGGTTTCACGCAGCTTGGCGTCTAAGCCGGAAAAGGGTTCGTCCATCAGTAACAGATCTGGCTTTGGTGCGAGTGCTCTTGCCAGGGCCACACGCTGCTGCTGGCCACCCGACAGTTCATGGGGGTAACGGTTGGCGTATTCAGGCAGGCCGATAAGGCTTAATAATTCGCTGATACGCTGTTGTTGCTGTGTGCTTTCGAGCTGACGAATTCCAAACCGGATATTATCTGCAACAGTCAGGTGTGGAAACAGTGCAACATCCTGGAAAACCATACCGATGTTGCGCTGTTCCGGTGGCAAAACGCTGTTTTCATCAGAAATGACATTGTTGACGGTACTGATGCTGCCTTGCGTTGGTTTTTCAAATCCGGCGATAGCGTGCAGCAAGGTAGACTTACCGCAGCCGCTGGGTCCAAGAAGGCAACCAATTTGACCGGCCGGTAATTGTAAGCTGGCGTGATGTACAACCGTTTTACAGCCGTAGGCAAGGTCCAGGCTTTTCAGTTCCAGCTGATAGATCAGCGAAGTTCCCTGAGCGTTCATAGTCATCTCTTTACAACAGGCTGCATAGCAGACAGAGCGGTTTTCAGTGACGGCATTACTCTTTCCCCCGGGCAATGGAACGGCTGAGTAATATTACCGGTAACAGGCCGACAGCGACAATCATCAGTGATGCTGGCGCAGCATCAATTAAGCGTTCATCGGAAGCAAGCTCGAATGCCCGGACAGCCAGCGTATTAAAGTTAAACGGGCGCAGAATCAGTGTTGCTGGCAGTTCTTTAAGTACATCAACAAATACAATCAGTAATGCCGTCAGCACTGAGCTGCGCATCAGTGGTACATGGATGCGTTTTAAAACCTGAGCGGGCGTGCAGCCAAGCGAACGGCCAGCACTGTCTACGCTGGGTTTTATCTTATCCAGCCCGGTCTGAATTGAGCCCAGAGATACTGCAAGAAAGCGCACCATGTAGGCAAACAGCAGGGCGAATAATGTCCCGGAGAAAATAAGGCCCGGGTTAAAGCCAAACCATTCTGATGACAGGTTTATCAGTTGATGGTCCAGCCATGCCATCGGGATAAGAATGCCAATAGCGATGATAGTACCGGGCAGTGCATAGCCCATACCAGCGATCATTACGGATGTTTGCACCCGCCGGTGGTTATTCATTCTGCGGGCATAAGCCAGAATCAGAGCTAACAGGACAGCCAGTACAGCGGCGGCTGAAGCCAGTGTGAAAGAGTTCCAGGCCAGCTCTATAAAATCCTGCGGATTAAACTCTGCCTGTGTAATCGCCCAGTTGAGCAGTACGCCCCCGGGAAGCAGGAAGCCAAACAGAACGGGTAGCAGGCAGATCAGAAAAGCGCCTGCCGCTTCTGTGCCGGTCAGTTTTACCAGTTTTGGCCGCTTTCTCTGTTCGTTACTGGAATGATACTTAATTTGCCGTCTGGAATACTTTTCGAGCAAAATCAGCAGCACAACAAAGCCCAGTAACATTGCAGCCAGCTGTGCAGCAGCAGCGGAGTCACCCAGGCCATAGAATGTACGGAAAATCCCTGTGGTGAAGGTGGTCACACCAAAATACTGTACCGTGCCGTAATCTGCCAGGGTTTCCATTAATGCCAGGGTTAAGCCGGCAATGATGGCCGGGCGGGCCAGTGGCAGTGCCAGTTTGAAGAAAGCCTGAGTGCGGCTGTAGCCGAGGGTTCTGCTGACTTCAATTGCGCTGTTGGATTGTTCCAGAAAGGCGGCCCGGCTCAACAGATAAACATAGGGGTACAGCACCAGAGATAACATAACGGTAGCCCCGCCCAGTGAGCGGATTTCGAAGAAGTAATACTCGCCATATCCCAGGCCGGTAATATTTCTGATCAGGCTTTGTACCGGGCCGGCGAAATCCAGTAGTCCGGTATAGGTGTATGCAATGATATAAGCGGGGACTGCCAAAGGTAAGAGCAGTGCCCAGGTGAAGATCTTACGGCCGGGGAACTCACAGACACTGGTCAGCCACGCGGTAGGCACACCCAGCAGTAACACACCCGCACTGACCCCAACCAGCAATGCCAGAGAATTACCGATGTAATCACCAAGAACAGTGCTGAACAGGTGGCTCCAGACTTCCACTGAGCCGGCGAACAGGAATGCGCAGATCACCAGTACTGGTAAAGCAAGAACGCTTGCTATCAGTACGGCTGAACCAGATAACCAGTTGATGTTTCTGGTGCTTGAATTAAGTGTCTGCGTCGTCATAGAAAATCAGTCTTACAAAAGTACAAAAAGCGTTGCCACTCATTTACGTTTAAATGAGTGGCAACGCCTGGTGCTGTGCTATATGTACGGGCAGCTTACTTCCAGCCAGCGCGATCCATCAGCTCAACAGCTGCACGGTTGTTTGCCCCCAGCTTGCTGAGTTCAACAGTATCCGCTTTAAAGTCACCGAACTCTCTGAGTACGCTGGACACATCGCTGCCGGCAACAACCGGGTATTCGCTGTTCACTTCGGCATACCATTTTTGTGATTCAGGTGAGGTAAGGAACTCAATCAGCTTGATTGCGTTCTCTTTGTTTTTAGATGACTTGGTTACGCCAGCACCGCTGACGTTTACGTGAGTACCGCGATCATCCTGATTGGCCCAGAAAACACCAACATTGTTGACCAGCTGTTTATCGGCGTCTTTGCTGCTGTTAGCCAGGCGGCCGAAGTAGTAAGTGTTGGCCAGAGTCAAATCACATACGCCTGCATTAACGGCACGTAGTTGGTCAGTGTCGCCACCGGCAGGTGGTTTGGCAAAGTTAGTTACGAAACCTTTGGCCCAGTTTTCGGTTTGTTCGCTACCATTCGCTTCCAGCATGGCGGCAACCAGTGACTGGTTATACACATTGTTGGAGGAGCGTGAACAAATTTTACCTTTCCATTTTGGATCAGCCAGGTCTTCATAGGTGCTTAGCTGTGCAGGATCAACCCGGTCTTTGGCGTAGAAGATCGTCCGGGCACGCTGTGACAGACCGTACCACTGGCGGTCGGTATCCCGCAGGTGGGCAGGAATTGCAGCATCAAGCTTGTCACTGGTGACTGGCTGTAAAACGTTGGCGTCTTTAGCGCGTTGTAAACGGCCGGCATCGACAGTAATGAAAATATCAGCAGGGCTGGCTGAACCTTCAATCTGAAGGCGTTTCAGCAGGGCATCGGCGTTGCCGGTAACCAGGTTTACCACGATGTCTGTTTCCGCTTCGAATTTATCCAGAAGGGGTTTGATCAGCGCTTCTTTACGGGCGGAGTAAACGTTAACCAGATCAGAATCCGCTACAGCCGAAAGGGTAAAAGAACTGAAAAATGTGCCGGCTGCCAGGGCGTAAATACCAAAACGATTTGCCATCGAAGATACCTTGCTGTGAATGGTTTGCTATTGGTCTGTAACCTGTGATGTCGACCAACGGATAGTTAAAATAATTATAAATGATAACGGTTTGTATTTGTAGCATCGTTACGGGTTGTTGATCATTTATCTGCGCTGAGTCAATGCGCTTAAAATTCGGGGTTTTCTCAGTGTTTGCCAAATAATATTTGTAGCTTCCGCGAAGGGCTGCAGATATAGCTGCTTCAGAGAGTGTTCGTCAGGGATTACCGTTTTGCTAATGCCAAAGCTGAGCACGGTATTTGGTTCAGAAAGATGTAAACACCGAAAGAGGCGATCCCAGATAGCCAGAGTAGCGCCGAAATTTTTATCGAAGTGGCGTGGCGCTGTAGAGTGGTGGATCTGGTGTTGTGCCGGAGATATCAGCCAGTATTCAAGAAACCGCCAGTAATGGATTGCAATATGACTGTGACGCAGATTTGAGCCCGTGACGTTAAAGGCAAAAACCAGTGCGTTCGCACCAAGTACTGTAACCAGGTCGACCTGGTTGGCGAACAAAAACACAAAGAGTGCAATGCTGATGCCCTGAACCAGGCTGCTGCGTAAAGAAAATAACACGCCTTCAACCGGGTGTGTGCGGAGTACGGTTAAGGGCGTCATTGTGCGGGCACTGTGGTGTACCTTATGAAATGCCCACAGCACTGGCCAGCGGTGCATCAGGTAATGGAGATAGAAACGGGCAAAGTCATCAAGAATAAAAAGCCACAGTGTAAAGCAGGCGGCTATCTGCCAGTCAGCCAGCTGGATAAGTGGGCGGAAGCCAAGTGTGCCCTGTAACCACTGGAATATGAATGTGGCAATGGTTAGCTTTGCCAGCAATGCCGGAGCAAGGAACGTAAACAGTAGCCTGTTGATAAAAAATATAAGCCCGTCAGCCCGGCTGGATGCCGAGAACCATACTTGCTTATCGAAGCAGGTGCGCCAGGCGTGCTGTATTTTTTGTTTCCGGAGCAGAACTAACCAGGCCAGCGCAATGATCAGCGCACAGACCAGATAGCCGACAAACAGGCGCTTGCGCGGATCAAAAAAGTTAGCGTAAATATCACTGCTGAATTCGGTTAAAAATGTTTCGAACACGTGACTGCCTGGGGTCGAATCGGCGGGTTTAAATGTAACCCGCTCATGTAAAGGGAGTATATTTTTGTCACTGTCAGTTGTCAGCCGGTTTCGGGGTGTGACGGTTATCTGTTTGATCCATATCAGCCAGTCACAGATAAAGGTTAAAAAAAACCGCAGAGTGTATCTGCGGTTTTTTTATTTACTTACATGAGCTGATAAATCAGTCGTTTTCAGCGCTGTCAGCAGAGCCCAGCTTGTCGGCCAGCTCAGACAGGTTTGCTAACTGATCGTTGTTGTTAGCTTCCAGGTTGAACTTGTCTTTCAGTAACTGCTGCACTTTCAGCATGTTCAGTGCGTATTCGTTCAGGGTCACAGAGTTCGCCTGCTGGTAGTTACCTTCAGCGTCGATACCGGTAATCTGAGTGTTACCCAGCAGAACAGGGCTGAAACCGATCAGGCGGTTCAGCTGTACAGCCGTTTCGCCCAGGTCCTTACCGCCGGTTTGCAGTGCCATTGCGAAGCCTTTCAGCTCGCCCCAGTGCTTGGCGTACTTGCGGTACAGTTTTTCGATATCGGCATTGCTTTCAACGGCTGCCTGCAGAGCGATAGCGTCCTTGTAAACGGAACCGGCATATTTAAATGCTGCTTCAGCGATTACTTTTTCCCAGTTGGTTTTGATGGTTTTAGCGAAACCTTTCAGCGTTTCACGCTGTTCTGCAGTCAGGTTTTCGCCGTTTGCAGCAGTGATCAGCTGACGACCATCAATGAATGCTTCAGTGATTGTGTGCAGGTAATCAGACTTACCGCCTTTATCAGCGTTAGCTGCATAGTAACCGTGTGCGAAAGTCATTTCGGTCTTCAGGTCGATCATGCCATCGTTATTGGCATCAGCGGCTTTGAATGCGTCTTTCTTGCCTTTTGCAATGGCGTAAGCGGTTTTAGCGTCCATAGTCAGGACATGTGCCGGTACACCGAAGTAGCCGAAAGCTTCATCCCAAACGTGCTCTTTACCGGTGTATGGTGTGCCTTCTTTGTACGCTTTACCGTTTGGCTTAGTGTCTGCTTCCAGTTTTTCATCCAGATAGTTATCAACTGCCTGGTTGTAGAACACGGCGCCCATTGCGAATTTAGAAATCAGCTGGGTGTAGTCCAGACCGGTCAGAGGGTCGAAACCTTTGTTGGTTGCCGCTGCTTTTTTGATCATGAACTCAATCACTTCAGGACCCGTCATGTTACCGGGCCAGCCGTTAACAGCACCTTTGTAGGTTTTACCTGCCAGGTTTTTTTCCTTAGATAGCTCATCAATCTGAGTTTGCTTTACTTTGAAGCCTTCCTTAGATGCAGGATCGATGATGGTACGGCCAGCATCTTTGCCAGAGAAGTAAGCTAACATCTGCGCTTCAAGTTCAGGATTAGCAGAACCATTGCCCTTACCTGTCAGCTTTTTCAGGGAGTTATGCAGCGCGTGGCGTGCCATCTGGCCGCCGTAGGAAACAGAGTGCTTCTTATCACCTTTGTAGTCTTTTACGGTAACGGGGAAGTCCGCATAAACTTTATGGCTGTCAGCCAGGGCTGCCTGGGAAGCCAGCATGCCAGAGGTAGCGAAAGTAACTGCTAATGCGAGGGTTTTGAGTTTCACGGTAATAAGACCTTTACTGAACAGGTGAAAATATCCAGTGCCTGAGGTTTTATTCAGATGTCAGGCACGCTTATTCAAGATGGCAGGAAATTAACATAATCGAATTAAAGGGGCAATTAATAGTTATTATCATTTAGATTATGTTTGATGAGAGTCATGCGAGCTGAGAGTACAAAGTTTATCAACGGATTGCCGGAGCGGAGTTGACCGATATCATGCTCAGATTGGAAATAACCGTGCTAGCAGCACCGGAACCGCATTTTCTACCCGTAAAATTCGCGGGCCAATATGCATCGCATCAAGTCCGGCTTCTTTCAGTTTGTTTACCTCATACTGAATAAAACCGCCTTCGGGGCCGACAGCCAAAGTCGTCGGGGTGTCGGTAGCGGCAGGACAGGGGGCTGCATCGTAAGGATGGGCAATCAGCGCACGGGTGTTTGCTGCGATTGCGGGGAGTTCATCTTCAACAAAGGGCTTGAAGCGCTTGCGCAGGTGAATGTCTGGCAACTGCGTATCGATGCATTGTTCCAGGCCGAGTAAAAGGTGTTCACGCAGGCTGTCTTCCTGAAGTACCGGAGAAGACCAGTAACTCTTATCTACCCGGTAAGCATTGATCAGATAGATCTGCTTAACTCCCATGCTGGTAACGCTTTGCAGGGTTCGTTTGAGCATCTTTGGCCGTGGCAGTGCCATAATCAGCGTCAGCGGTAAAGCCGGTGGTGGTGATTGGGTAAAGTTAACCTGTAATGTGACGGAGGTGTCGGTCAGGGCCGTCACTACTGCATTGCCCAGGTCACCATTCAGTTTGCCAACCCTCAGAGTGTCTCCTTCCTGTGCCTGATGTACCCTGCTGATGTGCTGAAAGCGTCGGTCAGTCAGGGTTACAGTGTCATCTGTCAGAAAATCTGTGGTGGTTAACAGTATCAGGTTCATGGCGCAACGTTCATTCTAAGGGCGTGGTTTGAGGTGGTCCGGAGACGGCGCAGAGTATGCGGTAAAGTCAGGCATTTGTGTAGTGTGGTTGCTGTAGATCAGCTTCATTGTTGCTGTTTCGTGAAATCCCCCAGAAAAGCCCCAATAATACCGGGGGATTCTGTAGAATAGCGTAAATTTTCCTGCTAAGGCCCCTCTGTGCGCGCGAATCTTCTTACCGGTAATATCACGGCTACCCTGGTCAGAATGACTGTACCTATGGTCTTTGGCATTGTAAGCCTGATGCTGTTTAACCTGGTTGACAGTTATTTTGTCAGTCAGTTGGGTACCGATGAGCTGGCGGCATTGGGGTTTACCTTCCCGGTCTCTTTTGCGGTTATCAGTTTATCAATTGGTCTGAGTGTCGGTACATCAGCAACGCTGGGGAAGCTGATCGGTGCGGGTGAGCATCAGCAGGCTAAACAACTGACAACCGATAACCTGCTATTGACGTCACTGCTGATGTTGCTGGTCAGCAGCGTTGTGACCCAGTTTATTGAGCCGCTGTTTCGTCTCCTGGGTGCGGGTGATTCTTTACTGCCTTTTATTGATGCATATATGTCGGTCTGGTTTGTCGGGGCTGTTTTTTACGTCATCATTATGGTCTCGAACAGCTCGCTACGTGCCTATGGCGATACCACGACCCCCGGGGTCATTATGGCATTCTCTGCGATATTAAATGGTTTACTGGATCCTCTGTTGATCTTTGGCTGGGGGCCTGTTCCTGCTTACGGTATTGAGGGGGCAGCGATTGCCAGCCTGTTGGCCTGGGGGCTGACTGCTACTTTGGCTGTGCTGAATCTGCTGTTGCGTAAGCGATTACTTTTGCTGACGATTGTTTCGTGGTCGAACTGTATTTCGCATTGGCTGATGGTGATGCGTATCGGCTTTCCGGCGGCTCTTTCAAATATGATGACGCCGTTAGCCGCTGCAATCATGACTGCAGTCGTGGCTGAACATGGGGCTGAGGCCGTCGCGGCATTTGGTGTGGGGAGCCGTCTTGAATCTCTGGCACTGA
Organism: uncultured Oceanospirillaceae bacterium; assembly: GCA_937138495.1. Classification (GTDB taxonomy): domain Bacteria; phylum Pseudomonadota; class Gammaproteobacteria; order Pseudomonadales; family Balneatricaceae; genus Amphritea. The sequence continues at coordinate 26,990 of CAKZPE010000005.1, forward strand.
TTGTGAATCTGGCATTATCCATGACTCTGCCCCCTTTTCTGAGTCAGAATTTTGGCCGTGGAAATATTCAGCGGGTGTCTCAGGCTTATTTGGGTGCGATGAAATTTGCACTGGCCTGGCAGGGTGTTGTGTATTTGTTTTTGTGGTCATTCGGCAGCGGTATCGGCAACCTGTTCAGTGATAAAGAACAGGTGGTTGAGTTGATAGGTTTGTGGATTATGATTGTGCCGATTGGCTTTGGATTTCAGGCAGTTACCTTCCTCAGTGCTTCCAGCTTTAATGCTCTGCATCAACCGTTCAGAGCGATGCGAATCAGTGTCTTCCGACTGTTTATTTTGTATGTTCCCTTTGGGTGTGCCGGGAACTATTTAATGGGCTTGGAAGGGATGTTTTATGGCTTTGTACTGGCCAATATGTTGACTGCCGGTCTGGCATTTTTCTGGGTACGCAAGCATCTGGCCGGACTGCAGAGCCAGCAGGTGTCTGAATCGTCCTAAAGGTTATAAGGGGTTTTATCTCTCAGGGAATGGGGGTATGTTGTCATACGTGCTTAACACACAGCAGTTAGATTATTCGTGACTTTGCGAGATATATTCCACTGCTGGAATGTCCACCAAAGTCATATTATCAGCTTGCTGATTAAGCAATATGATCATACAGGGTTTTATAAAAATCCGGTGATCAAATGTACTTGATATAGATGCAAAGGGGATGTGGGCATGACACAAAAGATTGCGCTGGTTACAGGTGGTACGGGCGGTATTGGTACAGCTATTTGTCGTGCGCTTGCGGATGCAGGTGTAAAGGTGGTTGCGGGGTACAATTCCGGCGGTAATCATGAAAAGGCCAGGGCGTGGCAGGAAGAACAAAAACAGCAAGGTTACGATATTTTGGTGGCCTATGGCGATGTGACGGACGAAGAGTCCTGCGCGGCCTGTATCCGGACAGTAGAAGAAGTTGCCGGCGGCAGTGTTGATATTCTGGTTAACAATGCCGGTATCACCCGTGATGGCACGTTCCGTAAAATGAGTTGGGAACAGTGGAACCAGGTATTGTCCGCTAACCTGGACAGTATGTTTCACATGACCCGTCTGGTGATTAATCCTATGCTGGAAAACGGCTGGGGCCGGGTGATTAACATATCATCCGTAAATGCACAGAAGGGCCAGTTTGGTCAGTGTAATTATTCTGCGGCAAAAGCCGGTATTCATGGTTTTACCAAGGCGCTGGCGCAGGAAGTGGCGGCTAAAGGGGTGACGGTTAATACGGTCTCACCGGGCTATGTACTGACGCCTATGGTTGCTAAGATTCCTGAAGAAGTGCTGGAGAAAATTGTTAAACAGATTCCGGTTGGTCGTCTGGGGCAGCCTGAGGAAATTGGTAAAGCGGTGACATATCTGGCCAGCGATGACTGTGGTTATGTGACGGGCTCTGACTTCTCTATTAACGGTGGTCAGCATATGTCATAACGGCATGTAATACGTATAAAAAACCCGCAATTGCGGGTTTTTTTATAGCCTGCATTTCGAGGCAGGCTGTTTAGAGTACTTGTTGCAGCAAGCCATAGAAGCGCTGATAAAGCAGTTCCTGATGGCGGGCGAATGGCTGACATAACCATTCCATTTCCAGGTGCTTAAGGTCTGCCAGGCTGGTTGCACTGTGTTTCTCATCCAGCGCCTGTTGCAGGCGTTGCATCTGATATTCCAGCCGTAATGCCTGGTCTTCTTCCGGGGAACTGAGATTAAAGGCAATTTCTAACTGGATACACAGCTGGCGAAGGGCTGTATCCGATGCATAGATTACCGGATCAAATGCCTGTGAACCTGCATGAATATCACAGCCAGTGGTGAAGCGCTTTTGAAGCAGTTCAGCAAAAGGCGCGTCTGGGCTAAGACCCTGTTCCCAGGCATCCCTGAGTTGTTCCAGAGTATTGTTGTTCAGTTCTTCTGCCAGCAGTTTTTCTTCCAGTTGTTCGCACAGATTAACTTTACGCTGCCAGGCCTGGTAAGTTTCGCTTTCAAGCAGGCGGTCCAGCTCGGTCTGTTGTCGCTGTAAGTTATTTTTCGCCGTTTGCAGACGTTGCATCAGTGCTTCCGGCGTATCGTCCTGTTGGCAAAGGGCATCTGCCTGTTCAAGTAAATGACTGATCTGAGCAGGTGATGCCGGGGATGTTTGCAGTGCTTCCAGCTGTTCGCACAGCTGAGCAATTTTTTCCTGCCCTGATTGCTGTAACTGCACCGCTTTGCGGTTAGTTTTTTCCAGCTCATATACTGTGTTGCAGGTCTGACGAAATGCAGGCCATAGCTTGCGTTCTACACTGTGAAAGCTGTTACCGGTCTGGCGCCACTGTTGCTGCAGCTGTTTTACCTGACGTAACAGGTTACTGAGCAGTTCTGGCTGATCTTCGGCAACAGCCTGTTCTGCCTGAACGCTGAGTTGTTCAGCCTGATCGGCCAGTGCCTGTTTAGCGTCGGCATTGGCTTCGCGGTAGGCCTTAATTTTACCGTCCAGCAGTTTCAGGGTGCTGTTAAAGCGGCTCTGGGCTTCCCGGCCAGGGGTCCGGTCAACCGGTGTATACTGACGCCATTCCTGCTTAGCTGTTCGGCTGATGTGTTCAACCTCCTGCCAGTCGGGCTGTTCCCAATCAGTGTTAGCGACCAGGGCTTCCAGTTGTTCACACAGTAGCACCCGTTGTTCCAGGTTGTTTACCCGCTGTTGTTTCAGTTCTGCATAATGTTGGCTGCAGGGTTCATAAGCCTGATCAGATGCCTGCTTGAAGCGTTTCCATAACTCATGGCTATGGTAAGGATCGGTGGCATCCAGATCTTTCCATTCCTGTTGCAGGTTACGGATATGATCAGCCAGTACAGGTGCTTCAGTCTGACTGCCAATCAGCGCTTCCATCTTTTCACACAGGGATTCTTTTTTGGGGGTAACGGCAAAGCCCTGCCAGTCTTTGAGTTGCTGCAGTTGCTTTTGTAACCCTGCGTAGCGGTTGCGGCAGCTTTTCATGCTGTTTTTAGGGTGTTCCGCGATCAGATCAGTGGCGCGTTTATCAAGGCGGTATGCGTTTTTACTGTTGCCTTCGGTCAGTGCCTGCTCCAACTGATCGAGACACAGGTCGATTTGCTGCTGATCCTGTTGCTGTGCCTGTTGGCGCTCTGCCCGGTGTTGTTGCTTCGCCTGCTCAAGCTGTCGCAGACGTTGTTGCAATGTTTGCAGGGATTCCGGTTGTGGTTCTTTTGCCGGCCAGTTAATGGTCTGAATGGTTTGTTTCAGAGTTGCGCTGTCAGCCGCTTCGTTTTGTAGCAAAGTACTGATGTCATCACAGTGAGTGTGGAGTCTGTCCGTTGCTTCAAGCAATGACTGAATCAGTGCGGTTAGTTCACTTAACTGTGCCTCTGTCCGGGCGAACTCTGCATCATTGCTGTCCAGGGATTGCCGGGTGGTTTGCAGCGCTGTCAGTTGTGCTGTGTATTCAACAGTGTCGGGCAGGGTTTCAGTGAAACTGCCGCGAAGTTTTTCCAGCAGCGCGTTATATGCGCCGATTGTAGTGTTCCGCTGTTGCTGGCGTGCATGTGTTTCTGCTTCCTGACGCTGCTGTTCGGCCTGTTTTTGCTGGTCTTCATGTAACAGTTTCCGACAGGCATTCAATGCTTCGTTCAGTGCAGTGTTGGTTGCTTCATCAGAGTTAATAGGATCTGACAGTTTTTCAGCGGTCTGGCTGTACGCATTCAGGCGTACTTCAAACTGTGGATATATGCCGGTGTTGAACAGGTGTTGCAGCGCATTTGTCAGTTCAGTCAGCTGTTTAATCTGCAGTTCACGGGCTTTTTGCTGCTCACGGATATCCCGTAACTTGTTGCGGACGATACGGTGTACTGTCTTGTCTTTGCTGCGGACTTCTTTGCAGACTTGCTCGATGATTTCTGCTTCGTGTAATTTTTCTGCCGCGGCCTGGCGGGTCTGTGAATGCCCGGCCTGTAAAATGATAGTGCCGAGGCAGGTCTGGTCGCTGATTTTTTCGATCGCAACCTGCTGAACAGTGCTGTCGTCTATGTGCAGTGCAATATGGGTCAGGATATCGTCATCCTGTAACTGACGGATACTGTTAATACTTTGTTGCTGGTCACAGCTGTCAGTTTTAATGATGACACGACACGCCCGGTCTGCTGCCAGGTGGCGCACCTGATGGTCGGTATCGATATTTGATATCTTGCACAGCAGTTCAGGCTCTTCCAGTTTAATGACTGCGGCGCTGCGTACAGCAGGGTTTTGATCCTGCAGGGCGAGCTGTGAAAGGATCTGATGCTGTTCTGAATTACTCGCTTTTAGTTTAGTGATCGCACGGATACGCACATCAGCTTTACTATGTTGCCATTTAGGCTTAAAGAACTTCGCAAACATTTACAACCCGATCCTGAATGAGCCAGCTAAAAACACGGTACTGTGGCTAAGGGCGGCTATTCTACCGGGCTTTGCGGTAGCAGGGGAAGGCTTGACAGCTGAGAAAAATCGCCTTTTAGTCAGGGTTTTGTTGCAGTTGCGCTACAGGAAATGCCCCGGACCCAGCCGTACCGCCCTGTGTGGCGGTATTGACCGGGGAAACCGCTTAAAAAATATAATGTGGCCTAGCTTCTGCGTATTTCAACTTCACCGTCAATGTAATACCAGCGGTTGTCTTCCCGGCGAAAACGGGAGCGTTCCTGTAAGGCTGCGGATTGCCCTTCACTGTCGAAATAGGCGATAAATTCCACTGTGCCTGTGGTATCCTCGCGCCCGCCGTTATGGCTGCTGATTATCTTCAGGCCCGTCCAGGTGGTTATGCGCATCTGTTCGGCGATCAGCGTTGCATCTTCCGGCTGGCGGTTTTCTGTCGCGGTAGTGGCAATCAGATAATCCACGCTGCCCAGCGCAAAGGCGGTATACCGGGAGCGCATAAGTGCTTCTGCCGTGGCGGCCGGTTTATTGCCGTTAATGGCTGGCTCGCAGCAAAAGCTGAACGGTTTTCCGGAGCCGCACGGGCATTGCTTTGTGGTATCTTTGGCGTCATGCAGCATGGAAATTCCTGTTTTGATTCAAACGGTTTAGGTGTGTCGATATGTATTATAAGTCGCTGTGGCCTGAATCATATAGACCGATAGCATTAGAGGCTGGCAATGGCTAAGCAAACGTTTTACTGGCATGACTACGAAACCAGTGGTGCCGATACCCGTCGGGACCGGCCATTACAGTTTGCCGGTATCCGCACGGATATGGATCTGAATATCATCGAAGAACCAATGATGATCTATTGCAGCCCGGCGGAAGATGTTCTGCCGCACCCGGAAGCCTGTCTGATTACCGGTATCACACCTCAGCAGGCACTGCGCGAAGGGTATTGTGAAGCTGAATTTATGCAACAGGTGCATGAGCAACTGGCCCGTCCGGGTACCTGTGGTGTGGGGTATAACAGTATCCGTTTTGATGATGAGATTACCCGCCAGGCTTTGTACCGTAACTTTTTTGATCCATATGCGCGTGAGTGGCAAAACGGCTGTTCACGCTGGGATATTATCGACATGATGCGCCTGACCCGGGCGCTGCGACCGGAAGGAATCGAGTGGCCGGAATATCCGGATGGCCGGCCAAGCATGCGTCTGGAAGACCTGACAAAAGCCAACGGCATTGATCATGGAAATGCGCACGATGCACTGTCAGATGTGCACGCCACTATTGGTATGGCGCGCCTGGTAAAAGAGCGTCAGCCGAAACTGTATAACTATGTGCTGAATAACCGCTCTAAGCAGGCGGTACAAAACATGCTGGATGTAGTGACCATGAAGCCGGTTCTGCATGTTTCTTCAATGTATCCGGCAGAGTGGGGGAATCTGGCGATTGTAGCGCCGGTTGCTGCGCATCCGGTGAACCGTAATAGCATCATTGTGTATGACCTGCGGGTTGATCCTTCAGCAATGCTGGCTATGCCTAAAGAAGACATTAAGCGTTTGCTGTATACCGCTACGGATGATCTGGCACCGGGTGAGACCCGGTTACCCCTGAAGCAGTTGCACACGAATAAGTCTCCGATAGTGGCTCCGGCCGGGATGTTATCCACCGAAGAGGCAAACCGTCTTGCCATCAGAGGCCCGGACTGCCGTACCCATTTAGAGATGTTGCGTGCTAGTCGGGATTTAAAAGAGAAGCTAGCATGGGTATTTGCAGAGCAGGATTTTGCTGAGGATCTGGACCCGGATCATATGTTGTATGGCGGCGGTTTCTTTAATGACTCTGATAAAGCTGCGATGAACCAGATACGTGAAGCTTCACCGGCGCAGCTGGGAGAGATGGAGTTCGCATTTCAGGATCCCCGCTTAGAAGAGATGTTGCTGCGCTATAAAGCGCGTAATTATCCTCATACGCTGGATGAAGAACAGCGACAGCGTTGGGAAGAGTACCGAAAGCAAAAGCTGATGGGGCCGAGTAACGGCGGTTATCTGACCATTCCGGCATTGTTCGATTGTCTTAATAAATTGTATCAGCAACCGGAAACAGAACAGAAACAACGGGAAATACTGGAAGAGCTTGCATTATATGCGGAGTCTATCTATCCGGCCGATGAGGTGTATTGATGAAAAAAGGTAAAGCCGCGTTATGGCTGTCTGTCATGGGATGTTTGCTAACAGCGCCGACATTTTCCCATGCTGCCGGACAGCTTAACGAAGCAATTACCTATGTGGTGACACAGCCTGCGGGTTATCTGGACGGTTCACCGGAGCCGTCAACTCTGTATGATCTCAAGCCAAGGGGCTTCGTTGATAGCGAGTCAATGTTTGAGGTACGCCCGGCAATGATTCAGGAGAAGCAGTTGCCGCCGCCAACGGTGGTACCTTTTGACCGTTTCGATCCGGTGCAGGTTGTCATTGGTGAGCAGGAAATTGTTCCGACCCACTCCGCTGAAGATAAAATATTTTTTCAGATTGCCATAGATCAGGTGGAGATTGATTGCCTGCTGGGTGAGCGGGAAGGGGAAGAATGTGATGTATTTGAAGTCATTGAAGATGAACCGGCAGAACCAAAATCCCGCCGGGTCATTGATCGCCAGTTTCAGGCGCTTCAGTGATCTGCAGAGCAGAAAATAAAAAAAACGCGTCTTTGTGGACGCGTTTTTTTATGCCTGAACTCAATGGAAAGGTCAGGGTTGTGTCGCCAGCAGGTTACTGCCGATACTGTCTACGGTGAAACGGCGTTCCGGTAAGTGTTTCAGGGTACTCTGCAGGTCTTCCAGCTTCAGGCCCTCGATACTCTTGCTAAGTTTTTCCCGACTGTTAAAGGCATACTCACGGCGATCGATTTCCCGCCAGTAGCGGCCGGTAAGCTGATACAGGCTGGTTTCTTTCTGATTGATACGCGACAGTACGCTGCGTTTGTAAGTGTCCAGTTGCTCTGCTGTCATGTCTGCCAGTTTTTGCTGCATATCCAGCAGGAAAGTGTCTACGGCCCCGGCAATCTGATCCGGGTGCTTACCGGGAGACTGGATGACAAAAGCCATGCCCGGTACATCCTGCATCTGTAAGGGTGTTGCAAACACAACATACCCCAGTTGTTGTTCGGTGCGCAGGCTGGTGTAAAAGGGGGCTTCAAGGATTTCACCCAGCAGGGTATAAGCCGCCCGGGTGTCTATATCAGTATTTTCTCCCTGAAAGTAAATGCTGATGGCTGAATCATTATGCGTCAGTTCCAGAGTGGTTCTGCGCGGTGCCATCGACTCCAGCCGCTGAATGGATATATCCGTTTCGGCTGCGTTTTCCCGGCGATTAGTTAAGCCGCTTTCAACCAGTTGAAGCAGCGCTTCAGCTTCAGCTTCAGTGACGTTACCGTGGCTGAGCATGCGAATGCTGCTGGTCTCAACAAGTTGCCGGGCATGCTGGTTAAGTTCATCCAGAGTAATGTTTTCCAGGGCTGCAATTTTGTCGTTTGCTCTCCAGCGGGGCATCAGGGTGTTATAGATTTCATCAATTGTCTGGTTGTATGGCTTATCCTGTGCGCTGTTTTGTAGTTGCTCAAGGTATTTTTGCCGGATGCGTTCAAAACTCTGTTTATCAAATTCCGGCTGGTTGAAGGCCGCCACAATGTTGTTTAACAGTTTTTCCTGTTTATCGTTATAGCCGGTAATGCGGAAACCAAATCCCCGCAGATGCGAATACAGCTGACCGCCAATGCCGGCCAGGCTGGCATCGTAGAGGGTTTCACTGAGCTGTTCACGCACCATTTGTATGGTCATGCTGGTGAGTACCCGGGCACGTGGGTCCGTATTGGCAACGGGTGAAAACAGTGAAACGAAGGTATTGGTTTTTGGTAACTTAAAGGTTTGGTCCTGTTGATACCACAGGGCTGCACCGGGTTTCTCGATCAGCCTGACCGGCTGAGCAAGTGATGTTTCCGCTGTTTTTAATTCGAGATTTTCAGCAATAAAAGGATTGGTATCTCTGTTTTTCAAGTCTGCCGGGGTTTGCGGCTGCTGCCAGCGTTTTAGCCGTGCTTCACTGATAGGCTCAATTTTATATGGGGCTGAATACCATGGGCTTACCTTGTCTGTTTCTGCGTGGGTGTCATATATTGTCAGCAGCATATTTTCAGGCGTGAGCCGGGCAGCAAAATCAGCAATCAGTTCAGGCTGAAAGTCATTCATTGCGTATCCGACATTCAGGATATTACGGGTTGGATAAAGCTGCAGTCTTCTGGACAGGCTTGATACGTAGCCCAGTGCGCCCCCTTTTTCTTTAAAGCGAAAACCTTGTTCTCCCAGACGTTTTTCTTCATTGTAAATTGTTTCCCGAATGCCGCTGTCACGAAGCAGTTCGATGCTGGCAAATACTTGCTCAACAATGGTATCTGTCTGTGCCAGACCGGACTGAGTCAGGTCAATGGAGATATCCAGTGTGGCCAGATTATTCAGATCTGTTCCCTGAAATACATACAGGGAATTGGCCAGCCCCTGGCGTTTCAGTTCGCTCAGCAAGCTGTTTTTTCCTTCATAGCCAAGCATGGATGCCAGATAAAAGAGGGGTTTCTGGTTATAGAGGTGTCGGGTTGCAGGCAGGGGAAAGCTTAAACGCAGCTGCTGCAATTCTTTTAACGTCTGAATGGTTAGCTGTGCCGGTAGCTGTTCATCACTGAAGAGTGGCAGGTCGGACTGAGGCGCCTGTGTGCCGTGATTCTGAACGGCAGCGAATTTACTGCGGACCATGTTTTCCAGCTGTTCCGGAGATTGGTTGCCCAGTACGACCAGACTCATCAGGTTGGCTGAATAGTAATGATTATAAAAGTCGATCAGCTCCTGGCGCAGTTTCCCGGGCTGATCGTTATTGAGGGTGTTCAGGTCGCCGACTGAAAACTGAGCATAAGGATGTTCGGGGTTCATGATTTGCTTGTAGGCATCCAGTGAGCGCCGGCTGTCATCTTTGAGTTTGGACTGATACTCAGAGAAAACCGCTTGTCGCTCCCGGTCTACGTAAGCTTCATCAAAGGTTGGCGAGATAAAAAACTGTGCGAAGCGATCCAGTGCAGGCTCCAACTGGTCTACCGCAACATCAAAGTAATAGTTGGTGTTTGGGTAGGCGGTGTACGCGTTGTGATTCCCGCCGTTAGCGCTGATAAATGCTTTATAGCTACCTGGGTCTGGATATTTTTCTGTCCCGAGAAACAGCATGTGCTCCAGAAAGTGAGCTAAGCCTTCTCTGCCTTCAGGGTTTGCATTTGAACCTGCGTTTACATCGAGTGAGGCGGCGGCTTTGTCGGCCTTGGGATCTGAGATCACCAATACCTTCATGTGATTGGGCAGACTAAAGCTGCGGTAAAGGCGCTGATCATTCGGACTTTTGATGATATTGCTGTTCGCAGGGAGTGTTGTTGCAGTGCTTGCTAATGCAACAGCAGGCGTAAGTGAACTGAGTGTCAGTACTAAACAGCCGGTGAAAAGATGACGTAATGTTGCCTGATGCATGATAAATCTCTGTAGAAACTAACAGGAATAGCGATGGAGTATATCTAACTTGCAGTTTGGACAGCTGATTTTCGATATAGATCACTTATTCATTGATATTTTGCGTGTTTTTCTGGTTGCCGGACAGGGGCTTGGTTACAATCCAACAGTTGGTCCGGCATTCGTAACATGGCCGGGCGACTATTTTCTTATCGCACTTAATTTGGAATGAGTGACTTATGAACCGGGAAAAAGTGATCTTTGCGTTTTTCATTGTTTTGGCGCTAACCCTTAATTTCGGCTTCTTTCTTGGTGGCTTTGATGAAATAGCCCACCACAATGTTTACGAGCTGTTTGCTGCCACGATAGTCAGCATGATCTGTACGGTACTTAAGTTTGGTGACCGCACCCATATCGGAGCACTGATGCTGGCGACCAGTCTGGTGGCAGATTTGCAGCTGATTGTTGCGGCCATGATCTGGGGGTACGGCGTGCAGATGAGTGTAGACGGCATGACACCTGAGTTGGTCAGTAGCATCGTATCCCTGTCGGGAGGGGCATTGCTCGCGAATGTGGTATCAGTTGTTCTGCTGATGGTAGAGACAATTATGGTTCGCCGCTAAAGGCCTGCCGGTATGCATGACGTTCTTTATCTGTTGCTCAGGCGTCTTCGTAAGCCGCTGATTACCGTCATTGTTGTATATGCGGTCGCGGTGACCGGGTTTGTGCTGATTCCCGGTCAGGATGATGCGGGGCAGCCCTGGCGTATGGATTTCTTCCATGCGATCTACTTTGTCAGTTTTATGGGATCCACCATTGGCTTTGGTGAAATTCCTTATCCCTTTACGACTCCGCAGCGAGCCTGGACCCTGGTGACTATTTACGCCACGGTGATTGCCTGGTTATACGGAATCGGTTCTATGCTGGCGCTGGTGCAGGAACAGGGTTTTTCCCGCATATTTAGACGCCGGTCATTCGCCAAGGAGGTACGGAATTTTAACGAACCTTTTTATCTGGTGTGTGGGTACGGGGTGACCGGGACAGCCATTATTGCCGGCTTGTGTCAGCGGGGCATCCGTTCTGTGGTTGTCGATGTGGATCAGGAGCGGATTGATGCTCTGCAAATGGATGATCTGCCGCTTCGGGTACCGGGGTTATGTGCCAATGCATCGTTACCGGATGTGCTGGATGATGCCGGCCTGCAGCATGCGACCTGTATTGGTGTGCTGGCTCTGACGGATGACGACAACGTTAACTTATCGATCGCCATTGCCAGTAAGCTGTTACAGCCCGAGCGTGTTGTCGTCAGCCGAACGGAGTCTGATATACATGCCCGAAACCTCGCCTCATTTGGCACCAATCATATTATTGATCCGTTCAGGGCATACGCGGAATATCTTTCGCTGGTGGCTAAATCGCCCTATATGCATCTGGTATATGACTGGCTGGTGAACCCTTATCACCGACCTGTATCAAGTGTGTATAAAAAAGCGTCCGGTCGCTGGATCATTTGCGGTTTTGGCCGCTTTGGCCAGGCACTGTACGATGATTTTGCCAGAGGCAATGTGGAGATGGTGTTGCTGGATGATAATCCAGAAGTGCTGGAAGGGTATGACAATACCGTTTTAGGGCTGGGGACGGAGGCGGAAACCCTTCTGAAAGCCGGTGTTGAAGATGCGGTTGCGGTTGTTGCCGGTACCCATAACGATGCTGATAACATGTCGATCATTATGACGGCCATGGAAATCAATCCTAAGCTGGTCACAGTTGTACGCCAGAACCTCAGTTCTAACCGGCTGGTATTTGAAAATTCCCGGGCAGACTTTGTGATGGAACCGGGCCGGATCATTGCGAACCGTATTCTTGCCAAGCTTAAAACGCCGCTGTTACCTGTTTTTATTGAAAAGATGCAGCATTACGATGAGGTATGGGCTCACACGTTACTCAACCGTATGAGCAACATTGCCGGCGATAAGGAGCTGGACAGCTGGTCGGTCAAAATTACAGAGGCATCCTCTCCGGCGGTGATGGCTATGTTTGAACAGGGTTTAGCGGTCAAACTTCAGTCGTTAATGAAAAACTCCCGGGACCGTCGCCGTTCATTGCCCTGTTTTCCACTGCTGCACCGGCGGGGGGAGGTTCTTACGATGTTACCGGGAGAACTGATCGAGCTGCAGCCGGAGGATGAGGTGTTGTTTTGTGGATTGTCTTCAGCGAAAGGGCGCATGGAGTGGATACTGAAGAACTACAATATTCTGTTCTACATTCTGACCGGTGAAGATCCGAGCTTTAATCTTCTTTCACGTATACTTAAGCGTTTCTGAACTTTATATTTCCCGGTTATCCCGCTACTATCCTTGGCTGAAATAACTTGCAGCAGTGGTAGTAATCGAATAACTGCTGCTGAAAAATCAGCATGATTCAGGAGATGATATGCGTACCCTGTTAGTAACTTTTTTTGCCTGTATTCTCAGCTTTGGTCTGGTTGCACCGGACGCGGAGGCCAAGCGGTTCGGTGGCGGAAAGAGCTTTGGTAAATCTTTTTCAACGCCAAAATCGGCTAAGCCTGCGGCGGCGCCTGCCAGCCAGAAAACGGCGACGAATGCAGCCGGCAAAACGCAACCTAAAAAGCGTAGTGGCTTTGGTGGTCTGATGGCCGGTCTGCTGGCAGGTGGTTTATTGGGCGCTATGTTCTTCGGTGACGGATTTGACGGTATCCAGTTTATGGATATTTTACTGGTCGGTTTATTAGCCTTTGTCGCCTTTAAGATATTCTCGATTCTCAGGAAAGGTTCACGGCCGAGCTATGCCGGTGCCGGTGCCGGAATGGGGGGAATGAATCCACAGAGCTCTCATCAGCAGCAGGATTTTAAAACCTCTGAACCGCAAAGCTTCCAGGCATCTGAGCCGGTTGCGAAGCCTTCCCGCTTTAACAGCGGTGGTTTTGGTGGCCGTGGCTTTGTGCTGCCAAGCTGGTTTAATGAGAATAGCTTCCTGGAAGGCGGCAAACAGCATTTTGAGCACCTGCAAAAGGCATGGGATAACAACGACTGGGCTGATATTCAGACCTATGTTTCGCCGGATGTATTGCATCACCTGCAGGCTGAGCGTGCTAAGTTATCTGAAGCTCAAAGCACCGAGGTTGTATCAGTCATGGCTGAAATGGCTAACTTCATTGATAACGGTGATCATGTCATTGCCACCATTAACTTCTATGGCTGGATGAAAGAAGACAGCGATAAGACCACTGAGTTTAATGAAATGTGGCATCTGATGCGTGATATGTCTCAGGAAAATGCTGACTGGATGATTGTAGGCATCGAACAGCCTTCCTGATTACAGGTTGAATAAAAAAAGGCGCTGTCCCGTTGGGGCCGCGCCTTTTTAGTATCTTGTCGGACGGGGTTACAGGGCTTCTTTACGGGTGAAGACCCAGGTATCCCCTTTGGAAAGGTTTTCATCGTACTGATAGCCACCAAGATCAAAACCTTTCAGTTCTTCAGCATTCTGAATACGGTTTTCAATGGCGTAGCGGCACATCAGGCCCCGGGCCTTTTTGGCAAAGAAACTGATGATTTTGTACTGGCCGTTTTTCCAGTCTTTAAAGACCGGCGTGATAATCCGGCCGTTCAACCCTTTAGGTTTAACTGATTTGAAGTATTCAGTAGATGCCAGATTCACCAGTTCTTCACTGTTCAGCGCCTGCAGTTGTTCATTCAGGGCATCAGTGATGACACTGCCCCAGAAGGCATAGAGGTCTTTGCCCTGAGGGTTTGCCAGTTTTGTGCCCATTTCCAGGCGGTAAGGCTGCATCAGATCCAGTGGCCGCAGCAGGCCGTACAGGCCGGACAGAATACGCAGGTGCTGCTGAGCAAAGTTCAGTTCTTCTTCGCTGAATGCCGGCGCATTGAGGCCGGTATATACGTCTCCGTTAAAGGCCAGCACCGCCTGTTTGGCATTGTCTGTCGTGAAGTCCGGGTGCCAGCTCTGGTAACGGGCAACATTCAGCGCTGACAGCTTGTCGCTGAGTTTCATCAGTTCGGCGATATCCTGTACTGCAAAATCTTTCAGCTGAGAAATCAGTTTGGCAGCGTGGTCCAGATGATCCGGCTGGCTGAAAGTGTCTGTTGTCGCAGGGGTGTCGTAGTCCAGATTTTTCGCTGGAGAAATAACAAGTAGCATGGTTGTGAATTTACCCGGCCAGTGAATTTGTCATGATGTTAAACCACTGGCCGGTAAACTGAAAGTTTAGAAAGTGTATCGCCCGGATAGGGAATATTAATCAGGCGTGGAGTCGGGTATTCAGTTCATCCACGGCTTCTGACCAGTCAGAATCAAAATCCAGGGATTCTCTGATAAAGCTGGCCTGGCTGGGTGTCCAGAAGCTGGCTTCATCGAGTCGGACTCGCTGGCTGAACAGGATGTGGGTACGGATAAACTGATCAATCTCATGATCTTCGCTGGGCAGGCCCAGCTGAGCGAACAGATTATTGATGCTGTGTAATGAACGATCCATAAAGGGCCTCCGTCAGGGGAATTAATTACGGGTGCCCTAAAAAGCCTAGCGGGTTAGCCTGACTTGTCAAAAACTGATCAGTGTTTGTTGTTATTCGTGTGATGCTTTTTTTCAATGGTTCGGAAAACCATCGTCGAGCCTGCGGTGCCAACCATAACCAGAATGGCAACAATCATGGGCTGGGTTGTTTCACCGGCAACCCGGGAATACATAGCCGATAGCAAAAAGCCACCAATAAAGCACAACGCCGCCATCAGCAGACGGTTCACCAGAGTCGCAGGTTTTTTGTCAGGCCCGGTGGCAACCAGAAACGCCAGTGAGCCCAGTGCAGAGGCCAGTACAATCCATGACGGGAGCAGTTCGGTCATGCTGATTCCTTAAAGTGTGATCATAAAGCCCGGGATTATACCCCGGAGCTATATCTGAACCCAGCGTTAAAGGCTTGAATGGGTGACACTTGTCGTCGGGTGATTAAGGGATAAAAAGCACAGTGGTGCGTTTCTAATTGAACCGTCAGCGAGTATTATGGATAGCCTTATTCCAGGTACCGGTAACGATCGGGTACCGGCCTTTATTAAGATTTGTAATTATTCAGACCTAAGCAGAATTCAGATGACAAAACAGACTGTTCTTACTGGTATAACAACCACCGGTACGCCGCACATTGGTAACTATTTAGGGGCGATTAAGCCAGCAATTGAAGCAAGCCGGAACAGTGATTTTAACAGCTATTTTTTTCTCGCGGATTTTCATGCCCTGATCAAGTGTCATGATCCGGACCGGGTAGCCCGTTCAACCCGGGAGATTGCGGCAACCTGGCTGGCACTGGGGCTGGATACTGATAAGGCAACGTTTTACCGTCAGACCGACATTCCGGAAATTACCGAACTGACCTGGATTCTGACCTGCATGACATCTAAGGGGCTGATGAACCGTGCGCATGCATATAAGGCCTCTGTGGATGCTAACCGTGAAGCGGGTAAGCAGGACGATGATGATGTCACCATGGGCCTGTTCAGCTATCCGGTTCTCATGGCCGCCGATATTCTGATGTTTAATGCGGATATTATTCCGGTGGGTAAGGATCAGATTCAGCACATTGAAATGGCCCGGGATATCGCCGGCCGTTTTAACCATACCTACGGTGAGTTGTTTAATTTACCCCGTGAACAGGTTGATGAGCAGACCCAGCTGATTCCGGGGCTGGACGGTCGGAAGATGTCTAAAAGCTATGACAATACCATTCCATTGTTCGCCGGCTCTGATGAACTGTATAAGCTGATTAAACAGATCAAGACCGATACTCTTGAGCCAGGCCAGCCAAAGGATGCTGATAACAGCACCATCTTCCAGCTGTTTGCGAACTTCGCCAGTGAAGCAGAGCAGGCTGAAATGCGCCGGCAGTTTGAAAACGGCATTGGCTGGGGCGATGCTAAAAAGCAACTGTTCGAGTATCTGGATGCCTACCTGACCAAACCCCGTGATGAGTACAACCGTCTGATGCAGGACATGGCGTTTGTTGAGCAGCAGTTGCATAAAGGTGCTGCCAAAGCCCGTGAGTTTGCAACACCCTTCCTGGCTCAGGCACGGATTGCTGCCGGTATCCGCCCGCTGACGTATACCGAAGCGACGCCGGTACTGGAAACCGAACAGAAAAAAGAGAAGTCGGCTGAGCAGATTGCCCGGGCGGAAGAAGGTCGTCGACGGGGTATCCTGATGCAGCTTAAGTCTGTCCTGGAGCAAGTTGCTCAGGCAGAAGATAAAGCTGTCGCTGCCCGTGAGGTGCTGGCTGCAAAATCGGCTGAAGTGGAAGGTCTGAAGAAAAAAGCTAAACAGAAAGCACAGAACGAGCTGGATGTTTTGCAGGAAGAATTTGCTCAGTATCTGTAACACGGAAAATGACGGAGTAATCCAATGAAGCAGACGTTGATCAGTGTTGATGATCTGAAAGCAAAGGTTGAGCGTGGCAGTGCTCTGGTTATCTGGGACTGTCGTTTTAATCTGATGGATGTTAATCAGGGCCGTAAAGCGTATCAGGCCAGCCATATACCTGGCGCACTTTTTGTGGACCTGAATAAAGATCTTGCCGCTGAGGTTACTGATCAGACTGGCCGGCATCCGTTGCCGGCGCTGGATAAGTTTGCTGAACTGTGTGAAGCCACCAGTATTCGTCCGGATGTCCAGGTTGTGGTGTATGACGATTGCGGGGGCGCGATGGCTGCCCGTGCCTGGTGGTTGCTAAAGGCAATCGGCGTGCGTGATGTGGCGGTTCTGGACGGCGGTTATCCGGCTTGGCTGGCGGCTTCTGCCCCGGTCGTGACAGAATTTATTATGCCTCATCAGAGTGCCGTCAGGCTGAACAGCTACGATCATTCAATGATTGCTGAGCGGGAAGAAGTGGCGCAATTCGCTGCGGATACCTGTCTGATTGATGCCCGTAATGCTGAACGTTATAGCGGTGAGCAGGAGCCGATTGATCCGGTAGCCGGCCATATTCCCGGTGCTCTTAACCGGCCGTTGCAAGATAATCTCGACAGTGATGGCTGTTTTAAGTCTGCAGAGGTGCTACGCACTGAATGGCTGGCTGTATTAAACGGTGTATCGGCGGATCAGGTTGTGCATTACTGTGGCTCCGGTGTGACCGCCTGCCATAATCAGCTTGCGATGGAAATTGCCGGGTTGAGTGGTTCCCGGGTATATCCGGGTTCCTGGAGCGAATGGTTGAAGTTCCATCCCCCAGCATGAAATCATAACGACAGAAAGAGAGTAACCGGTATGCCAAACCAGGCCGGTATGTCAGAAAGGAGTGAGGTATGACTGAAATCAGTGCTGATCAGGCGATCTGTCAGTCAGGTGTGATTGCTGAAGCAAACAGCGATGCAGTGTTTATTACATATAATTTATCCGTTGAAGCCGATCTGCCCCGTCTAAAGCAATTACTGGGGCAGGTACCGGTACTGGCAAAAGCGATGGCAGGTGCTGCATCTCTGTCAGGCGCGGAGGCTGAGTTGCATGTGACTGTTGCCATTGGTGAGCAGGTCTGGGCACAGTTCGATGGTGCTCAGCGGCCTGCCGGGTTGCTGCCTTTTCCTCAGCAGCAGCGGGATCATCTGAGTGCGCCGGCAACCCCGGCGGATCTGTTATTGCATATTCGCAGTAACCGGCATGATATTAACCATGAAATGGCGGCCCGTTTGCATGCCTTACTGGCAGACCATTTGGTTCTGGTTGAGCAAGTGCATGGCTTCCGGTATCTGGACAGTCGGGATATGACCGGCTTTGTTGATGGCACCGAGAACCCACAGGGAGATGACCGTGCGAAAGTGGCAGTGATTGCTGACGGTACGTTTGCCGGCGGCAGTTATATCCATCTGCAACGTTATGAACATGATTTGCAGCGCTGGAATGAGCTGGCCGTTAAACAGCAGGAAGATATCATCGGCCGGACCAAAACAGATAATGTTGAGTATGCCGGTGCGGATAAAGCCAGTTTTGCACATACCAAGCGCACATCCCTGAAAGATGCACAGGGGCAGTCGGTGGAAATTCTTCGTCACAGCATGCCGTACGGTGATCTGACCAGACGCGGTTTACTGTTTGCTTCATTTGGTGCGTCGGCAGTCCCCTTTACCCAGATGCTGGAAAGTATGTTCCACGGCGACGGACAGGACGGTGCTTACGATAAGTTACTGGACTATACGGCGGCGGTGACCGGCCAGTCGTTCTTTGCACCGGGGCTGGCTATGCTGGAGAGCTGGAAAGAAGTCTGACAGTTTAGCTGCTGAATATAAAAATACCTGCTGAGGCAGGTATTTTTTTGTCTGATGCGCCGGCTGTCAGGCTGAGCGGTGCAGTTTATTCGCCTGTTTGTTTTCGTACATGTGTGTATCAGCCTTGTCGATCATGATTTCCATAGACGTTTTGGTAACGTCCTCCGAATAGCAATATCCGTGGCTCAGACTGTTCAGTCTGAAAGCAGGGTTTTGTTTTAATTCTTCGCTGAACTGATCTTCAATGCGTTGGCAGAATTTCCGGATTTGCTGTTCGTTGTCGGCCAGCATCATGACCAGAAATTCATCACCGCCCACCCGGGCGATTATGTCGCTGTCACGGCAGCTGTCTCTGAGAATTTTTGCCAGACTGGTGATACAGGCATCACCGGCCTAGTGGCCTTCAGTATCATTCAGCTGTTTCATATTATCGATGTCGATATACACCATACCGATATGCTGGCTGAAACGTCTGGCATCTTTAAAGCGCTGTTCGCCGAGCAGGTTCAGGCCTCTGCGGTTATGAACCTGGGTCAGTTCATCGGTGATCGCCAGGGCTTT
Source organism: uncultured Oceanospirillaceae bacterium (assembly GCA_937138495.1). Taxonomy (GTDB): domain Bacteria; phylum Pseudomonadota; class Gammaproteobacteria; order Pseudomonadales; family Balneatricaceae; genus Amphritea. The sequence continues at coordinate 45,801 of CAKZPE010000005.1, forward strand.
GATCTCTTCATAATCAATCAGCATATGCAGATCTGCATTAATCAGGTTGCGGAACTGTTCGAGTATTTTCAGCTGGACATCTGAATAGTCAGATTGTTTTTTATCAATCACGCAAATAGTGCCAAACAGTGAGCCGTCCGGCCAGGTGATAGGCATACCGAAATATGAGCGTACAGGGCCTTCTGCTACAGGTGGAGCATCTTTCCATTCCGTATGGCAGGGAGCGTTTTCAACGTATAAACCTTAGCCGGTTTCAACGATTCGCCGACAGAAACTTTTCATATCCCAGGGCCAGCTGGAATTGCGTTGCAGAAAGTTATCTTCATTGAGGCTGGCGACGACGGCATTAAATTCCTGCTGGCGAAACTGCACGATGGTGCCGCAGGCTGAATCAAACAGTTCGGCCATCAGGTCGACAGTCATCTGCCATTTTTGCAAATCAAGGTTAGGGTGCGGATGTTGGGAAATGCAAGCTTGTGTATCTATCATCATCGTAACCTGTAATCGCGCTGGCTTTGCCTGTTCAGATGTACCGGCAAAGGAGTCAGTGTCAATCAGGTCACCCGGCTGAGCAATGATAAACCAGGTAATGCAGAGTATGTGCGACCTGATTCCTTAGTCTCAACCAACGATCTGTGTGATTAACAGGCAGTATGGTTTTAACATTGGAAAATCGCAACCGAATTTGTTTGAAAACTGAGGCTGAATTCTCCATTTTGTGGAGATGCCTGATGGAAAAAGCAGACCTGCGGGCAGGCCTGCTCAGAGAAGGGCGGTGTTACTGGACGTTTTCGTTGTCGCTGAACATGCCTTCGAAAAGAGCTGTAGACAGGTAGCGCTCACCTGAATCCGGCAGAATTACCACAATATTTTTACCCTGGTTTTCCGGTTTTTCTGCTTGCTTAACCGCAGCAGCAAGCGCTGCACCGCAAGAAATACCAGCCAGAATACCTTCTTTAATCATCAGCTGGCGTGCCATTTCAATGGCTTCTTCGTTACTGATCTGGCTCACTTCATCAACCAGTGACAGGTCCAGGTTTTTCGGTACAAAGCCTGCACCAATTCCCTGAATTTTGTGTGGTGCCGGTTGCAGTGCTTCGTTGTTCAGGGTTTGTGTGATGATGGGCGAATCGGTTGGTTCAACAGCGACAGAGTGAATTGCCTTGCCTTCCGTTTGTTTAATATAACGGGAGGTGCCGCTGATGGTGCCGCCGGTGCCGACACCCGCCACCAGGATATCGATCTGGCCTTCGGTATCCCGCCAGATTTCCGGCCCTGTGGTTTTCTCATGGATTTCAGGATTCGCCGGGTTCTCGAACTGCTGTAGCATCAGATAAGTATCCGGATTTTCAGCAACCCGTTCTTCAGCTTTAGCAATGGCACCTTTCATGCCTTTTGCCGGTTCTGTGAGCACGATTTCTGCGCCCAGTGCTTTCATCAGCTTCCGGCGTTCAATGCTCATAGAGGATGGCATGGTCAGGACCAGTTTATAGCCCCGTGAAGCGGCAACGAATGCCAGTGCAATACCTGTGTTACCACTGGTAGGTTCGATCAGAGTCATCCCCGGCTTCAGGCGGCCGTCCTGTTCAGCAGCCCAGACCATATTGGCGCCGATCCGGCATTTTACTGAGCCGGCCGGGTTACGGCTTTCGATTTTGGCGTAGATGTTAGCCTGTGGCGCAATCTTGCCAAGGCGTACCAGTGGGGTGTTACCAATTGATAGAGAGTTGTCACTGAAGCTGTTCATGGGGATGTCCTGATCTCACTAAAAAATAAGTAATAAGAAAAATAAATTCTATAACTTTTCGATTTAAGCGCAGAGCTATAGCTAACGCAAGATAAATATGGATGTATTACTTAGTCAGCCTGAAATAAAATTGGTTTTATCTGTTTTTTTGTGGGATTTCAGTGAGGGTGATAATGCGTCTGTTTATGAAGTTAATAGCACCACTTTTGGGGTGGCTGGCTTATGTGTTGTTTCGCAGCTCAGTCCTGAAAACATCAAAGGGGAAGCATCAGCTTGTGATGAAGCTGTTTCGTTACGCGGCTGATAATGGCAGTACAAAGGCGCTGTCGGTGTATGGGCATTTGTTGCACTATCGTGGTGAAGATGAGACTAACCGGATTCAGGGGGCGATTTACCTGCGCCGGGCTGCAGAGCAGGGGGATGCCAAAGCGGCATATCAGGTTGCCCGACTGTTTGAAACCGGTTACCCGGTGATTGGTGAAGATGCCGCAAAAGCGTTGCAGTTTTACCGGCAGGCCGGGAAGCAGGGTCATGTGCTGGCGATAAAACGTCTGGTGGAGGTGTATGAGTCAGGTGGGTTGTGCCAGCTGGCCGATTCACAGCAGCTGGCGTTTTGGAAAGAGCAGCAAGCCCGTGTTAGCCATTAAGGTTGCAGCAGCTGAACACTGAAGTTAAGGGTAGTAACGCCATTACCGGGCACGTCGACAATCCATTGGGCCTGTCCTGCGGCTGAACGGGAATAGGCATGGCTGCTGTTATCAATTTTCCACTCCTGTGAAAAATCAGCGTTTAAAGTTACCTGAGCGGCACTTGTGCGGCTGTTACGGATCTCCAGTGTCTGACGCATTTTATGGCCGTTATAAATTTTTTCGAAATCGCTTTGCTGGCGTTTGATACTGATATCAAATGCTTTACCGACAGGCATCCGTACGGTTTCACCGGCTGCGGTGTGGCCGACGGCGGCACTGCCAATGAACTGTAACTGGCCATCATTGTCTGGGCTGAATACCCGGGCATTACCGGCCGGTAAGGGGAAGCCGAGGTTGCTGTCCTTGGTGTTCTTGAAGCTTAATTCAATGTCCGGTTTTTCCCGGTATTCGTTATGATCCAGCCCCGGATAAACCGGGAAACGGTAACGGTAGGTTTTGCCGGTATTTACCTGATCAGAATGAATAAGGTTAACCTGTTTGGTCTGGCCTGTTTTGAGACTGGTGGACTGGGGCAGTTTATATAACTGGTAATCCTGTAGTTGCTGGGGTTGTCCACTTTCCATACCGTCAGCCATTGCCATGGCCATCATCCCGCGCTCCTGTTTGTAACGGAGGTTGGAGGGGGGCTGGTTGATCTGGCCGGCCATCAGCAGAATATTGCTGTTGTTAAAGTCGACGCCGGTATGGTTGTTCAGTGTTGCCAGCCCGTCGAGGCTTAACCGGTTGCCCTGTTGGTTGAGCGTCATGGCGTAATCCATTTGCCAGCTCAGGCCACGGGTCAGATAGGTTAACACCGCTTCCTGACTGGCCTGACTGCCGGCGGTGGTAATTTCCAGGCTGGGCTTGGATTGCATACCAGCAGGGACAGAGGGGAAGATAAAGCGCCAGCCGTTGCTGTTTACCGGCACGCTTTCTACGCTGTTGTCGCGGCTGACCGTAGCCAGCTGACCTTCATAGCTGAGCAGGCGGGCAGTGAACCGGGATTCCTGGCCCGTTGCCGGATTCATTCGTGCTAACTGAATATCTTTACCGATATAGTATTGCAGCAGGGCCTGGGTACTGATGAGGTGGGTGTTGAGGTTTTGTTCCAGTACTTCTCCGGCGTTTTCAAGGCGCAGGGTTTCGCTCATCATCTGATGGCTGACATCCTGTATGGACAGATTTTCACCGGCAGGTATTGCCGGGATCTGACGGGTGTCCCGCACCAGCCCCAGGTTATCGTTATACAGTGTTACGGTGAGGGATTGCTGTTGGCTGGCGTCAATACTGATACCTGCGGCGAGAGTCAGCGCCGGGGTAAGTGTAGCCATGACACCGGTAAAGAGCTTGTGCATGAAATTATTCCTCGTTAAGCGTGGATACGTCCGGTGTATCTTCCGGCAGGTTCAGTGCAACCCGGAAGCCCCAGGTATTTTTGCTGGCATCGGCCGGATGACGATAACGGCTTGAAGAGCGGATTACCCGGCCAATATCAAACCAGGAACCACCGCGCATCACCCGAAATTCACAGCTGCCATCCCGGCGGGCATCGCCGTTCACCGGCGCACCGATATAGGAATCCTGGTAGCAGTCTTCCACCCATTCGTCGACATTACCGCTCATGTCATGAATTCCCCATGAATTTGCGGGGAAACTCCCCACTGGGGCTGTTTGTTTTCCGTCCCACGGGCTGCCGCATTCACCACACACGGCACGCTCGGGCTCCAGCTCTTCACCCCACCAGTAGTTGGTGTCGGATCCTGCCCGGGCAACATACTCCCATTCCGCTTCGGTTGGCAGCCGGTAAGGCTGCCCCGTAATGTCTGACAGCCACTGCGTATAGGCTTTGGCTTGCTGCCATGTGACATTTACGACGGGTCGGTTGCCCCGTCCCCAGCCATTGTCATCCGGCAGTGGCTGGCCGGTGGCACGGGCGTAATAATCATAGTCGCTAAAGGTGATTTCGTTACGTGCCAGGGCAAACTTGTAACCGATATTGACTTCGTGGCTGGGCAGTTCGTTATCATCCCCGATCAGTTGCTGGTCGCCCATCATGAAGCGGCCACGGGGAATAATAACCATCTGCGGGCCTTTAAAGCCGCCGGTAAGCTGATCGGTAAACAGGGTTTTTGCATCGGCGTCCGGGTATTGGGCTTTAAGTAACTGTGTTTCCAGGGAAGAGACGTCTTTTGTACGGGCGGTGAGACTGGCTTTCAGATCATCAATTTGTGACTGGTACCGGTTGCCGGCATCCTGTTGATCTGCCTGCTGTTGCTCCAGTTGAGTGCGCAAGTTTTCAATTTCTGCCAGGCTGGTGGTAAGTGCGGTATTGGTACGCATCTGTTGCAGCATCAGAATGGAGGCGGTAGCAATGGCGCCGACCAGCATACCGGCGGTGAAAATGCCTAATCCAAAGATTTGTGGCCGGCTCGGGCGCCAGGTGGTCAGGGCAGTGAGCTTGTTACGGAATGTATGGCCGCCGGTGGCCGTATCGGTCAGACCTTCGTCGTCAAGTGAGTGGTCGGGAGTGTCAGGTTTACTGACGTTCGGCAGTTCAGTTTCTTCCTCTTCCTGAAGAATGCTCTGAATCAGCTTTGATGCGGTGGCTGGCCGTTCTTCCGGGTCTGTTGAAAAGGCGCTTTGCAGAGATTGCCACTGGGTAGCGGTGAGCATCTTCAGTGGCTTCAGTTCGATCCGTACCCGGCTGGCTTCATCATCCTGAGCCCTGAACGGAGGTTTCCCGCTCAGTAGCTGATAAATGATTGCTGCATAGGCATAAATATCGACCCGGGGTGTCAGCGGTTCCGGGTGAAAACATTCCGGAGCCCTGTAGGCAAGGTAGCTGGCAGGTTCTTTTAGCTGATCACTGATACATTCCAGGCTGTCGGCCAGATTATACCCGGTTAACCTGACACCTCCCTGCCGGTTGATGAATACCATCTCCGGGCTGAGGCTGCGGTGTGGGCTGGCCATTTTGGCATGAATACTGTCCAGGGCCAGTGCCAGCTGAATCAGCAATCCTTCTTTTTGCGTACGGCTGAGTTTTTTATGGGCTCCGCTTTGCAGCAGTTGTGCCAGGGTCAGACCGTCAAGACGCTCGGTGGCAATCAGAACCAGGCCGCCGCGGTGTTTAAAGATGCCGTAATGATCTGCCAGATACTGGTGTTTCAGGCGTTTGCTGAGGCTAACCTGTTTTTTCAGGTGGTCAATAAAGCCGCTGTGGCGGATGAGTTTTGGGTCGATAATATGCAGGCTTACCAGCGTGCTATTGCTGGTGGAGAGATCTTCGGCCTGCCAGAGCTGACCAAGTACAGTGGGTTTTAATGCGGTCAGCAGTTTATACGGATGATGATCCGGGCCAATAATCTGTTCGGCCTTCAGTCCGTTATAAAGGGCTTGCTGAGAATCCACCATACATTATCGGCCTAATCCCTGATGATTGATCAGCCCATAATAGAACATGCGCAAAGCATAGTGAAGCTGCCGGAGGGCAGGTGACAAAAATGAAGGAAAAGGTTTGTATAACAGACTGTTACCTCCGGGAGAGAAAGCCGCAGAGGTAACAGGTATTGCGAGGTTACTCTGTCATCAGCGGCGGGAAGCTCTTAACCAGCTGGTCGATTGCCTGCATTTGCTGCAGATAAGGCTCAAGCTTATCCAGTGGCAGGGCACACGGGCCGTCACATTTAGCATCTGCCGGGTTAGGGTGAGCTTCCAGGAACAGGCCGGCAATACCCTGTGCGAGACCCGCACGGGAAAGCTGAGCAACCAGTGCGCGACGGCCATCGGCACTGTCACTGCGGCCACCTGGCATCTGCAGTGCGTGGGTGGCGTCAAACATAATGGGGTAGCCAAACTCTTTCATGACGGAGAAACCAAGCATATCAACCACCAGGTTGTTATACCCAAAACTGCTGCCCCGTTCACACAGAATCAGTTTATCGTTACCGGCCTGTTCTGCTTTATTCAGGATATGTTTCATTTCCTGAGGAGCCAGAAACTGAGCTTTTTTAATGTTAATCACGGCATCTGTTTTTGCCATTGCTTCAACCAGGTCTGTCTGCCGGGAAAGAAATGCCGGAAGCTGAATAATGTCGCACACCTCAGCGGTGGGTGCCGCCTGATGAGGCTCATGGACATCGGTGATCAGTGGTACGTTGAAGGTCTGTTTGATTTCCTGCAGGATTTTCAGACCTTCATCGAGTCCTGGGCCTCTGAACGATGTCAGAGATGAGCGGTTAGCCTTATCAAAGGAGGCTTTAAAAACGTAAGGGATATCCAGTTTTTGGGTAACTTCAACATAGTGTTCTGCAATGCGCATGGCGAGGTCACGGGATTCCAGAACATTCATGCCACCAAACAGAACCATGGGGCTTTCGTTACTGATTTCGATATCACCGGCTTTAACCGTTTTCTGTTGCATCCTGAAAATTCCTTAATGGTGCTGAGGGCCTGATAAATGAATACAGAGTGAGGCGGTTAGCAGGCCGCTGAAAATGGCCCCAGTATACGCTAGCCAGAGAGTTTGCGGTATATTAGAGGCATTATAGAAGGGTAACGGAGAGCACCGGGATGAGTGAAACGGATCTGACTTTACTGGCGCAGGAATGCCAGACATTTATTAAACAGCGCCAGTCACTTATGTTGGGGACGCTGATGGCTGACAGCCGTAAAGGTGAAGGGCTGGCAGATGCTTTTCCGGATATCAGTTACGCGCCTTTTGTCTGGCGCGATGGGTGTTTTTATATTTTTATCAGTGAGCTGGCCGGACATACCCGTAATCTGATGGCCTGTGAAAGTACTTCGGTGATGTTCATTGAGGATGAGGCCGGTAACCGTAATCCGTTCGCCCGGCGTCGGACAACCTTTGTTTGCCAGGCGCAGCAGGTGTCCCGTGATGCACCGGGTTTTGAATCTGTTCTGGCAGATCTTGAACGGGCGTTTGGTCCAACTGTCGGGGTGCTAAAAGGTCTGAGTGACTTCAGGTTATTCGCGTTGCAGCCCGTCAGTGGCCGTTATGTGGTGGGGTTTGGTAAAGCGTATGATATTGATCCGGCGGATTTCAGCCTGCGCCATGTTGGCCCGGATGATTTGAAGCAGTAAAGGCGTGTCTGCCATTCCTTCGCAGCAAGATGAGTTGAGCGTTGCAGGCAACGCTCAGTAAATGACTTTACTCAGGCAGCTCCGCCACCCTCAATCATATATACCGCAACGGTTTTAACCAAAAAGGCTGCCAGGCCTAAACCCAGTGCAAAAAATAAAATAAAGGTACCGAATTTACCGGCGTTGGATTTTTTTGCCAGGTCGTAAATGATGAAGAAGATAAAGGCCGCAAATACTGCGATGCCTACGTTCATCATGATGCCTTCGATCTCTGCTAGACGCACAGTACACCTCTTGAAGATAAAGGGTTGCAATCAGCCCGGCGCAGATGCCGGGCCTGTTCAAAAATTGAACGCGATTGTACAGGGAATAAAACGAAGGTGGAAGCGCTTGTGTTTTCGGAAGATTATTCCGCGTGGGGATACTTCAGACTGCCGATAAGCACCGCGGTCATGACGGCAACACAGGCCAGTGAAATAGCCAATAGGCCTTCTGCCATGGTGATTCCCAGTAACAGATCCGGGGTGTAACCACATAGTTCCCAGGGCTCAAATACCACAGGAAACCACTGATCGACAGCGAACCAGGCCGGCAACCCGGTGGACATTTCACAACTGCTTTCAATCAGGTTGCGTTCAACGGCAAATACCATCCAGGCGCGTTCAAGTAATGCCGCTGCCGCTGCGAGGCTGAGGATTTGAAACAACAGATTGGGAATTCTGTAGCGCCTTAAGCACAGAGCCAGTACGGCCAGGGCGATAATTGCCAGAACCCAGAGGCGGATATGAATGCAGAGTACACAGGGACCGTAATCTAAAACGTATTGATAGAACAGGGCAACGCCTTCGAGTACAGAGCCAATAAGAATGATAGTGAGCCAGAAGCCTGCATGTTTTCCGAGTGTAGCAGCATAGTGCAGCATAATTACAATACCTGTAAGTCCCTGATTTTAATCTTGTGAGGCTAAGTGAAAAAGAAAGTTCAATCAATGGATTAAGGAGTATTTCCTTCCGTGGCTCCCTGTAGCTGTCAGTCTTCCTGAAAGTTAACCTGGCTATTGAAGGCCAGCACGATACGGGCCTGTGAACCAAAATATGGCATGGCAGCATGCTTAAGATAAGAAGGGAAGATAACAATCTGGCCTTCCTGGGGAGCGAAGTCCCAGGTGCCGGCAGCATTCAGGTAAGCGGTCCCTGCATCCAGATACTGATCAGCGCCGTGGCGGGGGTCATAAAAACGGTTAACGCCGTTCCGCTGTTCAATGCCACTTTCACCGGCTTGCAGGTAATAAATGCCGCACCATGAGCAGTTAGGGTGGGAGTGGGTATCGTGATAGCCGCCGTTTTCTGTGACATGGAACCAGGATTCAATGATGCTGGCATGGGCTTGTGCGTCTTCCGGCCAGAATTCTTCGTTGACGGCATACGCGACGGTGGTGAGCATGTCTTCGAGGAATATTTTCAGATCACTGAGGGCCGGTACAGGCTGTTCGAGTAAATCCAGACTGCTTTCATATAGCTGATGTTTGGCAGTGGGGGCGACGTAGCTGGCAATGGCTTCTTCCTGTTGCTGACGGATGCTTTCGATGGCTTCTAACAGTGCCTGCCGGTTTTTGCTGTGTTCCGGATAATTAACGCTAAACATGCGTGTTTCCCAGACATTCATATCTTCGATCAGAAATGGCGCGTCGCTCATTTTAGTCCTTAAGGGTATTCAGGTCGTGTAAAAGCGCTGCAGCTGATGTACAGCGCAAAAGAGGGATTATGCTGCCGGTTTGGGCGGTGTGAGGATGTTCAGCAGGGAGTGGGCCTGATCAGCCGCTTCATGGCCGAGTGGTGTCAGGTAGCCGCCGTCCTGTTGAGAAATTAAACCTTTATCGAATAACCGGGAGGTGGCAGCAATAATATCGGCATCGGCGTTCGCGTGTACTTTTATACCCTGCAGGGTACTGGTCTGGCTGAAACGGATCAGCACATTAATCTCTTCGGCAATCTCATGATTACAAGGCATATTCACTTTCCTTATACGGGTATGCTTCAGGTGATTCTACCGGTAAAAAAAGTTATAGCACCGGCATGGATCAACTCTGGCACAGTCAGAAAGAAATAAACAGAAGAAATACGGTTAAACATGAAACATCTTCAGAAAGAAGATGGTGGTGGGAGGTGGATTCGAACCACCGAAGCTTGCGCGTCAGATTTACAGTCTGATCCCTTTGGCCACTCGGGA
>CAKZPE010000006.1 GCA_937138495.1 uncultured Oceanospirillaceae bacterium
CGGCGATTGCCGGCATTTTTAGGTGTCAGATGTCGTAATCAATGATTACCGGTGCGTGGGCCGAGAACGCTATATCCCGGAAGATACGTGCGGATTTAACCGTTTTACGCAGGTTCGCCGTGGTGATCTGGTAATCCAGACGGGCACCTTCATTCAGCTCCCGGGCACGGTTATATTCCGGCCACCAGGTGTACTGGTGATCCGCATGGTTGACCTGGCGGAAAGCATCGACGTATTCCATGTCATCAAAGATATCTGCCATCCATTCCCGTTCGTGTGGCAGAAAGCCCGAAACGCTCTGGTTAACGTACCAGTTGCTCAGGTCGACAGGTTTGTGGGCAATGTGTAGCGGGCCACAGAAAATAAATTCACGGCGCTTACGCAGGGTCTTTGTCAGATGCCCCTTGAGCAGATCCATGTATTCTTCTTTCTCCGCCTGGGCTTCATCGTTCTTCAGGCCTGAAGGCATGCTCCATGATGCAACGCTGACTTTATCAAAGTCTGCCTGAATGAAGCGGCCATGGAAGTCGCACTGTTCAAAACCCAGCCCGGTCATAATCGCCTTGGGAATTTCACGGGTGTAAATAGCGACACCGCTGAAGCCGTCTTCGAAGGCGTCAAAGAAGTAGGCTTCATATCCTTCGGGGTGAAAACGGTCCGCATCCAGCTGATACTCTTTTGCGCGCAGATCCTGCAGACACACAACGTCTGCGTCCTGCTGGACCATCCAGTCGAAAAAACCATTATCGGCAGCCTGTTCAATACCTTGGGTATTGAAGGTGATAACGCGCATAGAACAAAAATCCTGAAAAAAGTATCAAATGTGTGAAAGATTACTATCGAGCCCGCATTGTATAAGGGATGCGGCGAAAATTGAATTGATTTCATACTGGCTTTGGTGAATTTTCAGATTCAGTCTGGTGAATAAAATTACTCTGACGCAGGTCTGCAGGCATTTTAAACTGCCGTTTGAGGGGGCGGTGCCGCTAATATGCGTGGAATTCCATGGAGGGACAGGCGTTAATCCTGTATGATGCGCGCAATTTTTAGCCAGCGACCGGGGAAATCAGCATGCAGGATTATCAGAGAGAATTTATTGAATTTGCCATCGATAAAGAAGTATTACGTTTTGGCGAGTTTACTCTTAAATCTGGCCGGACCAGCCCGTACTTTTTTAATGCCGGCCTGTTCAACAGTGGTGAAGCGCTGGCGCGTCTGGGGCGTTGCTATGCGGCTGCTATTCAGCAATCCGGTATTGAATACGATGTGCTGTTAGGCCCTGCCTATAAAGGTATTCCGCTGGCGGCAACGACCTGTGTGGCACTGGCAACAGATTTTGGTCAGGACGTGCCTTACGTGTTTAACCGTAAAGAAGCGAAGAGTCACGGTGAAGGCGGCAGCCTGGTGGGTGCACCGCTGGAAGGCCGGGTACTGATTATTGATGATGTGATCACTGCCGGTACGGCGATCCGAGAAGTCATGACTATCATTGAGCAGGCAGGAGCCACACCGGCCGGTACTGTTATTGCCCTGAACCGCCAGGAAAAAGGTAAAGGCGAATTGTCTGCAATTCAGGAAGTTGAACGGGATTACAATATGCCGGTAGCTTCAATCGTGTCGCTGGAAAACGTGCTGACCTATCTGGAAGAGCAGGGCAACAAAGCTGAACAGGTTGATGCGATTCGTGCGTACCGTGAAGCCTACGGTATCTGATACAGAGCCGGTATTCAGGCTAAAAAAAACACCGCCATTGCGGTGTTTTTTTATACCCGGCGAAACCGCCGGTGCAGAACTTACCACTGCATAACAGTTGTCAGTGCAATAGGTACCGGCATCGTAATCCAGGCCAGTGCGGCCAGGTTGATGATGAACCAGATTGGTCCTGAGCTGTCACGGAAGTTTGCGTCATGATCGGCCATGATCTCACCCTTTAATTGGCAATTTTTTAGGGCAACGGCGGTGTTTATAAACGGCATAAAGCCGTGGCAATACGGGATTGCACTGGGGACACCCTGTTGCATGCATAGAACTGTTACTGCGTGAAGTTATGTGGCGCACTTTTTCAGACACTGTGTGCAGGCGTTAAGGCCGGATTCGCAGGGTCTTAAGTATCTTGTCATGACTTCAGTCGCAGGGGATTCTATCAGTTAGCGAAGGGCGGCGGTAGTTAATGGCTGGAGGAATTACACTTGTGTGTGATACTTTCCTTGCAGCACATGTTTTTTTGAGCGTTTCCAGTCAGGTATTTTTTTATGCGTTTGCATTTTGCCGTTAAAGCGATTCTTGCCGTTATTCTGTTAATCAGTCTGTTACTCCATTCTGCCGTGTTTATCGGGCGGGATCTGGCCGCCGACTGGTTATTGGATCAGGGGGCGGAATATGCGGGGATTGAGCGTCTGAATGTTGGCTGGCTGACGGGGGAAGTCCGTCTTGAAGGGGTGGATGTCCGTACCCCCGGTCAGCGGGATCTTAAGCTGGAGTCTTTATATCTGAAACTGGATCTGGCAGCGCTGACTGAACAGCGGGCCTGGATTCGCCAGCTGAAGATCAGGGGGCTGAGTGGCGAGATAACCGAGCATACAGATGGTGACAACAAAGGCGCTTTGCAAGTCGGTCCGGTGCTTATTCCTGCGGCCAGTGAGGAACCGGCTGCACCAGAGGAAGAGAGTGCTTCTGAATGGCAGGTGGGTATCAGCCAGTTAAGTATTCATGAGCTGGACTGGAAAACTGATTTACCGGCTCAGCAACATCATTTGATGCTGACTGAAGCAGGATTGGAAGGGCTGTACTTTTGGGAGCCCCGTCATGCCAGCCAGCTGAACCTTGCCGGTCAGCTGAACGGGGCTGATTTTTCGGTGGCAGGTGATGCGGTTGTATTGGCAGAAGATAAGTTTGCCAACCTGACTCTGAAAATTGCCCCTCTGACATTACAGGCATTTACAGCTGCAGCCGTACCGGGGCTTAAAGGTGATCTGAGTACTGATCTGTCGGTGCATCTTAAGCTCAGTGATGATGCTATTAATCTGCAGCAAAAAGGCCTGCTGAAACTGGAGAACTTTAGCTGGCAGGATGACGCGGTGGATGTTCAGCAGCAGAGGGTGAGCTGGAATGGACAGATTGATGCGGCGGTTATTGGCGGTGGCCTGAAAGATGCCCGTCTTAACGGTGCTCTGAACGGCGCGAAAACCCGTCTGAAACTGGGGGATGCGCAGCAGGCAGCTTTGCAGGCACTTAACTGGAAAGGGCAGATTGATGCCACCATGGAATCACTGCAACACGAGGGCGCGTTAACACTTGAACAGTTACGCTGGCAGGATACCGGGCTGGATGTGCAGCAACAGCAACTGAGCTGGAATGGCGGATTAACTGTAACGCTGCCGAAGCAACAACTTAAGAGCCTTCAGCTGGATGGCAAGGTCGCGGGCAGTGGTACACAGGTGGAGCAGGGCAGTGCATTGCGGCTGGCACTGAAAAACCTGAACTGGCAAGGAAAGGTCGCGCTGAATAACGCACCGGCGGCTGACTCTGACGCGGCGGCTGCCGCCCAACAGACGTTATCGGTCACCGGTGATAGCCTGCAACTGGAAGGCCTGAATGTACACAACCGGACGCTGGCATCAGATCTGTTAACCCTGGCGAAGGTGTCTTTACAGACTTTGAAGTTTGATCAGCAAAGCGGCACCGGTGATGACGGTATGCGGGTGCAACTGGCTGAAACCCGTTTGTCAGGCGTGAATGTCCGGCATAAAAATCCTCTGAGTAAAGTAGACAGTCTGCAGCTAGGTGAGCTGGCGTATGATTCCCGTGGGGATCTGACAATCAGTAAAGTGATCCTGCGCGACAGCCAGAGCCATGTGGTCATTGCCAAAGGTGGTAAACCGGCGGCGATAGAGCGTTATCTGGCGGCGCTGAACGGGCTGGCCGGGGAACCGTCAGCAGAGTCATCAACAGAAAAATCGGCTAAGAAAAAAGCCCCGGCGGCCCCGGCAATGCGGGTACGGATCGGCGAAGTGGCCCTGGCCGGTAAGAACCAGATTCTGTTTACCGATAATAATGCTGATCCGGCCTTTAAAGGCGATATTCTGATTAAATCTGCCAGCCTGAAACAGTTGGATACGGCGAGTAAGAAGTACTCTCCTTTTGCTGCTGATATTGAACTGAAGCCTTTCACAAAACTGAAACTCAGCGGCAAAACCAATCTGGCCGGCGGTGGTGGCGACGCTGACTGGAATGCATCCCTTACTCAGCTTGAACTGCCACGTTTAAGTCCTTATGCGATTGCTAATATCGGTTATTTCATTGAAAACGGCCAGCTGGAACTGACCAGTAAAGGCACCCTGCGTAATGAGCAGATTGAAGGTGAAAATAACATTGTGATTAACCGTCTGTCGGTTGATCCGGTGAATCAGGACAAGGTGGCAGGCTTTACCAAACAACTGTCGATGCCGCTCGGCACGGCGATCATGATATTGCAGGACGATGACGATAACATCGAACTGGAAGTGCCGATCAGCGGTTCCCTGTCTGATCCGGATTTTGGGCTGGACAGCGTCGTTAAAATCCTCGCCGGTAAGGGCCTGAAACAGGCAGCGTTCAGCTTCCTCGCGAAGTCTTTGCAGCCTTACGGTGCACTGATCAGCCTGGCGGAAACCGCAATAGATGCCGCGTCTGACGGAACCTTTATCAATCTTGAGCCGGTGGCATTCACGCCCGGATCCGCTCAGTTGAATAAAAAGGCCCGTGACTATCTGGGTAAAGTTGAGTCAATGCTGAAAGAACGTAAGGGCATGCGGCTGAATATCTGTGGTCAGGCGGTTGCGCAGGATGCCACACTGCTGAATACCCGGTTGCTGGAAGCCAATGAAAAACGGGAAGAGCCGCTGAACGAAGAACAGTTGGCGGCAGAACTGAAGTCCCAACTGACTGCACTGGCTCAGTCCCGTAATGACAGTGTTAAGCGGCAACTGAGCAAGCAGGTGAGCGGTGAGCGGCTGTTTGTCTGTTTTGCTCTGCCAAAGCTGGATGATCCCAAGGCGCTGCCGGTCGCAACACTGGGGCTATAAATCCCCACGGGTTGTTTTAGGGGTTGTTAACGGTTTAACCCTGCGAGTGTTATTCAGTGAGAGACAGTGTGCTTTTCGGTGTGCTGGAACTGGTGGTGACCGGGATGATGGCGGTAATGCGGGTGCCGCGGTCATGGTTACGGCGGACGCTGAAGCTGCCGCCCAGTGCCCGAACCCGTTCCCGCATACCTATCAGCCCGAAGCCGCTTTTGAAAGCATGGCTTTCCACATCAAACCCCAGCCCGTCATCGCTGATCATTAATTCCACCCGGTCACCACTGATGTCGCCGCGCTGACCTGTTTCCAGCCGGTGCAGTTCAATCCAGATATGTCGGGCATGGGCGTATTTAAGGATATTACTGAAAGCTTCCTGGGTCAGACGAAACAGGGTGATATTGTACTCTTCAGACATTTCATTCAGCGGGCCTCTGAAATCCGTGTGCAAATGTATGTTGTGTTCGGCAAACCGGTTATTGGCGATACACTCCTGCAAGGCGTCGATCAGGCCAAGGTCATCCAGAGCGGTGGGACGCAGTGTGCGCATCAGGCCGTAAGTAACGTCATAAATATTCTGGGCAATGGCATCAATAGAATCGGCAGTCTTATGCACAGTACTGTCTTCTTCCGGATGTATCCGTTTCAGTATTTTGGCATCTGTGCGGATGGCCGTCAGCGACTGTCCCATCTCATCATGAAGCTCCCGGGACAGGCTGCGCCGCTCTTTCTCCTGCACGGACAGTACCTGATGGGTAAGGCGACGGTTTTCGATCAGCTGATCACGCAACTCCTGGGTACGCATATGGATACGTAGCTCCAGCTGCTGGCGTTCCTTTTTCAGCTTATCATACAGTTGGGCGTGCTGGGTGGCAGCTTTGAGCCGTTGACGAAGGTAAGCCTGTAGCAGGCTGAAACCGGCCAGTGAAGATAACAGGATAGCCAGTAACAGGCCCGGATTCAGATCCTCAAAACTGACTTTCTGGGTAATGCTGAGCTTGAATGACTGGCCAAACCGGTTGACGGTACGGGTGGCTTTTAATTCCGGTAGCAGATCCGTTCCCGTGCCTGTGCTGTGCGCCACGATGCGCTCGTCCAGCATAACGTCATGCTCGCTGATGATCTGTGCCCTTGCACCTTCATTCATGAAGTTGGCGTTGGGTAGCAGGCTGGCGGTATCGACAAGAATGGAGGCAATATAGAGATTTTGAGGCGTCGGGGTGGCGTTACGCTCATAAAAGGCGAGAAAGAGTGCATATTGAGTCGTATTTTCTCCTCTGAACGGCGCGGAAGATACCGGCTGGTGGTAGCGCTGGGCAAAGCTGAGGGTTTCGCTCAGGGTCGGATCATCCTCCAGCTTCTGGCCCATCAGATCCCGGGTGTCATCCGTGAGAGGCTCGATAAACGTCAGTGGGAAGTTTGAATGCGCCAGTACTTCTTTATTCAGATCGGGCTGTCCAAACAAGGGTTCAAAAGGGTTTGCGGCCAGTGTTTCTTCATGGTGGCTGGCAGCGGCCTGTTGCTGGATCTGAAACCGCATGATCTGAGGGTAGCGGTTATGCATTTCGTTGGCATAACTGCGAATGGTGACAAAGTCCTGAGGATTGGCGCTGACCAGTGAGGTAAAGTTTTGTAACAGGATTTCGTTTATATAGGTTTTTTCATAGACGGAGGAATACACATACTGCGTATTATTATCCAGGCGTTTTTGCAGCAGGACGTAACTGGACCTGACGGACAGTCCGAGCATTAAAACCGTGATGCTGATCCAGATCGCGGTTACTAGCGGAAACTGCGGTTTTAACATATGCCTGTTCAATCCATGAATACAGGGGCAGACCCTGATATTTAATGTTCCGGCGCAGATTACTACTCCTGATAAACACCTTTGCTGGTCGTGGTTCGCACGGGGCAGTGCGTGGTATTTTAATTAAAGTCTAACGATTCTGTGGATGGAAAACAAAAAAGGCACCCTAAGGTGCCTTTTTCAGTATGTCTGCAGGGGTGCAGATCAGCCAGCCAGGTTCTGGTTGGCGAAGTCCCAGTTTACCAGCGCCCAGAAGGCTTTCAGGTATTCAGGACGTACATTGCGGAAGTCAATGTAGTAAGCGTGTTCCCACAGGTCAACAGTCAGCAGGGCAGTCTGGCCGCTGGTCATTGGCGTGCCGGCGTTGCTGGTGTTAACGATTTCCAGAGAACCGTCAGCGTTCTTAACCAGCCAGGTCCAGCTTGAACCGAAGTTGTTAACTGCTTTGTCGTTGAACGCTTCCTGGAAGGCAGCGAAAGAACCCCATTTAGCGTTGATTGCATCAGCAATTGCGCCAGTAGGCTCGCCACCACCGTTTGGAGACAGGCTGTTCCAGTAGAAAGTGTGGTTCCAGATCTGCGCTGCGTTGTTGAAAACACCGCCGGCTGGAGCAGAGGTGATGATCTCTTCCAGAGATTTACCTTCAAACTCAGAACCTGGTACCAGGCCGTTCAGTTTTACAACGTAAGTGTTGTGGTGTTTGCCGTGGTGGAAGTCCAGAGTTTCTGAAGAAATGTGTGGTTCCAGGGCATCTTTAGCGTATGGCAGGGCCGGTAATTCAAAGCTCATAAGTATGTACCTTCACGTCACGGTTTCAGCATAAAACCGTTAATATCGATATTAATTTGTATATACAGCCAGGCAGGAAATACGGTTTGGCTCGAGCCTGGAGGCCGCATAATAGCACTCATATATGGGTTTTTGACAGCGAATTAAAGCCCTGCACTTCATAGGGAAAAAGACACTGTCGCAAACAGTACAGGACAGAATCAGTATTTAATCAACATTCACCAGTTCAGCAATTTTAAGCAACTGAATCGGCGGATACAGCTCCAGCTGACGGGCAACCTGCATATTGATGAAGATTGAATAGCGGTTAAGGGAAGCAATGGGTAACTGTCCCGGCTGTTGGCCGTCAAAAAGGACTTTTTCCGCCTGGTTGGCTGCCAGGCGTCCCACATTGTAATAACGGTTGGCGACCGCTATCAGGCCGTCAGAACGGGTAACCATCACATCATAGGCGCTGGCCACAGGTAAGCCGTGGCGGTTTGCTGCCTGTGTAAACGCATCGCGGTGCTGACGGTTGTATGAACTCGAACCCACATAGACTGCATCTGCGCCGGCAGCTTTCAGTTCGGACATGATCCGGTCGAACTGATCTGGCAGAGGCTGGCCGTCCGGGCCGAGTTCGTAAGTCTGGCTGATCAGATCAAAGTTCATATCGACGGCCAGCTTCTCCAGCTTACGGGTGTTCAGGACGGAATTCGCTTCGTTACCCGCATAGATAACGCCGATGCGTTTAGCCGCCAGATAATCCTGGAGCACACTTAGCTGCACCTGTTCAGGTACCCGGTTACGGATACCGGTAACCAGTGGCCGGCCACTCTCCGAATACGATTTGATAATGCCTGCACCGACCGGATCAGCGACAATCATGAATAACAGCGGGATGCCTTGCAGATACTGCTGGGCATTGGCACCACTGACCGGGCCAATAATCGCTTTGGAAACGCTGGTGCCCCAGGTGACCACCAGATCAGGCTTTAACTGCCGGGCTTCATCAATGAATCCGGGCAGGCTGGCTTTATTTTTAGCGGCGTCACGGATGGTCAGCTCAACCGGCAGACGGTTGTCTTCAATATACTGTTTAAACCCCTGGCAGGCCTCTTCACAGCCCCGCCACACCACCATGTATACCTGAGCCGGGTTAGCTGCGGTAAATTCTGCAGCGACGCTGACAACACTGCTGATCAGCAATGCTGCAGTCAGAAATAATCGGCTGATTATGCGCATGCCTGCGCCTCCTTACGGCGCATCCGCCGGAAATAAACGCCGGTAAAGCAGCCAATGCCGATGATGCCTACTCCGATGATGGCCATCGCCGCACCGTAGTCATAGAACACCAGCAATGCAGCAACGAGCAGTGGGCCAATAACACTGCCGATCCGTTCACAGGTACGCAGTACGCCCAGCACCGTCGTACGGCCGACATCCGGAGTGTATTCTGCTGCTTCAAGGGCAGCAGCGATCAGCGGTGCTTTGATAATGGCATGGGCCATTCCCATCAGGACAACCGCAATCAGTACGGTCAGAACATCCGCATCGCCATTCAGTAACAGCAGTACCGCGCCGGAGAGTACGGTACCGAAGACCACCAGGTCGATCATGTGTTTACTGCGGTCTGCAATGTGTGAGGCGGTGGGGCCAAGGAAGATAATAATCAGTGCATAAATCATCATGATCCGGCCGATTTCCGCCTGGCTGGCATCCAGAGTGATCAGATAGACCGGGACGAAATAATAGAGGAATCCGGTGAGAATAATTTTTGCAGGAATCGCACAGAACAGAATAATGCCCACAAAGCGGTAATTGCGGAGCAGAGCTTTCGGGCCCCGGGCCTGTGCCGGTGTCGCGGCATTTTTTTCGGTATTTGCCGGGGTTTCGTTGCAGCCCACTTCAGAGCAGAGCATCACCCATGCCAGTGCGCCGGCGACCAGTGCCAGCATCGCGGCCAGAATAAATACCGGCTGGTAACCGATCCGGTCAGCAATGATGCCCCCCAGAGCGGTGCCGCACATGGAGGCCGTCATCAGAACACCTACAAATACTGCCATCCCTTTGGCGCGGTTTTCCCGGGTCAGCAGGGCGGCCATGTAGCCCTGACAGCTAATGGTGATGACCGCATAACCCACAGCAGTTACTCCCCGGCCGGCAATAATGGCTTCGGCACTGTTAGCAAACGCACAAATCAGGTAGCCACTGATCGCCGGAATAAGGCCGGTCATGAAGATCCGCTTGCAGCCATAGCGATCCGTCCAGCGGCCGGCAAAAGGCGTGATAATGGCAATGACGCCCATGAAAACGGAAATTGGCAGGCCGATCATGATGTCCCGGCTGATCCAGCTGTTTGGCTGATAGTATTCCGAGACAAACAGCGGCATAAATGACTTCTGCAACTCTTCAGCAAAAGAGAAAACAAACAGCGGAATCCGGGCGTCGATAATGCTGCCCCGGCTCTCGGTGAAGACTTTTTGCAGGCTGAAACGTTTGGCCAGCTGGCGCAGCTTCTCAACGGTGCCTGGCTCATCTTTTTGTTCAATGGCCCGGTCGTAAACCTGTTGGAAATTATTCTGGATGGTGCGGGAATCCTGATTCATCCGGTTAACAAAGAAGCCGATGATGCCTTTTTGCTGCTGATTTTGCTGCACCGAAAAGTCACCTTCCGCCTGTCGGGTGAGCAGCTTTTCAGAATGCTGTAAGGGGCCGGAGACGTAGAACATTACCAGCACCATCATCAGTTCAAAAGACACCAGCAACACGGCAATCAGAACAATGGCCAGATCAAAAAATACGTTGGTCAGCTGGCTGCGGATATAGCCGTCATTGAGGCCGATATGAACGGAGCCGTAGCGTACCTCCTGTTGCGTCAGGGGCAGATAGTAGCCCTCCATCGACTGGCTCTGACTGCCGGATAGCAGCATGCTGAAAAAATCCAGGCTGCCACTGAGCAGACTTTCCAGCGGAGGAGAAACGTTCGCGGCCGGTGCAATCAGAGTTTTATGAGACGACAGTGGCTGTACCAGCTGGCTGATATCGCCCCCCTGATAAACAATGTCTCCTGTGGGGTTACTGACGGCAATGTAAGTCAGCTCAGAGTATTTATCGCTGAGGTCTTCCAGATAGGTATCCAGGCCGTTAATCCGTTCAAACGGAATGCCAACGCCCACGGCCAGGCGGATGTCGTCCTGCACCTCTTCGGCAATCAGATTGGCTTTCTGCAACAGCTGCGGCTTGAGGGCCATGTTGAATTCGGTCAGGGCATCTGCCGCGTTGATCGGAGATGCCAGAAACGTGCTGATCAGGGTAATAACAAACAGCCGGCGGTTTACAAAGGTGGCGAGTCCCCGGGTTGTGTTACTCATTTATGTTCAGCTCCGGAGGATGGCGTCACCAGTTGGCTGAGTTCCTGCTCGACCCCGGATTTGATTTTCTCCCGCTGTTCCATCTGGCGGGCAAACTGATAAGCAAGTGAATCGGTCTTCATGCTGTCCGGGTGTGGCGCTGCGTGCTTTTCCCGCTGGGCGTGCAGCAGACGGAAGATAGCGTTAACTTCTCCGAAGCCAAGCCGTACCGCCAGAAAGATAAACACCGCAAAAACCAGAAAGATCGCCAGCGTCATCAGCAGCAACCGGTTGTTCACCCGCAGAATATCGGCGGCGTAATGGGACTTGTCATAATCAATAATGATACTGCCGGTCAGCCCGCCGGTGGCATCAAATAACTGCAAACCGGTGTAAAGGGCATGTTCTTCGTCGAGCCGCCACGCGGCTTCTTCGCTGAACAGGGCGCGGCGGATCAGGGTGCTCTGCGGGGTAATACTCAGGGCTTCAGGTTCGCTGGAAAACAGCGGCTGTCCATGGCGGTCGACAACATGGATACCGCGTATCTGCGGGTCACGGTGCTTTTCTCTGCGCAGTAAATCACTGAGATTGTTCATTTCCTGCAGTGGCAGGCCGAGCTGCTCCGCCTTGATAACGGAACGTTCTATGGATGCTGTCACCACTTCCAGTCTGGAAGAAACAACGCCTGACATCAGGCCGGAGAATTTAATGGTGTTCATCAGCAGTAACAGCGCCAGCACGCTAATCAGGATGGCCCATATAGTGGCGATCAGTTTCAGATGAACTTCCAGAAATACACGCATTGGATTCAGGTCCGCAGAGGTTGCCTTTGAAAGGGCTGCAAAGGATCAGTCACTATTCAAAGTATGTCAAAAACGTTGGCAAATATATCACTATTACTCAAAGTGAGGAATAATCGTGCTGCACAGTGTAACCTTGCAGCGCAGTAAATACGGGGACTGATGCCGTAATCCTGCAGAAACCGGCGCTTTTGTCGTCCACAGGCATCATTTGCCGGAGTATCTTTCATGCTGTTTTCAGTCTCGCCTGCACAATGCAACCTGATAATACGACTGAGACAGCCGGCCGGGGCCATTCCGGAGGTATGAAAAACATGTGCCACGGTTTACTATCTCGTCAATCATTGAAGATGAAGGGGAACACACAATGGCTGTGTTAAGCGATCCGCAAAGCAGTAATCTGGTTGTCACCGACCATAACGGGACCGGTTATGCTGCAACACAAATGACATGCCAAAATGGCCTGTCAGTGTTAAGCAAAGTTGAAGTGGATCTGCTGAGTCTGGAAACTGACCCGTCTGCCTGGCTGGGAGAAGTGTTTACCTGTGAACTGTTTCAGCACCCGGGCAGCGACCGTACCGCCTTGCGGACCTTCAAAGGCGTCGTGACTGCTGTTGAATTACTGAATGCCGATAACCAGCGGCAACCGGGTTGCCGGGTGGTGATGGAACCCTGGCTGGCCCTGCTGGCTTACAGCAGCAAGCGCCGGGTATTTCAGAACATGACGACCCAGGCGATTGTCAGTGAAATTTTTGATGAACTTGGATTTAAAGGGCAGTACAAAGTTGATTCCATGCCCACCGCCCAGCGTGAATACTGCCTGCAACTGAATGAAACCGACCTGGCGTTTGTCCGTCGGTTGCTGGCGGAGGAAGGGGTGCATTTCTATTTCGGTAAAGACGCTGACTCCAATACCCTGATTCTGCACGACGCTGCCAAGCCTTTTGATAAAGCCGATAAAATTACGCTGGATGATGCCAGTGCTCCCAGTGGCGATTACGATGTGATAACCCACTGGTCGCCCGCGTTTAAATTTCATAACAGCAGCATAAAGCTGGGCAACTACGACTATAACCAGAGCAAGCGGGTGAGCAGCAGTGCCAAGAGCAGCAAGTTTAAGCTGGCGGGCAACACTAAAATCACCGAGTCCCGCTACCCGGTTGCCAGCGTTACCGGCCAGATGGATGACCTGAGCAGTGCGCTGGTGGATTGTTACCGGGCCCAGCGGGACACTGAGTATCAGCTGGTGAAGGGCAATACCCTGAATACGGATTTGTGCAGTGGCACGTATCTGAAACTGGCTGCTCATAAAGACAGCGCCCAGCAGGATGACTATTTGCTGGTCAGTGTCGCGTATCTGGTCAGTGTCGAACGCAATAACAGCCTCAGTCTGCAGGCTGATTTCAGTTGTGTGCCGCAAGGGCATTTGCACTACCCGCAGGGGTTGCCGAAACCTCAGGTGCAGGGGTTGCAGAGCGCTGTTGTGGCCGGAAAAGAAGAAGGTGAACCGGCCTGTGATGATCAGGGCCGTGTCCGTATTCAGTTCCACTGGGACGAAGACGCCGAAGGCGATAAAACCAGTTGCTGGGTACGGGTAGCACAGGCAATGGCCGGCAGCAGTTATGGCTGCCAGTTTATTCCCCGGGCAGGACAGGAAGTCATTGTCAGCTTCCTGAATGGTGATCCGGATCAGCCGGTAGTCACTGCCAGCCTCTTTAACAGCCAGAATAAACCGCCTTATCCACAGGCGAATACCACTCAGACCGGCATAAAAACCCAATTGAAGGGTGAGTCCAACGAGCTGCGTTTTGATGATAAAGAAGACAATGAACAGCTTTACCTGCATGCCGCAAAAGACATGCTGGTGGAAGTACTGAATAACGCTGAAGAGAAGGTCACTGCGGAGAAGAAAGTATCCGTGGAAAAAGACATCAGTGTGACCGGCGAAGCAAACTACAGCCTGACGACTAAAGAAAATATTCAGCTGGAATCGGACAAGGAATATTCCCTGCAAGCCACCGATGCCATCAGCGGAACCTCCAAGAAAATTGAATTCAGTGCAGACGACACGCTGGAGCTGATCGTGGGCAGCAGCAAAATTTCCATGAGCAGTTCGAAGATTGAAATTTCCAGCCCTGAAATCAGTATCAGCGGTGACTCCAAAGTGAATATCAAAACGGCGCAGCTGGCGGCAGAAGGGTCGGCATCGGTGGACATTAAATCGTCTGCCAATATGAATCTGAAAGCCGGTGCCCAGCTAAATGCTGAAGGTCTGATGGCCACGCTGAAAGGCTCTGTATCAGCAGAAGTAAACGGTGCCGCAGAGGCGAAATTAACAGCATCAGGAATGGCGACCGTGAAAGGCGGCATCGTAATGGTTAACTGAATATGTTGAAGAAAATCCCTTACCAGACCTGCCTGCCAATCCTGCAACGTTATGAGCCGGGCGATGAAGCAAAGGCCCATGAACAGGACACGCCACAAACCCTGATCGACAGTTTGCTGGAACAGCAGCAATACATCGAACTGATGACCTTTCTGTGCCACGCCCTGCCGATGCGGGAAACCCTGTGGCTGGCATGCCAGGCACTGAAGATCCGTACTAAATACTGGACCGATGATGAAAACCTGGCCATTGAAGACTGCCTGCGCTGGTTTAAAGAACCGGATGAAGCCAGCCGGCGTCTGGCAGAACAGCATGTACAGAAACTGGAGCTCAAATGTGCACCGGGCTGGCTGGCACAGGCGGTGTTCTGGAATGGCAGCGGCAGCATTGCGGCACTGGATCAGCCTCAGGTGTTGCCGCCGGAATTTCTGTACGCCAAGGCAGCGGCGGGCGCCATCAATATGGCCGCGGCATTGCCCGAGTGGGATAAAGCGGACGCATACAACGGCCGGGTGACCGAGCTGGCACTGAAGCTGGCCCGGGGCGAGCGCTGATAAATACGCAGGGAGAACAGGATGACACTGGCAGCACGTTTAACCGATATGCACGTTTGCCCCATGCAAACCCCGGCAGTGGTACCGATTCCCCATGTGGGCGGTCCGGTTATCGGGCCGGGTACACCGACGGTTCTGATCGGTGGTTTACCGGCAGTCGGACTGGGTGACAGCTGTGTCTGTGTCGGCCCGCCGGACAGCATTGTTAAAGGCAGTGCCACCGTCATGATCGGGGGTAAACCGGCGGCCAGAATGGGTGATACCACCGCCCACGGGGGATCGATTGTACTGGGCTGTCCGACGGTGATGGTTGGCGGCTGAGAAAAATGGCGTTTATTTATAAAGTTTTATTTTAACGCTTGTTTTTTCAGGCAATTTTCAGCTCAGACACATACTATTGATACACATGTTTCAGAGTGGGTAATTAGCCCTAGATGCACTCAGGGTTATTGTGTATGTTATATCGACGCTGTAGCACGTATATAAGCTAAGTTGTCAATTGAATAAGGATTCTGATGGAAAACTTATCAGCGCCAGTTTCGGAAAGTTCGGCCGTTGGTGAATACCTGAAAGGGAACCGGGCCGTTTACCGCGCCCTGAGAAATACCTTTAATCAGGCACAGTCTGCGTATCGCCAGCTGATGGAATCTCCGGAAGCGATGGTGGATAACCAGTTACAGAATCTGAATGATGATTGCTGGCAAACCCTTGCTGATCAGTGTCAGGAGACCCTGATCAATACATCGAAAGATGTGGAAATCCTTTGCTGGCTGATCACTGCCAGAACCTTCAGCCGTACACCGCTGGAAAGCCTGGACGAAGCCTTACAGGCCTTTGTTGAAGTGGTCACCGAATATGGCGATCAGATGCATCCCCGGCCACCGGTGGAAAAGCTCAAAGCGGATGATGACGCCGGTCAGGCCAGCGAATGGGCTGAATTCCGTACCCGGCCGCTGATTCAGCTGTTGGGTGAAAGCGACAACAGCGGTTTACTCTTTATGCCGCTGCAGAATATTCCCCTGATCGGTGAAATTACCTATGCCCGGTATTTCAGTGCAGAACGGGCCGGAAACCTGGCCGACCTGAAAGCCGAAGCTCAGCAATTGCTGGCTGCAGAGCGCAGCGCTGTGATTGCTATCCTGCAGGCGCTGGACAGCTGTAAAACCCGCACAGAAACACTCCGCGACCTGTTTACCCAACAGTGTCAGGCGGTGGGGATACAGGCGGTTAATTTTGGCTTCCTGCTGCGGTTATTTGATCAGTTGCTCAACGCGATGCGTTTCATGCTCGAAGAACAACTGACGCCCTGGCCGCTGGACCCGGTCGCAAAAGCACCGGCTGAGCCCGTTGCTGAAGCTGCGCCGCAACAAACGGCAGATGTGTCTGCACCGGTGGCCCCGGTGGCGGAAGCTGCCCGTGTTCAGCCCGCTGTGGCTGCAGCCGTTAATGTTCAGCCGGTTGCCATGGCTGATGTTGCCGGTGCGATCCAGTCCCGTGATCAGGCATTCCAGAATTTACGGCAGATTGCGGACTATTTCCGCCAGACCGAACCCCACAGCCCGGTATATATGCTGATTGAGCGGGCGATTCGCTGGGGGTATCTGCCCCTGCCTGAATTGCTGGCAGAAATGGTGGGGGATAACGCTTCAGTGATGGCGCGTATCGAAACCATGGCCGGGTTAGAAAACAACGAAAGAATTGACATACCGGGAGGCAGTACTGGCGTTGCGCCAGTGAATCCGGTGAGTGCCGTTACGCAGGTGAATTTACCTGCTGAGGACAACAGTCAGGCTGTAGCGAGTGAACCGACGCCGGCAGAACAACCGGCAGAACAGACAACAACGCAGAGTATTTCCAGTTTTGAATGGTAATTCTGCTTAAATTATTGCGGCCGCAACGGCGGTCATTTATATCCGAAGGAGAGTCCTAATGGCTTCTATTTACATGCGAATTGATGGTCTGGATGACATTAAAGGTGCGGCAACAATCGGTGATATCGGTGGTAAGAAAGGTTTCTTCGCTATCGACAATGTTTCCTGGGGTGCTGTACGTGGCGTCGGCGTTGATGTAGGTAACGCCAACAACGCTGACCAGGGCATGGTTGCACTGGGTGAACTGAACCTGTCCCGTCAGTCTGACGGCGCAACGCCACACCTGAGCACTTTCCTGTTCGCACCGGGTGCTGAAGGTAAAACCGTTGAAGTACTGCTGACCAAACCTTCCCGTGAAGGTAACGGTGCTGATCCTTATATGATCATCACGCTGGAAAAAGCCCGTATTTCCAACTACAACATCAGCTGCGTTGACGGTTCTCTGCCAAGCGAGTCTATGTCTCTGACGTACACCACGATCACCAAGGTTTACTACCGCGAAACAGACGGCGGCAAGATCGAGAAGGGTGATACCGTTAAGTACGATGTAACTACTGCGAAGCTGGAATCTAAAGCGTCTTAATCATTACTTTGAGGGTTGAATTGTGGCCTTAAATTCACAACATAAGCGCGTAAGCAAAAACCGTGTCAGCATCACCTATGATGTTGAAACAAACGGAGCGGTCGAGACTAAAGAACTGCCTTTGGTTGTTGGAGTGATGGGTGACTTTTCAGCCCACAAAGAAGACCGTGAAGAACTCGAAGACCGCAGCTTTATCCAGGTAGATAAAGATAACTTCGACAGTGTCATGAAACGGGTCGGCCCGGAACTGAAACTGAAAGTGGATAACACCCTGGCAGACGATGAAAGCCAGATCGGTGTTGAACTGAAATTCGATTCCATGAAGAGCTTTGAGCCGGATGCCATTGTTGGCCAGGTTGATGCCCTGCAGAAACTGGCGGACACCCGTGCCCAGCTGAAGACCCTGCTGTCTAAAGCTGACCGTTCCCGTGATCTGGAAAAACTGCTGAAAGAAGTACTGCAAAGTGCTGACACCATCAATGCACTGTCATCTGAGCTGGGCATTGAAGCGAAAGGAGACGACGCATGAGTGAAGAACAGTTAAGCTCTGGCGCCGCAGGCGCAGCAGCAGCCGAAGAAGGTAGTTTCCTGGACCGTGCCATTGCGGCGACCACCCAGACGCCGGAAGATACCACGAAAGAACTGTTCTCCGTACTGGCAGAACAGGCGCTCAGTGGCACTGTGGTATGGGATAAGAACCTGACCCTGACCATCGAAAAAGCCATTGGTGAAATCGACAAGCAGATGTCCCGTCAGCTGTCAGCCATCATGCAGCAGGATGACTTCCAGCAGCTGGAAGGCTCCTGGCGCGGTCTGAACAAGCTGGTGAAAGAAAGTGAACTGGGCCAGAGCCTGAAAATCCGCATGGTGGATTTCCAGAAAGAAGAGCTGCTGGATCAGTTTGAAGATGCCCCTGCCGTTGACCGCAGCCCGTTATTTGAGGCCCTGTATCAGCGTGAATTCGGTACTGCCGGTGGTGAACCCTACGGCCTGCTGATCGGTGACTACAACTTCTCCCACAAAGACGAAGACGTTGCACTGCTGCGCTACATGGGTGAAACCGCTGCTGCCAGCCATGCACCGTTCATTGCGGCTGCGAATCCTGAAATGTTCGAATTCAACAGCTTCGAAACTTTCGATGAAGGTAAGCCGGTTGCGGCCGGTTTTGACTCCCCGGCCTATGCCGCGTGGAATGCTTTCCGTGCCAGTGATGATGCCCGTTATGTTGCCCTGACCATGCCGCGTACGCTGGCACGTCTGCCATACGGCGATAAAGGTCTGGGAACCAATGCCTTCAACTACGAAGAGCTGGGTACCGACGCTGTGGGTAACCCGCGTCCGACCGACAACAGCCAGCTGGTATGGTCTAACGCAGCTTATGACATGGGTCTGAAAATGACTCAGGCACACACTGCATTTGGCTGGTGTACAGCGATCCGTGGCATGGACAACGGCGGTAAGGTCGAAAACCTGCCTAACCTGACGTATCAGTCGGATGCCGGTGATCTGCAACAGCAGTGCCCGATTGAAGTTAACCTGACCGATGAGCGTGAAAAAGAGCTTAGCGATCTGGGCTTCCTGCCACTGGTTCACTACAAGAACACCAACTACGGTGTTTTCATCGGTGGCCAGACGACGCAAAAACCTAAGACGTATACCGATCCGGATGCGACCGGTAACGCGGCAATCTCTGCCCGTCTGCCGTACATCATGGCAAGCAGCCGCATTGCACATTACCTGAAGGTAATGGGCCGTGACATGCTGGGTTCTAACCTGGAAGCCACCGATGTTCAGCGCGACCTGCAAACCTGGATTGACCAGTACACCAACTCCGGTGCGGTGGGTAATGCAGAGCGTTCCAAGACGCCACTGTGTGAATCCCGTATTGAAGTGGTTGAACAGCCAGGCCGTCCGGGTGCTTACTCAGCAGTTGCTCACCTGCGCCCATGGCTGCAGCTGGAAGAACTGACGACCTCTGTTCGTATGGTAACCAAGATCCCGGGCGGCTGATGCCCTGCGATCTGAGTCTATAAGGCCGATAACTGGGCCCGCTTTCCGGCGGGCCTTGTATTCTTATGTTTCAAAATGACTGGCAAGACGCATTCAACATACTCGATCCGCAAGAGGACGACTATCTCAGCCGGGCACTGACACTTATCGGTCAGTGGGACGAAGCGTGTCTGCAGAACGCCGCCAGTTTAAAATCCGGGCTTAACCGCCTGATAGCTGAACTTGATCAGCAACTCTCCACCCAGCTTGCTAACGTCATGCACCATGAGGATTTCTCCCAACTGGAAGCCCGCTGGCGCAACCTGCAAAGCCTGGTGACCCTGCCGGTAAACTATCAGCGTGTGGAAGTGAAACTGCTGGATATCAGCTGGCGTGAAACCGCCCGGGATATCAACAGCGCTGCCAGCCTTAAGCACAGCCGCCTGTATAACAAAATCGGCAATAAAGAATTAAATACCCTGGGGGGGAAACCCTTCGGCACAATCGTGATTGATCATCAGGTGGCCATGGAAATGGACTTTGATGACGATTATGACGACCTTTACACCCTGGAGCTGCTGGGGCAGTTAGGGGCGATTTGTCTGTGTCCGTTTTTACTGGCGCCGGCAGAAGACTTTTTTGGCTATCCGGGGGCTGACTGGCTGTCGGATACTCAGCGAATCGGCAAAATTCTCGAAGGCCCTGACTATGTGGGCTGGCAACAGCTTCGTAACAGTGTCGGGGCACGTTTTGTCGGTCTTGTGTTGCCACAGATAAAGCTGCGGGACGCTTACGAAAACTGCCCTACAGGTTTTATCTTTGATGAGCCCGAACGGGATAAGCCCGGCCTGTGGGGCAATGCGGCTTTCGGTTTTGCCAGCGTGATTATCCGTGAATATAACCGGATAAACTGGTTTGGGTTTATGAAGTCCCGCTGGCAGGACAAATTCCAGGGATCTCTGCTGAACCTGCCGCCCAATGCCATGCAGAATTCGCCGTTGAATAGCCCGGTGACAGATGTCCGGCTGTTCGGTCGTCTGGCCAGTTTTTACAGTGAACAGGGCTTTGTGCCGCTGGCCCAGAGCAGCCTGACAGATAAGTTTTATTTTTATGGCAATAACTCGGTCTGGAAGTCCCGCAGCAACGATGCCGATAAGGTGATCTGCCAGCTGCAGACAACCCTGATGGTGTGCCGGATTGCCCATTACCTGAAGGTTCAGATTCGCAGCATGATCGGCAGTTTTCGGACCGCAGCAGAATGTGAACTGTTTCTCAGCCAGTGGCTGGATAACTACTGCAGCAATATTTCTGACGGTGATGAAGCCACTCTGGCCCGCTATCCGCTGCGTAAGTCTGATCTGAGAATTAAAGAAGTGGACGGCAGCCAGGGGCGCTTCAGTTGTGAAGTGGTACTGCAGCCCCAGTATCAGTTCGATAATTTCTTTGGTGAAGTGGTGCTGGCGACTGATCTGGGTGAAGGTGCTGACTTGCAGGCAGGCGCACTGTCATGAGTTTCTGGGAAAGCTTCCTGGCGGATCAGGACTATCAGGATGAGCATCAGGCCCTGCTGGCCTCGGTACAGCATCAGCTTACCTGCCTGCTGGAATCTGAAGCGCCGCTGTTGCCCTTCGGTGAACGGCTCCCGGAACTGGACAGTTCAAACCTGCGCTACGGCGTAGACTGCCTGCAATCGATCAGCAGTCAGATCAATAAGGATCAGCTGGCCAGCAAACTGGCCAACTGGATAAAAGCATTTGAACCCCGTCTGAAAAGTGTCAGCGTCGAAGTATTTGACCGCAAGGCCCAGTCGAACTCCATTGAGTTTTCGTTGCTGGCCACCCTGCAGACCGGGGATACGCTTCATTCACTGGTGTTTGATTCAAATATCAGTCTGGCGAATCAAAAAGTGGATTTAGAGGGGCAGGACATTGTCTGATCAGTTATTGCGCTATTACGAGCGGGAACTGGCGTATGTACGCCGGGCAATGACGGCCTATGCCCAGCGTCACCCGGAGCAGGCTGCCAAGCTGCACATCGACCAGAACAGCATTGAAGACCCGAACATTAACCGTCTTATCGACGGTATGGCGTTACTGACTGCCAAGACAGAAGAACGGCTGGATAACCGTTTTCCGGAAATCGTACAGGGACTGCTGTCGACCCTGTATCCGGGCTATAACCAGATCCTGCCCAGCTACTGTGCATTGCAGCTGGATGCGGCCCCTGAAGACCTGAGCGAAGCCGTACACTTACCGGCAAAAAGCCCGGTCAGCATCGCGACACCGGATGGCCGGGAATGCCGTTTTTCCACGCTGGATGATCTGCACATTCAGCCTTACAGTCTGACGGATGTCGCCGCGCAAACCGCGCCGTTTGTGAATAAGCCTGCCAGTGTCCGTAATGCCGAGGCGGTGATCCAGCTGCGTGTCAGCTGTGCAGATCCTGAAGCCCGGTTCAGCCAGCTGGATGTGGGGCATTTTGATTTTTATGTCCGGGGCTTTGAGCAGAATTCCGCCAGCCTGATCGAGTTATTACTGACGCAGACCGAAGCCATCGTGCTGTCGGATGTGTCAGAGCAGCAACAGTGCAGCCTGGATGTCAGCCGGATGCATAGCCGGATCGCTGATCCGCAGTTTAACTGGCTGCCCCGGTACGGCAATCAGTTCGGCGGTTTTGATATGCTGCGGGATTATTTTACCTACCCGGACAAAGCCGCGTATTTCCGGATCAGTGATCTGGGCAACGAAATGGCCGCCCTCGATGCATCTGAATTACTGCTGAGTCTGTACGTCCGCGAACTGCCGGCGGAATTTTTACGGCTGTTTAATACCGACGTATTCAGCCTGAACACGGTACCGGCACTCAATCTGTTTAAGCAGCCCGGCGAACCGATGAGTTACGACTTCTCCCGGCTGAGTGTGCCGGTGATGGCGGACAGTGAAGCGGACAGCAATCTGGAAGTGGTGGCCGTGGATGGCGTACGGGAAATCCATTCCGACGGTGAATACCCGTTACGGCCCCTCTACAAGAGCAGTTACCGTCAGCCGGTGGATGCCCGTCAGTGGCAAACCGTGCAGCGCTGGGATAAAACCGGCAAACGGAATATGGAACTGACCATCAGCTGCCAGAACTCCGACTTGCAGCAGGACCGCATCGTGCTGGCGCTGGATCTGTGGTGCTGTAACGGCCGTCACCCCTGTGTGATTAAAGCCGGTGCGCTGGCGGAAAGTCAGGCGGCAATCGACTTACCCGGTGAGCTGAAAGTATTACGGGCACCCAGTGCGCCTCAGTATCCGGTGCTGGATGAATCACTGAACTGGCGGTTTATTGCCCTGCTGAACGCGAATTTTGCCTCCCTGTTGCAGACAGATGAACCGGCCGCGGCCCTGCAGGAAGTGTTATCCCTGTGTAACCACCGGCATACCTGCCGCCAGGCAGACAGCATTAAAGATGTCAGCTATGAGCAACAGGTTGCACCGATGACCATTTGCGGTGAGAACATCTTTGCTGCCGGTACCCGGGTAAGCGTTGTGCTGGATGCGGCGGTGATGAGCGGCCAGAGTGCCGTGTTTGCGGCGGTGCTGAACGGCCTGTTTTTACAGTTTTGCAGTTATGACCGCTTCATTGAAGTGGATGTCAGTCACTTTGGTGATGACCGTTTCCGGCAGACATTTCCCCGGGTGCACGGGAGCCAGCTATGTCTGTAATGGACACTGCCCTGCAGCGGCCCAAGCGGTTTGATTT
Source organism: uncultured Oceanospirillaceae bacterium (assembly GCA_937138495.1). Lineage (GTDB taxonomy): Bacteria > Pseudomonadota > Gammaproteobacteria > Pseudomonadales > Balneatricaceae > Amphritea. The sequence continues at coordinate 22,913 of CAKZPE010000006.1, forward strand.
TCTGCAGGCGATCCGGCTGTTACGCAGTATGGCGCCGGACGCAGAAGTACAGCTCAAAGCTGAGCCGATGCCGGAAGGTTATGCCCATGAAGTGCAGAGCATTGAACGGCGCGGCAAGGATTTTAAGATCAGCCTTGGTCTGCAGGCGCTGTCCGGGGTTAAAGGGGTTCTGCCGGATTATCTGTACGAAGCCCTGCTGGACAGCCTGCATCAGGATGATTATGCGTTAAGCGAGTTTCTGGACATTTTTAACCACCGCTTTCTGCAACTGAGCCAGCGGGCACTGGAGCAGCAAAACCTGTTGCTGCAGGACGAGCAGGAACAGCGCAGTGGCACTCTGCCCAATCAGGTCAGCCAGCGGCAGGCGCTGAGCAAACTGGCAGCGTTGCCTGTTCACGGTGGTGATGATGCAGAACTGCTGGGATACAGCATATTACTGGGGCTAAAAGCCCGCAGTATCAGCGGTCTGAGACAACTGCTGGAAGATTATTTTGAGTTAGCGGTTCAGGTGCGGGTAGGCGACAGCACCCGGCACCGGTTACCGACATCATCCCTGACCCGCCTGGGCGGCGGCCTGCGGGCGAACAGCCAGTTGGGGCAGGGGATGTTACTGGGTAAGGTTGGCACCCTGCACCGCCAGCGGTTAGAGGTACTGATTGAGCCCCGCAGTCAGGCGGAGTTTGTGGCCCTGAAAGACGACACACAACTGACCCGGCGGTTACGGGAAGTGTGTCATGCCTACTTGCGGGACAGTAATGATCTGCGCCTGTATCTGCATGTCAGGCGGGCATTTATATCCGAACCACAACTGAGCGCCGACCGGCGAGTCGGTGTGCGGCTCGGTGAAGCGAATTGTTTAGCTCCTCAGGCGCAGCCTGATGAGTATCGAAAAATACTTTTAGTATAAGGAACAGGCATATGTCACAGGTGAAACTGGGAAATCTGGTTGCGAAACTGGAAACCGGCTTAAAGAATGCTCTGGAACAGGCTGCCGGTGCTGCGATGAATCAGCAGGTACCTGCCATTGAGACAGAACACTGGCTGGTGCAGTTGCTGACCTTAAAAGATACCCATCTGTTGCAACTGATCAGCGCGCAGAATCTCGACCAGGAAAAACTGCTGGGCGAGCTGAACGCACGGATTAACGCCATGCCGAAAGGCAGTGAAGGGCAGCCAACGCTGAGCAAAAGCATCAGTGATCTGATTGAATCAGCCTGGTTAATGGCGTCGGTGGATTACGGTCATCAGCAGATTCTCAGCCTGCACCTGGTGCTGGCGATGCTGCAGACCGATCACTTCGGTGTGAAAAAACTGGCACTCAAATCGCTGGAAACGGTTTCACTGGAAGCCTTGCAGTCGCAGGTTGCCAAGCTGACCACTGCTGCTCCGGCGGGAGGCAGTGCCCCGGCTGCTGCCGGTGGTGCTCCGGTGGCTGGTGGGGCACTGGATAAGTACACGGTAAACCTGACCGAACAGGCCCGTGATGGCCAGATTGACCCGATTTCCGGACGGAACGATGAAGTGCGTCAGGCCATTGATGTGCTGTGCCGTAAGCGTCAGAACAACCCCATATTAGTCGGTGAACCGGGGGTGGGTAAAACCGCGGTAGTGGAAGGTCTGGCCCTGCGCATTGTCGCCGGTGAAGTACCGACGGCACTGCAGGGGGTTGAGCTGCACTCGCTGGATCTGGGCTTGCTGCAGGCCGGTGCCAGCATTAAGGGCGAGTTTGAAAACCGCTTAAAAGACGTGATCAGCGAAGTAAAGAATTCGGCCATTCCGATCATCATGTTTATCGATGAAGCCCATACTCTGATCGGTGCCGGCGGTGCTGAAGGCCAGAACGATGCGGCAAACCTGCTGAAACCTGCGCTGGCACGGGGTGAGTTTAAATCCCTGGCGGCGACAACCTGGGCGGAATATAAAAAGTATTTTGAGAAAGATCCGGCCCTGACCCGCCGTTTCCAGGTGGTGAAAATTGCCGAGCCAAGCGCTGAAGATGCCATTCAGATGTTACGGGGCATCGGTGAATCCCTCAGTGAACACCACGGCGTCTTCATCCGTGAAGAAGCCATTGAAGCGGCGGTCAACCTGTCGATCCGTTATCTGCCGTCCCGGCAGTTACCGGACAAGGCCATCAGCCTGCTGGATACTGCCTGTGCCCGGATCGCCCTGACACAGAATGCCAAGCCGGAAAGCATTGAATACCTCGAGCAGCAAATCCGTTACCTGAATAACGAGCGCAGCGCCAAACAGACTGAACAGGCTGTATTTACCACCGGTGCCGATTCCATTGAAGCGCTGAATGGCCACATTGCTGAAATGAACGCCGAGCTGGAAGCCCTGCAGACCCGCTGGGAACAGGAGCTGGAGCTGGTGGAACAGATCCGTACCATCAAGAGCGACATTCAGACGGCTTATGCAGAAGACCATGTCAGCGCTGAGCAACAGCAGCAAATGCTGCAGTTAATGGATCAGCTGGAAGCCCTGCAGGGAGACGACCCGTTAGTGGTGCCGCTGGTGAATCAGCAGGTCATTTCTTCAGTGATCAGCAGCTGGACCGGCATACCGGTGGGCAACATGATGCGCGATGAAGTGGCTAAGCTGCTGAGCATGGAAGATGACCTGCATAAGCGGGTGATTGGCCAGGAAACCGCCATTAACGAACTGGCCAAGAGCATCCGGATTTCCCGGGCAGGCCTGACGGACAACCGTAAACCCGTAGGTGTATTCCTGATGTGTGGCCCGAGCGGTGTGGGTAAAACCGAAACCGCGATGGCACTGGCGGATCAGGTGTTTGGGGGCGAAGACAGCCTGACCATCATCAATATGACCGAGTTTAAGGAAGAGCACAAAATCTCCATGCTGCTGGGCTCACCGGCCGGGTATGTGGGCTTTGGTGAAGGCGGCGTGCTGACAGAAGCCATTCGCCGTAACCCGTATTCGGTACTGTTGCTGGATGAAATGGAAAAAGCCCATCCGGGTGTCCATGACCTGTTTTATCAGATCTTCGATAAGGGCCACATTAAGGACAGTGAGGGCCGCACCGTTGATTTTAAGAACACCATTATCATCATGACGTCCAATGCGGCGGATCAGGCGATCTGTGATATCTGCGATGCGAATGAAACCCGTCTGGACAATTCCGAACTGGTGGAAGAGATCCGCCCTGAATTGCAGAAATTCTTTAAACCAGCCTTTCTGGGCCGTACCACCGTTGTGCCGTACTACCCGCTGAATGCTGATGAACTGATGCAGATTACCGAGATCAGCCTCAAGCGCATCCGTAAGCGTCTGGCTGAGCAATATAACGCCAGCTTCGACTGGGATCAGGGGCTGCTGGATCTGGTGGTTGCCCGCAATACCGATCCGACCACCGGTGGTCGTGCCGTAGAGCAGATCATTAACCGCTCGCTGATGCCGCAACTGGCGGAACAGTGTATTACCCGCCTGAGTGAAGGCCAGACAATCAACGCCGTTAAGGTGAGCGTTGAGCAGGGGAATCTGCAGTTGGCCATCGATTAAGGGATACAGGAGCTGATGTTTGCCTGATAATTGCCTGAAATGGCACCTATGTGCCGGTTTCATAAGCAGTTTGCCTGCGTCAGGCCTTGCCAGAGGTGGGCAATGCAAACACAATATGAATATGCGTAAAAAACCGTCTACAGCCTTATCAGCCGTTCTGCTCAGCGTCCTTGTGATGTTGCTGCCGGCGGCTGCCCAGGCGCAGGAGCGGATCAGGCTGGCGACCCAGAGCTGGCCCCCGTTTCAGATGGTTGAAGACGGGCAGTTAAAGGGCATTGCTATTGAGCGGGTGCAGTGTGCTCTGCGTGAAATAGGCCAGCCCTATGAACTGCATCTGATGCGCTGGGACCGTGCCCAGCTGCTGGTGGAAACCAATCAGTTTAACGGTTTCTTTTCCGGCTCACCGAACAGCTCCCGGGCCCGTTATGCAGTGCCGTCTGCGCCGGTTATCTCTGTGCCACTGAACTGGTACCTGGCCCCGAATGTCGAGCTGGATGTGACCCGCGAAGAAGCTAAAGATCAGGCCCGCTACGGGGCCAAATTTAATACGTCCAAATGGCTGTTTCTGGCGAGAAACGGCTATAACGTGGTGAAGAAACCTCAGGATGCCGAAGCCCTGTTACGGATGTTGCGTAACGGCGATGTGGATGTGGCGCTGGAATACGAAGATGTGTTCGAACTGGCGATGGAAAATCAAGGCGTTTCACCGCAGCGCTTTAAGAAGATTCCTTATAAAATTCGGGATCTTAGTGTGCATTTTTCAAAAACCTTTTTGCACCAGCGGCCAAACTTTCTCAATGCCTTCAACGCTGCTCTGGTTCAGTGTATAAAGAGTGAATCATGACGATAAGCATCCAGCTGGTTGAAGTGCCAGAAAACGAGAAAGTCCCCAGCCGGCAGGTGATTTTGCCCGCCAATGGCGGCACTGTTGGCCGTGCCTACGACTGTACGCTGGTGTTGCCGGATTTTGACCGTAAACTGTCCCGGAAACATATCCGCATTGACCTGTCTCCACAGGGCAGTTTTCAGGTAACAGACCTGAGTGTAAACGGCTCAACACTGAATCAGCAGCCGCTGAACCGGGGGATTCCCCAGCAGATTAACGATGGCGATATTCTGAAGCTCGGGGATTACACCCTGCTGCTCAGTGATATGGTGCCGTTTCTGACGGACACTGTGGAAGCGGAAGAGCCGGTTGCAGACCTGCGCCGGGAACCTGTGTTCTCCGTGGATAACCTTCAAATTGATGAGTTCAGCACGCCGCTGGATGATTTACACAGCAATGATATTCAGGCACCGCAGGAAGCGGAATTTTCTGCCGAAAATGTGATGGCAGATGACCAGTTTGGCCATGACCCGTTTGATGACAGCATTGAGCTGCAACCCCCTGAGCCTAAACTCAGCACCGACCCGTACCGGACGACTGAAATCGTTACCCTTGAAGACGGTGATCCCGATGCCGGTGATGCTTCCCGGCTGAATCACAATATTCAGCAACTGCAACGGACGTTGCAGCAACAGCAACACATGCAGATGGGCATGTACGGGCAGGACAAACTGCTGGAGTGTCTGGGTGCCACGCTGGACCGTTTTCTGGAAGAGTTTGAACCCGCGCATCTGGAAGGCATGTTCGACGAATATACTTCCGGCTGGGGTAACCGGGATAAAAAATACTGGCGTCTGTATAAGAAACAGTACAGCCGCCGCCGCGACCGTAACGAGTTCCATCAACAGTTTACTGCGCTGTTTATGGAAGAGCTGCGGAGGAAGAAATAGTGCGTGCTCTGTGGATAACATTGCTGGCAATGGTGCTGGTGGCCTGTTCGTCATCATCGCCCCAGGAAACGCCCCCGCCAGTGAGCCATGTGCTGCACATTACCACTGCCGGACAGCTGAACCCTTACGGGGGGGAGAATGCCCATCCGGTGGTGTTGCGTCTGTATCAGCTCAGTGAAGCGGGCAGCTTCCGTAATGCTGCGTTTCTGGACCTGTATCAGAACGATCAGCAAGTGCTGGCCAGTACGCTGGTCGACACCCTCTATCTGGATCCGTTGCTGCCGGGTACCGAGCAGCAGATAAACATAGATGTGCATTTTCGCAGCCGTTACCTGGCGGTGCTGGCAGAGTTTTCTGAATATGAGAATGCTGTGAGCCGGGCGCTGCTGAAGCTGGATGAAGACAATGAAGATCAGGAATTCAAAATAGAGGTTGCCGGGCTGCGGGTCAGTCTGGAAACACAGCCGGAGAAGTCCTGGTGGCAGACGATATTTTAGGCAGAGGTACGACGTGAGACGACAGCAAAGAGTAGTCTGGCAGGAAGGTATGTTTATCTCGCCGCAGCATTTTCAGCAGCAGGACAGACATTACCGCCACTATGCAGAGCAGTACGCAGTTGCCGCCGGCCATGACGGTTATGGCCTGTGTGAGCTGCAGATCGACCGTGAACGGCTGAAAATCGGTAAAATTGTTGTCACTGTCTGTAAAGGTATTTTTCCGGATAATACCTACTTTGAAAGCAACCATGAGCTGTTGCTGGATGTACCGGAAAACACCCTGAATAAAAGTGTATTCCTGGCCCTGCCACTGGTGGTGGATGGCGAGATTGAATACGGCCCGGCGGCGGATAAACGGCGTCACCTGGTGGAAGATATCACCCTGTTCGATACCGCCGATGCCAGTACCAACAGCATTGATGCCCGGGTTGCCCGGCCGAATATCCGTTTATTGCTGGAAGGGGAAGATACCACCGGCCTGACGGTGATTCCGGTGGCCCGTATTCTGGAGCGCCGGGAAAGCGGTGCGGTTATTCTGGATCAGCGTTTCATTCCTGCCAGCCTGCATTATGGCGCGTCAGCTTTACTGACCGAACGTTTGCAGGAACTGCAGGTGCTGATCGAAACCCGTGCCAACATGGTGCAGCAGCGGATCGGTAATGGTCAGCAGAGTATGAGTGAACAGAGCCTGATGCGTGAATACCTCTGGCTGCAAACCCTGAACCGCTGGATTCCGTGGCTGACCCTGACGCTGGATAATCCGCAAACCCTGACCCGGGACGTATATCTGCAGCTGGCGACCCTGTCGGCCGAGCTGAACAGCTTTGCACCGGCAATTGCACCGCCGTTACCTTCTTTGCAGTACGACGCTATGCACCGTGGCTTTATGCCACTGTTTGCCCGTCTGCGTGAGCAGCTGTCCGTGGTACAGAAAGACAGTGTGCTGGAATTCCCGTGGGATACCCGCCTGTTCGAAAAGCGCCGTCTGTTGCGGGCTTCAGTGGCGGATATCAGTAACCTCAGCGACCACCGCTTTATTCTGTGTGTGGAGTCCAGCATTGGCAGCGCTGCGCTGTCGCAGCTGGTGCCGAGCGCCTGTAAGCTGTGTGGCCTGTCACAGATTGCTGAAGTGGTCCGCAATGCGTTGTCAGGGGTTACCCTGACGCCGATGCCGGTCGCCCCCAGTGAGCTGAAATCAAAGTCTGATGCGGCGTATATCGAAATTGATACCCATCATCCTTACTGGCAGAACCTGGTGGAAAAACGCGAGCCACTGGCCCTGCATGTGGATGTCCGGATCCCGGATATCAAAGTTAAACTCTATGTGCTGGACTAAGCCTGTATGACTCAGGATTATCTGGACGAACTCACCGTTAATATCCGTCAGGCTGATACCGTCAGCCCGGCGGCGGATCAGTCGCGTCCGTTAATCCCGCTGGACAATGCGCCGGCGCTGAAATATCAGCTGCAGAATATCCAGCAGCTTCAGCAGTTCAGCCAGTACCCCAATGCATTGCTGAATGCCTGTGCGGAGGCACTGTCGCTGTGTGTCAGTGTACAGCGGATGTCCCGTCCGGATGATATGCACCGTTTTCGTCAGGGGTTGGTGAACGCCATTACCGATCTTAAACAGCGCATTGCCGGGTTGGATTACCCGGCCTCAGTCGCGGATAAAACCTGCTTTCTGTTTTGCATCGTGCTGGACGAATTTATTCTTAACTGCGACTGGAACGAAGAATGCCGCTGGGAAAACCAGACCCTGCTCAGTGAGCTGTTTGGCATGCGTGATGGCGGTGAGCAGTTCTATGTGGTGGTCGAAAAAGCCCTCAGCCAGCCGAATCTGCTGGTGGATATGCTGGAAGTTATTTACGTCCTGCTGAAGATTGGTTTTAAGGGCCAGTATCATCTGCAGGGCCAGAAAAATATCGACGGTATCTGTTACAAAATTGAAAGTGTCCTGCGGGATATCCGCACACCGTCACTGCAGATTCCGCTCCATACAGAAGCGCCGGCGCGCCCGCGGCGTACCCGCCGGCCGGGTGGGCAGATGCCATTTATGTGGCTGGCGGTGCTGTTTCTGTTTGTGGTTGCCGCTGCCTGGGTTGGGTTGTCGTTCTGGTATAAAGATACCTATGCCGCCCGTACCCAAGGGTTTACCGGGCTGGCGGAATATACCGATAAACTGCAGCAGCGTCATGATGATAACGTGGTGGTGTATGTCAGCACCGATGATGAACTGAAAAAGACCGCTGTTACCCCACCACCGGTAAAACCGGTCAGCAAGCCGGTTGCGGTCAGTTCGAATCCTGTCTGGGTGGTACAGGTGGGGTCTTTCCTGCGGCAGGCGGATGCTCAGTCGCGGGTCGATAAATATAACTTCACTGAACGGGGCTCTGTGATTCAGCACTGGAAAGGGCGTTACCGTATCCTGTTGCCGACCGCTAACCGTGCGGCGGCACTCAGCCTGATGAAAACCGTGCGTGATGAAGGGGTCAGTGATGCCTTTATTTTCCGCAGCACAGGATTAGGAGGTTAACGTGGCGAAAAAATCCCGCCCGTTGTGGCCGTTTATTCTGGTGACTGTGCTGATCGGTGTCTGCCTGTTCGGCGGTGCGTATCTGTTGCAATTCTGGAGCTTTGCTAACCCCATTGATATGACCGTCAGCGGGCTGACTGCTCTGTTACTGGCGGCGATGGCCGGCGGATTAAGCTGGAAGTTCTGGGGCAGTAAAGATGTACCGGAAGATGACGGTGAACAGCGCCAGCGTGAAGACAAACGTAAGTACCTGCAGCAACAGGTGAATTTACACCTGCAGGCCTGCTGGCAGCATGTGCGTCAGTTGCGCGGCGCGCCGTATCACATTCCCTGGTATTTCATGCTGAACCGGACGCCGGGAGATGCGGATCTGCTCCAGCATATGGGCTTTGACCGGATCACACTGGAATCTGCAACACAGCCCCTACCGGTGGCATTCTGGCTTAATGAAAGCGCCGTACTGATTGAGTTGCACGGTGATGCGGATGCAGACAGCATCGCGTTCTGTCAGCAGTTACTGATTGCTCACCTGAGTAAACAACGGCCCCGGCAGGGGGCGAACGGCATTCTGCTGAGTGTGCCGGTTCAGGATGTTATGAACCGCAGCAGCGATCAGCTGGAGGCTATGGCCAAGCAGCAGCGGGGTTTCATTAAAGCACTGAATCAGGCCTTTGGTGTCAGTTTACCGGTCTATTCACTGTTTTCTGAAGTATCGGCGGTGAACGATTTTTGTCAGTTCTTCGCCAGCTTTGATGAGCAGCAGTTAGAGCAACCTTTCGGTGCAATGCTGCCGGCAGATAAGAAAGGCTTTGACCCGCAGTGGTTCGATACATCCTTCGATGCGCTGCAGGAGCAGTTATCCCTGAATACAACGCCGGCGCTGAGTGCTCAGCTGACTGAGTCTTACCGCAGTGCAGTGATCGCCGGGCCACATCAGTTTGGTTTGCTGAAGGCTGATCTGGCCAGTTATTTCCGGCAACTGTTTCTGGATAATCAGTACCAGACTCAGGCATTGCAGTTCCGTGGCTATTTCTTTGTGAATGCCCATGGTGAAGGGCAGCCGACAGACCGCCTGACCATGCATCTGGCGTCCCGTTTAGGCTATTCAACCCTGTTGCCGGCCAGCAGTGATGTGGTGCCACATCAGTTGTTTGCCCGTCAGTTAATGCAGCAGAGCATCCTGCCTGAAAAATCCTTGGTGGGGGTGAACCGTTACAGGGAAAACAGTTACGGCCTGCTGAAACTGGTGTTTTCACTGGGGCTGCTGGGGCTGCTGGCGGGATGTCTGTGGCTGTTTAAGGCCAATTATGATTACTACACCGGCATGGAACAGCAGGCGCAACGGGAGCTTAAGAGCTATAAGCGGCAGTTGGTCAACAATAAGGATCAGAGTGATGAGCTGGCGGTGCCGATTACCAATCTGACTGAATTACGTAAGATCCGGGCGATCTTCCATCAGCCGGAGCCCTGGTATGCGCTGTCTTTTCTGCCGAATCCGAGCATTAAACAAGCGGTGGATACGGCGTACGATGATGCACTGAAAGATCAGTTGCTCATCGAGTTGCGGGATTATCTGCTGCGGGATCTCTATGTGTATAACCGTCTGGACGACAAGGTAAAGACGCTGGAACTGTATAACCTGCAGAAACAGCTGTTTAATCCACGGCGTACGGATGTAAATCCTCTGAGCAATTACTACCTGAATTCGTTGCAGGAAGAAGGGGTGACCGACAGCCGGCTGATTAATCAGTTTAAACTGCTGCTGGGTGATTTGTTTGCCTTAAAAGTTGCTCCGCCGCAGGACAATAAAGAGCTGCTGGAACTGGTGGATCAGTCCTTGGCGACTCAGGACCTGGGGGATTTGCTGTATACCCAGTTGCTGCAACAGCCGCATCTCAGCCAGAAACTGAACCTGCTGGATAAACTGGGCCAGAACTACGATGACGTATTCATCTTTAAGGATGACAGCGTGTACAAAGTGCCTTACATGTTTACCCGCGAAGGCTTTATGGAAATCATGGGCAGCTCTGGCTTTGAGTTCGCCAGCGACTGGGTGGCTGACTATAAAGATGTGGTTGGGGATATCAGCGGAAATCAGGACTTCAGCCAGATAAACCGTAAGCTGCGTTTGCGCTATACCCGGGATTATGTGGAACACTGGCAGCGCTTTGCCAGGGCCATTGAATGGCAGCCGACCACCGGCTGGAGTGAAATCAGTCAGCAACTGATGTCGGCGACTGATCCGGCCAGCTCGCCTCTGTTGAGGGTGTATCAGTTACTGGATTACCACACCGGGCTGGAAGCCGTGGTGGATGAAATGCTTAAGGCGCAGGATGCTGCACAGGCGAAGCCGGCAGATACTGAGGCTAAACAGACGGCGGAAAACCCGCTGGCCCCTGCTGATTTACAGACACCGGCCAGACATTTGGGGATCACCCAGGCGGCCAGCTCTATCGGCAAACCTTTTGCGGCATACCGGCGTCTGATTCAGGCGGACGATAAAGGCGTCAGCCCGCTGGGCTTTGCGACACAGCATATGACCGCCACGCTGGAATGGTTGCAGCAGGGCGTTCAGAGTAAGCAGCGGGGCAGTAAGTTTCTTGGCCAGCTCAATGGCGAGGTGAATAACCCGCTGCAGCGTCAGCTGGATATCGCAGTGAAATTTAACGGTGTGATTCGGGATATGCTGGAACAGACTGCCCGGCAGTTAAATGATCTGGCCATGCTGGAAGTTCAGGGGTATTTGCAGCAACGCTGGCAGGCTGAGGTACTGAACGACTATCAGCAAAGTGTAGCGCCGTACTATCCGATCAATCCTCTGTCTGAACAGGATATTCCGCTGGCAACTTTTAAAGAGTTCTTTGCCGCGGATGGCCGTATCAGTGATTTTGCCAAACGCTATGAACCGTACTTCACCGATAAAGAGAATATTTACCCCGGGTTACCGAGCTATCTTCAGGATCAGGATATCACCATAAACCGTCAGTTCTGGCTGATGCTGGGACGGTTGAAACAGGTACAGGCGGCGCTGTTTAATAATGCGGTGCTGGGGGTTAACTTCTCGGTTCGTATTGATGCGATGAGCAGTGGTGTGACTGAATTTAATCTGCGCAGTGATAAACCTTTATATACCTACCGGAACGGCCCGGCCCTGTGGGCAAAAATGAACTGGCCGGTATCGGAAAACAGCAGCCGTACGCTGAGCCTGCAGCTCAAAAGTGGCACCAAGGTGCTCAGTGAAGCCAGTTTTCCCGGTGTCTGGAGCTGGTTCCGGATGGTGGATCAGTTACAGGGTGAGTCATTGCCGGATGGCAGCACTAACAGCCTGACCTGGCGGGACGGCCAGGAGTCGGCCAGTTTGCTGGCCCGTATCGAGAGCGGTGAGAATCCTCTCTACGTCGGCTTTTTTGATCAGTTGCAGTTGCCGGAACGGCTCTAGACTTTGATCAGTGATGTTCTGACTCAGCTGGAATATCGGCTTAGCGATGCCGGGCAGCTGCATGACCGGGTCTGGTGTGCCTGGCATACGCAGGCAGAGCGCTGGGATTGCCTGAAGCTCGCTCAAACCCCTGAGCAGCGTTACGGTATCCGCCGTGAAGCTCATTGGCTTAAAGTACTCCGGGACGCCGCTTACCGGGGCTGTGTGGATTATCGCGGGCATTATCAGCTGGCAGACTGTGAAGTATTAATCACTTCCCGGGTAAACGGCCTGTCTTTATCGGAATGCTTGCGGCAGAGCACTGAATTTCATCCTGAATTCAGAAACAAACTGTACCTTATCCTGCAACAGCTTCACCGGCTTGGGATCTGTCACGGAGATATTAAGCCGGCCAATATTATGTTGGCAGATGACGGCCCGGTTCTGATTGATTTTGCCAGCGCAGCAGCACTGGACATGCCGGTTGCCGACTTGCCTTACCGCAGCTTCAGTCCGTCTTATAGTCTGCCTGCGTTGCAGCGGGGTGGCGGTACCGTGGATGTTCTGCACGACTGGTATGGGTATCTGGTAATACTCAGTTTGGTGAATAACCGTACACTTCTGAAGCCTGACTGGTCAGACTCAGATACCGTGGTTACAACAGTGAATTCTCTGCTGGCAGACGGTGATGGTCTGACAGCAACCGCCAGAGAAGATCTGGCACAGCACATACAGCGTCTGCCTGAGTTTACATAGTGTGACAGGCAGAGCAGGGACGATCGGAAACACGGAAGAGCAACCGACTGCCGGTATAAACGGCAGGCTACCGAGACAAAGCATATGAAACTGAAATTCGTAAAACGCAAAATCCAGGACAAAATGTTCGGCAATACACAGAATACTGCGCTAGGTGCGCAGGTTGCCGAAATGGCGGATGCCCGTCTTGGTGCAATGTACATGCTGGCACATACCGATATGAAGAAAGTCCCGGCTTTCTCGCTGGATCCGGTGGGCGCATTTGTGTCTGATACAACGCCTTTGTCTGAGCTGAAAACCGGTTGTCAGTATTTTCTTACCAAGGTCGACCGGGAAGCTAAGCTGGCGGCTAAAGCTGAACAGTTAAAAGGTAAGGTGTCTGCGAAAGGAAAGCAGCTTAAGTCTGCAGTACAAAACAGTAAAGCAGCGCATAAAGCAGAAGACCTGGGCAACGCGATTAAAAGCAGTAAGGTGGGGACGGCAGCGGCTGCGGCCGGTCATAAAATGTCTGAACTGGCGGTAAAAATTCAGGAGAAAATCGCCGGGTTCTTCAGAAAGATGATGGAGAAAATCCGCCTGACTTACGGCGATGCTCTGTTTGGTATGGAGTGGGTAACTGAATTTGGCATGTGGGCTGTTTCCAGCTTTACGAAGGGGTTGGCAGATTTGATTCCGGGCTGGGGCTATGTGCAGGCCGGGGCCGACATTATTGCCGGCGTGAGCGCTGCGGTACGTAAGTCGATCGATTTGCACAATGTATACTGGAGTGGCCGTGGTGTTGAATTGCAAGGTGGTCATCCATGTGTGATTGCCAATGCGCTTAAGCGCCATGCTGCCGGTGGTATTGCGTCCGGTATCAAGGATGTCTTTGTCGGTGCAGGCAGTATGACATTCACCGCGTTAGGTGATGCGTTTGCCGGCGCAGGCACTATCTATACTGCGGTGACCGGTGTGCTGAGCCGTATCATGGCATTTGTGGATTATGTGATTCAGCGGGTCCGGGTAACGAAGGTCTTAAAGCAGGCCAGAAAGGCCTGGGATCAGCGTATGTCTCCGGGGTCTATGGTGAATAACCATAAGCGTTTTTCTGAATGGTTCCAGACAGCGGTTATTACGACCCCGGTGGTCGCGGCGCTTGTCATGGGATCAGGCTTTGCCGCGCATCCTTACCGTTTCTTACAGTTGTTACAGCCAAATGAGGCATTGCTGGGGTCCGCGGAATATACAAAGGGTGTGCATCATATAGAAAAGCTTAAGAGTTATTCGTCGAAGTATATCCAGGAATATAATGATTCTTACAACGTAACCTTTGTCAGTGATGACGGACTGATTACCGCACGGCTGAAAGAGATTCAGGAAAATTACAGTGTCCTTCATGAGTATGAGTACACCCGGGCACAGTCTGTGCCAACCGCGCCAGTGGCTTCAGCAGTGACAGCCAGTGCCGCCTCCGGCGGTGCAGCGGCAGCGCCACAGGCGTCGGTGTAAAAAGCGTTTAAAGATTACCTGAATGTGAAAACGGTATTGCTGTTGGTGATGCCGTTTTTTTTGTGTGCGGTATTTAACAGAAAGCGCCTGTGACGGAGTACGGACGTGCGGAAACACTGTACTAACAGTGGAGATAAGCAAGTTTTTAAAAGTTTGAATGGACTGTTCAGAGAAGAGTTACCAGGCTGAAGAAACCTGGTGCAGATGGGGAGACTCGAACTCCCACGCCCGTGAAGGCACTAGCACCTGAAGCTAGCGTGTCTACCAATTCCACCACATCTGCTCCGAAAGAGGGGCACATTATATATCCGTTTTTCGGTTTGTGAAGCCCCTCAATAGTTTTTTTTCAAAAAAGTTACGATTTTTTCAGACAGCTGTGAATCTCATTGCCCAGCGCACCGAGGAAGTTGAAAATTCCATCGTTATCCACAGGGATATTTCTGCCCAGCGGGTCCAGTGTTCCCTTGTTAACCGGGAGATCACCGACGATTGCGCTGACAACCGGTGCTTCAAACTGAGGTTCGATGAAAACACACTGCGCCTGGCTGCTTTCCAGTGCTGTACGGATCTTACTTAACCGTTTCGCACCCGGCTTGCGGCCCGGATCAACGGTGAAGTAACCCAGCTGATTCAGGCCGTAGTGTTCCACAAATCCTTCAAAGGCATCGTGGAATACATAGAAGCCCTGGGTCTGAACATCTTTGAGCTGTGCGGCAAGTGCTGAGTCGGCAGCATTCAGGCGTGCTTCAAAGCTGTGCAGGCGCTCATCAAATTCTGCGGCCCGTTCAGGGTAGTCCTTTTGCAAACGCCGGATGATCAGTTCAGCCGCTTCCAGAATGCGTTCCGGTGCCATCCACAGGTGTGGGTCGTTGCCGTGGTCGTGATGGTGTTCACCTTCACTTTCAGCGTCAGCGTGTTCGTCATGTTCATCATGCTCATCGTGGCCTTCATGCTCGCCGTGTTCGTCATGCTCGTCGTGGTCGTGGCCTTCATGCTCGTCATGCTCTTCGTGTTCGTCATGCTCTTCTTTACGGGCAACATCTGCCTCGTTGGTCAGCAGTGCCAGATTGCGTGCCGGATTGCGTTTCAGAGGCTTCACAAGGAAGCGTTCCAGATCAGGCCCTACCCAGATAACCAGGTCAGCATCCTGCAGACGACGGACATCAGACGGTTTCAGGTTATAGTGGTGGGGTGAATTATCGGCAGAAACCAGCAGATCAGTTTCTGCGCTGTCACCCAGTAATGAGGCTGCAATTAGCTGCAAAGGCTTGATACTGGCGACAACTTTGACGGGTTTCTGTGCGGCACCGGCCATACTGACATTGACGCATGCCAGTGTGGCGAATGACAATACGCACCATTGCAGAATTAACTTAAACATAAACGTATTTCCACGGGTGTTGGTTTTAAAAAATTTTCGGTATGTTATAGTATAACACTGCCAAAGCCAAGCCTGATGATGAGATGCCCGGTGAGCCAAAATGACTGATGCAACGATTGCTTATCATCCTGATCATAACCATGAAAACTGTGTCAGCCATGCGCTGAAAGACGCTCAGCGTATCTGTCAGTCAAAAGGTATCCGCCTGACGGCCATCCGTGAACTGGTTCTGAAACTCATTTGGCAAAGCCATAAGCCTCTGGGGGCATATGACTTGTTGCCGGCCATGGCCGAAGCAGGGTTTAATTCGGCACCGCCAACAGTGTACCGGGCGCTGGATTTCCTGCAGGAACAGGGGCTTGTTCACAGAATCGCTTCTTTAAACGCATTTATTGGCTGTACGAACCCTGAGCATCCGCATCAGGGCTATTTCCTGATCTGTCAGGCCTGTGGCGTCACGGTTGAACTGAATTCTGGCAGCATCGAACAAAGTATTCATAACAGTGCCGCTGAACTGGGGTTTGTTGTGGAGCATGAGAATGTTGAGGTAGTCGGACGCTGTCCTAACTGTCCTCCAGAGGCGCAATAATGACTGATGTATTAGTCGATCTGAAAAAAATCCATATCAGTTTTGGTACCGAAGATGTTATTCAGGATGTTTCTTTCAGCCTGAAGCGGGGAGAGATTACGACCCTGATCGGTCCGAACGGTGCGGGTAAAACCACCCTTGTGCGGGCGGTTCTGGGGCTGGTTAAGGCGGGTCGGGGCGACGTCATCCGCCAGACGGGCCTGCGCATTGGCTATATGCCACAAAAGCTGCACATTGATTCAACCTTTCCGCTGACGGTTAAGCGTTTTCTGCAAACCGCCCGTTTCAGCGATAAAGCCGCTTTGTTACAGGCGCTGGACGATGTGAAGGCCGGTGCGCTGATTAATAAATCTGTCCACAGTCTGTCTGGCGGTGAAATGCAGCGGGTGTTGCTGGCCCGGGCGCTGTTGCAGAAGCCTGAACTGCTGGTGCTGGATGAGCCGGCCCAGGGGGTGGATATCAACGGTCAGGTGGAGTTGTATAACCTGATTGGCCGCATCCGTGATCAGCACGGCTGTGCGGTACTGATGATTTCTCATGATTTACACCTGGTCATGGCTTCGACAGATAACGTCATTTGTCTGAACCGGCATGTATGCTGCTCCGGCCGTCCGGAACAGGTCAGTAATGATCCGTCCTATATTGAACTCTTTGGCGTGCCGGGGGCTGAAAACCTGGCGCTCTACAGCCATCATCATAACCACCGGCATGATGAACACGGTGACGTCATTGAAACCGGCAGTTGTCAGAACCCGAAATGCACAACCCCGGAATCTCTGTTAAACGATAAGGAACAAACTCACTGTGGCTGATTTTTTACTGTATGCACTGCTGGGCGGTGTCGGCGTTGCGTTGGTTGCCGGTCCGCTGGGGTCGTTTGTGGTGTGGCGCCGGATGGCCTATTTCGGCGATACCCTTGCCCATTCAGCTCTGTTAGGCGTGGCCGTTGGGGTACTGTTCGACATTAACTTTAATCTGGCGGTGATCAGTTGCTGTGTTTTATTGGCGGTGATTCTGGTGAGTCTGCAACGTCAGCGGCTGGTGGCAACGGATACCTTGCTGGGCATTATGGCTCACAGCAGCCTGTCGCTGGGGTTGGTGGCGATTGCACTGCTGGATGATGTCCGGGTTGATCTGATGGAATACCTGTTTGGTGATCTGCTGGCTATCCTGCCGGAAGATTTACTGTGGATCTATCTGGGCGGCCTGCTGGTGCTGGTGTTGCTCTGGAAGCTATGGACGCCCTTGCTGGCGATCACGATTAATGAAGAGCTGGCGCAGGTGGAAGGGGTGAATGTGACCCTGACCCGGTTAGCACTGATGTTGCTGATCGCCTTTGTGATTGCCATTGCCATGAAGGTTGTCGGTATTTTGCTGATTACGTCATTGCTCATTATTCCCGCAGCAGCGGCCAGACGTCTGGCGCATAATCCGGAACAAATGGCCTTTATTGCCAGCCTGCTGGGCACCCTGGCGGTGGTGATGGGGCTGCTGGCTTCCTACCAGTGGGATACGCCGGCCGGCCCGTCAGTTGTGGTTGCTGCTTTGCTGGTCTTCCTGTTTCTCTACAGCCTGCCCCGTCGGACCTGATTTAACGTTTCATCAGCGCGTTGATCAGCGCGCCGGTGATGATCAGACCACCGCCCATCAGGGTCCAGAATGTCGGCGTTTCTGCGAAGAATATCATGCCCAGAATCGCCGAGAAGATAACCTGTACATAGGAATAGGCCGTGGCTTTGCCGGCAGATTCGGCGGCCATTGCCTTGGTCAGGCCGATCTGACCAATCTGAGTAAAAAGACCCACCAGAATCAGCAGAACCAGCGCTTGAGCACCGGGCATGACAAAGTCATCCCCCAGCAGGATCAGCGACGCCGGCAGGGCAATCAGCGGGAAGTAAAAAATAATCACGGATCCGTCTTCACTGCGGCTCAACTGGCGGACTATGACATAGGCTGCGGCACTGCCGAAAGCACCCAGCAGGGCTGCCCCGACACTCAGCAACGGCAGGGCGGATGCGTCAGTAGTGATGCCTGGCCGGAGCATGACCAGCAACCCGGCAATACTTAAGGCGATACAGATGATAGTGGCCAGGTGGATACGTTCTTTGAGGAAGATCAGTGCCAGAACTGCCGTAAATGCCGGGTAGGTATATTGCAGGATAGTGGCTTCAGCCAGTGGCAGGGTGGTGACGGCAAAGTAAATTACCATCAGGGATACTGCACCGATGGCGCCCCGGGCAATCAGCAGGGGTTTGTTGTTGCCCCAGACAGATATTCCTTTGCGTTTTACGTCGGCATAACTGATGATCAGTGAAATAATTGCCCGCGCGGCCACAATTTCCATCACCGGAATGCCATATGCGCCAACGGCTTTAACACTGGCGACCATTAAGGAAAAGCCCAGTGCGGAAAGAAGCATGTAGCGAATAGCAACGGGTATTGAATCAGTCAGCATATTGGTTGGTCAGCCAGGGTCAGAAATAAGTCGCGCAAACAGGCGGTGCATGATAGCAGAATCAGGCAGAATTGCTGTGACAGCAAGAGGGATTATTAAACAGCGGCTGCGTATTCCCGGTTTTCTCTTCCACCACTCAGATAAGGATGTTCCATGGTTACCTGCCATATCCGTTACGAAATAGACCCGGCCAAATTACCGGAGTTTGAAACCTATGCCCGCCTGTGGCTGCCACTGGTGGCGAAATTTGGCGGTCAGCACCACGGGTATTTTCTTCCTCACGAAGGTAAAAACTACGAGGCGTTTGCCGCCTTCAGCTTTGAATCCATGGCGGCGTATGAAGCGTACCGGGAGAAGATGGCAGCAGATGAAGATTGCCAGGCGGCGTTTGAGTATGCCCGTAAAACCGACTGCATTGTCCGTATTGAGCGACAGTTCATGCGGCCGGTTCTGGGCTGATGTTGAACGCCTGAGTGATTATCAGAGTAACCGGGAAACCTGATCGGCCAGCCCGGTGACTTCCTCATCAAGTGTCTGGTAGCCGTTGATGGTGATATCGGCGTGTTCCATGGTCGGTGCCAGAAACTGCTTCAGCATAGGCCGCACGGTTGTTTCATACTGTTGCAGAATAGAATCCAGGCTGCGGCCCCGTTCTTTGGTATCCCGCTGAATACGGCGCATCAGGCAGATATCCCACGGGGTATCGATATAAATCTTCAGTTCCAGCTCGTCACGTAAATGAGGATTGTGAAACAGCATGATCCCTTCCACGATTACCAGATTTGCCGGCGGAATACGCTGGGTTTCCTTACGGCGGTTATGGTTGCAGTAATCATACAGTGGCGCTTCGATGGCTTCGCCGGATTTCAGCCGGGCCAGTTGCCGGGCCAGCAGCTCATGCTCGAAAGCTTCCGGGTGGTCGTAATTACACTGGCAACGTTCTTCGAAACTCATCTCAGTCTGATCGTTGTAATAACAGTCTTCCTGCAGAATGGTCACGCTGCCGGCACCCAGACGGGTTTCGATCAGATCTCTCAGATGTTCGCTGAACCAGGATTTTCCCGAACCGGAAGGCCCGGAAATACCTATTACCCGTGTTGTCATGAATATTTGCCCGAAAATTTTGGCGCGCATCATACCAGCTGTTTACTAAGTAAACAAAAATATCCTGTGTCACAGTGAAGAGCGGGCTGTTCAGCCATGATCAGAAAAGGTTTTTATAAAATTGCATTCTGATTGATAACCGAGGCTGTTGTGCTGCACAAACAGTGCTATAAATAGCCCCGGAACCTTTTAAAGTGTGCTGTTGAACAGTGCTTCCAACACGGGATGTGTTATGAAAATCGCTTATCTTGCCGTTATTTTACTGTTTAGTTTACTGGTTGGCTGCAGTGACGATGCCCCTGATACAAAGGCGGCAGCGCCGACAGTGACAGAATCCGCCGACGTTGAGGCTGTTCAGCAGGAAAACGCTGCGGTAGTCACCGCAGGTGAAATGGCTGTGCTGGATATCAGTACAGAGCAGTATCAGGGCCGTCCGGCGCTGGTGGTGGTTTTGTCTGTCCCGGTGGATGCGGACCAGAAACTGGATAAGTGGTTACAGGTTGAAGATAAACAGGGTAACCGGGTTGAAGGCAGCTGGATTGCCGGTGACAGCCTTAAGCGGTTGTATTTCACGGCGGTTGAGCCGGAAACGGCTTACCGGGTGACGGTCGAAGAAGGTCTGCCGGGTAAGCAAAGCAGCCTTGCTGACCCGCGGGAAGCGAAGGTCAGTGTTGCGGCGGTAACAACCCTGCTGGGTTTCGCCGGTAACGGTAATCTGCTGGCGAAAGATCTGGCCAGAGGGCTGCCGGTGATTGCGGCGAATGTCGCCCGTGTGGACGTAGATTTCTATCGCCTGCCGGCGTCCCGGCTGGTGAACTTTCTGAGCCAGAACAGCCGCCGGGGGCAGCTGAATTTCTGGCGTGTTTCAGATCAGCTACAGAATTATGAACTGGTTTATACCGGCCGCTTTGAACTGCAGCTGGCCCGTAATGAGCAGGGTATCCGTTATTTACCGGTTAAAGATATCCCGGCACTTACCGGCAGTGGCGTGTACGTGGCGGTCATGCGTGAATCCGGTGATTACCGTTATGATTACCCGGCCACCTGGTTTGCAGTCAGCGATCTGGGTATTCATCTGCGCCAGTATCCTGACCGCCTGGATGCGACGGTAAACAGCCTGAAAACAGCTATCCCTGCAGAGAATGTGCAGCTGAAGTTACTCGATGGCACTGGCAATGCGGTACTCAGTAGTGTGACAACAGCAGAAGGCACCGCCAGTTTTACTGCTGCTGCGAAATTGCAACAGGCCTCGTTACTGGTGGCGACCACCGATGCCGGCGATACCTCGCTGGTCCGGCTGTTTGGTGCCGGGCTGGATCTGGCTGAGTTTCCGGTTGATGGGCCGGCCCGCACCGCTGAGCAATTATTCATGTACAGCCCACGGGATCTTTACCGTCCCGGTGAGAGTGTGACCGTCAGTGCGCTGCTGCGGGACGCTGATGGCCGCGCCGCTGGCGTATTACAAAATCCTGATGGTTCACCCCGTTCGCGCAGTGCGGAATTAAGCCTGACCCGGCCGGATGGTCAGGAAGTTGCCAGTCGGGTAAGCGGATTTGATGCCCTGGGCTATCTGCAGAGTGACTGGCAAATTCCTGCAGATGCAGCTACCGGTGAATGGACCCTGACAGCCCGGATCAATGCGGATGACAGTTTCCGTTATCCTTTTCAGGTGGAAGAGTTTTTACCGGAACGTATGCAGCTGACCCTGGATGTGCCTGCGTTTCTTGCACCGGGTGAACCTTTACGGGTTCAGGCCCGCGGTGAGTACCTTTACGGGGCCCCGGCGAGCGGCAATGTGCTGGAAAGTGAGCTGATCAGCCAGATGGCTGCACATCCGTTTCCCCGCTGGGACGACGTGTATTTTGGCCACCCCAACCGTACTGAGCTGAACCGCAAGGTGAGCCTTAATCCTCTGGCATTGGGGCCGGAGGGAGAGGGTGTTGTTCGTCCCGACAGCTTCTGGCAACAGACCCCTGTGCCCCTGCAGCTTAAAGTTTTCCACAGCCTGATCGACAGCGGTGGCCGTCCGGTAAGCCGGCGCAGCAACAGCTATGTTCTGCCGGCAGAACGGTTGCTGGGGATTCGCCCGCTGTTTGCTGAAGATACGGTGGATTATGATTCTGTTGCCGGTTTTGACGTTGTGGCGACCGCCGGTGAAGACTTGCTGGCAGCGGAAAATGTACAGGTTAAGCTGATCCGTGAATATCGTCAGTATCACTGGGTCTACTCAGAAGTAAACGGCTGGGAATCCGATTATACCCAGCGGGAATATCCTGTTTTCAGCGATGTGGTTGATCTTGAAGCCGGCAGTGGCCGGGAAGTCAGCGCCCCGGTTGAATGGGGCTATTACCGTCTGGAAGTGACGGACCCGCAGACCGGCCTGATCAGCGGTTACCGTTTTCAGGCTGGCTGGGATCCGGGCGCGACTGCGATGGCGGGCCGCCCCGACCGGATCGGCATGGCGCTGGATAAACAGGCCTATGCTGCCGGTGATGAAGTCAGCGTGGCCATTCAGCCTCCGGCGGCCGGTCAGGGCTTCCTGCTGGTGGAATCTGATGAGCCTTTGCTGCGGATACCGGTGGATGTGCCTGAAGATGGGGCTGCCTTCAGCTTTACCCTTGACCCCGCCTGGCAGCGGCATGACCTGTATATCAGTGTGTTGCTGATTCAGCCCGGTGAAGCGCGGGAAGAAGCGTTGCCCCGTCGGATGATGGGCATTACTCCGTTACCGCTGGACCGTGAATCCCGGCGTTTGGCGATTGAGCTGGATGTACCGGAAAAGACCTATCCGAACAGCCGGTTAACCGTTCCTGTGCAAGTCAGCAATACGGGGGATATGCCGGAAAATATCAGCCTGACGCTGGCGGCGGTCGATGTCGGCGTACTGAATATCAGCCGGTTTACCACCCCTGATCCCTTTGCGGATATCTTCGGTCAGCGCCGTTATGGTGTGACCGGCCGTGACAGCTATGCGGATCTGATCGATGCCGGCAGCGGTGAAATGGCGACGCTGAGCTTTGGGGGTGATGAAGATTTTACCGGTGCCGGCGAACAGGGCGAAGACGTACGCATCGTGTCGTTGTTCAGCGGCCCGTTAAGCCTGAATGACGAGGGTACCGGTGAGGTAACGCTGGATTTGCCGGACTTTAATGGCAAGTTACGGTTAATGGCCGTGGCGTACAGCGAGGATAACTTTGGCGCAGCCGGTCAGGATATTGAAGTGGCCGCCCCGCTGGTAACCCAACTGACCAGGCCCCGCTTTCTGGCCCCGGGGGACGACAGCCGGCTGGCGCTGGATTTGCACAACCTCAGTGGTCAGGACCAGCAGGTTGAGCTCAGTGTTGTATTACAGGGGCTGCGAACCGGTGATGGGTTTAGCAGTGATGAGTATCAGCAGAGTGTGATGCTGAAAACGGCTGAAAAACGTACCCTGTATATTCCCGTCAGGGCCGCGGATATCAGCGGTCTGGCGCAGATCAGTCTGGATCTCCAGGGGCTTCAGGGTGTACCGGAGCCGCAACAGCGTATTGTGCGGGACTGGTACCTGTCAGTCCGGCCGGCCTGGGCTTCACAAAGCTTGCTGGAACAACAGCGGCTGGCACCGGGAGAGCGCTGGCAGATGTCACCGGCCGCTGCCGAAGACTGGCTGATTTCGGATCTGCGCAGTCAGTTACGGATATCCTCGTTGCCGCCGGTAGATTTCACGTCACATTTTAATGCCTTGCAGGCTTATCCTTACGGATGTCTGGAACAGACGACCAGCGGCGTCTTTCCGCAGTTATTTATTAACAGTGATCTGATCAGCCGCTTTGGCTTGCCTGAATCCAGCCCGCAGAGCCGTCAGCAGGCATTGCAGCTGGCGGTATCCCGGGTGCTGGGGATGCAGAAATATAACGGCAGCTTTGGGCTGTGGAATAACGAAAGTGCTGAAGAACACTGGTTGACAGTGTATGTGGTGGACTTTCTGCTGCGGGCCCGTCAGGCGGGATATCCGGTACCGGAAGACGGCCTGAACGAAGCGATGCAGCGGGTAGGGGAATATCTGCGCAGCCCTTCACAGCTGGAGTACCTGTCAGCCAGCAGCCGCTTTGCGGTTCGGGCCTATGCTGCGCAGGTGCTGAGCGGTGCTGAACAGGCGTCGCTGGCGGACGTGCGCAGCCTGTACGATTACCAGCGGGGTAACGCCGGTTTCCTGGGGCTGATTCAACTGGGGCTGGCGCTGGATAACAGTGGCGATACTGGGCGGGGCGAACGGGCGCTGACCGCCGGACTGGCAGCTGCCCTGCAACCGGAATACCGCTATGTGAGTTATGGCAGCAAGGTACGGGATCTGGCACTGGCGATCTTCTGGTTGTCGGAAGCCGGGCGGCCGGCAGAATACTGGACTGAACTGCTGGAAAGTCTGCAACAGCAGCTGTCGGAACGGCGCTGGCTGAGCACCCAGGAACGTAATGCGCTGTTTCTGGCGGGCCAGGCGCTGGTGGCTCAGGGCGAACAGCCACTGGGCCTGAATCTGCAATTAGCGGGTGAGCAAATACAATTACAGGCGGCAGATGGTTATGCCCGGAGCCTGAGTGCCGAACAGGCAGCGGCACCGCTGATGATTGAAAATACCGGTACCGCCGATGCGTACGTGAACCTGCGACTCAACGGCCGTACGGCGACAGAGCCCACCGCTCATGACCGGGGCATTCGGGTGCAACGGCGTTTCTATAATGCGGACGGTGTTGCCTTTGCTGACCAGCAGAATCTGCAGTTGCAAAGTGGTCAGCAGGTTTTGGTAGAACTGAACGTAGTGGCTACCGCAAACCGCCCACACGGGCTGGTGGTGGATCTGTTACCGGCGGGTTTTGAGCTGGAGAATCAGAATCTGAATGATGCCTACAGTATCAGTGACCTGAGTATTGAAGGTGTGCGGCTGACGGACTTAAGTGCCGGTGTTGAAGTGAATCATCAGGAATACCGTGATGACCGCTTTGTCGCAGCAGTATCTCTTTATGGCGATCAGCCGGTCAGGCTGTTCTATCTGGCCCGGGCCGTTGCTGCCGGTGAATTCCGGATACCGCCGACCTTTGCTGAAGATATGTATCAGCCGGAAGTGCGCCATCAGGGTGACGCGGCGGGACAACTCACTGTAACCCCCAGGTAAACGCGGATGAAAGTACGGGTCATACTGGCGATGTATGCCGGCGCTGCCCTGATGCTGGCTGTTCTGCTGTTAGTCGCCGGAGGCCTGAACTACCGGTATCCGCTGCCGCTGGAGGATGACTTCAGCAGTGTGGTGACGGATGTGAACGGCGAGCCCCTGCGCAGCTTTACCAATGCCAGTGAGCAGTGGCGCTATCCTATTACTGACCGCCAGCTTGGAGATAACTATAAGGCCCTGCTGATCGGGTATGAGGATCGCTGGTTCTATCAGCACCCGGGGATCAATCCGCTGGCGATCCTCCGGGCGGGCTGGCAGAACGTCCGGGCTGGCCGGGTGATTTCCGGCGGTTCAACCCTGACCATGCAGGTCGCCCGCTTACTGGATCCCCATGAACGCAGCTTCAGCGGGAAGCTGAAACAGGTATTACGGGCCTTCCAGCTGGAATGGCAGCTCAGTAAAACAGACATTCTTAATCTGTATATCAACCGGGCCCCTTTTGGCGGCACGCTGTCGGGTGTACAGGCAGCCAGTTACAGCTATTTTGGTAAGCCTGCCAATGCCCTCAGTGATGCCCAGGCGGCGTTGCTGGCCGTGCTGCCGCAGGCCCCCAGCCGCTGGCGGCCGGACCGTTATCCACAGCGTGCCCGGCAAGCCCGGGATAAAGTTTTGCGGCGGATGGCGGCATTACAGTTATGGCCGCAGGCAAGGGTTACGGATGCGCTGGCCGAGCCGGTGGTATCCCTGAACCGTAAACCGGTGCGGGTAGCACCTTTACTGGCACGGCGTTTACGCAGTGAATGTGCCGACTGCAGCCAGATTCAGACCCTTATCCGGCGGGATCTCCAGCAGGGCGTTGAGGCGCTGTTGCGACAGCAATCCAGGCGTTTTCCGGCCGGCGTCTCTGCGGCGGTCATCGCGATGGATAACCGTGACGGAGCTGTGCGGGTGTACGCAGGTTCTGCGGATTTTCTGAACAGCGAGCGTTTTGGCCATGTGGATATGATCCGCGCAGTGCGTTCCCCCGGCTCAACCCTTAAGCCGTTTTTATATGGTATGGCACTGGAAGAGGGGCTGATTCATTCTCAGTCGCTGCTCAGTGATGCCCCCCGTTACCGGCAGGCTTACCGGCCAGCAAATTTCAGTGGTGGATTTAATGGCCCGGTCAGTGCCACAGCGGCATTGCAGCGTTCACTGAATATCCCGGCGGTACAGCTACTGGAAACGTACGGGGCGGAACGGTTTGCCAACCGGTTGCGCAACGGGGGGCTGGATCTCAGTGGCCCGGGTGCCCGCCAGCCAAACGTTGCCATGATACTGGGCGGCGTCGGCACAACACTGGAAAGCCTGGTGGGCAGCTACAGCGCGCTGGCCCGGCAGGGCAACGCGATTCAGCCAAGATTACAGCCTCATGTGCCGCAGCAAACCCGTTACCTGCTCAGCCCGGCGGCGGCATGGGTGACCTGGAAAATGCTGGCGGGGCCATTAAAGCGGCTGCAGCGCAGTCAGCAGTTTCATGACCGCTGGCCGCTGGCCTGGAAAACCGGCACCAGCTATGGCTTCCGCGAAGCCTGGGCCATAGGCGTTAGCCAGCGCTGGACGATCGGCGTCTGGGTGGGGCGGCCGGACGGCAGTGCAGCACCGGGACTGTCCGGGCGCAGCAGTGCCGCCCCTCTGTTATTCAGAATTCACCGGTTACTGGCCGGGCATCAGGAAACACCATTACCGGTGCCGGATAATGTGGCAGAAGCGATGATCTGCTGGCCATCCGGCAGCGCGGCGGATGCCCGCCTTAATCAACAGAACGGTAACTGTATGCGGCAGCGGCAGGCCTGGGTGATTGATGGCCAGATTCCCCGTACCTTGCATACAGAAGCCCTGCAACAGACAGTCTGGCTGGATAACGCTACCGGGCAGCGGGTTGAGCCGGCCTGCAGCGATGCGCCGATGCAGGCATACAGTTACAGCCTGTGGCCCCGCCAGCTTGAGCCCTGGTTGCTGCCAGAGTGGCGGCGGGCTGGCCGTTTGCCGGCTGCAGCACCGCAGTGCCGGTACCTGACCGGGGAGCAACAAACGATCCGGATTACCTCTTTGCCTGATGCCTCTCAACTGATAAGCCGGTCAGGGCAACCGTTGCAACTGAGCTTACAGGCGCAGGGGGGCAGCGGGGCCCGTTTCTGGTATGACAACGGCCGTTATCTGGGTAAGTCCTCTGCGGCGGGCAGCCTGATGTATAAAGAGGTTGGGCGGGGCAGACATCAGCTCAGTGTGGTTGATGAGCAGGGCAATGCTGACCGGCTGAATTTTGTGGTTCGCTGATGGCGCTTCATGAATTGTCCTAATGAATGACCTGCTCCTGACGGGACAGACGGCGGTAGCCGGATGGCCCCTGTTCAAAATGTTTGCGGAATACCCGGCCGAAAGCGGCTTCTGACTGATAACCCACCTGCTCCGCAATTTCGATAATGGGGGCACTGCTGTCGATCAGCAGCTGCCGGGCAATCTGCATCCGCCAGTGGGTAATGTAGCCTAAAGGAGTCATCGACAGATTGTTGGTAAATTTGCTGATGAATGAGGTGCGGGACATGCTGGCAATGTCGGACAGCTCTTCAATGCGCCAGGGGTGGGCCGGATCAGCGTGAATGGCCTGCAGTACTTTGGCCAGCCGGTTATCGGAAAATCCTGACAGCACAGGCTGATCGACCCCTTCTGTATTCAGATAGACCCGCAGTGCCTGGGTATAGATGATTTCAGACATTTTCAGGGCCATCAGGTCACTGCCCAGTTTTTCACTGCCGGCTTCTTCGCCAATGACTTTCAGTGCCGTTTCCATCCAGTGCCCGGCAATGGCACCGTAGTTGCGGATATGGATGTAGGCGGGTAATGCCTGTATCAGCGGATGGCTGGCATGTTTGTTAAATGCAAAGTGTCCGCATACCAGCTGGGTTTCATGGCTGCTGCCCGGTTCGCCGTATACCAGTGTGCCCCTGCCGGTAAAACCGGATTTTTCCAGCATTTGGTCAAGGGGCAGGGCAGCGGTTTCCGTTTTCGGATCACAATAAAGCGTATGGGGCGCGCCACGGGTGATGATGATCAGATCGCCCTGTTCCAGTAAAACCGGATCAGCCACACCCGCGACCCGGGCCAGACACCGGCCCCGATAGGCAAAGTGGAAGCGGGATACATCCTCAAATGCCGGTACCTGAACGCCCCAGGGGGACGTAAAGGACGTACGGAAGTACAGGGTTCCGGCTAATTGCATGCGGTGCAGAATGTCACTGAGAATATCCATAAAGTGCTGTCTCCCGGCCTGGCTGGGGTTGTGTGTCGTGCTGTCTCTGATAATAAAACAGCAGCTACTTAAAAACATGTGAAGCAGGAAAATTCCGGATGATCAGTCAAGTGATAGGAATTTTCGGTCATATATCGTGCTTTTTCGTTGTTATTTAATGGTGTTGTTCATTGAGCAGTTAATCAGAGAGGACACCGATATGAAACTGACAAAAGCAATACTGACACTGGGATTAGTGGTGGGGTTACACGGCAGCGTACAGGCAGCAGAATCCCCGGCGGAGCTGAATGATTTGCAGATTGCCCATGTTGCCTATACCGCTGATAACATCGATATCCGCTATGCCCATCTGGCACTGGCACTGACCGCTGACCCGGCAATCCGCAGTTTTGCCCGTACGATGATTCGGGATCACAGCGCGGTGAATGAACAGGCACTGGCGCTGCTGGAAAAGCTTAATGCTCAGCCGGAAGATAACTTCCTCAGCCAGCAACTGAATGCCAACGCGGAAACCCTGATTGATAAGATGAGCCAGCTGAGAGGTGCTGAATTCGATAAGTTTTATGCGGCGAATGAGCTGGCTTATCACAAGGCGGTGAATGAGCTGGTGGAGTTTAGCTTCCTGCCGAATATTGATCATCCGGAGGTGAAAAGTCTGTTTGAAGCGGGTCTGAAAATATT
Organism: uncultured Oceanospirillaceae bacterium; assembly: GCA_937138495.1. Taxonomy (GTDB): domain Bacteria; phylum Pseudomonadota; class Gammaproteobacteria; order Pseudomonadales; family Balneatricaceae; genus Amphritea. Next base: position 51,554 of record CAKZPE010000006.1, read on the forward strand.
TAAGGTCCATCAGGGTCATGCCGAACATATGGTTGAGCAGCTGAATGACCGTTAATGAGAGCCGATCCTGTCAGGCAGACCTGTCACGTCGCGACTGGCTGGGCAGAGCGTTAGTGGCTGCCGGCTGGGTCGCATTGCCTGTGCCACTGACTGGGCTTGCCTCGCAGCAGCACCGGGTAGTGATCAGCAGCCTGATGTTTGCCCCCGCGCAGATATCGGTAAAGGCGGGAGACCGGGTGACATGGCTGAATGACGATATTGTGCCCCATACCGCCACGGCCAGTGATCACCGCTGGGACACCGGCATTATTGAGCCGGGTCAGCAAGTGACTCTGCAGATTCCGGAGGGGGATGTGACGGCTGATTATTACTGTCTATACCACCCGTTAATGAAAGGCAGCATCCGCTGAACACAGTTGAATCGCCTGTGTTCAGCGGCCCGGATTACTTCAGCCGGAAGTTCAGTACCAGCCCGTTGAGCCGTTCAGCCAGCTGAGCCAGCATCAGGGTTGCATCGGCTGTCTGTTTGGCACCCCCGGCGGTTTGCTGCGACAGTTCATTAATGTTGGTAATGCTCATGTTGATTTCTTCCGATACGGCCGACTGCTGTTCTGCAGCACTGGCGATCTGAAGATTCATGTCGCGGATTTCAGTGATGGAGCCGGAAATATTGGTGATAGCGTTGCCGGCGCTGCCTGCCATTTCCAGTGTTTCACGGGTTTTTTCCTGGCTGGTCTGCATAATACTCACCGCCTGACGGGTGCCGTTCTGCAGCTGGCTGATCATCGCTTCAATGTCGGTGGTGGATTCCTGAGTCTTCTGGGCCAGTGACCGTACTTCATCGGCTACCACTGCGAATCCGCGGCCCTGCTCACCGGCACGGGCTGCTTCAATCGCTGCGTTCAGGGCAAGCAGATTGGTTTGCTCGGCAATGCCCCGGATCACATCCATCACTGAGCCTATTTGTGCGCTTTGGGTTTCCAGTGCCTGAATTGACTGTGCTGCCTGGCTAATATCCTGGTTCAGGCTGTTAATGATCTGATTGGTCTTGTCGGTTACATCTCTGGCTAACTGAGCTTCCTGAGACGCCGCTTCAGCCGCATCGGATGCAATCGCTGCGCTGCTGGCAACTTCTTGTACTGATGTGGTCATTTGTGCGGTAGCGGCAGCAACCTGGGTGGATTCTTTCTGTTGTTGCTGAACAATGCCGTTACTTTGCTGGGTCACCACGGAGGTTTCTTCACTGGTGGTGGCGATTTCGTTACTGGCTTCGACAATCTTGCTGATCATTGCCTGTAGGGTGTGCGTCATCTGACGCATGGCACTGTAAACACTTGCCTGCTGTTCGCTGTTTTCAAACTGCCGGGTCAGATCCCCGGCGGCAATCTGTTCAGCAATCTGGCGCATTTCTTTTGGTTCACCGCCTAACGGCAGAGTGACTGACCGGGCCACTTTCAGCGCCGTGATAATGATCAGTGCGATGGTAACCAGTAAAATCAGGACGATATCAATTTTCAGTTCTTCAATGATGGCAAAGGCTTCTGCTGCGTCGATTTCCGCAATCAGTGCCCAGTTATGGCCACCCACTGCCACCGGTGCATAGGCGGACAATACAGGGTGGCCGTTGTAATCGGTAATGATGTTTACATCAGTATCGCCCTGCAGTGCTGCACGGGAGGCTGCTGTATCAACACCGTTGTCTGCAATGCTGCCGGCAAATGATGCCATTACAGAATGGCCACGGGGGTCGAGGAAGGAATCAGAACGCATGCGTTTATCCTTACCTACCAGGTAGGATTCGCCGGTTTCTCCCATGCCGTCGCGGACCTGCATGAAGTTATTGATGGCATCAATGGAAAGCTGCAGGGCAACGACTGCGGTTAACTGGCCATCCTGATACAGCGGTTTGGCGATGAACGCAGCCGGTTCTCCGTCGGAAGGGGCGTAAGGTGCGAAGTCTTCCAGAACAAAGCCACGGCTGTCGCTGGCGTTACGGAATACTCTGGCCAGGCCGCTGTCCCGGTAAGGACCTGTGATCAGATTCGTGCCGTAATCGGCTTCTTTAGCTTCGGTAAAAAAGACATCACCTGCCGGGCTGATCAGGAAGACATCGTAATATCCGTAGCTGCTGACGTATTTATTAAAGAAGTTTTTGCTCTCTCCCTGAGCTGGTCGGGTTAAGGGTGCCAGTGCAGTATTCAGGTCGTTGTTCGTGGCGGTAAACAGGGCAACGGTTTCGGTGAGGATGGTCATATCGCCTTCACGTTCAAAGAAGAACGCCTCAAGCTGTGCTTTTTTAATCCCCCTGACGGCTTCTAACTGCTGAAAAGCTTGTTGGGACAAACCGTTACTGGCCAGTGTGAAAGCAATCCCCCCAATCAACAGGGCGGGAATCATGCCGACGAGCAAAAAAGTCAGTGTCAGTTTTTGAGTAAGTTTCATGAAGCGTCCTTGGCAGATCATCCGTCGGGCTGCAAAAATATACTGACGGATTAGTTAAGCTAATGTTAAGGCGCGACATTATCATGCTCATGTGACAGTTGTACAAAGCGTAAATAGATAATTAGTCGGGTATTGTGAGCGACTGTACCCACTTTGAGGATTGCCTGCAGAGCACCGCTTATACGGCCAGGAATGCTGCATCAAAAACAGGCATTGAAGGGGGGAAGAGGCCTGGAGCAGGCTCAGATACTGCCTTCTGATTCAATGACCAGAATGCGGGCTTCGCCGACCGGACGGGCGACATGTTCCGTACCGACAGAAGCATAGAAAATATCGCCGGTTTGTAAGCGGGCAACCTGTTCTTCACCCTCCTGGCGGTAATGCATATCGACTGTGCCATCCAGTACCGCAAAGACTTCTTCGCCGTCATTGATATGCCATGTGTAAGCTTGGTCAGTCCAGTGCAGGCGAGTGGTAATGCCGTTCATGCTGGCGATGTCCTGTGCGCCCCAGGCGCGGTCTGCGGTAAAGTCTTTGGCGCGGAAAATTTTCATGGTGTGTCCCGGATAACTGGATGCATTAAACTGGGTTCAGGGTGCCAGCAGATAGCCTTTGCTGCGCACCGTTTTAATATAACGGTAAGGTGGCTGATCATCGCTGAGTTTTTTGCGCAGAGTAGAAATGCGCAAATCAATCGCCCGGTCTATTCCGTCGAAGGGTATACCGCGAATGTCCTGATAGAGCTGTTCCCGGGAAATCACTTCGCCGGCTCTGTCATACAGATACGCCAGCAGCTGATATTCCCCGCTGGTCAGTTCCAGATCAGTACCTTTAAGGCTGGCGGTATAGGTCGTGGGGTTGATGCTGATATCCTCAACCTGAGTATCGCTTCGGTAGCTGCGGCGAAGCAGTGCTTCTATGTGGGCGAGTAATAAGTGCGGCCGGATCGGTTTTTGTAAATAGTTATCCACACCCAGCTGCAGTGATGCTGTAGCAACCATGTCGTCGTCTTTGGCGGTGAGCATCAGTACGGGGATATCACTGGATTTTCGCAGGTGCCGGCAGATTTCCAGACCGTCGCGGCCAGGCAGCATCAGGTCGAGCACGGCCAGATCAAAGGTTTGCCGGTCAATTTCCAGGCAGGCATCATCGCCGTTATGGACGCTGTGCACGGTAAATCCTTCTTCCTGTAAAAAGGTTTGCATCATGTCTGCCAGCGGGGCGTCGTCCTCGACCAGCAATATGCGGGTGTTACGCATTGAATCTCTCCTGCTTACAAATGCTTACACTTACACACGTTTCTGCAACGGAAGCGGCTGTTTAAGCTGATTATCATAGACTGCAAATGTTAACCGGCATCCGTGATTAAAGATGCCAGAACTGCAGGACCTGATGACATGTATTCTAAAACGAATCTGACCCTGGCAACCAGCCTGATGATGACAATGTTTCTGAGTGGCTGCGCTAATACCGCTGCTGATTATGAACCGATTGTTGATGGCCCGAAAGATGCTCTGTTTTATGACGATCTGGCGGCGTGTAAAAGCCTTGCTGAACAGCGTGACTATCTGAACGATGATACCAAATCTGAAGCGTTGCTGGGGGCCGGTATTGGCGCAGTGGTGGGCGCAATCGGCGGAAACACCGGAGACATTGTTGGCGGTGCGCTGGTGGGTGGCGCAGTGCGTGCCGGAGGCCGGGCCTGGGAAACCCGTGATGAGCGAAAGAATATCGTGCTTGAGTGCATGGCAGGCCGGGGGCACCGGGTAGTTGGTTAAGTTGTTTTAGCCTGCGCTGCTTCAGGGGGTTGCCCGGAGGAAATCAGATGCATGACTATTGGTGGGTCATGTTTGTTATTCTGGGGCTGGCATTCAGTCAATGGGTAAGTGGTAGCGAATTATGCGCAGGCTTTTTTTTAAAACAGTTATCGGTATTTGCGGCATTATTTTGCTGGGCATAGTGTGCCTGGTGGTATTTGTCATTGATCCGGCATTTAATAAATTCAGTGAAGCTGAGTTTAGGGAAGAGAGCTCTCTGGAACACCGCGTAGTGTATAGCCAGTTGGCAAACGAGCCTTTTGTACAGTGGCAAAGCAGTATCGAAGCGTATAATAGTTTTTTTGAACTCACTCCTTCGCTGATAGACGTCAGCGCGTTACCTGCCAATGCTGAATCCTTTACTGTGCCAGACGGTCAGGCCGGTCATTTTCGGGTTGACGACGAGAACATGTTTTACAGTTATTTTCCCAGCCCAAGCCCGGACTGGTTAATTCTTTATGAAGAAGGCGACAGTGAACTGGTGGATGAAAGCCGCTCTGAGTTTGCGGTGCTGTTACTCTTTGTTGGCCCTCAGGTGGTGATCATTCTGGCGATGATGCTGGGGATCGGTTATCTGCTGTATACCCTTAGTCAGCCTATGCGGGCACTGGAGCGGGTGCTGGAAGGCTTCAGTCAGGACACCCGGATTCGTCTGAAACCGGAACACGGCAAGCTTATCCCGAATATCGTAACAGCCTTTAACGGCATGGCTGACCGGCTCGGAACCACCCTGACGGAACAGCAGGTGATGATTGCCGCACTGCCCCATGAGTTGCGCACCCCGATTGCCCGGGTGCGCTTTGCGCTGGATATGCTACGTGGCAAAGAAGGGGAGCAACTCTGGCAGGGGCTGGAGCGGGTGGATAACTATGTTGATGAGCTGCAGCAGATATCTGAACAGATTCTCGAATTGAGCCGGATGAATCAGGAGGCGCTTCACATACAGACGCTTTCTCTGAGTCAGTTGATTGCTCACAGTGCAGAAAATTATGAAGGCTCACCGTTGACGTTAAATCTGCCGGAACAGGATGTTCAGGTACAGGGTAACAGCGCGTTATTAAAGCGTGTACTGGGGAATTTGCTGGACAATGCGGTGCAGTATCATCACAGCTTCATTGCCCTGAGCCTGAGCGTGAATGAGGGACAGGCTGTTCTATGTATTGAGAATGACGGTGCCGAACTGAGTGAGTCAGATATTAAGCAGTTATTTCAGCCGTTTTACCGTGCAGACAGCAGCCGGAGCCGCCGTTCCGGTGGGCTTGGCATTGGCCTTACACTGGTGACGCAGATCATCACCCGGCATCAGGGGGAGGTGAATGCAAGGCTGATCAGGCCCGGGGTTATTCAGGTTAAGGCGGTATTGGCGATATCAGGTTAATGAACAGGCCGGACAGTAACCCGGCCTGATGACGGTATGCGTCAGAGAGAGAAGCTCTCTGCCAGTTGCTGACAGGGCTGATAACGGATGCAGCTGACTTCGTGATCGTTGACCATGCCGGTTGCCTGCATAAAGGCATAGCAGATGGTCGGGCCGACAAAGTTCATCCCCAGCTTTTTCAGCGCTTTGCTCATGGCAATGGACTGTGGGGTTGAGCCGGGTACTTCACTCATATCTTTCCAGCTGTTCTGTACCGGTGTGTTGTCGACAAACTGCCAGATATATCTGGCAAAGCTGCCGTGCTCTTTCTGTAACTGCAGAAAAACTTTAGCGTTCTTTACCGACGCTTCCAACTTACCTCTGTGCCGGACAATGCCGGCATCTTCCAGCATGGATTCGATTTTGGCGGCATCAAAGGCGGCGACTTTCTGTGGGTCAAACCCTTCGTACTGGCGGCGGTAACCTTCCCGTTTTTCCAGAATGGTTCGCCAGCTCAGGCCTGCCTGGGCGCTTTCCAGAATCAGGTATTCAAACAGTGTCTGATCGTCGGTTTGCGGTACGCCCCATACTTCATCGTGGTACCGGGTTTCCAGTTCGGTCGCAGTGGACCATGCACAGCGCTGGCACATGTTTATATCCTTCTCTGAAATAAGATCAGTGGCTGATTTTCCGGTGTCAGTGTTTGGTTCCCGGGTTGGGATGAAACATCAGTGGCTGCGCAGGCTCCAGTTCGACCTTACCCCCCCGGTTAACCCGGGTTTCCATTTCTTCAGAAGGCTGGTCTGAACCGTCCATTGCCATGGAGTCTTCAAAGTCGCAGCGCACACATTCGCGGTATTCGCGGCCGTCTGCCCGGTACATTTTCAGGGTGTCCATTTCAGCGCACCGGGGACAAACTGCCCCGGCGATAAAGCGTTTTACAATTGTCATAGTCTTCTCAGTTTTGCTGGCTGACAATGCCGGAGTGACGCAGTAATGCATCCACTTCCGGTGGCCGGCCACGGAAGGCAGTGAACAGTTCCATCGGTTCACGGGAACCGCCCATTTCCAGAATGTTGCTGAGGAAGTCCCGGCCCGCCTGCGGATCAAAGATCCCTTCTTCCTCAAAGCGGGAGAACGCATCTGCCGACAGTACTTCTGCCCATTTATAGCTATAGTAGCCCGCTGCGTATCCGCCGGCAAAAATGTGCGAGAAACTGTGCTGGAAGCGATTAAATGCCGGAGCCTGTATAACGGCTACCTTACTGCGGACATCATTCAGGAGCGCCTGAACAACGGTTTCACTCGGCTGATATTCAGCATGCAGGCGGAAGTCGAACAGTGAGAATTCCAGCTGACGAACCATCATCATGCCTGACTGGAAGTTCTTCGCTGCCAGCATTTTATCGAGCATATTCTGTGGCAGGGTTTCGCCGCTTTCATAGTGACCGGAAATCAATGCCAGTGCTTCAGGTTCGTAGCACCAGTTTTCCAGAAACTGGCTTGGCAGTTCCACCGCATCCCAGGCAACGCCGTTGATGCCACTGACATCGGCGGATTCGATCTTAGTCAGCATGTGATGCAGGCCGTGGCCAAACTCGTGGAATAGCGTCGTTACTTCGTTGTGGGTCAGAAGTGCCGGTTTATCGCCCACCGGGGAATTGAAGTTGCACACCAGATAAGCCACCGGTAACTGAATAGCACCGTCGTTCAGACGACGGCGTACCCGGCATTCATCCATCCAGGCGCCACCGCGTTTTTTCTCCCGGGCGAACGGGTCCAGATAGAAGCGGGCGATGGTTTCGCTGCCACGGATAACATTGAACAGGCGGGCATCTTTGTGCCAGCTTTCAAATTCAGTGACTTCTTCAATTTCAATATCAAACAGTTTCCCGGTGACCTGAAACAGGCCGCTGAGTACTTTTGACATGGGAAAGTAAGGGCGTAATTCTTCCTGAGAAATCGCATAGCGGTCTTGCTTAAGCTTTTCGCCGTAGTAGCTGACATCCCAGGCTTCCAGTGTGTCCAGGCCCTGCTGTTCCCGGGCAAATTCAGTCAGTTCAGCCAGTTCCTGGCGGGCAACCGGCAGGCTTTTCGCCGCCATATCTTCCAGGAAGTGGATAACCTGAGAGGTGTTCTCTGCCATCTTGGTGGCCAGCGAGTATTCGGCATAATTGCCAAAGCCCAGCAGTTGCGCCAGTTCGCTGCGCAACTCCAGAATCTCAGTCATCAGCGGGGAATTATCCCACTTACCCGCATGAGGGCCCTGGTCGGATGCCCGGGTAGCAAAGGCTTCATATACTTCGCGGCGCAGTTCGCGGTTATCCGCGTAGGTAATGACCGGGAAGTAAGATGGGAAATCAAGGGTGATCAGGAAACCCTGCTGGTCTTTGGCTTCGGCCTGCTGTTTGGCCGCAGCAATGGCCATTTCCGGCAGGCCGGCAAGCTCTGCTTCGTCGGTCAGCAGTTTGCTCCAGCCGTCGGTGGCATCCATCAGGTTCTCAGAAAACCTGGTGGTCAGTTCTGACAGACGTTGCTGCAATTCGGCGTAACGTTGCTTATCCTTATCTTCCAGCGCAATGCCGCTGAGGGTGAAGTCACGCAGGGCGTTGTTAATCACCTTTTGCTGTGCTTCGCTGAGTACCGGGTAAACGTCGGATTCACGCAGGGCTTTGAAAGCTTCATACAACGGCTGGTGCTGGCCCATTTCGGTCCAGTACTGCGACAGCTTGGGCAGGCAGGCGTTATAGGCATCCCGCAGGGCATCGCTGTTAACCACCGCGTTCATATGTGACACCGGTGACCATGCCTGAGAAAGGCGGTCATTGAGGGCTTCCAGCGGGGCCACCAGGTTTTCCCAGCTGGGGGCTGTCAGGTTATTCAGAATGGTTTCCAGCTGCTGACGATTGTCCGCCAGTAACTGATCAATGGCCGGTTCGATCTGGTCCGGTTGCAGGGTGCTGAAAGGGGGTAACAGATTGTTTTGCAGCAGAGGATTCGACATACACACTAGCTCCGGTAAATAAGGTAACGCCTTGCTTTATAGTGGCCGGGGTTTCCGGCTGTATCTGGTGGCAGGCCTGTTCTCTTTTATGTAAGGGCAAAAAGACTTTTTTCAATCAGGGACTTGGTCTTATGATTATGACAAATAACCTGGGTTCCGCCGCGCCGTGATTTTGTTATGACCGGCAAGCGAAAACCCTGATACAGCAGACAAGGGTATAACAGCATGAATGTACGCACTTTCCAAGGTATGACGCCAAAATTAGGGGAACGGGTATTTGTTGACCCCAGTGCCGTTGTACTGGGGGATGTTGAACTGGGTGATGATGTTTCGGTCTGGCCGCTGACAGTCATCCGCGGCGATATGCACCGGATCAGGGTGGGCGCACGGACCAGTGTGCAGGACGGTTCTGTGCTGCATATTACCCATGCCAGTGATTATAACCCCGGTGGCTATCCGCTGCTGATCGGTTCGGATGTCACTATTGGTCATCAGGCGATGCTGCATGGCTGCACCATCGGTGACCGTGTTCTGATCGGCATGGGGGCGATGGTCATGGACGGCGCGGTGGTTGAAGATGAAGTAATCATCGGTGCGGGCAGTCTGGTGCCGCCGGGTAAAACACTGGAAAGCGGCTACCTGTATGTGGGCCGGCCGGTGAAGCAGGTACGGGCGCTGACCGAAAAAGAAATCAGCTTTTTTACCTATACCGCCGGAAATTATGTGAAGCTTAAAGATCAGCACCGTGAAGAAGCATACGGCGGATAAACTGCCGAACAACAGGGATGCCCGTATCATGATTTCGTCCGATCTGTTAACTGTCCGTGCCGTTCGGGAAGCCGATCTGGCGGTCTTTTTTGAACACCTCAGCGATATGCAAAGCCTGGGGGAATTTCTGCCGGTGATCATGCCGTCTGAAACTCAGCTACGGCAGGATTTCGCCAAAGATGGCCTGATCAGTGCGGACTATCAGCGCTATCTGATTGTGGCGCCGGACGGAGAAATGCTGGGGTATATCTGGGCGTTTAAGTCAGTGCCGTATTTTGACGCCACTGAAATTGGCTATCAGATTTTCAGCGCTGTGCACCGGGGCAAAGGCTATGCCAGTGAAGCCCTGCGGCTGTTGCGGGATTATCTGTTTGAATCCAGTCAGGTGAACCGGCTGGAGTTGCGCATTGCTGTGGATAACACCGGTTCACTGAAAGTGGCAGAAAAACTGGGCTTTACCCGTGAAGGTGTTTGCCGGGAAGCGGCGTATTCCAGGGGGCGCCTGCACGATATGTGTATTTACTCACAGCTGCGCCGTGAATGGCAGGGAAAGCAGGATGGCTGAAGCGAAGCGGATTCTGATTGTCGAAGACGAAACATCGATCGCCGATAACATCAGTGTTGCATTACAGCTGGAAGGCTTTGGCAGTGTTCACTGTATGCTGGCAGGAGACGCGCTGGCGCGTTTACAGACGGAAGCCTTTGAGCTGGCAATTGTGGATGTGGGGTTGCCGGATATGAACGGGTTTGAGCTCTGCAAGGCCATTCGCCGTGAGTCGGACATTCCGCTGATTTTCCTCACCGCCCGGGCCGATGAAATTGACCGTATTCTCGGACTTGAACTGGGGGCCGATGATTATGTCACCAAGCCTTTCAGCCCCCGGGAACTGACGACCCGGGTGAAGGCGATTTTGCGCCGGGCACGCCCTGATACCGCAAAGCCTGTTGATCCGGAGATCCCGTTTGTGGTGGATACCCGCCAGGCAACGATTCAGTTCAGGGGACAGGTGCTTAACCTGACCCGCATTGAGTTTCTGATGTTACAGACGCTGGTGGCCCATCCGGGACAGGTGTTCAGCCGCGGGCAGTTAATGCATGCCGCCTGGGAGCACCCGCAGGTGAGTCTTGAACGGTCGGTTGATACTCATATCAAAAGCTTACGGGCCAAGTTAAAACAGGTTGATTCTGAGGATGATTCTATCCAGACCCACCGCGGCCTGGGATACAGCCTGACGGTGGCTGGCTGATGCTTAAGCTGATTGCCCGTCTGGGGCTGAACCGTTTCGGCGTAAAGCTGTTTCTGGCGTATTTCGCGATTCTGGGGCTGGGTATTTACCTGTTGCTGAATACCCTGTTGGGAGAAATTAAGCCGGGCTTGCGTCAGGCAATGGAAACCGCGCTGGTGGATACCTCGAATATTCTGGCGGAGTACGTGGCACCGGACACACCACAGTCGCCTTTCAGGCTGGAGCAACTGGAGCAGGTGTTGGACAACACCTTGCGCCGCCCCATCAATGCCACAATCTGGTCCCACAAGAAAACCGCGACGGTGCTGAGGGTGTATGTGACCGATATTACCGGCAAGGTCGTATTTGATTCCGCCGGACGGGATCTTGGCGCAGATTACAGCCGCTGGAACGATGTCTATCTGACGCTCAGAGGGCAGTACGGTGCCCGCAGTACACAGGAAAATCCCGGTGATGAGTTCAGTTCGGTGATGTATATCAGCGCGCCGGTATTTGCCCGACAGGACGGTATCGAACCCCGGCAGATTCTGGGCGTGCTGTCGGTGGGTAAGTCGAATATCAGTGTTGAGCCTTTCTGGCAGCTGGCCCGGGATAACATCCGCTCAATGGGGGTCTGGCTGTTGGTGCTGGCGGCATTGCTGGGGGCACTGTTATCCACCTGGTTAAGCCTGAGTATCGGAAAATTAGTGAATTATGCCCGCCGGATCAGCGCCGGAGAAACGGTGCAGCCACCGCGGCTGAATGATCCTGATCTTGCGGCACTGGCGGATGCGATGGACGGGATGCGCACCGCGCTGGACGGTAAGCAATATATTGAAAGTTATACCCTGAGCCTGACCCATGAGATGAAAAGCCCGCTGACGGCTCTGCAGGGGGCGGCTGAACTGTTGCCGCAGGTTGATGATCCGCAGATGCAGCAGAAACTGGCGGCCAATGTCGAGCTTGAAAGTAAGCGCTTACGTGCGCTGGTCGATCAGGTTTTATCATTGGCCAGGCTGGAGAATCGCCAGCAACTGGAGCAACCGGCGCAGCTTAACCTGAATACACTCCTGCAACAGGAGCTGGATCAGCTGCAATGGCTGGCTGAGCAGCGACAGGTCCGGCTGCAGCTTATCTGTCACCCACAGGATAGCGTGTTCCGTGTGTCCGGTGACGGTCTGTTACTGGCACAGGCGGTGCGGAATCTGCTGGAAAACGCCCTTGATTTCAGCCCGGCGGATAGCCTGATTACGGTGCAGCTTAAGGCGGCGCCTGAAGACGGTGTAACCATTGAAGTCGCTGATCAGGGCAGCGGTATTCCGGATTATGCGCTGGATAAAATCTGGCAGCGCTTTTACTCCCTGCCACGGCCGGCGACCGGGCAGCGCAGTACCGGCCTCGGACTGAGTTTTGTGCAGCAAATTGCCAAGCTTCATTGCGCTGATCTGAGCCTTGCTAACCGGCCTGAAGGCGGCGTGCTGGCCCGGCTCAGACTGCCGGCCAGCTGATTCCACACATAAAGCACATATTCAGCACACAGAATTCCCATATTGCTTACCCATACTGGCTCCATATTTATAAGGAGATCAGTCATGACAAAACGTTTGGCGCAAAAAATTCTTGCCCTGGCATTGCTGGGCATTCTGTTATGGATTCCGTTACTGCTTGAGCAGGATGTGATTTATGAGCGTATTGGCTACCGGGATCAGGTTATCCGGGATATCGCGACCACCTTTACCGGTGAGCAGGTGGTGACCGGGCCGGTGGTGATTATTCCCTGGTCGCTGAGCTATCAGGCGAAGGTCTGGGACGATAAAACCAAAAGTTATCAGCTGCAGGATAAGAAACGCAGCGGGCGTTATCTTTTGTTGCCGGAGCAGCTGAACAGTGATGCAGTGGTGGGAACCAGTACCCGTCAGCGGGGCATTTATGAGGTGCCGGTGTATAAAACCCGCCTGGAAATGCAGGGGCGTTTCAGTAACGCCGGTTTGCTAAACCATAAAAAACAGTTGGAAGAAGAGTTTCAGGGCACGCTGAGTTGGGGCAGCGCGACATTATCTCTGATGGTATCGGATATGCGGGGCATTGTGGATGAACCGTCGGTGCAGTGGCAGCAACAGCGTCTGAATATTCAGCCAGGCAGCCAGTTGTCGTCGCACAGTCAGGGTGTACACGGTTTGATTCCGTCGTTTTCCGCCAGCCTGACGCAAACGGTAGCATTTAATATTGAGATGCAGATCCGCGGAATGGAGCGGTTGCTGCTGACCCCGGTTGGGGATTACAACCGTATCAGTATGCAATCTGACTGGCAGCACCCGAGCTTTACCGGCCGTTACCTGCCGGAAAATTACACCCTGACGGACGAGGGCTTTGCCGCGGACTGGAGCACTTCGCCTTTTTCAGCAGACTTACAGTCGGTGGCAAAGGAATGTCTGACCGGCAGTTACTGCCAGTTTGCCAACTATGCCGTGGGGGCGGACTTTATTCAGCCGGTGGATATGTATGTACAGGCTGAACGTTCAGTGAAATACGGGCTGTTGTTTATCGGTGTAACCTTTATTGTTTTCTTCCTGTTTGAGGTGCTGAAACAGCTGAAGATTCACCCGGTGCAATACGGCATGGTGGGCATGGCGCTGGCGCTGTTTTACATGCTGCTGATTTCTCTGAGTGAACACATCAGCTTTGGTGTGGCATACCTGGTGGCCACGCTGACCTGTACCGGTTTGTTGGGTGTCTATCTGAGTGCGGTGCTGAAGAGTTTGCAACGGGGTGTCAGTTTTGCTGCCGGTCTGTCAGCGTTATACGGGCTGTTGTTTGTCATTATCTCATCGGAGGATTATGCCCTACTGATGGGCTCTGTACTGATCTTTGCAATTCTGGCAATCAGTATGGTGATGACCCGTAAGGTGGATTGGTACCAGGTAGGGGCACGTGAAGAGAAGGCGGTAACGGATACTGCTGTTGTAGATAAAACCGCGCCGGGTGCAACACTCTCGGATACAAAAGTGTCGGATACCAAAGTCTCGGATACAAAAGTGTCGGATACCAAAGCGCCGGATAATACCGGAGACGTTGTCTGAGATTTATCGGTCTGAACCCTGAAAAACGGTGCATAAGGCACCGTTTTTCTGTTCAGGGGGCGTGCTAGCCGGTTTTCGCCTGGCTGACTTTCAGAAGGGTTTTGGCCATGACTATTTTCCCCCGCCTGATGCTTTCGAATGCCCGGCGTTCCCGGCGCTTATTGCCTTCAGACAGGGCATGCTTCAGATCCAGTCCGATGTTCAGGATGCCTTCGTATTCATCAAATACCGGCTGCAGTGAATGGCTGGCAACAAATTTACGGTTCTTTTCCAGTACGGCGGCATAGTGACGTTTCAGTTCGATGTATTCCCAGGTCCACTGGGTATTACGGTAGCCGATGAAACCGAGAGAATCGTCTTCAGCTTTAAACTTATCATAGGCCGTTTCCAGCTGACCGAGAATATTGTCGTAGTCTTTGCCTGCAATAGAAACGAACTTGCGGACGTTCTGCTCCGTCAGGGTCGGTGCCATTCGCATGGCTTTTTCTTCCGGTGTTTCCTGTTTACAGGCACTGACCAGAAACAGGGTCAGTAATATCATGAAAGTATTGCGGAGCAGGGGGATGGTCCGGGAAAAGGTAAGGGTCATCAGTGTCTTCCAGATATGGCGTAAAACTGCCCCGTATACGGCTAAAAATACTGAGCTGGATCGATTATTTTTTTGTCAGAGGCAGCCATTGTTGGGCAATTATCGCAGGAAGGAAAGTAGCAATTACCCAAATTGGGCTTTAGCTTTGATGAAGCTGTTTTAACCGTGTTTAATGAATGATTTTCTGTAGGTTTTCTAAGCGTTTAGGGTTCGATGGATGACTGCTGAGAAAGCCACCCCCACGGCCATATTTCTGATGTAAGGTGGCGATGGAACGGGCCATTGCCTGCGGGTCCCGGTTCAGTTTTTTCAGTATCTGCTGGGCATAACTGTCGGCGGCCAGTTCATCGGCCTGAGAGAACTGTGCAGTAATGGCCTGATAGGCCAGTTCACCAATCTGTGAATTACTCAGTGACGCGATATCACCCCCGGCGGAATCCGCCGCCTGGAATATTGCATGGGTGAGCAGCTGTTTGCGCATTCGTTCGTAACTGTGTTGTAGCCGGACATGGCCGATTTCATGACCGATGACGGCCAGCACCTGATCGTCCGGCATGGCATCCAGCAGACCGGAATGCACCCGGATCGTGCCATCGGCCATGGCAAAGGCGTTAACTGCCGGGCTGAGATACACCCGGTAATTCATTCGCTGGCCATCAATAACTTCCAGCCCTTTTATAATGCGCTGTAAACGTTTGCTATAGGGGCTGTTGGCCGGGGCGACACGGTTCTTTTTGTCCAGCTCAGCGGCACTGAGTTGTGCCGCCTGAATGACATCTTGCTCTTCCAGCGTGGCTGCCTGATAGACGGTGACGCCGCTGGCAATTGCGCTGGCCAGATTAAACTCGCCTTCGTTGTCACAGCCGCTGAGCATCAGCGCCAGCGTGCTCAGTGTGATGAGCTTCAGATACCGCATGTGTGTTTCCTGTTCAGTCAGTCCGACAGTCGTTAGCGTACAGGTTTCGTTAGCCTATGGAGCTGATTTACACCGGAAAAGTTCCTGACGTCACAGGGTGACCATGTGATTATCCCAGGCCAGTCGCTGCGCCAGCGAGATCCGTTCAGTGTTGCCGCTGATCAGGTTGTGCTGCTGGCAGATGCCCCGTCCGGTGGTAATGATAAATTCTCCGGCGGCGCCGGTCGCAGCAAGGCCGCAGCCGTCCGGGCTGTTAATCATAGAATGATAGCGGTCGTTTTGCAGATCCCAGAAGGTAATCAGGTTGCCACGGGGTGAGGATACAGCCGCGTATTGTCCGCTGCTGTCGAACCGGGCACTGCCACAGTAGCGCTTCATGGCGATGTCTACCGGTTCAGGGGCTGTGAGCAGTTTCAGTGGCTGACCGGGACGGTGAACCGCCACCAGAGGCGGATTGTCTTCTTTGCCCTGATACTGCAGCGCGATCAGGGTTTCGTTACGTAAGTTTGTATCGATATGACGGATACTCAGCTGGTGGTGCTCTGCAGGCAGCATCTGCTGTTCGCCGATTTGTCCGCTGCGCAGATTCAGGGCGGTAAGTGACGGTTGCATGGTATCCAGATTGAGCTTTTTCCTGCCCTTATCCGGGTGGGTAAGAATCCCCCCGTTGGCTACCATCAGTGTCTGGCTGTTGGCCGGGAGCAGCTTGATCTCATGGGGGCCGATGCCACCTGAAGGCATGTCTGCCACCTTGGTGAAGAGGCCGGATGCCCGGCGGATAACGATGCGCCCCTGGCCATCTTTAATATTATTTTCACTGCTGATCAGGAATTCACCGTCTGGTGTAAACACAGAATGGCCGAAGAAATGACGGCCTTCACCGGACGCAATCCGGTGGATCAGTTTCCCCTGCTGATAATCAACAATATCGATAAAGGTATCCGGCCGGCGCGCGGTACAGGCCAGTACCGGCCGGTGTGGATGGGCTTCAACATGGTGAGCCCGGGTCGGCAATTTATGATCCAGCAGCAGGCTGCCGTCGGCGGCCGCCACGTATAACCGGTAATCGTTATCACCGGCTTTAGCTGCTGAGGCAAATAAAGGCGTCTGGCCGTTCGCTGCCAGAACGGGTGATATGCCCAGCGACGGCAGAAGCGTACCTGCCGCCAGCAGCTGACAAAACTGTCTGCGGTTAATCGCCGTCACGGCTGTTAAATCCTAATTGCAGGTCCAGTAACTGCACCGCATCGCTGAGGGCATACTGGAGGGTTTTCATTTTGGCGGAAAGGTCCCGCAGCTGTTGCCGGGTCGCCGGTTGTTCAAGGGTGGTGAACATCGGTCGCGGGATTGCTTTCAGGTCTTTTTCAACGGATACAAAGTTCGCTTCGATACTGTCAGCCAGTGCCTGGTGGCCTGCGTTGCTGAGCAATGCTTTAAAGCTGGCATCGCCCTGACCGGAATACAGGTCATGCAGGGTGGCGACGTTCATATCGATGTTGCGCAGGGAGCGGCTGCTGCGCCAGGATTCGCTGCGGCGGGGTTTTACTTTACCGTTGACGTTTTTAGCCGCGGTGCCCAGCGGGCGCAAAAGCTTCAGGTCACGGATAACTTCTACCGGTTCCACCAGTGCTTTGAGCAGATCGGTGCTCGCCTCTATATCGGTTTCGTAATAGCTGTTGCCATCACCCGGGGTACTGAAGCTGGTGGCATAGTCCTGCCACTCCATAGCGGTGTGTTTGCCAAGGCTGGCCAGATACTGGCTGATGGATGCATTCAGGCGGCACTGGTAGCTGTTGTCGGCAAACGCAGGCAGGCCGGCTTTATCAAACAACAGACGTTCCACTGCGGGCAGGCCTTTTACTGCAATGCTGGCGTTGCGGAAGAATTCCTGTGTCAGGTTTGCGTCATCCTGCTTTGCCAGCAGACCGTTGATGTGCTTACCGGTCAGGTTCTTTTTGTCGGGCCAGTATTGCACACTGAAGCTGCGCATAAGGTTTTCAATAGGGCCGAAACGTATGTGCTGGATGCTCTGCCAGGCGTCCATCGCCCGGTGGTAACTTTCCTGAGCGACCGTCAGGTTAGCGCTGCTTGCATTCTGGCAGAGTGCAGCGCTGTCAGCGGCCATCTGAGCCGTGGCATCAGCAAAATTCTGATACCGGGGCAGAACGTGCTGAGCCACAAGGGTTTTGTTCAGGTTGCGCCACTGAGTGCTGTCCGGTGCTGTTGCGGCCTGGGCCGGGCTCAGCAGTGCACTGCATAACAGTGAAAGTGAAATTGCGCGTTTGATCATAGTGACTCCAGAAATGTGATCAGATTGTCCCTTTGCGGTTTCGCCATCGCGATTACCTTCTGTTTGGCCGCTTCCGCTTCACCGCCATGCCAGAGTACTGCTTCGAGCAATGTGCGGGCCCGCCCGTCGTGCAGGAAGTGGGCTTCATCGCTGACGGTTTTTGTGCGGCCTATACCCCATAGCGGCGGGGTACGCCATTCGCGGCCGCTGGCTGCGAATTCCGGGCGATTATCGGCTAAAGCGTCACCCATGTCATGCAGTAACAGATCACTGTAAGGCCAGATTAGCTGATCAGACTGTTCCGGCATATCAGCCCGGGTCGCGGTCTGAAAGCTTGGCCGGTGACAGCCGGCGCAGCCACTTTCGTAAAAGGCCTGCTTGCCTTTAAGTACTTCAGGTCTGGCGGCATCCGGGCGCACCGGTACCGCCAGGTTGCTGGTATAGAACAGCAGCCAGTCGATCATTTGCTGTGACGCTTCGGCGTTATCCTGCGCCGGGGTGTTGCCGTCGGGTAACTGACGGCATACCTTCTGGGCTTCAGTGCAGTCGCCATAGGCCGCGGGCATCATCGGGGTAGAGATGCCAATATCGTTATTGAAGGCGCCGTTGTTTTGCTGGTCCAGCGTCGGGTTGCCGGCTTTCCAGCCATAGCGGCCCAGTGTGGTTTTGTTTTCGACCACATTCCAGACCTTGTTTGGCCGTCCGGAAATGCCGTTGTTATCGGCGTCTTCCGGATCTGCCCAGCTGAGAATTTCGTCTTCACTGATGGCTTCCAGCAGTCCCAGGCCGATCATTGGCGGAGCGATACGGACAGAGAGCATGGTGTCCGGGTGCAGGGGGCCGGCGCTGAGGTCAGTGACCTGATATTCAGGCTTGCGCAATTCAACCTGTTCGCCACCGTTAAGGGTGACGGTTACCGGGGTATAAGTGGTGTGGATACGGCCTTCGGCATCAATGCCGGTGACGGCGAAATCCTGAAGCTGGCCGCCGTAAGTCGGTTCAGGAATAACCCCCATATAGCCGCTGCTGAGCTGAGCCTGCTGTTCGTCAGTCTGTGGCGGAATGCTCAGGCGCATCAGCATGGAAATAGCGTTATCGTCGGGCCAGTTGCCTGTGGGGGTGTGCCCCCGGCCGTCACGGACGTGACAGCCCATACAGGAGCGGGCGTTATACAGTGGGCCAAGGCCGTCGCTGGCGGTGGTGGATGAAGGTGAAGATACCCACAGCTTACGAAAAATGCCGTTACCCAGTTTAAAGTCGAGTTTTTTATCGAAAGCCATATTGCCTGAAGGCTGCATAAAAAGATCACGGCTGGCTTTTTTGCGGGTGGATGCACTGCCGCCGGGCAAGTGCTCACCGGCCTGTGGCTGGCTGAAGTCAGGTGGCATCTGAACGCTTTTAACGGGTGCAGAGGCGGCCGCTGAGACTGTAAATGCAGAGGCTAATAAAACAGAAAAACCGGCCAACATAACATTGACCGGTTTTATTCCGCGATAGCCTGCAAAGGATTGAGAATCAAACATCGTTTAACGATTCACACTCTTATACAGGTGCTGCACTGTCTTCCTGACAGTGCAGGCCTTTCGGGTTTAGTTTGATACGACAGACGGATTGTCCAGGCTGTCGGAACCTTCCAGTTCGATACCGTCCAGATCCAGTGCGCCGATGATCTTTTCAATGGTCTTGGTTTCATCAACCAGGCCATCAACAGCGTCCTGTACAACCTGGTTACCAGCTGTGTTGCCTGCGCCGATCAGTACGTCGAAGGTTTCACCAGCTTCACCACGGTCAGCCATGACCTGCATCGCATCCTGAGTTTTCTTCAGTTTCATCTGCATCTCTTTGTCCAGCTCAGGTGCTTTAGCAGCGACCAGATCAGACAGGCTAGGACCGGAAACCACCTGACCGTTTACGCGGGTGTAAGACCCTTCGTATACGTTCATGATGCCTTTCGCGTCATAGAAGTGAGACCAGTGAGTGTTATCAGAGAAGCAATCATGCTCTTCTTCCGGATCGTGCAGCATCAGACCCAGCTTGGTGCGCTCACCCGCCAGTTCGCCGTATGCCAGGGAACCCATGCCGGTCAGCATGGTAGACAGACCGCCTTTTTCACCCTTAGCCATCAGATCCTTACGGGCAGCACCATCGGCTTCCCAGTTCGCAACCATTTCTTTCAGATCAGAGATCATCAGAGTGGTTGCAGCCTGCAGGTAGTCACGGCGACGGTCGCAGTTACCACCGGTGCAGTTGTCTACATCAAAGTCAGTTGCAGGACGGTTACCGGCACCTTTCTCGTTACCGTTCAGGTCCTGGCCCCACAGCAGGAATTCGATTGCGTGGTAACCGCTGGCAACGTTCGCTTCTACGCCGTCAACTTCTTGCAGCTGTTCTGCAATCAGAGCCGGTGTAATAGTGGTTGCGTCGATTTCTACGCCACCAACATTCAGC
The DNA here is from genome assembly GCA_937138495.1 of uncultured Oceanospirillaceae bacterium. Taxonomy (GTDB): domain Bacteria; phylum Pseudomonadota; class Gammaproteobacteria; order Pseudomonadales; family Balneatricaceae; genus Amphritea. The sequence goes on from CAKZPE010000006.1 coordinate 71,491, forward strand.
TTAGCGTTGGCGATAACGTTCGCCGCGTAAGCCGGGTTTTCGTCAGACTCTTCGCCGTAGCTGGAAGCGTCAACGTAGTCGATCAGGCCTTCATCCAGCGGCCATGCGTTTACTTTACCTTCCCAGTCATCAACGATGGCGTTACCGAAACGGTACACTTCGGACTGCTGGTAAGGTACACGGGCAGCGATCCAGGCTTCACGGGCAGCTTTCAGCGTGGCATCAGACGGGTTAGCTAACAGCTTTTCCAGGCTGCTCTGCAGATCCATTGCAGTGTTCAGAGAGTCTTCATACTTTGCCTGTGCGATGTTGGCATAGTTGTCCAGAACTGCCTGAGCAGATACGTCTTTAGCGAATGCCTGGCCACCAGCAGCCAGCATTGCAACCGTCAGAGCGGCCGGTGCGAAAAGCTTTTTCATTGTTCTATCTTCCTGTGAGTAGCATTGGTATGCGTAATAGTAGGCGGAAGATTAATTGAAACAAGAATGATTCGCAATAGGATTTTTAAATGACAATTGATCCTGATCATAAAGCGGCCGGGTAAAATGTTTTAAATCAGTCTCTCAGGGTTTACATGAATAAAACGTCAAAAAACGCTAACACGATTGATTTTTATTTATATTGCCCTGGCTGGTCTGAGAAAACATTGATCTGGGTAGGTAATAAAGCAAACTCTGTGAAAATTCTTCAGGCTGGGATAAATAACCAGCCGGGATGGTTTATCCCGGCCGGATGGCGTGTATTACAGCGTCTTAATATAAGCGAGTAATGCTGTGCGTTGCTGTTTATTCAGTGCCGGACCAATAATACCGGTCTGGCTTTTTCCTTCTGACTGATAATCAGCTGAAAATTCATGGCCACGGTTGCTGTTTCCCGGTAGCCGGGTATCGACGATGAATCTTCCCTGACGGTAGAAGCTGTGCTCAGGCCCGTTTTTTTCTAACGCGTCATTGAGTGCTGGATCCTGTTTAATGCCGATACTTTCAATGTCTATTTCGGTACTGCCCAGCTGAACAAACCGTGGTCGCTGCTCTGCCGGCATCAGTAAATCTTCAATGCTGGCGACGGAACCGTTGTGTAAATAAGGGGCGGTAGCCCAGATACCGTTTAGTGGCCGTGCTTTGTAACCTGCCCCGGCTTGCAGACAGTTTGGTCTGTTGCCTTCGAGTTTTTCCTGTTGTTCTTTATCGGTGACAGCGTTGGCAGCAAACCACTGGTCATTCACCTGCTGTACTGTGGCACCTAACGCCAGTGCAAAATTCAGTTGCGGGCCATCGGTTACCCGGACAGGCATCAATGTATCTTTATTTTTATATTTATATTCGCCGCTTTCAGGATAATTCGGATCAGGAACCTCAACCGCCAGGCAAACCTCTGTATCCAGGCCTAAGGCTTGTTTCTCACTTACAGTTTGACTGGTTTGGTTGTTGACGCGACCACTGGTGCTCACGGTGCGTTCTGCCAGCACTCTGGCCTGTGCCGGGTCAGTCCCAATCTCGTCCAGCGGAATAATGTTTAACTTAAGATAGCTCTCAGCAGTGAATTGTCGGGTACCGTCCGCTGTGTAGTATTCGATAGGTTTAAAGTTGTTCCAGATCTGTTCGGAATCTAAAGGCGGTAAATGGCATTTCTGACAGTGCGCGGCATACAGTTTTTTGCCTTCATGCTGTAACTGATCTTCTGCTGAAGATAAGCCGAACGGCCATGCCGGTGCCTGTAACCCGCCAAATTTTTTAGCCGTTAAAGGGTTCTTTTCACCCCCTAATGCAGTTTCTATCCAATTCAGGTTGTTAACCGGCACGCTGGATGAGTAACGTTGCTGGCCGGCCGGTGCGTCGTAGTTAACCGCTGCCTGCACACCCAGTGCTTCTCCTGAGTTACGGATCAGTGGTTGCATGATTGAGCCGTCATACTGAACCCAGTCAAACCAGGAGACGGTCCATAAATGGGGGTAGGCCACAGGCGCGTTAATGGCGACGTAATTTTCATAGCGCTTAGGGCCAAAGGCAAATACCTGGTTGCCAATGCGGTTCAGTGCGTCCAGACGGGCAAAGCCTTCCTGTACAGCTATGTCGCCAGGTTGTGCTGCTTGTGCTTTAGCAACATTTTCGAGTTGAGTGGCCAGCTCGATTTTGGTGGCGGGTGAATAGTTATGCTTCAAAACGCGTTTGGCAAACCGGTCGAAACGGCCATCAAATACAGGCAGTTTTGAGGAAAACACTGTTTGCGCGAGTGCCGATCCGAGGGTTTTGGTTAGCAGGGGTAAATCAAATGAGGCCGGCCCACCTTCAATAATGTAATCGGTATCGTTATGGGTAATCCGGGCGGTATGGCAGCCTGCACAGGTGAAGCCAACACTGGTTACGCTGTGTTCTAAGCCCTGCAGGTGCTGGTATTCAGTGATGGCAAGTCCGACAGGTAAACCATATGGGTTAGCCGGTGACTGGCTGGCTTTAATGAAGCCGTGTCGCAGCAGATAGTCATCAGCTGTAAATAACGGGTTTTCAAAAAATACAGATCCTAAAGGGCTGTTATTCGGCGCTTCTAAAGCCATAAACCATTCCAGTGGTATAGGTAAGGTGCTGGTTCCCTGGCTTATATGTGAAAATCGGTTTATGTCTGATTTACTCCAGTTTTGCTTCAGATGGACCTGTTGATTGTCGTAATCAACCGGGCTGAGTTCAGGAGGGGTCAGAACATCGATAAAGGCTTTAAAGCGGTCATTATTAATGGTTAGCAGAACACTGCTGATTAGCGCTATAAATAGCCAGACTCTTTTGCATCTCAGGAGGGCAGCTATATTTATATTTGGCAGTTGCATAGAAAATTCCTTTTATTTTTATGCCTGTCCGGGTAGGACAGGGTCCTCTTCAGTTGGGTCATGCAGTGGCTTGTCACGGTGCCGCTGGTTATTTTTAGGGTCGGTTGCCTGAGTTTTCTGAATTGTATTATGGGATGTTTGCTTTAATTGTCCATATTCGACGTGCTGCTATTGAGTTGTGCGAGTTGAACAAAGGAGTACAGGAAGGTACAGGTGGTTTTTTATGCTGACAGATTTACACGGGTTATGCCGTTACATGGCCTGGTCTAACCGGGTGTTTTATCAGGCGGTTGCTGAGCTGCCTGAAGGGGAAGCAGAGCGGCAGCGCCCCATGCTGTTTGGCAGCATTGTTCACCTGCTGCATCATGTTTACGCCATGGATGTTGTCTGGCAGCAGCACATGATTGTCGGCTCACATGACTATCAGCAGCGTAATCCTCCGGCCTGCTCTTTCGGGGAGTTACGGCAGCTTCAGGCGGCGCTGGATGACTGGTTTGTGGAATATGTAACGCACCTTAGCCGGGCGAAGGCCTGTGAAGTCATCGGGTTTGAATTTATCGGTGGGGGACAGGGCAATATGACCCGGGCGGCGATGATTCAGCATGTGGTTAACCATACGTCTTATCACCGGGGGCATATCGAAGGGGTGTTCTATCAGTTAGGGGTTGAGCCACCCACGACAGATATCCCGGTGTTTCTCCGGGATAACTGCAGCGGTTTTGGCGGACGGTTATCCTGATTTCAGCAAGCGGTAACTGTCTGTCAGGCTGAGGTTGCCACGGATCAGGCTGCCCAGTCCGGCAAAGATGGCTGTGGCGATCAGCGGCAGGCAGAGCCACATCCAGGGATGCAATACTACCTCCAGTTCAAATACCAGAGTATTGATCAGGCCCAATAGCAGTTCAGCAATAAGAACGGCAATGGTGCCGCAGGTCAGGCCCAGTAACGTGAATTCCAGCCGGTCCAGTTGCAGGGTTTGTTTGGCGGATGCCCCCAGTGTTTGCAGCATAGCGCCTTCATAGCGCCGTTGTGCCAGTTCCTGCTGTAAAATTGTGATCAGCATGATACTGCCGCTGAGTAACGTCAGGAGCATGATCAGCGTGGCCGCCGCACTGAGCTTATCGATAATTCCCTGTGCCCTGACGATCAGCCGGTCAATGTCGATCAGCGTAATGGTGGGGAAGGCTTTTATCAGCGCATTACTCAGGTGCTTTTGCTCTGGCTTCAGCTGAAAACTGGTGATCAGGGTCGCCGGTAACTGATCCAGCATGCCCGGTGCGAAGATCAGGTAGAAGGTGGGCTGATATGAGTCCCAGTTCACTTCCCGGATACTGGTGACTTTACCACTGACCGTCTGGCCGGCAATGCTGAAGCCTACTTCATCCCCCAGGCCGACGCCCAGCTCATCTGCCAGCTCTGCTTCCATCGATATGCCGGAGTCTTCGCCGTGCCACTGACCGCTGAGAATCGTGTTGTGATCCGGTAATTCTGAGCGCCAGGTGAGGTTCAGTTCCCGTTGCAAGGCGTGGTGTTTTTGCTGTTCTTCGTTGAGTACTGCAGTCAGGGGCTGCTGACGGATTTCTGTTAAGCGGCCCCGTACCATCGGATAAACATTGGCTTTAATCCGGTTCTCAGTCAGCCAGTCGGTAAACCGTTCTCCTTCCCATGGCTGCACATTCAGTACGACATTGTTGGGTGCGTCGGTCGGTAACTGAGCCTGCCACTGGTTCAGCAGTTCGTTGCGGGTGAGTAACAGCACCGCCATGATTGCCAGTAATACAGAAAAGACTCCCGCCTGCAGTTTATGCCAGTGGCGTTGCTGGCGAAGCCGCAGGGTGAGCAGGGCGCTCAGTCGCAGCTTATGTTTGGCCGTTGCTGCACTGAACAGCAGGGCTTTTTGTGCCAGCGTGCCGGCCAGCCAGCCGAGAATCAGCAGAGCGCTAGTCGCGATCAGTGGCAGGACAAGTGAACCGATATACAGGCTGATAACCAGAATCAGCAAGGCGGTACAGAGCAGATATAACCAGCGATTGCTCCGCTGGCCTGCATCTGACCGTATCATTTGCATGATGGAAACGTTGCCCAGCGGCAGTAGCGTCGGCAGCCCTAAGGCAAACAGAATCACCAGTGCCAGCAAAGGGCTGGTAATTACAGAGCTGATGGCCAGTGGGGCCGGATTACGGATAAATTCACTCAGCTGGCTGATCAGCAGTTCATGCATCAGGTAACCTGTCAGGGCGCCGAGTACGGCGGCAAACAGCCAGCCGGCGTGCAATTGCAGGGTGTACAGCCAGCCCAACTGACGGGGTGACAGGCCCAGGCTCAGCAGCAGGGCACAACGGTTGTGCTGATCTGCCGCATAGCGCTGTAAGCTGAGCAGGATGGCGACCGCTCCTAACAGAATGGCCATCAGGGCACTGAGCTTCAGGTACTGGTTGGCATTGCCCATGGCGTTGCCGTCTATTTCCCGTTCTTTGCTGGCACTGAAAATTCGCTGATGTGCCGGCAGCGTTTCCTGCCACTGTGCTTCCAGCTCATTGATCAGAGGTTGCGGGCCGGCAATCATCAGCCGGAATCCTGCCCGGCTTCCCGGGGCCATAATGCCGGTTGCGTCTAACTGATCGGCGCGCATCAGAATCTGTGGATTAAAGCGGGAGAATCCGCCTCCCTGGACCGGGCTGTCGGTCATGATGTGACTGACGGTAAATTCACTGTATCCCAGATAAATTTTATCCCCCAGCTGAATGTTCAGCCGGTCCAGCAGGGCTTGCTCTGCCCAGACGGTACCGGTGTCCGGTGTGGGCGGGTGTTTTGCCGGAAGGGTGCTGATTTTACCCCGCAGCGGATAAGGGGCTGCAACCGCCCGGATGGTACTGAGTACGTTTTGTTCATCGGTTTCGGCCATGCTGATGAACTGGGTCAGGGTGGTGGTGCGCAGGGCCGGATTCAGTGAGTCTGTACGTTGCTGCAGCTTGATGGGGCGGCTGCTGCTGAGGATCATGTCTGCGCCCATCAGTTCAGCCCCCTGGCGGCTGAGGCTGGAATAAATACGGTCACTGGTGGTGGTCAGCAGAGTGACCAGTGAGGTCATGACAAACAGCGCCAGCAATAAGGTCAGCCAGTCGCTGCGCCGCCACTGGCTGCGGAACTGACGCCAGGCAAGTGTGCGGACCGGGCTCATAGGTTCTGCTCGGTTAGCTGGCCATCGGCAAGGAGAAACTGGCGGTCGCAACGGTTTGCCAGTTGTGGGTCATGGGTAATCAGGACCAGAGTGGAGCCGCTTTCTTTGCTAACCTCAAATAACAGGGAAATGATTTTTTCGCCGGTTTTGGTGTCCAGATTACCGGTAGGTTCGTCGGCAAACAGTAAATTTGGCCGGGTGACGAATGCCCGGGCGATGGCGACCCGCTGACGCTCCCCGCCGGATAACTGTGCAGGGAGGTGGTTCATACGGGCACCCAGACCCACCTGCTCCAGCCAGTGAGCGGCCTGTTGCTGGCTGTCGCCGGCGCCCTGAATATCCAGAGGCAGCTGAACATTTTCCAGGGCGGTCAGTTCGTTGAGGAGGTGAAAGGACTGGAAGACAAAACTGATGTGTTCAGCACGCCAGCGGGCTTTTGCTTCGTTATCCAGCGTGTTTAAATCAGTACCCGCCAGGGAAATGGTACCGGCGCTGGGGGTATCCAGACAGGCTAGCAGGCTGAGAAGGGTTGATTTACCGGAGCCGGATGCGCCGAGAATTGCGACCCTTTCTCCCTGTTTAATTTGTAAATCAAGTGCGTTAAAAAGGGTTATCGCACCTTCACTGCTGGTAAATGTTTTTGCCAGCTGGCGGGCATCAATCGCAAAAGAGGATGGCATCGACATGAAGTTTTACCGTTTACTGTTTCTGTTAGTCATATTTAGTAGCAGCGCCAGTGCCAAAACTATGCTGGTACTGGGCGACAGCTTATCTGCTGCCTATGGTATGCAGCAACAACAGGGCTGGGTGGCCTTGCTGCAGGAACGTTTATCTGAGCAGTTCTTCGAAGTTGACGTGGTCAATGCCAGCATCAGCGGAGAAACACTCAGCGGCGGACTCACCCGTCTGCCGGTCTTACTTGAAAGGCACCAGCCGGATTACATCGTGCTGGAGCTGGGTGCCAACGACGGTTTACGGGGTGGCAATGTAAAAGTCATCGAAAAAAACCTCCGCAAACTGACGGCCACTGCGACCGAAAGCGGTGCCCGGGTTCTGTTACTGGGTATTCGTCTGCCGCCCAACTATGGACCACGTTATACCGAAAACTTTTTCAGTCTGTATGAGCAGGCCGCCGTAGAATACAAAACGTATCGGGTGCCTTTCCTGTTAGAGAACGTCGCGCTGGATCCGAAAATGATGCAGTCCGACGGTTTACATCCTAACGTCATCGCCCAGCCGGTATTGCTGGATACGGTCTGGCCGATAATGGAGATTATGCTGCGTAAGCCGTAAAAGAAAAGTTAAGAAAGGTAAAGTTGTACCCGTGGCAACCGGACTAACCGCCTTTCAGCCACGGATTACAGGCTCTTGTACACAGACAGCTGACGCTGAATGGATTATTCAGCCGGGTGCTGAGTGGTAAATAAAGGCTCCAGAACTTCGGCAAGGTTGCTGACGTCTTTTTGCCGGCTGAGCCGGTCCAGCGCCTTATATATCGGTTTTTGCTGCTCTTTAGACAGCTGTTCCAGCAGTTTGCCGACCTGTGCATCGTCTACACTGAGGGTATCCCGCCGGGCATGGTTTCGCTGGTTGAGGCGTTTATAAATATAGAGAAACCGCGCCAGTACCACATACGGGAAATTACGGTTTTTCATGGGGCCGATTCGGGCTTCAAAGCCTCCCAGTGGCAGGCCTTTGAGTTTTTGTTTAGCCAGTTTGTTAGCTCCCAGCCAGGCGACCGACGAACCAATTGCGCCGCCTCCCAGTGTGCCCAGCAGCAGGGAGCTGCCGGCCACTGTCAGATCCAGCATGCCTCCGGCGGCGGCACCGGCAATTCCGCCAACGGCGGCCAGCTGTTGGCGGTTCAGCCCCCAGGCATACCATTTTTCGGTATCGAAGAGGTCATCGTTGAGGTCCAGCTCACTGTTTTCCCGCTGTAACTGATGATGCCGGTACAGGGTTTGTAATTCATCATGGGCCTGACGTTCCCGTTTACGCATCCAGCTGTAGTAAGCCGCCTGTAAGACCGGCTGCAGCGATTTTGCCTGTTGTTCATCCAATACCTTTTGGCGTTGCCGGTAGCGGACCAGATCTTCAATCAGGTGTGCGGCCAGCTTACAGCTTTGTAGCTGTTGCCGGTGGATTTCGGCCTGTACCGCACTGACCAGTGAACTGAGGGATTCAGACCATGGCTGATGCAGGTGAGCAAAGGCCTGCAGCAATTCGATATGCTGATCCAGATCTGCTTTAACCGCATCGAAAACACGTACCGTGCGGAAAAATTGCTGCAGGGCCTGTTGCCAGCTGTCGATGTAATCCTGGCTGCTGATCGGGTTGATCAGCGCCATACTGGGTTGCCCGGTCCAGCGCAGAATCTCCATTTCGGCTTCGTATTCAGGGCTGTATGGCCGGGAGCTGTCCACGACATAAAGAATGGCTGCACCCTCCATTATGGGCGTCAGCAGCTCGGCTTCGTCGGGAAATTGCCGGCGGCACTCTTCATCCTGTAAAAATGTGCGGATGCGTTCAGCCCGCTGGTCGGCATTAACTGCCTCCTGCTGCAGCCAGGCAAGCACTTTGCGCGGCCGCTGAAAGCCCGGTGTGTCGATCAGTGTATAGTGGGCTTCACCCAGATGAATATCGAAACTTTCAGAAACCTGCGTAGTACCGCTTTGCATGGAAACGGCTACACGGTCGTCCCGTGCCAGAGTGGAGACCACGGATGACTTGCCTTTGTTCGGATGGCCAACGACGGCGAATGCAGGGATCATAGCAGGCCCTCCGTCTGAATCAGTTGCCACTGGGGTAAAGGTTTACAAAAGCGGCGCCATTCATCCAGATAATGGTCACTGACCGCTATCCAGCGATTCGTTTCACTGTTCCAGTCCAGAGGCAGTAAATAGCCTTTGCCGGTTTCCAGCAGGTCAGCCAGTTCACCCATTGGCGGTTCCCAGGCTGCAGTAACAATGACCAGTGGCCAGTCCGTTGTCAGTGCCTTTTGCTCCGCTTCCGGGCTGCCGCTGGCGCCGCCCTGAAAGGTGTGCCGGGGTGTGCCCAGGACCTTATAGAGGGATGATTGCAGCCCGGATGGCAGAGCGTTCCAGTAAAGCAGGGTATAGGCCGGCAAAGGCAGCGCAGGGGTTGTGACCGGTGTGAGCTGAGGTGTCTGCGGCGGCGGGTTCTTCAGACTGTCCGGGGCCTTGTCCGTCCGGGATTGTATCTGTGTGTTCAGGCGCTGTAGCCGGTACCGGCCCCAACCCAGGCTGAGGAGCCGGGGCAGCACACCGTAGCAAAGCTGTGCCATCAGCAGAAAGGGCCACCAGGCACCGTAGGGGGTGTCTTCTGCCGGGGCAATGAGTCGGGAGTCCTGCGTTTGTTCCAGCAGGGACTGTACCGGCTGGGCGGCTTCGATGAACCACCACGGCAGGGCGATGCTTTGTAAGACCGGAAAGATCTGACCGGCACTGAGTAAAGTACTGCGCCAGACAAAGTTTATATCGCTGAATAACAGGCTGAAAATCAGCGCCAACCCGCAGGCAAGGCTGAAACTGAGTGCCAGCTTTTGCGCCAGACAGAATACCTGAAGGGACCAGTCATCCTGATGTTTACGTTGCAGTAGCCGCTGTTGCCAGCCCGGCGGCCAGAGAGGCAGGTTAATCAGTTGTAATGTCAGGGATGCCCGCTGCTTCAGCAGTGGCGACACGAATAACAGCAGCATGGCACAAACCGGCCAGGCGACGAACAGCAGTAGCAGATAAAGAAGGTTTACCCGGCCCAGCGCGTCACCGGCCATGATGCTGAATGTTGAAAAGGCACCTAACAGAAAAACTGTGCCGCTGAGAAAGTTGCTGATGCGTGCGTAAGCAGATGTTTGCACTCAGATATTTCCTGACAGAAAAACTTCATATTACCCCCTTGATTACCCCCTTGAAAGCACCGCGCAAAACTTCTTGGGTGCGGATGTAAGGCGGTGTTTCTGAACCGGCTTTGTGTTGATGGTTCCCGGTGACTGGCAGAATAAAATCAGGATTGTTAATGTGCTTCAGTAGCGGATGAAGCAAAGGAAGAAAGAGATGCAGCAGATACTCATTTATGCCGACAGCCTGAGTTGGGGGATTATCCCGGATACCCGGGGCCGTTTACCCTTCACTCAGCGCTGGCCGGGTGTCTGTGAAATGGCGTTGCAACAGGCCGGACAGGATGTGCGTGTGCTGGAGAATTGTCTGAACGGGCGACGGACGGTCTGGTCCGACCCGTTTAAAGAGGGCCGTGACGGCAGTGAAGGGCTGGCGCAGGTGATGGAGATGCATGCGCCGTTAAAGATGGTCGTGCTGATGTTGGGTAACAACGACTTCCAGTGCACCCATGATAATAATGCCTGGCTGTCTGCGCAGGGGACTGCAAAGCTGGTGGATATTATCCGGCAGGCCCCTGTCGAACCGGGTATGCCGGTACCGGACATTCTGATTATTGCTCCGCCGGCCATTGTCAGGCCGAAAGGGGCCATTGCCCATAAGTTTCAGGGTGCTGAAAATCGCTGGCCCGGATTAACCGGTGCGTTGCGTGACGTCGCCACTGAACGTCAGTGCCATTTTATGGATGCCGGTGCCGTGACGGATGCCAGCAAAGTGGATGGTATTCATCTGGATGCGGATCAGCATCATGCCCTTGGGCTGGCCGTTGCCAGGACCCTGCAATTGCTCCTCTGAACAGATCTGTTCGCAAAACGGGTAGTTTCCATTTTACAGCTGCCCGGGTTTTCTGAATGATAGGTTGAATTGTGCCGTGTAGTGAAGTCGGAGATTCGCCCGTGAACAGAAGCGTATGGCTGGGGGCTGTGTGTAGCTGGATGCTGTTATATTCAGCCGCAGTAACTGCCGCTGAAAAGGTTGTATTTGGGGCGGTGGAGCTTGATTTTCCACCTTTCCAGACATTGGTTAACGGTCAGCCGAAGGGACCTGATTTTGATGTTGTTCTGGAAGCCTTTAAGCGTATGCCGGACTATGAGCTGGATGTTCAGATCGTGCCTTTTAAACGGGTGCAGCATGAAATTTTTACCGGCCGCATCGACGTGTCTACTTTATACAAAACCCCTGCCCGTACCGGAAAGCTGCTGTATCCGGATACCCCCATTCGCTGGAGTATTTATAAGATTGCTGTGCCGGTGGGGAAAGGTTTTAAATTTGAAAGCATCGAAGATCTGAAAGGGCGCCGGCTTGGTAAACTGGAAAAAGTGCCGGTTAGTCAGGCGTTTGACGTGGCCGCCGAAAATAATCGCATTGAATTATATGAACTGAAATCTTTCAAAGCCATGCTGGAAATGCTGAATCTGGAGCGTTTAGAGGCCGTTGTGGGTCATGCTCAGGTGATTGATTATGTGGCGATGACAATGGATTTGCAGGGACGGATTGAGTTTCTCGAAAAGCCGGTACGTAAGGCCAAAGAATTTCATATAGCAATATCCCCTGAAACCGCTGTGTCGGATCCTGAGAAATTACGAAAAGCGTTGTCTGTCAGCTTAAAGAGTATGCTGGATGACGGCACCTTTGATGCCATTTATGAATCGTACGGGTTGGTATTTGAGCGTAACTGAAGAAAACCCGACAGGCCCCGCAACACGGATCAGATGGCGAAGCGCAGTCAGGTTTTGGGGGGCGTTAACAGTGCTGTCAGCACTCTGAATAGTAAATATCGTCTATTTCATCGCTAACCCTGTCCAGGGCATCAACGTATGCGACTGCATCTTCCCTTACCCAGGCACTTTCCATTTTACCGGCGGCGCTGAACAGCACCCGGTTGTTTTCTTCTTCAGCAACCTGATGAATCGCTTCGACGACTTCGGCCAGGAACTCATCTTCTTCCCGGGTAAAGCCTGTACTGGCGTCAACATCATCCGCCAGTTGGGAAACGTCATGGCGCATATCGTTCAGCTCATGGCAGGCCAGTTCTGCGTAGCTGGTGCTGCTGAGGGTCAGCAGAGTTACGAATCCACAGAGTGTAATCAGGTTTTTCATCAGTTCTTCTCTAAGTATCAGGTGACAGAAAGCAATGCCGGGGCGTTTGCGGGAATGGCCATACGGTAACAAGAACCGGGGGAATGATGTGTAAGACTTTGTAAGGCTCTGTAAGCTGAAACGGTAAGCAAAAAAAGGCGCGGCTCAGAGAGCCGCGCCAACGGAAAGGGCACCTGAAACAAGCGTGCCTTGCTGGGAAGAGTCTGTGTCAGTGGCGGATTAACCGGCGACCCACTGTTCCAGTTCATCGGCACCGCCGATGTGTTCACCGTCAATGAAAATCTGTGGCGCGGTACCCCGGCCGGTGATCGCTGCCAGAGAGCTGTAAGAGATGCCCTTACTGCCTAATTCGATCTCTTCGTATGGCAACCCCTGTGTGGTCAGCAATGCTTTGGCACGGACACAGTGAGGGCAACCGGCTTTGGTCAGAATGCTGACCCGCTTAGGCTGTTCAGCATCGGCATTCAGGTGTGCCAGCATAGTGTCTGCATCGGATACCTGGAACGGGTCGCCCGGTACATCCGGTTCGATAAACTGCTTCTCGATCACCCCGTCGACAACCAGCATTGAGTAGCGCCAGCTGCGTTCACCGAAGCCCAGCTCGCTTTTGCTGACCAGCATATCCATACCGCGGCTGAAATCACCGTTACCGTCAGGAATAAAGGTGATATTGGCGGCGTCCTGGTCTGCCCGCCATGCATTCATGACGAAGGTATCGTTCACGGATAAACAGATAATGCTGTCGACGCCCTCTTTGGCGAAAACACCGGCCAATTCGTTATAGCGTGGCAGGTGAGTGGAAGAACATGTTGGTGTAAATGCGCCCGGCAAAGCGAATAACACAACTTTTTTGCCGGCGAACAGATCATCAGTGGTTACATTTTTCCATTGGTTATCCTCTTGGGTGTGGAATGTAACCTGTGGAACTTTCTGACCTTCGCGGTTGTTCAGCATTGTTTGTTTCTCCTGATCTTTTCAGTAAAAGTGTGTGCTTCCCTGTGAAGCGATGGAGCTATAGTGCCGCAGCGGCGTAAATAATAGAAATTAATTAAATCTAAAAGTTTAATAGTTTTTATTTAAAATAAATCTATTAATACCTACGTCTTAATAGCCAGAGAGAATCACCGTGTCTCTGTTGCTGATGTGGCAACGCCTGCAGGACAAATGTTGTCGTAAATTGGCACATGGCTGCCGTTGGATACCCTGATAATTGCCGGTCACAATAATAATTAGCCTGTTTACAGATGCGCCTTCTGATAATGGAAAAATCAGGCCAAAGCATCGTATTTCAGGCTCAGTAGCAGGCGAGAGCTGCGGGGTTCTTATGTCAATCAGCGTATTTGATCTTTTTAAAATTGGGGTGGGGCCGTCGAGCTCACATACTGTAGGGCCGATGCTGGCCGCGGCAGAGTTTGCTGAATATCTGCAGGATAACAATCTGGCTGCCGACGTTGCACAGGTGCGTGTTGAACTGTTCGGCTCACTGAGTGCCACGGGGGTGGGACACGGGACGGATAAGTCTGTCGTGATTGGTCTGCTGGGTGAGCGTCCGGCACTGGTTAATCCGGATATTATTGATCCGACGGTTGAGTCTATTCAGCGGGATGGCCGTCTGAATCTGCTTAAGAAATACGATATTGAATTCATCTGGGAGCGGGATATGCTGCTGCTGGAAGAAAATCTGCCATATCACCCCAATGCCATGCGTCTGAATGCTTACAGCGCAGCTGGTGAACAGCTTTACAGCAATACCTATTATTCCATCGGTGGTGGTTTTGTCATTGATGAAAGCCATGCCAGCAGTGATGCCCATCTGGTGCCGCAGGTGGCACTGCCGTATGAGTTCAACAATGCGGTTGAACTGCTTGAGCTGTGTAAGGCCAATAATTTCAGCATCAGTCAACTGATGATGGAAAACGAAAAAGTCTGGCGTACAGAAGAAGAGACCCGTGAAGGTTTGAAGAATATCTGGCGGGCCATGCGTGACTGTGTGAATAACGGTTTGCGGAAAGAAGGTACCTTACCCGGAGGTCTGAACGTACGCCGTCGGGCTGCGTCTTTACATAAGTCACTGAAAGAAGCCCGGGGCTGCAATATTATCAGCAGCACGCTGGGCGCGATGGACTGGGTTAACCTCTACGCGCTGGCGGTGAATGAAGAAAATGCTGCCGGTGGCCGTATGGTAACTGCCCCGACTAACGGTGCCGCGGGGATCATTCCGGCGGTACTGATGTACTTTATGGAATACACCGATCAGGTTGAAGAAGACAACGTGGTTGAGTTCATGCTGGCAGCAGCTGCCATTGGTGCGCTGTGTAAGAAAAATGCCTCTATTTCCGGTGCGGAAGTCGGTTGTCAGGGCGAAGTGGGCTCGGCCTGCGCCATGGCGGCAGCGGGTCTGTGCGAAGTGCTGGGCGGTACACCGGAACAGGTTGAGAACGCTGCAGAAATCGGCCTTGAGCATAACCTGGGTCTGACCTGTGACCCTGTGGGCGGTTTGGTGCAAGTACCTTGTATTGAGCGTAACGCAATCGCTGCAGTGAAGGCGATTAACGCAACTCAGCTGGCACTGCGCGGAGACGGAGAGCACTTCATCTCACTGGATAAAGTTATTAAAACCATGTGGGATACCGGCATGGATATGCAGGATAAGTATAAGGAAACTTCCAGAGGTGGCCTGGCCGTTAACGCGGTTGAATGCTAAGCAGTGGCCGGTTCAGCGGTTTATCGTGAACCGGCTTTTTTGTGCCATAGCGACATTTACAGGGGTATAAGTTTTTTGCTTATGACTTATGCCCGGCTAATCTATATAGTTGCTCTGGCGATGTTTTTATATCGCCAGATGTAACGTGTTACAGACATATTTTTTTAGAATTCAGATGCCGTTGTCAGGATAGGGCGGACAGCGGTTGATACTATGCCGGAGATAATAATGATTAAATCTAAAGCTGCTGTTGCCTGGGGACCGGGTCAACCTTTAAGCATTGAAGAAGTTGATGTAATGCCACCACAGGCTGGCGAAGTACTGGTAAAAATCGTTGCTACCGGTGTGTGCCACACGGATGCTTTCACCCTGTCCGGTGAAGACCCTGAAGGTATTTTTCCGGCGATTCTGGGTCACGAAGGTGGCGGTATCGTTGAGCAGGTTGGTGAAGGTGTGACCAGCGTTGCCGTTGGCGACCACGTTATTCCTCTGTACACCCCGGAATGCGGTGAGTGTAAGTTCTGTACCTCTGGCAAAACTAACCTGTGCCAGAAAATCCGTGAAACCCAGGGTAAAGGTCTGATGCCGGACGGCACCACCCGTTTCTCTAAAGATGGCCAGCCTATTTATCACTACATGGGGACCTCTACCTTCTCTGAGTACACTGTATTGCCGGAAATTGCCCTGGCGAAGGTAAACAAAGAAGCGCCACTGGATGAAGTTTGCCTGCTGGGCTGCGGTGTGACTACCGGTATGGGCGCGGTTATGAATACTGCCAAGGTTGAAGAAGGCGCAACCGTTGCCGTATTCGGTCTGGGCGGCGTAGGCCTGTCTGCGATCATCGGTGCGGCTATGGCGAAAGCCGGCCGGATCATCGCGATTGATATCAACGAAAGCAAGTTCGACCTGGCAACCAAGCTGGGTGCGACAGACTGCGTCAACCCGAAGAACTACGATAAGCCAATTCAGGAAGTGATTGTTGAACTGACTGAAGGCGGTGTGGACTACTCTTTTGAGTGTATCGGTAATATCCACACCATGCGTTCAGCGCTGGAATGCTGTCACAAAGGCTGGGGTGAATCGGTCATTATCGGCGTTGCCGGTGCCGGTCAGGAAATCAGCACCCGTCCGTTCCAGCTGGTTACCGGCCGGGTATGGAAAGGGTCTGCATTCGGCGGCGTTAAGGGCCGTTCTGAACTGCCAGGTTACGTTGACCGTTACATGGCCGGCGAATTCAGCCTGGATGATTTCATTACCCACCGCATGGGGCTGGAACGCATCAATGAAGCCTTTGATCTGATGCACGAAGGTAAGAGCATCCGTACAGTTATCGAATACGATAAGTAAGCGGTTGTGCGGAGCCTGTTATAATGGGCTCTGATCAGAATACGGAGATCCGCGGGACGCGGATCTTTCCCTCAACGGGAGAATATTATGAGTATTGAAACACTCAGCTCGGTACGGAGCTTCGGTGGCTGGCACCGTCAGTACAGCCATCAGTCCGAAACACTGGGCTGCGCAATGCGCTTTGCTGTTTATCTGCCGCCGCAGGCAGAAGACGGCGAAAAAGTGCCGGTACTGTACTGGCTGTCAGGCCTGACCTGTACCGACGAAAACTTCATGCAGAAAGCCGGTGCTCACCGCATGGCGGCTGAACTGGGCGTGGCCATTGTTGCGCCGGATACCAGCCCGCGCGGTGAAGACGTTCCGGATGACCCGGAAGGGGCCTATGACTTCGGTCTGGGTGCAGGTTTCTACGTGAATGCCACCCAGGCACCCTGGGATAAGCACTACCGCATGTATGACTATGTGGTAAATGAGCTGCCAGCACTGATTGAAGCTGAATTCCCGGTGACGGATAAAAAAGCCATCAGCGGACACTCCATGGGCGGTCACGGCGCACTGATGATCAGCCTGCGTAACCCGGGTATGTTTGTATCGGCATCGGCATTCAGCCCGATTACCAACCCGGTAAACGCGCCATGGGGCCAGAAAGCGTTCAGTAACTATCTGGGTGATGATGTTGACGCCTGGCGTCAGTACGACACGTGTGAACTGATTAAGCTGGCGGATTCAATCCCGCCAATGCTGGTGGATCAGGGCGGTGATGACGGCTTCCTGCACGAGCAGCTGATGCCTGAAAACCTGGTCGGAGCAGTGGCTTCAAGTGGTCTGAACTTCGAGCTGCGTATGCAGCCGGGTTATGATCACAGCTACTATTTCATTGCCAGCTTCATTGAAGAGCACCTGCGTTTCCATGCAGGTCATCTGAAAGGTTGAAATGCCGTTTAGGTTGGTATCAGAAAGCCCGGTTTAGTGAATGCTGAACCGGGTTTTTTATTGGGCAGTTATGCGCTCAGGAATGCCGTTACAATACCGTACATACCGTACCCGGCTGCGGTCAGAAATAGCACGAATAAGATGAGCTGGATAATGAACCCTGGCAAGGAGACTTCCTGATTACTCCTCCGTTTATTCAACGCTGTATCATTTTCTCTGTTTTGTTCTGTATCAGGAAAGCCTGAATCCATCTGACGGTTAATCTGCTGCCATTCTTGGGTATTCGTTATGCGGTTAGGTGTCAGCCTTGCCAGTGAACGGATTGCTTCCTGCTGAACCGGATCATAAGGTTTTTTTTGAGCCATGATATCGAACATCCTGTGTTTAGATACATTGAGACGCTTACAGTTACGGGCCAGAGTACATGCAGGCAGAGTATGCAGGCAAGCTTGTGGTGTGTTGTATTTAAAATCGGTGCTGATGATGGGGAAGCAGGGTGTTATCAGGTATTCCTTATAAGTAGGAGCGGTGAGCTGATTATCTGTCAGAGATAAAAAGCTCTGGCCGGGTGACAGACTTGGTCAGGCAGGGGGCTAAGTTCTTCCGTGAAGTTGCTTTCAGCCGTGTTCTTTAGTTAAGTGCCTGCTCAGTTCTGAAACTGTCGGGCGATACGCTGCATGTCTTCCCGGAGTATATCGATAAAGGCAGCCGCCAGCTGTGAGGCCGGACGGTGGGCCGGTTGCAGGATGGATACCGACAGCGGCACCACCGGCAGGAAGGGCTTAAATACCAGTTTTGAATCCACTTCCCGGTAGTCAAAGTAGCTGCTGGCAGTCATTGGATCACAGATGGTGTAACACAGGCCTTCTTCTACCAGTGTCAGGGCGGGCTGGAAATTACGCAGTTCAAAGCGGGGGTTAAAGCCTGCTTTGGCGGCTTTGAATGCCTGCCGGGTGGCGATCATATTGGGGTGATCTTCCTGCAGTACAGCCAGAGGCTGGTCGGCCAGATCCCGGGGCTGGATATATTCCCGGCTGGCCAGCGGGTCGTCTTTCTGCATGGCACAGACACAGGGTAGCTCGAAGGTTTCGACCGCCAGCGCCGCATTGGGAGGCGGAGTTTCTGCCAGGCCCACATCGTATTGCTGAGAGGCAATCCACTCTTCAATCACGGCAGATGCCCGCATCATCATAGATACCTTTACCTTTGGCTTATCGCGGATAAAGTCGGCAACCAGCCGCGGCATGATGAACTGTGATGAAGCCGGCATGCAGGCAATCCGTAGCCGGCCTTCTTTCAGGGAGGCGATTTCTTTCATGGTGCGGGCAGATTGCTGCAACCGTTCCAGAATGGCTTCGGTTTCTTCGAAGAAATAGACCGCCTCGGGCTGACGGATCAGCCGGCCCCGCTGACGTTCAAAAAGCTGAATACCCAGCTCTTCCTCCAGGCTGGCAATCATCGCACTGACTGCCGGCTGAGTACGGTTCAGCACCCGGGCCGCTTCGGAAATTGAACCGGTACGCATGACTTCACGAAAGGCCTGTAGCTGGCGAATACTGAGATTCATCACGGTCACCTGTGGTTGATGGGCTATTTGTGTGCCTGTTAAAGCACTTGAAAGTTAAGGGGTAATCGTAAAAGCATAAAAAAAATCTATAGAGTAATCAATATTATCGTTTTGATTTTATGGGTTGCTCTCGCCAGTATTTCCTCACCAATAACTATAAATCTGCTGCGTGACCGCTTCGGCGACTCAGGACTGAAAACCTGACCTGAAATATTCCCGGGAACATGCAGCGTTGTGAGGAACCCGCCCATGAATCGATTCGTCAGCTTGCTTCTGACCGGGTTGATATGTCTGGTAGCCATCGGACAGTTTGTCCAGGTTATTACCCGTTACGTACTGGAAATTCCGGTAATGGGACTCGAAGAAAGCCTGCTTTATCCTACTTTGTGGCTGTATGTACTGGGAGCGGTAAACGCCTCCCGGGAAAACACCCATATCCGCGCCAATGTGCTGGAAATATTTCTTAAGACCCCCCGCCAGTTCACCATTCTGGCCATTTTGGGTGAGGTGATCAGCCTGATCGTTGGTTGCTGGTTAACTTACTGGGCCTGGGATTTCACCAAGTATTCCCTGCGGGTCTGGAAAGAAAGCCCAACCCTTTACATTCCTACATTTTACGTGGATATCGCCCTGCTTGCCGGTCTGGTGCTGATGATGCTCTACACAGTGATGCATCTGGTGAAACACATTCGCAGCCTGAGTGATGAAGATTCAGGCGACAGCTCTGCTCAGGAGTCTCAGTCATGATTGAAGTCGCGTTAATCGCAGTAGCCTTACTGGTCATCCTGCTTACCTTAGGTGTGCCGCTGCCGTACTGTTTTGGCGGCGGTCTGATGGTGATGTATTTCCTCGGCGACGTGGTAATGAAGGGCAACATGCTGTGGGGTTTCCAGCAACTGGGTAACCCTGTCCTGCTGGCCATTCCGCTGTTTGTGCTGGCGGGTACCATCATGAGTGTCAGCGGCATAGCTGCCAGTCTGCTGCGTTTTGTGAATATCTTCGTGGGCCATCTGCGCGGTGGTCTGGGGGTGGTTGCCACTATCAGCTGTGCCTTAATTGGCGCGATCTCCGGCTCAGGTCTGACAGGCGTGGCGGCAATTGGCCCGCTGCTGATTCCGGAAATGGAGAAGCAGGGTTATCCCCGTGAGTATGCTACGGCACTGATCGCTAATGCCTCCCTGCTGGGCCTGCTGATTCCGCCAAGTGTCACCATGATTGTGTATGGCTGGGTGACGGATACCTCGATTCTGGCCTGTTTTCTGGCAACGCTTGGGCCGGGTCTGCTGATTATGACTAACTTCTCGGTGGTAAACGTCTGGCTGGCACGTAAGTTCCCGCTGGTGCTGGAAGACCGTCCAAAGGGTAAAGCCTTTGTTGCTGAGGCGACAAACCGTGGATTTAAAGCCACACCTGCTTTACTGATGCCGGTGATCATTCTGGGCGGTATTTACGGTGGCATCATGACGCCGACCGAAGCGGCTGCGCTGGCAGTTATCTACGCCATTCCTGTGGGCTTCTGGATTTATCGCGGCCTGACCATCAAGACTTTCCTGTCGGCCTGTAAAGAAGCGTCCACGTCGGTGGGGGCCATCATGCTGATGATTCTGTTCAGTATGATTCTGTCGCAGATGTTCGTGCTCGAAAGTATTCCTCAGGCGCTGGTGGAATCTATCTTCGCGATTACGGATAACACCACCGTACTGCTGATCCTGATTAACATTCTGCTGTTCCTGGTGGGCATGGTGGTGAACGATGTCACGGCGATCATTCTGATTGCACCGCTGTTATTGCCACTGATGACCGCCATTGGCATCAGCCCGATCCAGTTCGCCGCCATCATGGGTGTAAATACTGCCATGGGTGGGGTAACACCGCCGTATGCATCGATCCTGTATCTGGGTGCCCGGGTGGGTAAGGTGAAGGTCACCAAGGTGATTCGCCCGGCGATGATCCTGATCCTGACCGGTTATCTGCCGGTGGTCTTCCTGACTTCTTTCTGGGGCGACCTGTCGCTCTTCCTGCCACGTTTCTTTGGCTATTAAACCGAATGATTTCCGGGCAGTGACTGCTGCCCGGTCCGTCTGTGTGTGAAACCTGTAATAAAAACAAATGAGGCTATAAACATGAAACTGAATACTCTGACTAAATACGTCAGCGCTGCGGTGCTGGCCGGTTCTCTGGGCTTAACCGCTGTTGCCGAAGCCGCCACGCTGAAAATCAGCCACATCCGTCCACAGGGCGCGATCATCGATAACGAGCTGAAAGACTTTGCTTCCAAAGTCGATGCTGCCACTGAAGGTGATGTAAAGGTAAAGATCTTTGCGGCCAGCGCACTGGGTGATTACACCACGGTTCAGGAACGTATTTCTGTTGGCGCAATTGATATGGCGGTTCAGCCTGCAGCTACTGCTGCTGAGCGTAAGATGCAGATCAGTGCTTTCCCGTATGTGGCTGAAAACTGGGAACAGGCTAAAGAAATTTATGGCCCGGGTGGCGCAATTCATTCTGCCATGAAAGCGCTGTATGCCAAGCAGGATATCACCATGCTGGCGGCGTACCCGGTGTATTTCGGCGGCGTTGCCCTGAACCGTGATGCGGTATCTCCGGGTGACCCGAGTGTTGATAAAGGTATCAAGGTGCGCGTACCGGGCATCAAGAGCTTCCAGCTGACGTCTGACGCGCTGGGTTATATCAGCTCGCCAATCCCGTTCTCTGAAGCCTTTACTGCGGTTCAGACCGGCGTTGTTGACGGTGTGGTCGGTTCCGGTGCAGAAGGTTACTACGCGTCTTTCCGTGATGTGACCAAGACTTACGTGCCAGTGAACACTCACTTTGAAGTGTGGTACATGATCATTAACTCCGAAACCCTGGCCGATATGGACGCGGAAGACCGTGACGCGCTGCAACAGCAGGCGCTGGCGTTCGAATCCAAGCGCTGGGAAAACGCAGAAGCCGATCAGGCAGCATACGAGCAGAAGCTGGCTGATAACGGTGCAACCATTGTTGACCTGAGCAACGAAGAACTGGCGGCTGCGGCGGCGAAAGTCCGTGCCGAAGTATGGCCAAAGATTTTGGAAGACGTAGGCGCTGACTGGGGCCAGAACGTTCTGGATCAGATCGCTAAGTAAGCCGTTTTTTACAGGCCCTGGGAGGTGTGTATACCGCCTCCCAACCGGCCGGGGAGGTTTTTACCCGGCCGGTTTTTTCCAGAAGGTTTTGGCCGGTAGCTGAAGGCTGATGTGTTTCAGTTATCTGCAAAGTTTTCTGTCTGCAGTTCTATAGGCGGGTGTTTGACCGCCAACAAGGAAGCCTATGTTTCGTTATTTAGCCGATGACGCACCGGATAAGAATCAACAACAGGTGTGCATCACGATCAATGACCGCAATGTCACTGTGCCTGCCAACAGCTCTGTCTGGGCGGCGATGGCGGCCAGCGGAGAGACCACCACCCGGATTTCAGCGGTCTCACAACAACCCCGTTCTGCGTATTGTGCGATGGGTGCCTGCTTTGAATGTCTGGTGGAAATTGATGGGCTGCCGAACCAGCAGGCCTGTATGAGCCGGGTTTGTCAGGGGATGGAAATACGCAGCCAGGTGATTACGGAAACCAGCCAGGCGGCTGTAACCGGCCAGTATTACGACGCAGGCACTGATCAGGAGGCCGGGCATGACTGACAGTTACGATATCGCCGTGATCGGTGCAGGCCCTGCGGGAATGTCGGCAGCCATTACCGCCAGCGCCGCCGGTGCCAGAGTCGTGGTACTGGATGACAAGCCCCGGGCCGGTGGTCAGATCTACCGCAATGTGACCTGCAGCCCTCTGAGCAACACTGATTTGCTAGGACCTGATTACACCCAGGGTGCAGAACTGGTGGCACAGTTTGAGGCCTGCCGGGCGGAAAAAATTTCTGCTGCCAATGTCTGGCATGTGGGTGATAACGGCGAAATTCTGTTTTCGCAGGCAGGGGCTTCAGCCAGCCTGACCGCCCGGGAAGTCGTCGTGAGTGTTGGGGCGATGGAGCGGCCGTTTCCGATTCCCGGCTGGCACTTGCCGGGCGTAATGACCGCTGGCGGTGCGCAGGTGATGCTGAAGTCTGACGGGCTGGTACAGGACGATGCCGTATTCGCCGGCAGTGGTCCGTTGCTGTATCTGATTGTTGCGCAGTATTTACGCTTAGGCGTGAAGGTGAAAGCCCTGGTGGATACCACCCCTAAACAAAACTATCTGGCGGCGGCAAGCCTGTTACCCGGTGCACTGAGCCATATCGATGTGCTGACAAAAGGTATTGGCCTGCTGAATGAAATCCGCCGGGCCGGTGTGCCTGTGTATAAGTACGCTGAAGATCTGAATGTGTTGGGGGAGCAGCAGGCAGAAGGGTTGCGTTTCACCTCCAAAGGTGTGGTTCACTCTCTTGAAGCGGAACACGTTTTCTTACATCAGGGGGTTATTCCCAACCTGAATATGACCCGGGCGATTGGCGCAGAGCATGCCTGGAACCGGGATCAGCTTAGCTGGCAACCGGTTATTAATGACTGGGGGCAGACCTCCGTGGCACATATTGCCGTTGCGGGCGATGGCCGGGGAATCATCGGGGCGGATGCCGCCGCCTTATCCGGCCAACTGGTCGCCTGGCAGCAACTGGCCCGTTTAGGGCTGATATCTTTGTCGGATGCCGCGAATCACAGCCAACCGTTACTGCAGCAATTACAGCGTTATCAGGGGCTGCGCCGTTTTATCGATCGTCTGTATCAGCCGGTGGATGCCTTACGCCGGCCTGAATCTGCAGAAACCATGGTATGCCGTTGTGAAGAACAAACCCGTGGCCAGCTCAAAGCGGCCTTTGATCAGGGCGCGCGACTGCCGGATGAACTTAAAGGGCTGACCCGCTGTGGGATGGGACCCTGTCAGGGCCGTCAGTGCGGGCATACCGTCAGTGAATTGCTGGCCCAGTGGCAGGGCACTGAGGTTGAAGACGTTGGTTATTACCGGCTGCGTTCCCCCATGCGGTTAATCAATCTCACCGAGCTGGCCCGGTTCCAGCCCCATCAGCAAACCCATGGTGTGGAGGTGAAGTCATGAATGCAATTGCCGGAAACCGTAATAAAGCCAGTGTGATCATTATCGGTGGCGGTATTCAGGGCTGTTCCACCGCGTATCACCTGGCGAAACGGGGTGTGGATGTGCTGGTGCTGGAGAAAGACCGGGTCGCCCGGCATGCCTCCGGGGTGAATGCCGGTGGTGTCCGCCTGCTGGGACGGGACATTGCAGAAGTGCCTCTGAGTAAAGTGGCCATGCGACGCTGGCAAACGCTGGATGAAGAGCTTGATGGCGATACCGGATTTCGCCGCCGCAGCCTGATCAATATCGCGGCGGATGAAGCGGATATGCAGACCTTACATACCCGTCAGGCACTGATGCATCAGTGGGGATATCATCACGAAACCATGATTGATCAGCAGGAACTGCGTGAACGCTTACCCCATGTGGCAGATTACTGTGTCGGCGGAGTCGTGTCTGAAACCGATGGCTATGCCATTCCTTATAAGTCCACGTTTGCATTTCGTCAGGCGGCAGCGCGGGCCGGAACCGAATTTGTTGAAGGTCAGCAGGTACAGGGCGTGCGCCGGATTGGCAACAGCTGGCTGGTGGAAACCGCCAGTGGCCGGTACGAAGCTGAGTATCTGGTGAACTGTGCCGGTGCCTGGGCGGATCAGATTGCAGTGATGATGGGGGATAACTGCCCCATGACCTACAGCGCGCCCATGCTGATGATTACCACCCGCATGCCTCATTTTGCTACTCCGGTGGTGGGCGCGGTGAGCCGGCCGTTGTCTTTTAAACAGTTTGAAAATGGCACGGTACTGATCGGCGGCGGGGCCAAAGGTTTTGCTGACCGGGCCCATAACCGGACCCGGCTGGACTACGCCAAGCTGGCTGTCGGTGCCAGTAATGCGGTGGATTTCTTCCCGATTATGCGCACTGCCACCGTTAACCGGATGTGGGCCGGGCT
The DNA here is from genome assembly GCA_937138495.1 of uncultured Oceanospirillaceae bacterium. Taxonomy (GTDB): domain Bacteria; phylum Pseudomonadota; class Gammaproteobacteria; order Pseudomonadales; family Balneatricaceae; genus Amphritea. The sequence continues at coordinate 96,069 of CAKZPE010000006.1, forward strand.
GGAAGCCTATATGCCCGACAATCTCCCGGTTATCAGCGCCAGTGTGAACAGTCCAAATGCTTTTCATGCTTTTGGGTTTTCCGCCCACGGTTTTCAGTTAGGGCCGGTGATCGGTGAGGTCATGGCGGATCTGGTAACCCGGGGTTGCAGCGAGTTTGATCTTAACCCTTTCAGGGTGGACCGCTTTGAGCGAAAAGTGCTGTAAGGCTAAATCTATTGATGTGTAACTGGCGAGAGTGCGGTGAGTACCCGCCTGATAACGAGGTTTTCTGATGACAATTGAACGTATTGAATCCAACGACCGCATGAGCAAAGTGGTGAAACACAACGGTACTTTGTACCTGTGTGGCCAGACCGCCAGCGCCCCGGAGTGGGATATCACTGAGCAGACACAACGTTGTCTGGACAAGGTCGATGCGCTGCTGACAGATAATGGCAGCGACCGTAATAAGCTGCTGTCAGTGACCATCTATGTGCGTGATATGAAAGATTTTGCGGCCATGAATGCGGTATGGGACGCCTGGGTTGCTGGTTGTGAAAAACCTGCCCGTGCCTGTGTTGAAGCCCGTATGGCCCGCCCAGAACTGTTGGTGGAATTTTCGGTAATTGCTGCTCAGTAATGACCGGTTAAACCGCCATTGCTGCGTTAAAGAGTGCCTTGCAGCCGGATAACACCTGACGATCGCTCAACAGGGTTTTTCCGGACTGGCTCCCGCAGCGGTCTATGCACACCGCTGCTTTTTTGCCGCCTGAGTTCTCCGCTCAGGCGGCTTTTTTTTAGGTCAGGCGGTTCTGAATCTGATCCAGCATCAGCCAGATCCGGCTCCCCCAGGCAGCGTGCTCGGGTTTCATCAGGCAGGAACGCACGCAGGTGGTGTACTCCGAATCTACGGTTACTTCCGGAAAGGCTTTGCTGATCAGGTGTGACGGGAAGCTGAAGGTTGCCAGATACAAATGCTGCGCCTCAGCCTGTTCGAACGTCTGCTGAGAGAGACGGGAAATTTCCCGGGTAGTCGCGGCTTTCGGTGCCCAGATGACAATGTCCAGATCAGGACTCAGCGGGGTGATAAAACGGTTGTCATTCTTCAGGCGGCTGTATAGCTCCAGTGCTGCTTCACGGCAGCGGCTCAGGTCGGAGGCAAAGTCCCCCTTATGAACAAGCGGGAACATTTCAAGTGTCGCCCACAGGGCCACGGCCGCGGCACCGGCCCGGGAGCATTCCAGGCTGATTTCCCCCAGATGCAGTTCATCTGAACTGAAGTAGGTATAAGGCGAGTCATGTTTGTAGTACTGGCCAACCTGTGGATCGCGGAACAGCACACAACCGCAGCCATAAGGCTGCAGGCCATGCTTGTGCGGATCGACCACAATGGAGTCGGCCCGGTGGATGGCATCATAGGCAGCCCGCACCGGAGCTGTCAGGTTATCTGCCAGGGTGTAATAGCCACCGTAGGCTGAGTCGATATGAATTCTGAAACCGTATTGTGCCTGCAGCGTTAATATTTCCGGTAAGGGATCAACTGAGCCGACGCCGGTGGTGCCGAGGGTGACCACCACGGTGCCGACATCCCGTTGCTGCAGTTGTTTTTCCAGGTCTGTCAGATCCATCCGGGCCTGATCATCCACGGCGACCGGGGAAAACGGAATCTGCAGTACGCCACAAATCCGGTTGTGGGTGTAGTGTGCCTGAGACGATGCGAGTACGGTTTTACCCGGGTGGATCTGATTGGCGACCCACAGGGCCTCCAGATTGGCCAGGGTGCCGCCACCGGTGAGGTGCCCCAGAAAGTTATTCCAGCCATACATGGTGGCAATTTTTGCCACGGCTTCTTTTTCCATTGCAGAACTGGCTTTGCCGCCGTCCAGCGCGTGGTTATTAGGGTTGATCCAGGTGGCAAGCATATAGGCCATGCGGGCCACCGGGTGAGGTGGCTTGAGCATCTGACCGGCATATTGCGGATGGGGGTAGGGATAGTTGTCCCACATTTTTTCTGCTACTTGCAGCAGAATCTGCTCCGCCCTTTGCTGATCGTATTCAGGGGTATGGGCCGGCAGATGACGGTAGCCATCCGCCAGTTTATCGACGGCTTTGTGAAGTATGCCAATGCTGGCGGTTTCAATAGTCATAAAGGGTATTCCAGTGAGTAGAAATCAGAATGCAGATATCACCAGCACCGCAACGAATGCCGGTACCACATAGCGAATGGCGGCGCGGAATATCGGAATGGCTTTGGGGTCGGTACTGAACATGGCATCCAGTTGTGGTTGCTTCAGGGCATAGCCGCAGAACAGGGCTGTTGCCATTGCACCTACGCTCATGAAGACATTGGCGGTGACATAGTCCAGCGCATCAAAGAAGGTTTTGCCGAAGAACACCGGGCTGTCCCAGATATTCAGAGAGAACACCGTCCCCAGGCTTACAATCCACAGGCTCAGAGCTGTATATGCAGTGGCTGTTTTGCGTCGCAGGCTGAAGCGGCGTTCAAGCCAGGCCACCGTGGGTTCCATGAGGGAGATCGCTGAGGTGAGGGCGGCAATGAACAGCATGAAGAAAAAGACGGAGCCGAACAGCTGACCGTAAGGCATATCACTGAAAATCAGTGGCAGAGAAATGAACATCAGTCCGGGGCCTGCGCCTGGTTCCAGCCCAAACTGGAATACCAGCGGAAAAATCGCCAGCCCGGCGGTCAGGGCCACCAGGGTATCTATCCCGGCGACGGCGAAGGCGGTCTTAGTGATTGAGCTTTTTGCGGGCATGTAAGCGCCGTAGGTGATAATGGCGGCGGATGCCAGACTCAGGGTGAAGAAAGAATGACCGACTGCCACAAAGATTGCTTCACTGCTGAGTTTGCTGAAGTCGGCGCTGAACAGAAAATCAACGGCGGCGATAAAGTTACCGGTAGCGGCGGAGTAACCGATCAGTACCGCCAGCATCAGCATCAGAGAGGGCATTAGCCAGTTGATGGCTTTTTCGATACCTTTTTCGATACCTGAGCTGATGATGATAAAAGTAATCAGCAGGAAGATTATGCTGAACTGTATCAGCGTCAGGGGATCAGCCAGCAGACGTTCAAAAGTGCCGCCGGTGAAAGCTGTATCAACAGCTGTTGACGCGGTGAAGGTACCGTTGGCGGTGATCCAGAAATAATACAGACACCAGCCTGCTACCACGATGTAGAAGGATAAAATAAGGTAACTGGTACAGACTGCCAGTCCGCCAATGCCTTTCCAGAGTGGGCTGGCACCGGCCTGGTTTGCCAGTGAGCCGAAGGCATCGACGGCGTTTTGCCGGGTGGCCCGGCCGATGCCGATTTCCGCCATCAGTAGCGGTATACCAAAGAGAAGAATACAGGCCAGGTAGACCAGTACAAAGGCGCCACCGCCGTTTTCTCCGGCGATATACGGAAACTTCCAGAGGTTACCCAGCCCTACTGCCGAACCGGCAGCGGCCATTATAAAAGTGAGTTTACCGCGCCATACCTTGGTGCCACCTTCCGTAGTGGTCTGATCAGCATAGGATATATTTTCAGTGCTCATTGAGCGGCTCCTTGATTGTTATTGTTTTCGGGGCAGAGATTTCAGCAGGGCTGAAACCGCTGATATATCCGGTCTGCGATGTCCGTCCCGGACCGCTAAGACCTTCCCAAAAATTCTATGGAGCGCGAGGCGTTGTCAGAAATGAAATCTGGTGATAGGTGTTATGACTTCAGAGACTGGCCAGAGGTGAAAAGATTGATTTGCGCATGATGCTGGCGATTTCTTCTCTGGCCCATTTGTGGGCAGTATCGTTGTGGTGAATGCTGTGCCAGAGCAGCAGGTATTCATGATCAGGCAGGTTCTCTACCGGTAACTCCTGCCATTGCACTGCATGCACCCGGGCCGCGTTAGCGGCAATATGCCGGGGGACAACCAGCAGCATCTCGGTGGCTGCCACCACATTGAATGCGGAGGTGTAAAACGGGACTTCATAGGCGACCCGGCGTTTCAGGCTGTGGCGCTCAAGGTAGCGGTCAAAAAAGCTGTCTTTGTCGCCGCCGGCACTGATACGGATGAATGAATAGGCGAGCAGTTCGGTTAATTCAGAATGTGTCCGGCTATCACTGAGGGGGTGGTGCTGCGCCATCAGTATTACCGGGTAATCGCTGCCCAGATGTATGCCGTAAAGGTCTTCAGGCACTTCATCGGCGATGGTGGTGGCGAAATCGATTGGCATGCCGCCAAGATTATCGAGCCACTCAGGCTGCCACTGGCGATACAGCATATCGATTGAAGGAGCCTGCTGGGACAGGCTGCAGATCACATCCGGAAAAATAAAATTGGCAACATAGTCGGTACAGGCAAAGGTAAACCGGCGACGGCATTGCTGAGGGTTGAAATTGCTGTCGTCACGCAGGTTTTCCAGTTGCGAAATAATGCTCTGAAGACGTGGGTTAAGGCGTTGGGCCAGGCTTGTCAGAAGATAGTCATTACCGTTACGGATCAGCAGCTTATCGTCAAAGTAATCCCGTAGCTGAGCCAGCTGTTTACTCAGCGCGGACTGGCTCATGTTGAGCTGTTCCGCGCTCTGAGTGACATTGCGATATTCCAGTAACACTGCCAGAGAGCGAAGCAGATTCAGATTCAGACGTTCCATAATCAGGCCTGGTAAATAGAGAATGAGTTAACCATTTTCTGACGCACTTTCAAACACTGTTATTTCATAGGGGGTATGCCTTCAGGGAATAGTTATGCTGAAAATGGTGGGATTTATTCGGTTTACAACAAGGGGCAAGTTGCTTTTCCACAGGGTTTGCGTTTTGCTTATGCACTTCAGGAAGAATTGAATAACGGGGTATGGCGGTGTTTGTGAGGATGCGTGTCGCACTACTTTGCGGGCTTTGTACGCTGGCAGGAGTCGCCGGTGCTGAAGTGTTTCATTATGTGACTGAGTCCGGGCGGAAAGTGTATGTAAGCAGCTTACATAAAGTACCGGCGCAGTACCGTGATCAGATAAAAGTGAAACAGAATAAAAATGCTGCGCTGACCGACGCACAGAAAGTTGAGCAGGGTAAGCAGCGTGAACAGGCCAGAACGGAGGCTGAAACCCGCCGTGAAATCCGTCGCCTTGAACAGTTACGGGACAAAATGCTTACCCCGGTGACGATCAGAGGCAATCAGGTTGTTGTGCCGGTCCGTATTGTGACTGCCGGACGGCGGCTGGATCTGAAACTGGTACTGGATACCGGTGCATCCCGAACGGTGATTCATCAGCAGTCGATGCGGGGTGTCTCGCTCAATGTCCGTCAGAAAGGCAAGGCGGTGGTGGCCGGTGGCGGTCAGATTGATATGCAGCACGTCATCGTTGAGCGTGTTAAATTCGGTCCCTATACCTTCGAAAACCATACTACCGCCGTCATTGAGTCGACCGGGAGAAGTTTTTCTGACGGGTTGCTGGGCATGGATCTGCTGGCGCACTCGGGATACAAAATAGATTTTGCTGAACAGACTATTATCTGGAATGCCGAGCAGTACGAAAAAGCGAATGCGCTGATTGCCGAGCTAAAAGGTGAAAATACACCTGAGCCGTCAGCGGTGAATAACTGATTATGATGCGGGACGAGAATACGCATGGACGTAACACAATTCATTGTTGAGTTGGCTGATAAACTTGCCTGGCCTTTGGTCGTGCTGGCGGCGCTGGTGACGCTTAAGCGCCCCCTTGAAAATCTGTTACCGCTGGCCAGGCGGCTGAAGTATAAAGATCTGGAAGTTGAATTTGATCAGGTATTACAGGCGGTCAGCCGGGATGCCGCCGGTGTGTTTCCGGAGTTGGAACAGGATCCGCGCAGTCGCCTCATCGCGACGGTTAAGCACCTGCCGAATGCGGCTGTGCTGGAAGCCTGGGATGAAGTGGACAGTGCTGCTGAAACCCTGATCCGCAAACAGGTATCGGAAGTGGATTTAGCGGTGGATACCCGTTACAAAACCCTGGGAACGATGCTGGCCCGGCAGGCATTACTGGATACTAAAAAAGTTAAGCTGTTTCATGAATTGAGACAGTTGCGTAATAAAGTGGCTCATGCGGAAAACTTCAGTGTGGGCCCGGCAGAAGCCGTACAGTATATCGAGCTTTGTCTGAAGCTGGTGGAACATCTGAATAGGGTCAGTACGTCAGTCAGTACGCCGGTTAGCTAAGCAGGCACTTCGGCTGTCCGGTCTGCCTGATAGCAGTGACGCCCGGGGCTGCCGGGCGCGGTATCTTCAGTTATACCTGAGGTGCCAGCTGGCGGATATCGGCCAGCAGGCTGTCATTGACTGCACGGCTCCCTGTATCTTTTCTGAGGGTATGCCGGCGCTGCCCCGGCAGGCGTACGCCTTCCATTGCTTCCAGCCGGCTGAACAGGCCTTCTGCCCGGGCCGCCCAGTCAGTTTCACCCATTACCTGAGGAGAGACTGCCAGCAGGAATTGTCCACCCTGCGGAGGCCCGCCATCCGGAGTATCCCGCTCATCCGTTTCGAAACTCAGACTTTCCCCGACTAACGGCCCGGCCATCAGTTCTACCATCATCGCGATAGCTGACCCTTTGTGACCGCCGAAAGGTAACAGCACCCCTTTCAGAATGTCCTGTGGGTCGGTGGTCAGTTCGCCGTCCGGCCCCAGGCCGGTACCCAGCGGAACACTGTGGCCGTCGCGCGCAGCAATCTGTACTTCACCCTGTGCCATCGCCGCTGTTGCCATGTCATACACCAGTGGAGAACGTCCGGGACGGGGCCAGGCAAAGGCAATTGGATTGGTGCCAAATAAGGCTTCATTACCCCCGGCGGGTGCAACAACCGGTTTGTATGATACGCAGGAAAAGCCCATCAGGTCGTGTTCGGCCAACGCTTCAACTTCTGGCCAGAGGGCCGCAAAGTGATGGGAATGGGTCAGGGTCAGGGCAGCAATGCCATAGGTTTTAGCGGCTTCTGCCAGGGCCGGTATTGCCCGCTGCAGCGCCAGCGGGGCATAGCCATTATTGCCGTGGCAACGGATAACAACCGGGGTGATATGTTCCGGTTGCGGATCAGCGTTACCATTCACTTTCCCACTGAGCAGGGATTTCAGATAGCCGGGGATTCGGAACAGGCCATGAGAGGCTGAACCGTCGCGCTCGGCATGGGTCACTGTGGTCGCAACGGCAGCCGCGTTGGCATCGTCTGCGCCCGCCTGACGCAGGCTTTGATAAGCCAGTTGATAGATTTCGTCCAGCGTGAGGGTTGCCATGTGTGTTCCTTGTTGTAGGTGTCAGCCGTTATTGTGCCGGATTTGGCGACAGGCTCAATAGCAGGCAACCCGGTTGCGGCCGCTGCCCTTTGCTTTGTACAGCGCCATATCGGCCCGTTTAATGAGATCCTGCGGCGACAGTATCCTGTTCGGTGTCAGGCTGGCAACGCCAAGGCTGACGGTGCAGTAAAGTTCGGTGTTATCGGTGCTGAAGCGCCGGATTGCAATGTGTTCACGCAGTTTTTCGGCGGCTTGCAGGCAGTCTTGCGGGTTAGTGTTTTCCAGCAGGACGATAAATTCTTCACCGCCATAACGTGCCAGAGTATCGGTTGCCCGGGTAAATGCCTGATGGATGATTTCAGACACAGCAACGAGGATCTGATCACCGATCTGGTGGCCCCAGCTATCGTTCACCTGCTTAAAGTTGTCGATGTCGATCATGATAATGCTCAGGGGTTGCCGGTCACGTCGGGCTCTGAGCCAGGCGACTTGCAGGCGTTCGTCAAAGTAGCGGCGGTTATTCATCCGGGTCAGGGGATCGAGCCGGTTTTCCTGTTCCAGGTCACCGGCATATTCTCTCAGTTCCCGGTTTAGCCGGGCGTAAGCCCAGTAGTCGTGGTGAAATCGGTTAGCGGTGACACTGATGTACAGATAACCCGTCAGAATCGCCAGTGTGGCGGCCAGGGGATGTGGATAACCCTCCAGGTAATAGACACTCAGCGGAATAACAAACATAACCGCAAAGAAAACGTCTCCCAGTGTTTTATAGATACTGAATGTCAGTGCGCCGCTGGGCGTAATACAGGCAAGAATAATGGCAACGGCAGCGCCCCCGCCAGGGCTGATATCCTGGGTCAGCATATAGGCCAGCAAGCTGGCAAAGTAGATGGCATTCAGCAGGGTCGTTGCTGATATCAGCATGATGCGGGTGGTGATGCTGATCTGACAGTTTGCCGACGCGCAACTGCCGTTCAGAAGCAGCCGGATCAGGGCACAGCCGCTGAGGCATATCAGATGGGAAATAAAAAAAATCTGACCCTGTTGTCCGGTGACCAGTGCGAGAATTACCCAGGCAACCGGGTAGCTGACGTAACCGGCGCGGGTACGCTGACAAAAATCATGCAGCGCTTTTAACTGAATATCCGGGGTACTGCTCAGTATTTGGCTGTTCATATCACATACCTGTGTTTACTGCTGGCGGTGCGGCTAAACAGTCAAAACAAGCACCGCCGATCTGACAGTATACGTCGACTGCGGCACATTAAATACCTATTGAAATCAATGGTTTTAGTTACACTGAAAGCTGTGCAGGGTCTTAATTGTTCCCTTTTTTGCTGGATGAGCGGGTATGGATATGTACTCTGTGCCTGTTATTTTTCATTTTTGTGTGTCTGTTCTTGTCTGGTTTTTATCCCTACTCTGCTGCGATACCGGACCTGCCGGGCAGAACCGGTCTGCAGTTAATCAGAGAGTATCCGACGATGTATCAATACGACGAACTTGATCGCCAGGTGGTGAATAACCGAGTGCAGCAGTTCAGGGGGCAAATGAACCGTTATTTGTCCGGTGAGTTGAGTGAGGAAGCTTTTTTACCCTTGCGCTTGCAAAATGGCCTGTATATCCAGAAGCATGCCCCTATGCTGCGTGTTGCCGTGCCATACGGCATGATGTCAGCACAGCAGTTACGGCGAATGGCTGAGGTGTGTGACCGTTATGACAAGGGATACTGTCACATTACTACCCGGCAGAATATTCAGTTCAACTGGGTAAAAATGGAGGATGTTGCCGATATTCTCGATACCCTGGCGGACGTTGAAATGCATGCCATCCAGACCAGCGGTAACTGTATCCGGAATACCACCTCAGACCCGCTGGCCGGTGTGGCGGCGGATGAACAGACTGACCCGCGGCCGTATTGCGAAATTATCCGCCAGTGGTCGTCCTTACATCCGGAATTCGCATTCCTGCCCCGTAAGTTCAAGATAGCGGTTATTGGTGCAGCCGAGGACCGGGCTTCCATTCAGCTTCATGATGTTGGTTTGCAACTGGTCAGAAATGCCGCCGGTGAAACCGGCTTCAAAGTCTGGGTTGGTGGCGGACTGGGACGGACCCCGATGCTGGCGACTCTGATTTGGGATTTTTTGCCGCAGGCACATCTGTTGGGGTATCTGAAAGCCGTATTACGGGTGTATAACCGGTATGGCCGGCGTGACAACAAATATAAAGCACGGATTAAAATTCTGGTTAACAGCCTGGGAGCTGCAGACTTTTCAGCTCAGGTTGAGACGGAGTTTCAGCGGACGAATACGGAAGAGTTTCAGTTAACGGGTGCGGAGCTGGAGCATGCCCGCAGTTTCTTCACCGAACCTGCCTACGAACAATTGGACGCTGATGCTTGCAGCGATGAAGATGCCCCGCCGGCTTATCACCACTGGCTGCGCCGTAACGTCCGTGCGCACCGGGTAGCAGGCTATGCCATTGTCACCCTGTCACTGAAGTATCAGGGAACCGCGCCGGGAGATATCAGCAGTGAACAGCTTCGCCGGGCCGCCGATCTGGCAGAGCGTTTCTCTTTTGCGGAGGTGCGTAATACTCAGCAGCAGAATATTGTACTCGCCGATGTGAAACGCAGTGACCTGTTTGCCCTCTGGCAGGAGGCCAGCCGGATGGAGCTGGCTGCCCCGACCATCGGCACACTGTCGGATGTCGTGTGCTGTCCGGGCGGTGATTTCTGTGGGTTGGCCAATGCCCGTTCTTTGCCGATTAATACCGCTATTCAGCAGCGTTTTGATGATCTGGATTACCTCTATGACCTCGGGGATCTCAGCCTGCGCATTTCCGGTTGTATTAACGCCTGTGCACATCACCACATTGCCAATATCGGCATTCTGGGGGTGGATAAAAAAGGCGAAGAGTTTTATCAGCTGACGCTGGGCGGTGAGACCGGAAAGCGGTCGCAGATCGGTAAGGTGCTGGGGCCGTCAATTCCACTGGACGCTGTACCGGATGCGCTGGAAGCCATCGTGGATGTTTTCGTTGAGCAACGCCATGAGGATGAACCTTTTATATCAACCTATCAGCGAATCGGTAAAGACAGATTTAAGGAGCGGGTCTATGCAACGGGTCATTAAGCAGCAAGAAAAGGATGGTCAGCATGACCCGTGGCAGTTACTGACGGACGTGTCGGCAGACTTTGTGCCTGCCGGGGATACGGATTATATTTTGCCGCTTAGCGCCTGGCAGTTGCTGGCACCTGAATTTAAAGGCTTTCAGCGGATACCGGGGGTCTGGCTGGAGGCGGATATTGAACTGGAACCACTGGCAGAGGTCTTTACGGCAGCTCCGCTGGTGGCGGTGGCCTTTCCGGCCTTTGTGGATGGCAGCGGCTTTTCCACCGGCTCGCTGATCCGTGAAATGTTCAGCTATAAAGGAGAGTTGCGGGCATTCGGCAGCCTGCTGAGTGACCAGCTAGGGTATCTGCGCCGCTGTGGATATGACAGCGTGGTTCTGCCGGATGATCAGGATATGGATATCGCTATACAGCAGTTTAACGCGGATATGGTTAGCTATCAGGGGGATGTTTTACAGCCATATACCCCGTTCAGACGCCGGATATCGGCAGACTGATGTGGATAAAAAAACGGCAAGGGCTTGCCGTTTTTTGCTTTCTGCCGTCAGGAAAAGAAATATGTCACTGTTTATTTGTACGTAAAATCAGTGGTTTAACACTGAAAACTCAACTCGGGAATATATCTTGCTTGGTATCTCCTCCCTGATATAAAGGAGGCAGTAGCATGAATGTCGGAGCGATAGGCAATGCCGTTGTAGATTTTTTTGGCGGTGCTCAGGCACGTCCGCAGCCGAAGGATATCGCCACGGATTTGGCCAACCGTGTAGAGCGGGGTGAAATTGATGCGGCAAAGTTCGCAGAACGTCTGGAAGGCCGGTACGGAGAGCGTGCTGTTGGCATTATCCGGGATGATGGCAGTGTGGATGTAAAAAGGCTCAGTGCATTACTGGAAACGTCGGCACCGGCGCCCAGACGACAACCCGGTGCAGTACCGTCCGGTCCTGCGCTTAACGGCCAGGAAACCCTTCAGACTCAGCTGATAAATGAGTTTGGCAATGACGCCGCCGCAAAAGTAATTGATACCGACGGTAAAGTGGATTTTGGTGCTCTGGTAGATCTGGTGAAAGATGCGCCGCCAACGCGGGTTGGGCCCGGATATCTGAACGAAAAAGTCTGACCTGACTCTGCAGCAGCGAACCTTTCGCCAGCCGGTCGGTAAGGCTGGCGAATTGTCAGGTTTATCGGCTGTGTGATGTGTTTTCAGCTGTTTAGGCAGAGGTACGCACAGATGACTGCATCTGTTGTGATCAGGCTGGCCTGTGTTCTGGCCCTAGGGGTGCGTCGATGAGCCTGCCGCGGATTGAACAGGGTTGTTGCGTCTGATAAACGCCCCTGTGGCCATCAGTGCCAGCACAACCGCGTTTGCGGTTAATACCCAGTAAGCGATATCCAGCGCGCCGGTAGACTCCCGCACCCAGCCGACCATCAGGTTGCCGGATGCACCGCCCAGACCGGCTGTAATCATACAGACACTGCTGATCTGCATCGTCACCGTGGAGCTGTAGACCTTACTCAGCCAGCCGGAAACGATACCCCAGATCGGGAAGTACATAATGCCGTAGCTGATGCCGGCAAGCAGCGCAAAGCTGTGCTGATCAAACAGAAACGCCATCAGCCCCAGCGCAAAGGCAGAACAGATGAGCAACAGGGCAAAGTGATGCCCGAAGCGGTCTGCCAGGCGGCCTATTGTGAGGCCGGCGATCATGCCGGAAATGCCGATGGCGCTCCAGGTATAGCCCCCCAGATCCCCCGGTAAACCGAGTTCAGCCAGATAAATATTCAGCCAGTTGGCGAAGGGAATAGTGGAAAAGCACACGGCAAAACAGATCAGGCAGGCAAAGCGTGCAAGCGGTTCAAAGAGTACCGTTTTCAGTAATGCCGGAATGCTCAGGCTGTTTCTGACCGCCGGAGTATCGGAGTCTGTCTGTCGGGCTGCGGCACCGATAAGCCCCAGCTTTTTGAGCAAAAACCAGTTCGCGATGATCACGCAGATTCCGAAAGCCGCCGCAATTTGCCAGCCCGCCCGCCAGCCCAGCTGAGGCACAATAAACAGCAGTAGCAGACCGTTAAAACTGCAGCACCAGGCAGTACCGCTGGCGGCGGCTGACAGATAAGTCGCACACTTTTCAATGGGCCCGCAGCGGCTGATGACTTCAACAATGGTGCTCCAGCTGATGGATGCGCTGGCGGACAGCAACGCCAGCGCGATCAGGATCAGCAACGGATCTGAGAGGACTGAAATGGCAAACAGCATGACAGTGATGTTGGTGGCAGTAAACATTGCCAGCCGGGCAGAGCCAATGCGTTCCCCCAGGGTACTGATCAGCAACGCACCACCAAGATAGGCCAGTTGTGAAAGCGCACCGATGGCTGCGATATGCCAGTTAGTGAAGGCAATATCTTCACGCATCAGCGGGGCAAGGCTGGCAAACAGGAAGATGCCAAATCCGTGACTGATGAACTGGTTCATACCAAAAACGAATGCCATGTGCATTGGGGTAAAATCTCTTAACAGGCCTGATTGTGAAGCGATCTGGCTATAAAAGTGGGCATCGTAGTCCCGTAAGGAGGCAATGGCAAAATAAATTTCAGAAATAATTCTTATCGTTGATAAAGGCCCCTGTTTATAAGGAATTCCGGGCAGAAAGCAGATGGTTTAACGCGTATTAACAGCACCGACTGTCAGGTTAATTTACTTAACTTTTTTGCAAATGGTTTTTATTTGCATTTCTATCCGATAAGCTTGCGGCCCTCAGACGGAGGGGGATCATTTGATGCAAGCTTCAGTGGCGCAGCGGCCGAATATACTAATTATTGAAGATGACCGTGGGCTGAGTGATGAGCTGGCCATGCAGTTGGGGGAGTCCGGCTATCAGGCACGGCAGTGTTATGACGGCGACAGTGGTCTGGATACGGCACTGAACGATCAGTTCAGTCTGATCTTACTGGATGTTCTGTTGCCCGGGCTGGACGGCTTTGCCCTGCTTAACCGGTTACGTCAGTTTTGCTCAACACCGGTGATAATGCTGACCGCCCGGGGGGCCGAAGAAGACCGTATCAGCGGTTTTAAGTGCGGTGCTGACGATTACCTGCCCAAACCTTTCAGCATTACTGAACTGATGTTACGGATTGACGCGGTGATCCGGCGCTCTGCCGGCCAGCGTGCGCTTCAGGCCGGTGCGGCTCAGCAGCTGCGGTTTGATGCTTTAATTCTGGATAAAACCGAACAGCAGGTGGCGTATCAGGATCAGCAACTGGTGCTGACAGATATGGAATTTCGCCTGCTATGGATGCTGATTGAATGCCGGGGGGAGGTGCAGAGTAAATCTCATCTTTATCAGCAACTGATGCAGCGACCGTTCAGCCGTTATGACCGCAGTATTGATATGCATATCAGTAACCTGCGCCGTAAGCTTAAAAAAGCCGGGTTTGCTGCCAGTCGCCTGGTGACCATGCACGGTCAGGGGTACTGTCTGAAATGAGCCGTAAGCTATTCTGGAAACAGAGTCTGATCTTGTCGCTGGGCAGTATTGTGCTGGTCTGGCTGGTATCCGCGCTGAGTCTGAAAATTGAAAATAATGTCAGCAAGCTTGCAGCGGAGCATAAAGCAGAGCTGCGGGCCTGGGGGCAAGAAGCAGAAAACCTGATACAACAGGGTGACCGGGCAGCCGCGAGCCGCTGGGTGAATGCACTCAGGGCTGAAGAAGGCGTGTTTGTCAGCATTGTCCGGGTCAGTGAAGAGACACTGGTCGATTTTGACGTTGAGATGCACCGTAGCCAGAGTATGGAGCTGGGACGTAGCGTTGACTGGGGCATTCACCTGTATCACGACAATCCGCTGATGGAGCTGCCATTCAGGGATGACGACAGTATTTCACTGGTGGTTGAATTACCGCAGCGGATGCGGCCGGGCCAGTGGTGGCCATATATACATTTCGCCCTGCATACGCTGGCACCGCTGTTACTGATGATTGTGATCAGCGTGCTGCTTTACCGGCACTTTATGCGGCCCCTGCAGCAACTGGAACATGCTACCCGCCAGTTTATGGCCGGCGATTTTGCGATCAGGGTCGGGCCGCAGTTAAAGGGCCGCAGTGATGAGCTGGCAAAACTGGCAGCAACCTTTGATGCCATGGCTGCCCGCATTGGCTCGCTGATTCAGACCCAGCGACATCTGATTAATGACTTATCCCATGAATTGCGCACACCGTTACAGCGGTTGAGCCTGGCGCTCAGTTCCGGACGGGCGGATAAAGAACAGCGGATTTACCGTGAAGCCGGGCTGATGCAGAAACTGGTGGAAGATACCCTGTCGCTGGCCTGGCTGGACAATGCCGCCTATAAGCCGGAGCCCGTGCCGGTGGATATCCGTGCGCTGCTCGAAGTGATTGTTGACGATGCCCGGTTTGAATACCCCGACCGGGACATTCAGTTGCAGGTGCCCGATCAGCAAATATGGATTGCCGGCAGTGAACGCAGCCTTGGGCAGGCCTGTGAAAATATTATCCGTAACGCTGTACGCCATTCACCGGACGGTCCGGTCACCGTCAGGCTTATCTGGCAGGCGGGAGCGGTTGAAATATCGGTGCGTGATCAGGGGCCGGGTGTGCCTGAGGCGATGCTGGATGCGATCTTTAAACCTTTCTTCCGTGTGGATAAGTCCCGTGAGCGGGAAGCCGGTGGCTTTGGGCTGGGCCTTGCACTGGCCCGGCGCCAGCTGGAGAGCATTGCTGCAGGGGTTAAGGCGCAGAACTGTGAGGGCGGGCTGGAAATCATTATTGACCGGTTAGTGACCGTGCCTCCGGATCCGCAGCAAGCACCAGCAATAACCGCCAGTAACAACTGCCAGTAACAAATAGCTAAGATGTAAAACATGTAAAGCTACTGTCAATTTAACTCCAGTTAACAATAATCGTTCGCATTCGTTTTCAAGTTAACCGGAGTACACCTATCATGTCCCTCAGATTGCCTGTGAACCGGCTGGCGTCGGCGGTTGCAATAGCAACGGCCATGCAGGCCGGCGCTGTCTTTGCGCAGGAAACTATCCTGATCACCGGAAAGCCCGTCGATCCCAATCAGACCACTATCACTCAGGAACAGCTGGAGCAGTATCAGGCCACTAATCTGGAAGATATTTTCAGTCAGGACCCTGACGTCCGGGTTGGTGGCAGCTTTGGTGTTGCCCAGAAGGTCTATGTGCGCGGCATAGAAGATACCATGCTGAATGTGACGGTAGACGGCGCAACCCAGGCAGGCTACCTTTTTCACCATCAGGGACGTTTGTCCGTGGAGCCTGAACTGCTGAAACAGGTGGAAGTGAATGCCGGTGCAGGCCTTGCGACAGACGGGCCGGGCGCACTGGGCGGCGCTATCCGCTTTATCACCAAAGACCCTGAAGACCTGCTGCGTGAAGGTGAAGATGTTGGCGCACTGGTTAAGCTGAGTTACTTTGATAACACTGGCGGTGGTAAAGCCAGTACCAGTATTTTTGGCCGCCTGAGTGATGATGTATCTGTACTGACCTCATTCTCCAAGACCGATACCGGTGAAATTGTCGACGGTGACGGCAACACGCTGGATAACACCAAAACAGAGCAGGACAATGCCTATCTGAAGCTGGTGGCAAAACTGGATGAGAGCCAGACCCTGCGTTTCAGCCATGAAGCCCGCTATGACGATGGCCGCCGCAATGTACGGCCACATTTTGTGGCTGCTGGCTGGAACCAGGCGAATGAGCAGCAGAGCCGCCGGAATACCACCAATGTGCAGTACAACCTGAATACTGACAATCCGCTGGTGGACCTTCAGACCAACGTTTATTACACCAAAAGCTACCTGACTCAGACGCCGGACAGCGGTGCCAAAGACGGCGCGGGTGTTAAGAGCATGGGTCTTAATGCGCACAATACCTTCGATCTGGGTGAGCATAAGCTGGTGGTGGGCACCGACCTGCGCCGCGATACCGGCTATTACATTAACAACACCAGCACCACCGGCCCAAGTCAGGATGAAGTGCTGGATCTGGTTGGCCTCTATGTTCAGGATCACTACCAGCTCAGCGATGCGACCTTGCTGACTGCCGGATTGCGTTACGATAGCTATCAGCTGAACGACAGTACCGGTCAGGATATTGATTCTGACGGTTTTAGCCCGAATGTCGGGGTACGTTACAGCGTCAGCGAAAACCTGGATCTGCATGCCAGTTATGCACAGGCCTACCGGGGTGTCGGGATCAAAGAGGCTTATCTGCTGAACTTTGCGACCTATGGAGACAATGTTAAAGCGGAAGAAGCGGAAAACATTGAGTTCGGTTTCGACTATGAAAAGGATGACCTGACCTTCAGCGCCACGGCGTTCTACAGTGAAATTGACAACCCGCTACGCCGTACCAGCCGCAGCGTGATTACCAATGATGGCAAGGTGAAGAACAAGGGTATTACTGCCCGTGTGGGGTATGACTGGGACCGTACCCGGGCCAGTGTGGGTTACAGTCATATTCGTCCGACCCTTAACGGTGAACCGCTGAGTGACGGCACCATGTCGGTGGGCACCGCGGTTGGTGATACGCTCAGCCTGAATCTGGAACATGATCTGCCAAACTATGATCTGCAGCTGGGCTGGTCGTCCCGTCTGGTACAGCGTCTGGAACGGGTTGCATCAGGCCGAACCGACAAGCCGGGTTACGGTGTGCATGATGCTTTCGCCAAATGGTTACCGACCGGCACTGAAGACCTTGCCCTGACCGTCACGGTGAAGAACCTGTTCGATAAGCAATATCTGGATCATGCCAGCTACGGTGTCGATACCGACGATGGCAGCATCATCGGCTTGCCGGAACCGGGCCGGGACGTTCGCCTGACACTGGCTATGCGTTTCTGAATCGTTTTTAGCGGCTGCCAGCCCGTCTGGCAGCCCGCTTCATCCATCATGTATCCGGCCATTTCACGATGAACTACCGACTGTTACGTACTGTGCATGTGTATAGCTCCGTTGTGGTGCTGGCGCTGGTGCTGTTTTTTGCTGTGACCGGTATCACCCTGAATCACAGGGACTGGTTTACCGACCGCGGCAGCGCAGTGGAAGTGTATCTGCAGGTGCCGGATACCGTTATGCAGGCCACGGACTGGCAAGCCCGTCCGCTGGATGGCGCCGATACCCTGCGTCGCTGGCTGTCAGATCAGCATGATCTGACAGGCGGTACCGTCATCTATGAGTGGGATCAGGAAGAGCAATTGCTGATGATCGACATAAAGCGTCCCGGCAGTTACAGCTCAGTTGAGTTTTCCCCTTTCTCGGCTGAAGTAGCTGTATTTCATCAGCGTAACGGACTGGTCGCGGTTATGAATGATCTGCACATGGGCCGTTACTCCGGTGTCTGGTGGCGTCTGTTACTGGATATCACAGCACTCATCATGCTGGTGTTTATTGTGACCGGCTTATGGTTGGTGGTCCCGCAGAAAAAGCGCCGGGGTACCTTGTTCAAAGTGGCCGCTGCCGGTACCGGAATACTGGCAGCCGGTTACTGGATTGCTCTGCTTCCCTGAGTGATTTGTAAGGAATAACAATGAGAATAATCCCTTTTTTGGGGCTGTTGCTGTGCTTCAGTCAGCCGCTTTCGGCCGCATCACAGGTCGAAATAAATTTCAGTTTGCCGCAGCAAACCAGCCATGAATACCGCCGTCCGTATGTGGTGATCTGGGTGGAGTCCGGGGGTAAAACTGTCCGCAATCTGGCGTTATGGATCGACGAAGAAGACTGGCTGAAAGACCTGCGCCGCTGGTGGCGTAAGAGTGGCCGCTATCTGGATTCGGTCGATGCCTTCAGCGGGGCAACCCGCAAGCCGGGTCACTACCGGGTTTACTGGGACGGTCTGGATGATCAGGGTCAGCCACTGGCTGACGGTGAGTATCTGATCGTGCTGGAAGCTGCCCGGGAGCATGGTAACCGCAGCCTGCAAAAACAACGGATTCAGTTAGGCGGCGAGCCGCAGATTTATCACTTAACCCCCGGTGCAGAGCTGGGAGAAGGTTCAGTTAAAACAGGAGTCAGTCGATGACTGCAGGAAAAAAATTATGCACCCTGGCAATGGCTGCCGGTGCACTTTACGGATCGTTAGCAACTCATCTGGTACAGGCGCATGACTATTGGCTGTTACCCAACGAATATGTGGCGTCGTCCGATACTGCCAAGTGGATTACGGTGGATGTAACCGCCTCAAATACTGTCTTTGTCGCCGATAAGGGATTCAGCCTTGATGATCTGACAATCTCAGCCCCACAGGGCGAGAGTGAGCGGTTAGCACATTACTTTAAAGGGAAGCGTAAGAGCGTTTTTGACCTTAAGCTGGCAGAAGAAGGCACCTACCGTTTACGCCTTCAGGATACGCGGTTCTTAACGTTTTACAGAATGCCGGGCAGTGACAGAATGCACCGTATGGAAGCGGATAAGTTGCAACGGCATTTGCTACTGCCAGAAGGGGCTGAAAATGTAGAAACTCTGGAAATACAGGGTAAAAGCACTACGTATGTAACCCGTCGTGCACCTTCATCTGAAAATATTAAACTGCAGAATAAAGGCCTGGAGCTGGACTTCGGCGTGCATCCGAATGATGTTGTCAGCGGCGAAGCCTTTCACTTTAAAGTGCTGCTCAACGGCAAACCGGTGACGGATGAGATGCTGCTGGAAATCATTCCGGATGGCACTCTGTACCGGGATCAGCGCGGTGACATTCAACTGCAGCCGGACAACACCGGTGCTGTCAGCTTTACGCCCCCTCAGGCGGGCCGTTATCTGCTGAAAGCGGAACTGATGCAGGACACGGATTCAGAGCGGGCAGACGGTCAGGAGCATGCCCTGTTCCTGACATTTGAAGCTCAGCCAGGCTGAATAACGTTCCGTCATAAAACACCGGCTGATGCCGGTGTTTTTTTATTTAAGGTCGATATCTTCATGGCTGATTATCTGTAAATCGGTGATGCTCTCTGCCAGTTGTTCAAAGCTGTGGACAAACTCTTCTGCCAGCGCGGAGATCTGCTTATGCATGGGTGTAATGAATGCAAAGTAGAAGGGAATATCAGGCTGAAAACGGAGGCTCTTACCGCCTCCTTCAGTAAATATACTGGCGGTGAACGGATCAATAACCGAGACACCCAAGCCTTCTTTAACCAGTGCCTGTACGGTAATAAACATAGGGGTTTCAATCGATTGCCGGGGGCGGATATGTCTTGCGTGCAGTGCTGCATCTATCCGGTAGCGGGTCAGTGGGTTTTGCTCTCCAATCGCCACAAAATCCTGTTCATGCAGGTCTTCAGCTACAATTTCCTGCCGCGCTGCGTAAGGGTGATCAGCGTTACAGATAAACCGGCAGTCGGTGCGATAACAACGGTGAAATGCCAGTTCGCGGGTATCCACCGGGAGCATGACGATGCCCAGATCAAACTGTTGTGACCCCACCATTTTCGCGACGTTCACTGAAGATCCCGGTGTGAGCGACAGGGAAACGTCTTTCCGGGTGTGCATAAAGTTGCTGACTACCCGGGGTAAAACACTGTACGCCAGTGCTGGCATAGCGGCTATCCTTAACCGGCCGGTGCGCAGGGTTTTTATCTGCTCAACGCTCTGGGATAGCTGGTCCATGCCCATAAAATGCCGCTTCACTTCCTGATAAAGCGATTCAGCTTCGGCGGTGGGAAATAACCTGCTGCTGCGGCGTTCAAACAGGGCAAAACCACAGCGTTCTTCCAGATCCTTAATCAGCCGGGTGACCGCGGGCTGAGAGATATAGAGCATTTTTGCTGCCCCCACTGTACTGCCTGAAATCATGACGGCGCGAAATGCAGCTATTTGCCTGGCATTCATAAGCTGAAAATACCTTCCTATAACATTTGTTGATAGATCGATCTCTAGATTGTATTGGAAATTATTGACTGTGATTTAAATAATAGCAACGTCACATCGCTGTTCAGTATTTGCACAGCGGTGTATCCACGAGATCAGCGATGAAGAGGAATATCAGGGTGTTACAGCGAATTGGAGTAGGTGAGCGCATGAGCCGGGCAGTTATTCACCAGGGAACGGCGTATTTCTGTGGTCAGGTGCCAAAAGATGAAACTCTGGATATGCAGGGGCAGACCCGCAGCCTGCTGGAAAAAGTGGATGCGTTGCTGGCCGAAGCCGGCAGTGATAAACGGCATATCCTCTCAGTCACCATCTACATCAATGATATGGCGGAGTTCGCTGCCATGAATGCTGTCTGGGACGCCTGGGTTGCCGAAGGGCATGCTCCGGCCCGCGCCTGTGTTGAAGCACAGATGGCCCGTCCCTCCCTGAAGGTTGAAATGTCGGTGGTTGCTGCCGTCATAGCCTGATGTTTCCACAACCCGGGAAACAGGTTCCTGATTTCAAAATAAAAACAACTGAGGACATACCATGCGATATTCAATGGCAAAATTAACCCAGGCAGTGGCTCTGACGACGCTGACGCTGGCCGGCAGCCTGACAATGGCGGCGGAGAAATGGGATATGCCAATGGCGTATACCGATTCAAACTTCCACACCCAGAACGGTAAATCATTTGCCGAGGCGATCGAAGTTGCCACCCAGGGACAGCTGGACGTAAAGGTACACGGGGGCGGTTCGCTCTTTAAGGGGAGCGAGATTAAGCGTGCCGTACAAACGGTCAGGCACAGATTGGTGAACGTATCCTGTCCAGCCATGCCAATGAAGACGCCGTTTTCGGATTTGATTCTGTTCCATTTCTGGCGACCTCTTTTGCGGATTCAGAAACCCTCTGGAAAGCAGCCCGTCCGCATTTTGAAAAACTGTTAGATAAGCATAATCTGGTTTTACTCTATTCGGTGCCATGGCCACCACAGGGTATCTATGCGAAAAAACCACTGAACAGCATCGCCGATATGGAAGGGCTGAAATTCCGTTCTTACAGCAATGCAACGGCCCGTCTGGCAGAGCTGGCGAAGGCCATTCCGGTACAGGTGGAAGCATCTGAACTGAGCCAGGCCCTCTCAACCGGCGTTGCAGAATCCTTTATATCATCCGGTGCGACCGGCTATGACCGTAAGGTTTGGGAACAACTGACCCACCACTATGTAGTGAATGCCTGGTTGCCCCGCAACTACATTTTTGTGAATAAACAGGCATGGAACGAGCTGGATGAAGCCACGCAGAATGTGGTGCGCGGCATTTCCCTGATGGCTGAAAAAGCCGGTACAGCACGTTCTGAACAGCTGACTGGCTGGTATCTGGAACAACTGGCGTCCAATGGAATGACCGTCACTGAAGCCGGCCCGCAACTGAAGGCTGATTTTGAAGCCATCGGTGCCACTATGACAGCTGAGTGGCTGAAAGAAGCGGGTGAAGTGGGTCAGGCGATTATTGATGATTACCGTGCCGCTCAGCAGAAGCTGGCACACAACTGATCCCGTGGGATATTCCAGATTCACTTCACCGTGAATGTTTACCGGTGCAGGGCACTTGCCTGAGCACCGGTCTTTTTCCCGCGTCTTTTTGTCGCCCGTGCCGGACAGTCAGCCCGGGCGGCGCTTCTCCCTGAAGGTTCAGTTATGAATACTCAAACCCATACACAGGCCCCGGAGTTTTGTCCGTCGCCAGCGGTGGCTGCTACGCCGCTCAGGCGTTTTCTGGACGGTCTGTATAACCTGTGTGGCGGCATAGCAGCCGCATTTCTGCTCGCGATTCTGAGCATCATTGTGCTGCAGATGGCAGCCCGCTGGAGCGGTGTTCAGTTTCCGGGATCAGCTAACTATGCCGGTTACTGCATGGCGGCCGCGTCGTTTTTTGCTCTCGCATACACCCTTAATCATGATGCGCATATCCGCGTGACACTATTCCTTTCCCGCCTGACCGGCTGGCCCAGGCGGCTGGCGGATCTGTGGTGTCTGGGCGTGGCAACCTTCTTTGCTGCGTACATGAGCTGGTTTGCGGTGAAGAATGTGTATATCTCGCACCTGATTCATGACATTTCACAGGGGCAGGATGCTATGCCGCTGTGGATTCCGCAGTTACCGGTCGCCATCGGCAGCTGCATTTTTACACTGGCGCTGGTGGATCATCTGGTGCGCACTATTCGCGGTGCAGATGACACCTTCAAAGAACAGTTGCCGGTGATAATGGAGGATTAACTGATGAATGAAGTACTTGCTACAGGCATCTTCCTGTTTACCTTATTTTTCCTGTTAGGCAGTGGCGTCTGGATTGGCCTTGCCTTACTGGGTGTTGCCTATGTCGGGATGGAGCTGTTTACGACCCGTCCGGTAGGTGACGCCATGATTACCGCCATCTGGTCCAGTGCGTCGGGCTGGTCACTGACGGCCTTACCCCTGTTTATCTGGATGGGGGAAATACTCTACCGAACCCGGTTGTCTGAAGATATGTTCCGCGGGCTGGCCCCCTGGATGTCGCCCTTGCCGGGGCGTTTGCTGCATACCAATGTGGTCGGTTCTACCATTTTTGCGGCGGTTTCCGGCTCTTCAGCCGCGACCCTGACAACTGTGGGTAAGATGTCTATTCCGGAGCTCGATAAGCGCGGTTATCCGGAGTTTATGGTCTTCGGTACCCTGGTCGGTTCTGCCACGCTGGGACTGATGATACCGCCTTCTCTGACGCTGATTGTCTACGGTGTGACGATTAACGAATCTATCTCCAAACTCTTTATGGCGGGGATTCTGCCGGGGTTAACCCTGGCTCTTTTGTTTATGGGATATGTGGCTGCCTGGTCGTTCTTTAAACCGTCTCAGGTACCGCCGGCGGAGCCGGGTATGAGCTTTGCTGAACGGGTAAAGGAATCCCGTTTTCTGATCCCGGTGATCATTCTGATCGGTGTGGTGATCGGTTCGATTTATACCGGTACAGCCACGGCGACTGAATCGGCGGCGTTCGGTGTGGTTGGTGCGTTATCGCTGGCGTTTTTTCAGGGGTCGCTGACCCGGGATACCTTTGTTAAAAGTCTGATGGGGGCAACCCGTACATCCTGCATGATTGCACTGATTTTATCCGGGGCTGCGTTTCTTGCGCTGGCAATGGGTTTTACCGGTTTGCCGTCGCTGGCCGCTGAGTTTATAGCTGGCCTGGAACTGTCGCCGCTGACGCTGATTCTGGCGCTGATGGTGTTCTACATCATTCTCGGTTGTTTCCTGGACGGTATATCGTCGGTGGTACTGACCATGGCAGTGGTTGAACCCATGATCCGTCAGGCGGGAATTGACCTGCTCTGGTTCGGTATTTTTATTGTTGTGGTCGTCGAAATGGCGCAGATCACACCGCCTATCGGCTTCAACCTGTTTGTGTTGCAGGGCATGACGAAGAAGTCCATCGGCTATATCGCCCGCTGTGCCTTCCCGATGTTCCTGATCATGGTGCTGATGGTCGGCATACTGATTATGTTCCCGGAGCTGGCCACTTTCCTGCCTGAGAACATGCGTCAGGGGCCGGGCTAACCCCGCGCTGATCAGCTATCTGCCGGTCTGTTCAGAGTGAGCCTGTTTTGCAGGCATCTGAGCCGGCCGGCTTTTCCGATTTACAGTAGAGAACAGAGATTATGGATGCTTTACATACTGCACCGCAGGTGACTGTTATCGGCGCCGGCATCGTAGGCATTTGCTGTGCGCTGGCACTACAGAAGAAAGGTTTTCAGGTCCGGGTAGTGGATAAGTTCGCCCCCGGTGAAGCCACGTCTTTTGGCAATGCGGGGGTGTTGGCCGAATGCGGATGTGTGCCCGTGAACCTGCCTGGATTTGTTCAGAAAGTGCCGCAGCTGATGCTGGACCCTCATGGGCCTTTATCGATCGCGGCGAGCTACATGCACCGCATCGCGCCATGGGGGGTATCGTTTATGCTTAACAGCCGTCGCACTAAGTTTGAACAGGTTGCTGATGCCATGAGCAGCCTGTTGAACGGGGCTACTCAGCGCCATGTGTCGCTGGCGGCGGAACACGGTGCGTCTGACTGGGTAAGCGCATCGCCGTATTACTATTTATACCGGGATGAAGCGGACTTTATAGCTGACCGTACCGCCTGGCAGGCCCGTGAACAGCGGGGTATTACCTACGATATTCTGCAGGGTGATGTGCTGGCGGAGGCCGAGCCTGCGATCGCTGACGAATATCGCTATGCGGTGTCATTACACCGTCATGGCTTTAGCCGTAATCCGGAGAAGTTGGTGAAAGCTCTGGCTGCCAGCTTTGTGGATAAAGGGGGGGAATTCATTCAGGCGGATATCCGCGATGTCGTTACAGAAGATAACCGGCCAGTGGGATTGCTAACCCATAAAGGCGTATTGCCGGTCAGCAAACTGGTGGTGGCGGCCGGGGTCTGGTCCCGCACGCTGGCGGCCCGTCTGGACCGGGATATTCCGCTACAGTCGGAGCGGGGATATCACATTGAAGTCCGTAATCCGGGCATCTCATTGCAGCAGCCTATTATGTATGCCGCGGGTAAGCTGGTGGCCACGCCGGTGGAAAACGGTATCCGTTTTGCCGGGCTGGTGGAGTTTGCGGAGTTGGATAGCTTGCCGAACAGCGAGTTTTGCCACCGTTTGCTGTATCACGCCAGACATTTGTTCCCGAAAATCTGTCTGGATGATTTCACTGAGTGGATGGGTAACCGGCCTTCAATGCCGGACAGTCTGCCGGTGATTAGCCCGTCGGATAATTGCTCAGACGTGTTTTATGCCTTTGGTCATCAGCATATGGGGTTAACACTGGGGCCGCATACCGGTGAGCTGATTGCTGATCTGGTGAGCGGCGTTCAGCCCGGTATCGATATGCAACCGTTCAGTATCAGACGGTTTTAAGCGTTTTACAGCGTGTCGTGGCCGGCGGCAAAGAAGTCCTGTGGATTATTGCTGATGACGGCATCGACGCCCCAGTTCCAGAGGGATTCGAATGCTTTAGGGTCGTTGGCTGTCCAGCAGAAGATCGGATAGCCGGCCTCTTTCACTTCCCGTGTCTGGTTATAGCTGAGATTCTGCCAGTCCAGATGGATACTGAAAGCGTTCAGTGCCCGGGCCTGTTTCTGCCAGTTTTCCGGCAGGTTGTCATATAACAGGCCCACCGGAATCTGTGGTGCAAGCCGGTGGAAGCATTCCAGTAATTCATAACTGAAGCTGGAAACAACCAGCCGTGACCAGTCATTAAAATTGGCTTCAAGCTCGGCAATGATCGGACGGACGATTGCTTCCGCGGGCACCCCGTGATCTTTGATTTCAAGGTTCATGCCCAGATCCAGTTCATTGAACAGATCCAGTACCTGACGCAGGGTGGGCACCGGTTCTGCGGGCCATTCCGGAAACAGTGCGGCGTTGTTAATGCCGCTCAGTTCAGACGTGGTGAGGTTCTCCAGCGTGGCTTTGGTGTCGCTGCAGCGGTTGGTGCTGTTGTCGTGGTGAACGACGGTTGTGCCATCACCGAGAAGAGATACATCCAGTTCGATCCAACGGGCGCCAAGTTCAGCGGCTTTGCGAAAGCCTCCCAGGGTGTTTTCCGGTGCGACACTCGGGGCGCCCCGGTGGCCCATGATTTTACTGAAGTTAACGGTGGCTGGCGCTGGCATTGTTATTGTCCTGAGGGGGAATTGAAAGATGAATAATCCGGCTATAGTTGTCTGAAACCGGATACGAATCAAGACCCTTAATACGCTCATGCGTATTTGGAAAGGACGTGCCGTTTAAATCTGCCGGATAACCTTAAGGGCCAGTGTCCGTTAGGCACTGGCCGTTCAGTGGCAAAGCGGGTGCGCGGGGATGTACTTCGATGGCCGTAAAGGTGGTGTCGTCGTGGCTGAAGTTTGACTGGCAGGTGTGCCGGCGTAACGCTTCGAGGACTGCCTGTTTGAGAACCTGCGGGCTGGCATCTGAATGCCGGTCGAGCAAATTCATCAGGCGCTCGATGCCAAAGCACTCGCCGTCCGGAGAGGGCGCTTCAATCAGGCCGTCGGTATACAGGAATACCTTGTCGCCGGTATCAAAGGGAATATCGCACTGGCTGTATTCCGCATCTTCATCAATGGCCAGCGGGCAGTCGGCGATGCGTTCAACCAGTGGCAGTTGCAGCTCATGCCAGTTCAGGTCACTTGCCCGTTTGATCAGTACCGGATGGTGTCCGGCGTAACTGAAATACAGCCGGTCGGTGTTGAGGTAGTAGGCGATTATGGCGGCGGTTGTCATGGCTTCATAGCCGATTCCATTGGCTTGCCGGTTGAGTTGTCTGAGGATATGGCTGCCGTCGACCATGTTCATGTTGTCATGCAGCGCCTGATACAGCCAGGCACTGGTGTCACGGGCGGCCTTACCATGCCCCATCACGTCTGCGACGACGATGCGGGTCAGTTTATCGGTGGAACAGACGCTGAAGTAATAGATATCCCCGCCACTGTCGCCGTCGGCGGCGCAGCTGTAAACACTGGCTTCTACGCCACAGGTACGGATATCTTCGTCGATATTACGGATGCCACCCCAGACTTCCTTACATTTGATGTCATGCATGCTGTGTTCTCAGCTGATCAGTGGTACATACTGCAATCAATATCCTTCATGATTCTCACCGGGTATACAACCGGTGAGGGTCTCATTATGAACAGAGCAGCACCGAAAACGCTCTACCTTGCAGTGTAGACGGCCATTGCGCGTTGATGCAGATCAGCCCGGTGGGGATTACCGCATTTTAGTGACTCAGGTTTCATCACTTTTGTGAGCCCTTGTTGTATCCGCTTCGCCTGCCCTGATAGTTTGAAGGTAACTGTCTGCTATATCTGTGGACCTGCATCCGGGCTGGCAGGTTGTGCTGTCGGAGCGTCCTTTTCGGATGTTTCTTTCGACGGCTGTTTCGGCGGTGCCGGTGAGAAATAGCCGACAACCAGTAACAGCAGGCCCACCACGATGAAGGATACGATGCGTTCTACCGTGCCCCGGTCAGAAAGGTCAAAAATAAACAGCTTGGCAACCACCACGCCCATCAGTGCGGCACCGATAATCCAGATCTGGCGCTTCATAAGTCGTGAGGCGATGACCATCAGGCTCAGGCCGATAACGGTCCAGCTGATTGAAAAGGCCATCTGAGCCCGGGCGGATGAAAGCAGTGCATCAGGACGGTAGGGTACGCCGCTGTATGCATACAACGCTTTACAGAGCACCACGTTAAACCAGATGAAGCAGAATCCTCCCAGCAGGTAACTGGCTGCGGAAGGCTCTATGTTCAGAGCTGTTGTATGCCGGCCGTTGCAGTACCAGTGCAGGCATGCCAGTACTGCCGTTAACTGGGCCAGGTCGATCGGGTTCAGCAGGGGCAGATACGGCAGCGGATCTGGCAGGTTTACCTGGAAGAAGTTACCCAGAACGGACCACCAGATCAGTGTCAGCATCAGGCCGCCGGCAGCAACGGTGTTGTAAGCCTGTGGCCATTGGATGAAGGGCCAGCGGGGGCGGAAGTTAATCAACACCAGTGCCAGGCTGAGAATGACAGGTGTCAGGCTTAGCTTCCAGCTACTGCTCATGTCCCGGTCATTCAGTAGCCAGTAAACTTCAAAGGTAAGAATCAGACAGGCCAGCAGGTAACTCACACTGTGCAGCCCATTGGGCCAGCGCAGGGCATAGCCTCTGTGCTCACTAAGCCGCAGGCCGGTATAGATGACGGTAAATGCCAGCAGCCAGGCGTCGAAATTATTCAGGCTGAGGAAATGGTAGGCTGGGCTGTTCCACAGGTAGGATATCAGTGTGATGCCCGCGCAGAATAACAGGGGTATAACCAGTAACCAGAGGGCAAAGCTGAACAGTTGCCAGCGTAGCCAGAGGCTCATCCCTAACCAGAGCAATGCTGACAGGCTGAAAAACAGCACCGCAATGCGGATTTCATCAAAACTGCCGAAGGTTTCGGTTTCAATCATCCCGCCGCTGTACCACCAGAGTAAGCCCCACACCAGATAGCCCACTGCCGCCGGTTGTCGGATTTTGTTGGAAATACCCGACGCTTTGAGCGATGTTTGGCTGAGCAGCCAGGCGGAGAGAATGCCCGGCAGGGCGACCATGATAATGCTCAGGAAGTGGCCGTTCAGGAACGGCGTATCGGCATAGTTATAGTGGTAGTCGTCCAGCAGCAGTGCGCCACCGGCCAGTTGGATAATGCAGCCAAACAGTACCGGTGCACGGCGGTGCTGACGCAGGCCAATCCAGATCAGTCCACAGCCTTCAACCGCCCAAATTGCGGCACTCCAGCGGCCGTTCAGTTCGAATGCAACGGCCAGGGTGGCGAAGATCACGCCGATTGCAAGAAAGGCTTCTGCCAGCAGGCGCATGTGCGGCCGTTGCCACAAGAGTTTTGCCAGTGCCAGGTAGATGGCTGTCAGTGCCAGGGCGCTGAGGCTGAGGCCATGGTTAAAGTCACTGACAATGCTGACCTGCAGGCTGAATGCGGCAACTGGCAGGCCGAATACCAGGCTACCATCAATCAGGCCTTTGAGTTTAGGCGGTTGTTTTGTCGCGAATAACACCGCAATGGTCAGATAAATCAGGAAGAAAATGATCAGAAAGGGTTCGACACTGGAGAACATCTCCGGGCGATAACGGTCCACGCCCCACAGCAAACTGATCGCAAAGGTAAAGTAAAAACCGGTGACGTTGAGTAAGCGCCAGGATTTTAGCCAGGCAACGGCAAATATCGCCAGATTCAGGACGCTGTAGTAACTGAACAGCGCGACATAGTTTCCGCTGCCGGTTGACGCCAGTATGGGGGCTGCAAAGCCGCCGGTGATGGCGGTCACCGCCAGGGATTTAGAGTTCTGAATCACCGCCAGTGACATGCCCAGAATGCTGAGCAGAATCAACAGGGGGAAGGCCAGCCCGGCACCGATGATGGCGTACATTTTGAAACTGGCAAAACTCAGTAAATACAGAATAGCGATGGCGCCGCCCTGCATGACCAGGCCGTAATCCGGACGCTTCAGGCGTAACCGCCAGCCAATGGCTAACATGATCAGCGCACCGGCCGCGGCGGCAGTCAGGCGGACCTCGATGGGCAGAAGGGCATTGTCGATGGAGTACTTAACCAGAAAAGAGATGCCGAAAAACAGCACGATAATGCCGATCCGGATACTCAGGTTGCCCTGCGTGAAATAGTTGATGACGCCCTGTTGCAGCTGCGTAAATATATTCCCCTGTTGCGGCGTTTTTGTGGCGGTATTTGTCGCAGCAACAGTGGTGCCTTCAACCGGTGGCCGGGGTTGTCCGGTCCAGGGATCTGCGGGTGTTTCTGTTGTTTCTGTCTCTGAGAGAGGCGCTGCAGTGGGCTGTACAGGTGTGGGTTCTGTCACGATAACCGGAGTGGTATCCGGTATTTTGGGTGTGACAGTAATGTTATGCGCAGGTGCGGGGGCCGACTCATCCAGAACAACCGGTGCCGGGGGCGGTTCAGCGTGAGTGGCAGGCTCGTCGGTTTCTGCCTGATCAGCGGTGTGCTGAGCAGATTGCGGATGGGGTTTCTGTTGCTCGGCTTCCAGCCGTACGACGTGCTGTTCCAGTGTTTTGATACGCCTGCTTTGCTGCAACAGGCTGGCAAACAGATAGCCGATGAGTGCGCCGATGACCGCACCGGGAATTTCCAGCATTAACAGCCCCAGTACAGCGCCGCTGATCAGCAGTATCCATAGCATCGTTATTCATCCTGTGTAACGGTTTTATCCGGCATTCGCGAATCAATATACCATTTCTGTTGCGGGCAGGGGTATTGTCGGTGGGCAAGTCCTTGTTATGTCGATTGAATCTACTCATGTTATCCGGGGAAATATTCATACATTAAGGATGGTTTTTTGCGTATTTTCCTGATGGCAGCGGCTATAATTGTACCGCGCTGTGTGTAGGGGCACAGCGTATACCTGAATGGTCAGGTTCAGAGCGTTTACGGTGACTGCTTAATTACCGTAAAGCGGTTCTTTTAGGATCTTTGTGTGGTGAAAACTGGCAATTTTGCTCCGATTAATTGTCGTATTTTATCCATACCGGAGATTCAGCCACTAAGGCCATTTGCTTCGGAACTGTCCCTGAATATGTCTTTGCCGTGTTATGTCCGGTGCTGCCGGCCCTTCGTTTCGCCCCGTTTTAGTGGGGGTTACGGCGGGTGTCGTAAATTCGCACCCGGGCGACGTGTACAAGCATATGTTGAGGCGTGAGGGCGTTAATATTGGCAGCATTGGGAGTTGTCTTCGATGTCCTACCACTGATGCTACGCAGATTATGCTGTGTTTATCTCCCGAAAGTCGCCGAATTGCTCAGCCATGAGCAGGGGACAATAAGAATAAATTAAAATTTGAGACGTATTCATTTCGCTGAAGCGGAAGGTGCTCTCACTGTTACTCGGCTGTAAGGCTAGGAGACTTCAATGTTTACAAAAGATGACCAGATCCAGGGTTATGATGATGTTGTTTGGGCGGCGATTGAGAAAGAAACTCAGCGTCAGGAAAACCACATCGAACTGATTGCTTCAGAAAACTACACCAGCCCTCGCGTAATGCAGGCTCAGGGTTCTTCTCTGACAAACAAATACGCTGAAGGTTACCCTGAGAAGCGTTATTACGGCGGTTGTGAGTACGTTGACGTTGTTGAACAGGCAGCGATCGAACGTGCTAAAGAGCTGTTTGGTGCTGACTACGCGAACGTTCAGCCACACTCCGGTTCTCAGGCGAACGCGGCTGTTTACATGGCGCTGTGTGAGCCGGGCGACACTGTACTGGGTATGAGCCTGGCACACGGTGGTCACCTGACCCACGGTTCTCACGTAAACTTCTCCGGTAAGATCTACAAAGCGGTTCAGTACGGCCTGAACGAGCAGACTGGCGAAATCGATTACGATGAAGTTGAAGCGCTGGCAATGGAACACAAGCCTAAGATGATCGTGGCGGGTTTCTCTGCTTACTCCGGTGTTGTTGACTGGGCGCGTTTCCGCGAAATCGCTGATAAGTCTGGCGCTTACCTGTTTGTTGATATGGCACACGTTGCCGGTCTGGTTGCTGCTGGCGAATACCCTAACCCGGTTCCTTACGCTGACGTTGCTACTACCACGACTCACAAAACTCTGCGTGGCCCACGTGGCGGTCTGATCGTTGCCAAGTCTAACCCTGACCTTGAGAAGAAGCTGAACGGTGCTGTCTTCCCGGGTGGCCAGGGTGGTCCTCTGATGCACATCATCGCGGCGAAAGCAGTTGCTTTCAAAGAAGCACTGGAACCAGGCTTCAAAGACTACCAGCAGCAAGTTAAGAAGAATGCGTCTGCCATGGCTGAAGTATTCATCGAGCGTGGCTATGAAGTTGTTTCCGGCGGTACGCAGAACCACCTGTTCCTGCTGAGCCTGATCAAACAGGGTCTGACCGGTAAAGATGCAGATGCTGCTCTGGGCCGTGCTCACATCACTGTGAACAAGAACGCTGTTCCTAACGACCCACAGTCTCCTTTCGTGACTTCTGGTCTGCGTATCGGTTCTCCGGTAGTGACTACCCGTGGTTTCGGTGAAGCTGAATGTCGTGAACTGACTGGCTGGATCGCTGATCTGCTGGACGTTCTGAACCAGCCTGAAGCACTGGAAAAAGAAATTGTTGAAGTTCAGGGTAAAGTAGAAGCTCTGTGCGCTAAATTCCCAGCGTACAAGTAAGCACTCCTTACTCTTCATGCCGGCTCCTTTTCTGGAGCCGGTTTTGTAATCTAAGAGGCCTGGCGCAGATCCCTGCGGCCGACCAGGCAAAAAATCGGAGCTGATGATATGCAGCATTATTCAGGTTTCGGGCTGTTTAAGCACAGCTTGAGTCACCACGAGAATTGGCAGCGCGCCTGGCGCAACCCTACGCCAAAGAAGAAGTATGACGTCATCATTATCGGTGGTGGTGGTCATGGTCTGGCGACGGCTTATTACCTGGCGAAGAACCACAATGTGACCAACGTAGCGGTTATCGAGAAGGGGTATCTGGGCGGTGGTAACACGGCACGTAACACCACTATCGTACGTTCTAACTACTTGTGGGACGAAGCCGCTCACCTGTATGAGCACGCCATGAAGTTGTGGGAAGGTCTGTCACAGGATCTGAACTACAACGTTATGTTCTCTCAGCGTGGTGTACTGAACCTGGGCCATACCCTGCAGGATATGCGTGATATTGAACGCCGGGTAAATGCTAACCGTCTGAACGGTATTGATGGCGAAGTGGTTGATCCACAGACGATTAAAGAAATCGTGCCACACATGGACTGCTCCGATAATGCCCGTTACCCGATCATGGGTGCATCCTGGCAGCCACGCGGCGGTGTTGCCCGTCACGATGCTGTTGCCTGGGGCTTTGCCCGTGGTGCGGATTCCTTCGGTGTTGATCTGATTCAGCAGACCGAAGTGCAGGACCTGATTATTGAAGATGGCACCATCGTTGGCGTGAAGACCAACCGCTACGGTGACATCATGGCAGACCGTGTAGGCTCTGTTGTAGCCGGTAACTCCGGTGTGGTTGCCAAGATGGCTGGCTTCGAGCTGCCTTTGGAATCTCACCCGTTGCAGGCAATGGTTTCCGAACCGATCAAGCCGATCCTGGATACCGTTGTAATGTCTAACCACGTACACGGTTACCTGAGCCAGTCTGATAAGGGCGATCTGGTAATCGGTGCCGGTATCGACGGCTATGTTGGTTACGGCCAGCGCGGTTCTTTCCCAACTGTTGAGCACACCATGCAGGCGATTGTTGAGATGTTCCCAATCTTCAGCCGGGTCCGTCTGAACCGTCAGTGGGGCGGTATCGTAGATACCTGTCCGGATGCCTGTCCGCTGATTACACCGACACCGGTTAAGAACCTGTTCTTCAACTGCGGTTGGGGTACCGGTGGCTTTAAAGCGACGCCGGGTGCAGGCCATGTCTTTGCTGACATGCTGGCCACGGGTGAAGCAAACGAAATGTCTAAGCCGTTTGATATGCGTCGTTTCCATAACGGTGCACTGATCGATGAGCACGGCGCTGCCGGCGTAGCACACTAAGGGGAGAGAGCTGACATGTTTTATATCTACTGCCCGCATTGTGGCGAGCACCGTGAAGAAGAAGAGTTTCACCCGAAAGGTCAGGCACACATTGTGCGTCCGTTAGATCCGGATAACTGCACCGATAAAGAATGGGGTGAGTACCTGTATTTCCGTAAGAACCCACGTGGTCTGCACCACGAGCTGTGGGTACACGCTGCCGGTTGTCGTAAGTTTTTCAACATGACCCGCGACACCGTGACTTACGAAATCAAAGAAATTTATAAGATCGGCGAACAGCCGTCTGTTGTTGCTGACAGCTAACAGGAGCGGATTCATGACACAGAAAAACCGCCTCCAGTCCGGAGGCCGCATCGACCGTTCCAAGTCCTTAACCTTTTCCTACAATGGTCAGGAATTCAAAGGTTTCCAGGGCGATACACTGGCATCTGCGATGCTGGCGAACGGCATCGACGTAATTGGTCGTAGTTTTAAATACAGCCGCCCGCGCGGTATCGTAGCCGCCGGTGCTGAAGAGCCGAATGCGGTAATGCAGCTGGGCGCCACTGAAGCGACTCAGGTACCTAACGTACGGGCAACTCAGCAAGAGCTGTTCCACGGTCTGGTGAGCAAGGCGACTAACGGCTGGCCAAACGTAGACACCGACATCATGAGCCTGCTGGGCAAAGTCGGTGGCAAGATGATGCCTCCTGGCTTCTACTACAAGACCTTCATGTACCCGCAGTCTATGTGGGATACCTATGAAAGCATGATCCGTAAGGCTGCCGGTTTAGGCCGTTCGCCGCTGGAAACAGATCCGGATACATACGACAAAGTTAACCAGCACTGCGATATCCTGGTTGTCGGCGCTGGCCCTGCGGGTCTGGCAGCTGCGCAAACCGCTGCACGCAGTGGCGCCCGTGTCATCATCGCTGATGAGCAGAGCGAATTCGGTGGCAGCCTGCTGAGCAGCAAAGAAATGCTGAACGGCAAGCCAGCAGCTGACTGGGTTGCAGAAGTCACTGCTGAACTGGAAGCGGCTGATAACGTAATGGTTCTGCCACGTTCTACTGTGAACGGCTACCACGATCAGAACTTCCTGACGATCCACGAACGCCGCACCGATCACATTGCTGATCTGGCGCCAGCCGGTCAGGTGCGTCAGCGTCTGCACCGTGTCCGTGCCAAGTGGGTTGTTCTGGCGACTGGCGCACACGAACGTCCGCTGGTATTCGCGAACAACGATGTACCGGGTTGCATGGTTGCAAACGCAGTTTCTACCTACATCAACCGTTACGGTGTAGTACCGGGTAACGAACTGGTACTGATGACCACCAACGATAACGCCTATCAGGCGGCGATCGACTGGGCTGAAGCAGGCCGTAAAGTGGTTGCGATTGTTGATACCCGTCAGTCGCCTGCCGGTGACCGTATTGATGCTGCCCGTAAGTTGGGCATCAACATCATTACCGGTTCTGCAGTGATTGAAGTTCAGGGCAGCAAGCGTGTGTCCGGCGTCAGCGTTGCACCTATCAGCAGCGACGGCAGCACTATTTCCGGTTCTGTGCAGCGTCTGAGTGCAGACACTGTTGCAAGCTCCGGTGGCTGGAGCCCGGTTATTCACCTGTCCTGCCACACGGGCAGCCGTCCGGTCTGGAACGAAGACGTTGTTGGCTTCCTGCCTGGCCCGACTGTACAGAAGCAACTGATTGCCGGTGCAATTAATGGTAGCTACAGCACAGCGAAAGCGCTGGGTGAAGGTGTTGAAGCCGCGAACAGCGCGATTGCTTCCCTGAATCTGGATGCGGTAGCTGTAGAAGTACCTGCGACTGAAGACGTGGCTGAAGGCCCTGTTCAGACGCTGTTCCACATCCCGCACACCAAGCCGACAGCCGCTGCGCCTAAGCAGTTCGTTGATTACCAGAACGACGTAACAGCGTCCGGTATCGAGCTGGCGTGCCGTGAAGGTTACGAGTCTATCGAGCACGTGAAGCGTTACACCGCGATGGGCTTCGGTACTGACCAGGGTAAGCTGGGTAATATCAACGGTATGGCGATTGCCGCGAAGACTCTGAACAAGAGCATTCCGGAAACCGGTACGACCATTTTCCGTCCTAACTACACGCCGGTTACTTTCGGTGCGATGGTTGGCCGTGACTGTGGTGAGCTGTTTGATCCAGAGCGTTACACCGCGATGCACAAGTGGCATCTGGAAAACGGCGCTAAGTTTGAGGACGTAGGCCAGTGGAAACGTCCATGGTACTTCCCGAAAGCGGGTGAGACCATGCAGGAAGCGCTGAACCGTGAGTGTGTAGCCACCCGTGAAAGCGTCGGTATTCTGGATGCATCCACTCTGGGTAAAATTGATATTCAGGGTAAAGATGCCCGTGAATTCCTGGGCCGTGTATACACCAACCCATGGGCCAAGTTGCCGGTCGGTAAGTGCCGTTACGGTCTGATGTGTGGTGAAGACGGTATGGTCTTCGATGACGGTGTAACGACTTGTCTGGGTGAGAACCACTTCCTGATGACGACCACTTCCGGTGGCGCGGCACGGGTATACGAGTGGCTGGAACTGTGGCACCAGACTGAATGGCCTGAGCTGGAAGTTTACTTCAACACAGTGACCGATCACTGGGCGACCATGACAATTTCCGGTCCGAACAGCCGTAAGCTGCTGGAAGAAGTCTGCACCGATATCGACCTGTCCAACGAAGCATTTGCCTTCATGGACTGGAAAGCCGGTACTGTTGCAGGCGTACCTGCACGGGTATTCCGGATTTCCTTCACCGGTGAACTGTCTTACGAGATTAACGTTCAGGCGAACTATGGTTTGCAGGTTTGGGAAAAGCTGTTCGAACACGGTGAGAAGTACAACCTGACACCTTACGGTACTGAAACCATGCACGTGCTGCGTGCTGAGAAAGGTTTCATCATCGCCGGTCAGGATACTGACGGTTCCGTTCACCCGCACGACCTGGGTATGAGCTGGTGTGTGTCTGACAAGAAGCCGTTCAGCTATATCGGTAAGCGCGGTATGAAGCGTGAAGACTGTGTCCGTGAAAACCGTAAGCAACTGGTCGGTCTGAAGACTAAAGATCCGATGGTTGTGATTCCGGAAGGTTCGCAGGGTGTATTCGATAAGAATGCGCCAATCCCGATGCCAATGGTTGGTCACGTTACATCCAGCTATTACAGTGCCGTTCTGGGTCACAGCATTGCCATGGGCTTTGTGAAAGGTGGTCTGAACCGTATGGGCGAAACCGTTTACTATCCACAGGCGGATGGTAGTTTTATTGAGGCTGAAATTTGCAGCCCGATCTTCCTTGATCCTAAAGGGGAGCGTCAGAATGTCTGATAACGAAGTATTTGCAGCGGTTATGAATCAGCTGCCGGATGCCAGCATCCCGGGTTACTCGCCGCTACATCACGCGGATCTGGAAACACTGGCTAAGCAGGGACCACAGCAGGGCGGTGTACACCTGCGTGAACACAAGCTGTTAGGTCATCTGGTATTACGTTGCAACCCGGAGAACCCGGAGCATCTGGCAGGCGCTGAGCGTGTGCTGGGCGTTGCACTGCCTCTGAAGCCAATGTCTTCTGTGACTGAAGGTAACGTATCTGTACTGTGGACCTCACCGGATGAGTGGGTAATCATGGTTCCGGGTCTGGAAGCGTTTGATTACGAAACCAAATTCCGTGCGGAAATGTCCGGTCACTACTCGCTGGTTAACGTCAGCGGCGGCCAGACACTGGTTGAAGTATCCGGCGCTAACGTTGTGGAGATGCTGAAGAAATCTTCACCACTGGATTTCGATCTGAGCGTATTCCCGGTCGGTAAGGTTGCCGGTACTGTGTTTGCTAAAGCAGGTGCTGTGATCCGTCGTACCGGTGAAGACCGTTTCGAGCTGATTATTCGCCGTAGCTTTGCTGACTATCTGTGGCTGTGGCTGCAGGACGCCAGCCGCGAGTACGGACTGGTGATTGAAGCGTAATACTCTTCAGTTTCGCTGCTAAAGAAATGCCGGGCTGCTTATTTTGATATAAGTGCCCGGCATTTTTGTTTGTGGCGGATTATCCGCCGTCGCTTTGCACTTTTTAACAGAGCTTTTCAGCAGAGCTTTTCAGCAGAGCTTTGCCTGTGGCTGTGATTGCAAGACGCTGGCCGCGAGTACGGACAGGTCATATTAAAAAGAGTATCGAAGCGTAACAGGCTTTAGTTGCTGTTAAATAAATGCCGGACTCATGATTACTGATGAGCCCGGCATTTTTGTGTGTGATACCCGTCAGGTCCGCGACTAAGGTATGAATACCGGGCTTTTGCTCCTCAATCTGAGATCAAAGGGATGTATGTGTGCTTGATAACGCTTTTGTCTCTGGGGTAGCGTTATTCCGGGCTGCCAGAAACGGTGATTAACAACCGTGGCTTATAGCGTGTCAGACGTTTCATTCATTTTCTGAATTGCGTTGGATCATTGATGAGTGTGAAGCCCGCCACATAATAAACCTTCGCGAATAAAGGGGTCAGACTAAGAATGTATAGTCATTTAGCAGGTGGAATTGACAGGGTGCTGCGGATGCTGGGGGCTAAAACCCTGAATGCTCAGTTTATGTTGTCCTATGCGTTAATTTTTTTATTGGCAGCAACCGCTGCTGTTTCTCTGTACCTGAGTATGGCAATTAATCCTGAAACGATTAATGATGCCGGCCGGCAGCGTATGCTGAGCCAGCGCATTGCAAAAGAAGCGATGCTGGTCGCCGCCGGAGCTGAACAGCAGGCCGCGCTGGCAACCACGATTCAGTTATTTGAAAGTTCTCACCGCACGATTCTGGACGGGGATAAAGCCCGTGGTATGAATCCTATTTCTGACCCGGCCATCGTTGCGCAGATGCAACACGTTGAAGGCTTGTGGAAAAGTTATAAAGCAGTCATCAATCAACATGTGGCAAATCCTACAGATCAGACACTGGTGCAGATAAAGCAACAGTCGCCGGTGGTACTGAAAGAAATGAATAAAGCGGTGGGCATGATGACCACCGCAGCGAATGAAACGGTTAAAACTCAGTTACTGATCGCCTTTGTCTGCATCATCGTAATTCTGGTGTTGGTGGTGCTTGGCCGTCAGTTTGGTCTGACTATGCTGATGCATAATATTGAGCGTTTGCGTAAACGGATGTCCGAAGTGGGGAAAGGGGATTTCTCACACCGTTTTAATGTTGACCATGTGGATAACGAAGTCGGCCAGCTGTTTAACTCTTATAACGAGATGCTGGAGCACGCCAGTGAGTTGCTGGATGTGGTGCAGCGGGTATCGGCGAATACCGAAAATCATATGGGTGAAATGATCCGGCTGACGAATGCGGCGGATGAAGGTGTGGCCCGTCAGTATGAAGATATCGAGCTGGTTGCGACTGCGATGACCGAAATGGCGGCCACGGTGCAGGAAGTCGCCAGCAATACCAATGAAGCGGAAAAAGCCGCCAGTACAACCGGTGAGCAGGCCAAACATGGCGGCGATGTCGTTAGTCAGGCGGATGCGCAGGTTCAGCAGATGCTGCAGAGTATTCAGCGCACCTCTGAACAGATTCAGCAACTGAAAGACGAAACCATTGAGGTGGGTAAAGTCACCTCAGTTATCGATGACATTGCTGAACAGACTAACTTACTGGCGCTGAATGCGGCGATTGAGGCAGCCCGTGCCGGCGATCAGGGCCGGGGTTTTGCGGTTGTGGCGGATGAAGTCCGTACGCTGGCACAGCGTACTCAGGAGTCCACTACGCAGATCCAGAACATTGTGGGTGAGCTGCAGCGAATGGCTGAACAGTCGGTAACCACGATGGAAGAGAACAACCAGTTGGCTCAGCGCAGCAGCGAACTGTCGGTTGCTGCAGCGGATTCCCTGCGGGAGATTATTTCGTCTACCGATACGATTTCATCCATGAACGTGATGATTTCCAGCGCCACAGATCAGCAGAGCAGTGTGGCAAATGACATTGATCAGCGGGTGGTAAATATTACCAACGTTGCCGCGGAAACTAAGAACGAAACCCAGATGGTGGTGACGGCGATTCAGGAAGTGCGGGAAAATCTGCAGGAACTGAATCATCTGACGCAGCGGTTCAAACTGCGTAACTGACCCTTACTTGCTGTTATAGTGAAAGCCGGACTCTGCTCCGGCTTTTTGCTTTTCGGGCTGCCGGAGTTTTGCAGATGACAGATAAACAGGTAAGGCAGTGTTTTGTTCGCCAGAGTAACTTTACTGAGCTGCTGGACGATCTGAGCCCTGCACAGCAGGCGTTATGCACAGCGCTACGTCAGCAAGTGCTGGCATTACCGGAACCCCTCAGCGAAGTGGTCTGGCGGGCGCAAAAACGCGTAATCTATGGTGTGATCCGGGAGGATGCCGCGGTGGCGGACAATTTCGTCTGTATCAGTATTGATCATGCGGTACGGCTGGGCTTTTTTTATGCCGGGGCGCTGGACGATCCGGAGGGGCTGCTCAACGGCGATGGAGCTGTAGCGGTATCTGCCGGGACGCGGCCGGACGCTCTGGGTGATCTGCTGATGGCCGCCCTGTTGCAGAGGAAATCTGGGTGAGGAGATATTTGTGAG
This sequence comes from uncultured Oceanospirillaceae bacterium, assembly GCA_937138495.1. Taxonomy (GTDB): domain Bacteria; phylum Pseudomonadota; class Gammaproteobacteria; order Pseudomonadales; family Balneatricaceae; genus Amphritea. The sequence continues at coordinate 136,061 of CAKZPE010000006.1, forward strand.
CACTGCTTTATTACCGGACTTATCAGCGGCTTGCGACTGTGTTGTGTTTTTACTGGTGCGGGATGGTCAGATACTGCTGGAGAAGCGTTCCATGCAGAAGGTATCCGGGCCAGGATTGCTCAGTATTCCCGGTGGTCATGTTGATCCCGGGGAAAGCAATGAGCAGGCGCTGTTACGGGAGATACAGGAAGAGCTGGGGGTGCAGCCTTTACGCTGGCAGCATTTCTGTACCCTGTATTACCAGACTGCTGAGTTACAGCGTAACCATTATTATCTGGTGGATGACTGGGAAGGGGAGATTCAGTGCTTTGAGGCAGAGTCTCTGCACTGGGTCGGAATAAATGATACTGAACAGCTGGATGTGCAGGAAGACCGGATGGCACTGCAGGCCTGCCGTCAGCTGATGGACACTGTCTGTTAATACCGATTTTTTAAAGGAAGAAAAAATGGAACTGATGATTGCGCTGTTACTGATTGTTGGAGCGCTGCTGTTAGGGGCAATGAGCCCCGGGCCGAGCTTTCTTGTGGTTGCCCGTGCAGCGGTTAGCCGTAGCCGTCAGGCGGCATTGGCGACTGCACTGGGTGTTGGGCTGGGCGGTCTGGTGTTTGCGGTGCTTGCGTTGCTGGGTTTGCAGGCGCTACTGCAGAGTGTGCCGCAGCTGTACTTGCTGATGAAGCTGCTTGGCGGGGGGTATCTGTTATATCTGGGCTGGAATATCTGGCGGGGGGCGTCCCGGCCTCTGCCGGTACAGGCGGACGAAGGAAGCCAGCCTGATGGTCGCTCATGGCTGAAGGCATTCACCACGGGTTTACTGACCCAGTTAAGTAATCCGAAAACGGCGCTGGTGTTCAGCAGTATTTTTGCTGCGCTGTTGCCCGCAGAACAGCCTCTGTGGTTTCTGATAACGCTGTTAGTGCTGATCGGCTCACTGGAAACCGGCTGGTATTGTCTGGTGGCGCTGGTGTTGTCTTCACCGGTATCACAGAAGGGCTATCTGCGGGGCAAGCGGTATTTTGACCGGATTGCCGCCGCAATGATGGGTGCGCTGGGCGTCAGGCTGCTGACGCACAGCGGGAGTTGAGTTAAGCCGCCGTCTGAGGTTTGGCAGGTTTCGGCAGATAGTGAAGCACGTAGCGCAGTGCTACATAACTGACCACTGCAGTGGCAATCCACAATTCCCCCTGAGCAATCATTTCTACCTGTCGGGTCAGTGTCGCATCGATATTCCGTTCCGCCAGAAAACCTGCTGTTTTGAACAGTGCGGTTGCGCCAATCACCACCGGAAAGGTGAAGGCTGCGTAAGCCGGGCTGAAGGGCAATCTCAGCAGTACGAAGAAGGCGATATAGACGACGGCTGTCATCAGCAGGGCAATGCCCAGCATAAACAGCACGAACAGCATCGAGGGTTCCGGTGTCAGGGCCAGGTAGCCGGCCAGGCAGAGGTTAGGCGGCGCAGCCAGAATGGCGATTGTTGGCTTGGCTGTGTCCATTACCGCTTCACTGAAGATCAGCCGGAACAGCATCAGCGGTACCATAATCAGATAGGTGATGATGCCGAACTGCAGCAATAAATCTGCGGTGAACATACAGCTTTCACCGGGGCAGGTGAGGGCACCCACTACCAGACCTACAGGCGGTACAAACCAGCTGGGAAGCATATGAGAAATATGAAACCGTCTGGCCCGGTTGACGATAAATATCAGTAAGAAGCCGATGTGCATGGCAATGGCGGAGTACCAGATAAAGATTCCCAGTGTCTCATCCAGCATCCCCAGGGTTTTACTGATGACCATCCAGGTCATTGCCAGCGTCGGGATGACCGAGCCGACAACCGGATGCGCCAGTTCATTCCACAGTACCGCAGGGTTGAGCAGGAACTTTGCCAGCAGAGTCAGGGCGATCAGCATCGCGATATAGGCAGCGCCGGTCTGTACCAGACCACCGGCGGGCATCATGGAGCTTTCCCAGCACCAGCCAAGGCTGGCGATACCGAGCGCGAGGCCGGCAGCGGGGGTTGGGAAGCTGGCCAGGCGGTGACGTGTAGCAGTAACCATGGAAAATGTCCGGGTAAATTTAAGTTGCACCCATCATATCCTGCTGGCTAAGATTAATAATATCTAAACATTTTCTACCTTAGGTTTTAATATTTTGAACATTAACGCACTGACGCTTAAGCAGTTACGGGCCTTTACCAGCGTTGCCCGGCTCGGAACCCTGACCGCGGCTGCAGATGAACTGTCGCTGACGAAAGGGGCGTTATCGGTTTCATTGCATGAGTTGGAAAAGCAGTTGGGCCATCCGTTATTTGACCGGGTTAAAAACCGTCTGGTGATGAATACCTACGGGCAACAGTTGCGGCCGCTGGCGGATGAGCTGTTACAGCGCACTATGACCATAGAGAGCCTGTTCGGACAGGGGAGTCTGGCAGGGACCTTGCACATTGGTGCCAGCTACACGGTGGGTGAGCACTTACTGCCAATGCTGGTGGGGAATTTTATGCAACGTCATGAATGTCAGCGCCCTCATCTGATCGTAGAGAATACGTCACATCTGTGTCAGCTGCTGGAGAGTTACGAGCTGGATCTGGCGCTGGTAGAAGGGCAAATTAATTCTCAGCGGCTAATGACCCGGCCCTGGCTGCAGGATCAGATGCTGGTGGTGGCAGCACCGGGCCATCCGCTGGCGCAACAGACGGATTTGCCGCTCAGCGCGCTGGAGGGAGAGAACTGGGTGGTGCGTGAGGCATTTTCCGGTACCCGGGAGCAATTTGACCGGCGTCTGGCCCCGTTGCTGGAGAACTGGCAGCTGGGGCTTGAGTTTAATACCAATACAGCGGTGATCAGTGCGGTTGCCAGTGGCATCGGGCTGGGGTTTATCTCTGATCTGGCAGCGGCTGACGCCCTGTGTTGTGGCCGGATTGTGCGGTTGGATCTGCAGCAGAACTGGACCCGGCAGTTGCAGCTGGTATGTGCCGCCGATAAGTATCAGACACCGCTGATGAGTACGTTTATGGAGTATGCCTTGCAATGGCAGGGGTTACAGAGCGGCTGATCCGCTAATTGAAGGCCGCCTGAACCGGCAGGCGCCGTTGTGTTGTTCTGAAACGGTTCTGTTTATGTCTGTTTGGCCCATTATTTGTCTGATTGCGACGCATACACAAAGTAAGTAGTAAAGCCCTGCGAATTGCTTGTATTGATTGGGTTGCGACTTTAGGCTGATTTGCAGCGTGTAGTCAGTATTTCAATCGAAATAGTTCTCTGCTACGCCCTGAGGTAAAGGAAAGACGCAGTGCAATACAACAGGAAATAAACTCGCAGATCCCGTTACAGGTGGATTCTGAGGTGCCCCCGTCCAAAGTGTCAGCAGGATGGAATTCAGATCACTCCGGTATAGGTTCAGGTAGGTTAAAGCACGCTCAAGGTACTGATTTTTTTAGAGGGAAAAGATCAGGTATTTAACCCCGTCATGAGTCTGACAGGAGAGAAGAATGTTTTTTATTCGTAATCTGCCGATACGCGTCAAGATGACCCTGCTGGTGCTGATACCACTGTTGCTGAGCATCAGTTATATTGCCCGGGATCTGTACGGCAACTATGAAATTTACAAAGTTTTAGAGCAGGCCGAAGAAGTTTCCGACGTGGCTTTTGTCGGCGCTCAGCTGGTACATGAGTTACAGAAAGAACGTGGTTTAACCACGGTATATGTCGATACAAAAGGCAAAACTGACAGCGCGCCGATTCAGGCACAGCGTCAGGCCGTCGATCAGAAAATTTCCGAATTTCAGGCCATTATCCGGGCCGATGAAGCGTCTCTTATCAGTAACGGACTGAAACCCAAAACTGATCTGGTGCTTGAACAGCTGGCTGCTCTGGGTGAGTTCCGCAGCCGTGTTGATCAGGTAGCGTCCGTCAAAATGAAGCTCAAAGAGCCGTTCAGTTTTTACAATGAGCTGATCAGAGGACTTCTGGGGGTGACTGCCAGCCTGTCTAACTCTGTTAATGATACTAAGATCAGCCGCCTGGCTTCTGCCTATTACTACCTACTGCAGTACAAAGAAGCGGGTGGTCAGGAACGGGCAATGCTGACGATTACTTTCGGTAAAGATAAGTTCAAACCGTCATCGATCCGTAAATCGTTTAATCAGAATCTGGTCGCTCAGCAATTTTACCGTTCAACCTTCGGTGAGTTTGCAACCGAAAGCGATATAGCATTGCTGGACGAAATGCTGGTGGGGCCGGGCGTGGATAAGGTGGCTGAATTGCGCGAGCTGGCGACCTATCAGAGCCGCAGTTTTGGTGTTGATCCTAAGGTGTGGGTGGATGCTTCCACCGACCGGATTAATATCCTCTATAAGGTCGAGCAGCAGGTGGAAGCAAATCTGCATGCTGATATTGAAGCAAAAATTAATGAACAGGTTGCCTGGCTGAGCACGCTTGTTGGTATCGCGGCCGTTGCGCTGTTGCTGACCATTTTGCTCAGTGTTTATCTGGTGCGCCTGATCATTAAGCAGATTAATCTGATCTCATTTGCAGTTAACCGCATCAGTGAGCATTCCGATCTGACCCATGTCTGTGAAGCAATCAGTACAGATGAGCTGGGTGGGCTGGCTAATGAGTTTAACCAGATGACCTCGCATCTGGGCCAGCTGACACGCAGTGTCAGCGGTGCGACTGAGCAGATCACTACTGCCGTGGGCGGTATGCAGTCTATTTCCACACAGGTGGATGACCGGGTCAGTGAAGGTATGCGTGAAACGGACAGCATTGCTGTATCGGTGCAGGAGATGTCATCTTCGGTGATGGAAGTGTCTGAAAATTGTAATCAGGCAGCGGAACAGTCTAAGCATGCGGTACAAGCGGCCAATGAAGGCAGTACCCGCGTGAATGATGCCAATCAGGCGATGGGTGATCTGAATGCGCATATCAACCGTGCTGTCACAGTTATCAATCAGGTAGCGGATGACAGCAGCGAGATTGGCGGCATTCTGGATGTGATTAAGAGCATCGCTCAGCAGACGAACCTGCTGGCCCTTAATGCGGCGATTGAGGCTGCGCGTGCCGGTGAGCAGGGCCGTGGCTTTGCGGTGGTAGCGGATGAAGTGCGAAACCTTGCGCAGAAGACTCAGCAATCCACTGAGCAGATCGAAACCATGATCGAGCAATTGCAAACAGGCAGCACTGAAGCAGTTAAAACCATGGAACAGAGCCATCAGCGCACGACGGCAACCATGGAAACGGTCACGTCGATTCAGGATCAGCTGGAAAATATCATTAAGCAGGTAACACTGGTGAACGATATGAACCTGCAGAATGCTGCCGCAACTGAAGAGCAGAGCGCCACGGTTAATGAGATTAACCGCAATATCGGTATGATTCAGGAGCAGTATAACAACACCAATGCATCGGTCAGTGACCTGCGGGAGACGACTGAGTCTATGCACAGCCTGTCTGATCAGCTGAACGGTGAGGTAAGCCGCTTTAAGATCTGATCGCTGTCTGAGGTATTAAAAAACCGCGCCCTGGCGCGGTTTTTTTGTGGTTTTATCCGGTGCTCTCAGTTAAGGGCTCTCAGTTAAGGGCTCTCAGTTAAGGGCTATCAGTCCGTCGTGATCGATGCGGAAGTTGCGGCTTTGCAACGGAGTAAATACGGTGCCGCTGCGCAGCAGGATAATGGTCAGTTCCGGCATCAGGCGGCGGATGCCTTCCAGCATTTCCAGCTGTTCATCCGGTGTTTTATGCTCGAGGGCATCGTGCAGGATCAGGATCTTTGGCCGTTTCACCAGACAGCGTAGCAGCTGTATGTTCAGTTTAGCGGCCAGCGGAATACGTTCGCCCCGGATGCCCACCGGAGACAAGCCGATGGTGACCAGCACCAGAGACTCGGCATCGTTGGCGATCAGCGCCTGTTCGACGATCTCTACCAGTTCTTCGTGGTCGCCGTTATTATTCGGCGCGACCTCTATGCCCCAGATGAGATTTTCCATAACACTGAGCCGGGCATTGATGCGGGCATCGTTCAGCGGTTCCAGCTCGGTGAGCAGGCTTTGTTTGTCCTGTTCAATCAGCCAGTGGCGTAATTCGATGATCTGCCGTTGCAGCTCGGCATGAATATCGTCATCCCCGGAGTCGACAATGCGTACTTTCAGCGCCATTTCCAGCAAGAACTCACAGGCCGGCAGATAATCCGGACGGCCAATGCATTTGGTCAGCTGTTCCCGGATGCATTCGCTGTCATACTGGCTCAGGTGCGGTTGCAGCTGGCCTTCAGGGCCGACTTCACAGAGTTCTTCGATGATGTGTTTAGAGACCTGCTCGCCGGCATCCCGCAGAGGCTGGTAAAGATTATGCTGGCGCAGGATACGAATGAATTCTTCATTGCCGGTCAGGCTGCGGATCAGCGGTACTTCATCTTCTTCCCGGATGAGCCCGTAGCCAATGTTCTCCAGTACAGACAGATGTGGGTGGTAGCCGTTGATATCAAAGCGTTTAACGTAACGGTCCAGCTGCTGGCTGTGCCACTGGTGGGTTAAATCGTTACGGGTATCAATAAATTTCTCTTCGATAACCGTCGGCATGTCTTTAGGATCGAAGTGATCTTTCAGGCCCAGTTCGAACACCATGCGCCGGGAGCCGATGGCGACCATCATTTCCTGCAGCCAGTTGCGCATCTGCCCCCAGTTTTCTACGCCGGCCATGTCAAAGTCTGTCCAGACGTCATGGGCGCTGGAAGGGTTGTTGCCGGATGCTTCAGCTTCTTCAATTTCGGTCAGCCGTGCGGAGGTCAGATCGTCCGTGTCTTCTTCCGGCGGTTTACGGCGCAGGCCATAGTTAATGTTCTGCAAAATCGTTCCGTCGAACAGAATCGGTTCCGGCCCGGCATAGCTGACGTTGCGGGTCAGACGCTCGGTGGAAATCTGATTGATTTCTTCATCGCCATAGCTGATGTATCCTGCCGCAGGCTGATCCGTGCGCATCAGGTTCTGGGCCATTTTACGTAACAGGAACGGGCTGTTCGAATGAATGTTGACCAGCTCACCCTGCTGAATATTCAGGCTGATATTCTGGGCGATATATTCTCCACGGTCATTTTTCAGGTACATATTATTCAGGCTGACAGCCCCACTGAGGTTTTTGGGCTCATCTTCAATGGCGGGCACCGGGTGAATAATATCCGGCGGATCAAAGTTTTCCAGAATCTGTTCATAGCGGATTTTGGCATCCTGATATTGCTGATAGTACGCCAGCAGTTCTTTCCAGGGGGCGACCAGGTCTTTATATGCAGTTAATGCCGCGACCAGTGCGCCCATGCTCAGGTGGCCCTGAATAACCAGGATTCCACCCACCGCATAAAACATAATAGGCGGTAACTGGTTGAGGAAGTTGTTAATGAACTTCATCAGGAATTTTTGCTGAAAAATATTCAGCCGGATCGTAAACAGCTTGCCCAGGATCTGTGAGAAATGGGCCAGATGATAGTTGTGAGTGCCGTAAATCCGGACTTCACGGTTGCCATCCACGCTTTCACCAATCTGGCTGGCGAGTACCCGTACCTGACGAACCCGCTCTTTTTTAAGCACGTTCAGTTTTTTCTGCATGCGGGGAATGATGTAGGCCTGCAGCGGAATCATGGAAATCGCCACAATGCCCAGAATCGGATCCTGAACGAACATGAAAGTCAGGATTGTGATCATGGTGCCGCCCTGGAACAGGGGTTGGGCCAGGCTGTCGCCTATAAAGCCTGCCAGAGGCTCGGTTTCAGAGGTGACTGTGGCGATGATCTCACCCTGGGACACCCGCTGAAACTGCCCGGGCGGAAAGCGCAGCACCCGTTCCAGCAGCAGATAGCGCAGGCGGCGCACCATCCGTTCACCGATCACACCTTTGTAGGTGTTAATCCGCATTTTAAAGGCACCGCTGACCAGCACGGTCAGCAGTAACATACCGCTGAGCAGCAGTAAAAATTCTATGGGTTGCCATTCCATGCCCAGGAATGTGCTGGTTTCCGCGCCGTCGATTGCGCCGTTAATAATGGTCTTAGGCAGTTCGAGGGAGAGATACAGAATCGGGAAAAATAACAGGGTTAGCAACAGGACGCGCACCTGATCGCGCAGGCTGTAGCGGTAGATAAACTGACTTATGCGACGATCCATAATGATTTCCCGGTGGCTTCGGCCCATAGATGGGGGCTAAACAGTCAGCCTTCAATGGCAGGCTGGAAAAATAACAATCAGTTTCAGGGATACGTCCATATAGCCTAGCAGTCACAGCCCGTGAAATGGACTGCTCTTTTAAGTTGTGACACGAAAAATTTTAATTTGTGCCTTTGTCAGACCCTGTTGAAGGAGTGGGGAAGCCAGCGTTGGCTCAGTTTATGCAAAAACGCTGGCTGTTGGTTTGCAACTGGCTTGCCAGTGCAGAGAGCTCTTCACTGGCGTGGCTGGTTTGCTGAGTGGAGGCAGACGTTTCTTCTGCGATGCGCCGGATGCTGGTGATGTTACGGCTGATTTCTTCAGTAACGGCACTCTGCTCTTCAGCGGCGCTGGAGATCTGAATATTGTAACTGCTGATTTCCCGGACAGCCCGGGCAATCATAGTCAGCGATTCGCTGGCAGCATCGCTCTGGTTCAGCACTTCGCTGCTTTGTTGCTGGCTGGCGGTCATGGCTTGCATGGCGGCATCTGAACCCTGTTGCAGGTTATCAATCAGGGTACGGATCTGGTCGGTCAGGTTTTGTGTACGTGAGGCCAGCTCCCGTACTTCATCGGCAACCACGGCGAATCCCCGGCCAGCTTCACCGGCCCGGGCGGCTTCAATCGCGGCATTGAGGGCCAGCAGGTTAGTCTGGGCGGCCACTGACTGAATGATGTCCAGTGCCGCTGAAATATCCAGAGAACTTTGATTGACCCCGGAAATAATATTGGCAGCCTGATCCACCTGCTGTTCAAGGGCCTGCATGCCGCTGAGATTATGGCTGACAACCCGGATACCTTCGTCAACGGCGCCGGAAGCGGTTTCGGCGGCCTGGCTGGCATGTTCAGTCACCCCTGCTACATCACTGGCGGCAGTGGCAAGCTGATTGATAGCGGTGGCGATCTGGTCCGTCTCATTATACTGTTCTGCGACGGCTGTATTGCTCTGGCAGGAAATGGCGGAGAGTTCTTCTGATGCAGAGGCTAGCTGGCCGGATGCCTGGCTGACTTCGCAAATGCTGTCGCGTAAAATGCTGAACATTTTATCCAGATCCTGGGACAGATGTCCCAGTTCAGTGTTACCGGTGAGGTTGATTCTGCGGGTCAGGTCCAGATTGTTGGTTATCTCGTCAATGGTATGGCGGACATGGTTGATATTGCGGATGATCTGTCGTCCGATCATATAACTGATCAGCAGGATGAGAGCTGTGGCAATGCTGCCAACCACCAGAACCAGCACAATCGCCTGTTCTTCATGGGCTTCTGCCCGTTTGCCTGCGGCTTCTGTAAATGCTCCCAGGTCCTGTAATACTGTTTCCACCTTTTGATTCAGTGTGTCTTCTTCAGTCCCAACATTGCGGCTTAATTGTTCAGCTTCTGTGAGTTTATTGTTTTTCAGCGCGGTAAATACTTCATGAGCATGGTTTTCATAGAGGCTGTGCATCTCAGTAATGCTGGCGAATTCAGCTTCAAACTGATGCAGCTTTTGCAGGTCGGCTGCATCAGTGGTGTGTGCTTCTACCTGTAGAATGAAGTTTTGTGCCTGTTGCAGGTTCGTTTCTACTTCCTGGCTGAGGCTGTCGAAGTGCTGGTTAGCTTTGTCAAAGGCCGCTTTTGCATGGCTGTCGTTTTGCAGTGCCATTAATGTGCCGTAATGGAGGCTTCGTTCAAATTCCACGGATTGTTCGAGTTGCTTAAGGGCCATTTCGGTGACCATGGCAGTCATGGGAATATCTTCTTCGGCAACCGCCACCAGTTCATCTCTGATATTGATAAGTTGGTAGGTGGTGCTGCTGATAACAACCAGTAAGGCGATGATCGCCAGTGAGGACAGGGTGATGAGCTGTTGCCTGATAGAGATATTGCTTATCAGGTTTGGCTGTGTGGCTTTTGGTTGCGTTGCTTCTGGTTGCATGACTTTTTGTTGCATGACTATAGTCCCTTACGGTCAGATACAGTGCCTCGGGAAGGCGCAGGCTGTAATAGGTTTAAACTACAGCGTAGTTGGGATTTTACGGGCGTCAAAGAAAAGCAGGCTTTATTAAAGTAATCGATACTCAGTTTGTGCAAAACAGGTATTCGACTTTTAAAATCAGATGTTTATACGGGCTTCTGAGGCGGTGCTGACAGGCTGCCTGCACCGGTTGTTGCGTTAACGCATTTCTTTCAGCAGCCAGTCGAGCAGGGCTTTGGCATTGGCGTTAAGCGGTTTGTTTTCCGGTGCAATGATATGGAACGGCTGGTTGGTGGCAATTTGCTGTTCAAACGGGGGAACCAGCTTACCCTGCTGAATCAGTGGCCCGACAATATGTTGCCAGCCCAGTGCCAGCCCCTGACCTTCCATGGCGGCCTGCAGGACGATGGAGTAATCGTTGTAGGTTTCATCACCCCGCGGGCTTTCCCGGGTGAGCTGGCACTCGTCCAGAAAGTGCTGCCAGTTGTAGCGGGAGTTGTAGCGTTCTTCGAGGTGAATCAGAGGAATGTCATTGATGGCGGACAGATCTTTAAGCTGGTGCCTGAAAGCAAACTCAGGGCTGCAGACCGGGGTCAGTACTTCTTCAGCGAACTGCCAGCGCTGAAAACCCTTTTTAGGGGCCAGCCCCAGTGGAATGCACAGGTCGAAGCGGTTGTCCTGCAGACCCTGATCCGTATCCTGAGTGATGCAGTGCAGCTGGACATCCGGGTAAAGATGCTTGAAACGGGCAATCCGGGGCATCAGCCAGTGACTGGCCACTGAGGTGGAAACCAGCAGTGTAATTTTATCCGGAACGGTATGGCTGAGGGCTTCTTCAAGGCCTTGCTGAATTTCTGCCAGCCCACGCTGAATCCGGCGGGCAAGCTTCTCTCCCATTTCTGTGAGTACAACCCCCTGGGGATTACGTTCAAACAACTCTACGCCAAGCCGTTCTTCTAACTGGCGAACACCGTGGCTGATGGCAGGCTGGCTGACATTCAGGGTGTCTGCTGCTTTGGTAAAACTGTTTTCCTGGGCGGCCAGATGGAAGGCGAGAATGGATCTGCTGGTGAGCAGGTGCATATTAATTTTTTTCATATCAGGCATTATCACAAGGGTAGTGGCTCGCCCAGTCTAGCGCTGATAAATTGGTTTCACAAATCAAGTGTTAGCGGTCAGTGCCATGAATTCAAATAATAATATACGCCCCTCTCGCAACCGTCGCCGGGGCCGTCAGGCCCGTCAAACAGCAGCGCCTCAGCCAGCGGCTGCCTACATTCAGCGAAAGATCCCCCATTACAATCTGTTAAGTGATGAAGGCCTGGAAGCAATCGAACACCATGCGGAAGTGATTCTGCATGAGTTTGGTATTCAGTTCCGGGATGATCCGGATACCGTGCAGTTGTTTGTAGACGCCGGTGCGGAAGCAAAAGGGGATATTGTGCACTTTCCGCCGGGCCTGATCCGGAAGCTGATTGCCACCGCACCGGCGGAATTTACCCAGCATGCCCGTAATCCCGCCCGCACGGTTCAGATTGGCGGTAACAATACCGTGCTGGTGCCGGCGTACGGCTCGCCATTTGTGTATGACCTGGAAAAAGGCCGACGCTATGGCGCGCTGGAAGACTTTCAGAATCTGGTGAAGCTTGCCTATATGAACCCGTATCTGAATCACAGTGGCGGGACGATCTGTGAACCGGTGGACGTGCCGGTGAATAAGCGCCATCTGGACATGTTGTACAGTCACATGCGTTATTCGGATAAGGCGTACCTGGGTTCGATTACGTCTCCGGAGCGGGCGGCGGATTCGATTGAGATGTCGAAGATTCTGTTTGGCGATGAGTTTGTGGATAACAACTGTGTGGTGATGGGGAATATAAATGCGACCTCGCCACTGGTGTTTGACGGAGATGTGACCCGGGTTATCCGTACTTATGCAGCCGCCGGACAGGGGATGATAATTTGCCCGTTTGTACTGGGGGGCGCTATGGGGCCGGTGACGCCTGCCGGTGCGGTTGCGCAGGCGCATGCGGAGTCGTTAATCGGGGTGGCGCTGACCCAGTTAGTCCGGCCGGGTGCGCCGGTGATCTACGGTAACTTCCTGACGACGATGTCATTACGAAACGGTTCGCCTACCTTTGGCCAGCCGGAGGCCAGTCTGGCGTATTTTGCTATAGGTCAGCTGGCCCGGCGCGCCGGTTTGCCGCTGCGCTGCGGCGGTTCGTTTACCTCGTCAAAAGTGTCGGATTTCCAGGCCGGGCAGGAAAGTGCTGATGCCTTAATGCCAGCGTTACTGTCCGGTGCTAATTTTGTGCTTCACTCGGCGGGATGGCTTGAGGGCGGCCTGACCATGGGCTTTGAGAAGTTTATGCTTGATGCGAACCGTCTGGGGATGATGACGAAGATGATGGGCGGCATGGCGCTGGATGATAATGCCTTTGCGCTGGATTCGTACCGCCAGCGGTCGACGCATAATGAGCACTTTCTGGGCACGGCCCATACTATGGCGAATTACACGGATGTGTTCTACGAATCAAATACGGCGGATGCCAATTCATTTGAACAGTGGGAAATTGAAGGCAGTAAAACCGCCGAGCAGCGTGCCCATGAGTTGTTTAAGAAACAGCTGAGCGAGTATCAGGCGCCGGAGATTGATCCGGCGGTGGATGAGGCGCTTCAGGCCTATATAGCCACGAAGAAAGAATCGATGCCGGACCGCTGGTACTGAGCAGACTCCGGCGGTAATAAACAGATACAAAAAAGGCTGATCCGGTAACGGGTCAGCCTTTTCTAATACCGCTGTCGCGGAGATTACATGCCGTATTCTTCGTAGATCTCTTTCAGACCAGGCTTGTTGGTAATCGCCTCTTCGCGGGTCAGACCCTGAAGTTCGTGCGGGAATACCAGCCATTCGGAAGATTCGTGAATGAAGTAATCCGGAACCAGACCTTCGGTCTTGTTGTTCGCAGGCTTATACCATGGGGTAGCGATGCGGATATCGTGTGGCGTGTTCAGACGGGCTTTTTCTTTCAGTGTCTTAATAACCGCTTCTACACTCAGACCGGTATCGAATACATCATCAACAATCAGCAGTGAGTCCGGTGCATTGACGTTACGGATCAGGTAATCCAGGCCGTGTACGCGCACTTCTTTTGCACGGGAATCAATGCCGGTGTAAGAGGAGGTACGGATCGAAATATGGTCAGTTTTAACATCCAGCGTTTCCAGCAGTTCCTGTACGGCGATGCCGACGGGTGTACCTCCACGCCAGACGCCTACGATGAAGTCAGGACGGAAACCGCTGTTGTACACCTCAATTGCCAGCCGGAAAGAGTCTTCCAGCAGCTCCTGAGCGCTTAAATATACTTTGTTAACCATAATCGGGCCTATCTTCTGCTGACCGGGGATCGTCCCGGAGCCGCTGAATTTTTAAGTGGGGGTTCTGCCGGCGTCAACTCTGCCCGACGTCTGCTTATTAACAGATGCCGTTACTGGTGCCGCTAAGGAAGGCCAGTCAGGAGAGTGCTTCAGGCGTGAACGAATACGACATTATAGTGAATAACCTTTGCGCTGTAAGCTTGATGTGATCAGTTTTTATAATTTTTTACCATCTGGTATGACCAACAGTCTTGTATCTGTTCAGTACTCGCTATAGCCTTAGCCGCTTTTTTCGGGCAGTGCTTTTGGGGCGGGTAATAATAACCATAAAACCGGCTGCAAACTGACGGCAATAACAATAATCAGCCTTAAGCGACACCATTCACCGCGACGATAAAATTTTCCGTTTCTGAGAAAGGATAACCGAGCATGCAAGCTCTGATGAGTTACTTCAAAATCGCTGAACGTGGCAGCGATATTAAAACCGAGATCCGGGCGGGTATTACCACCTTCCTGACGATGTCGTACATTCTGTTTGTAAACCCGCAGATCCTCAGTCTGGCGGGCATGCCGGCGAATGATGTGGCGATTGCCACGGCGCTGGCAGCGGCGATTGCGACCATGATTATGGGGGTTTTTGCTAACTTCCCGTTTGCACTGGCACCGGGCATGGGCCTGAATGCTTACTTTACCTTTGGCGTGGTCAAAGGCATGGGAGTGGACTGGCAGATCGCGCTGGTGGCGGTTTTCCTGGAAGGTCTGATCTTCATGGCGCTGGCGATGACCGGCGTACGCACCAAGCTGATTAATGCGATTCCGCAGTGTATTAAGATTGCCACGATGACCGGTATCGGTCTGTTTCTGGCGATTATCGGTTTTCAGGGCGCACAGCTGACCGTTGATCATCCGGCAACGCTGGTGACCCTGGGTAACCTGCATGATCCGGGTGTGTTACTGGCGCTGGCGGGCATTGTACTGATTTCTGCGCTGATGATCCGTGAGGTAAAAGGTGCGATTCTGATCGGTATCGTAACGGTGACGCTGATTGCCTGGTTCACCGGACTGGCGCCGGCACCTGAGAGCATTGTGGCGATGCCTTCACTGCCGAAGGAAACCTTTATGGCGCTGGATTTCTCCCAAATCTTTAATGCCACACTGATTACGGTAGTGATTGCGTTCCTGTTTGTGGATATCTTCGACACTGCCGGTACCCTGATGGGGGTTGGCCGCTTAGGTGGATTCCTGAACATGAAAGGCGAGCTGCCGGGTGCTGACCGTGCCTTCATGGCCGATGCTACCGGTACCACGGCGGGGGCGCTGGTAGGGACCAGTACGGTGACGACTTACATTGAGTCAGCCACCGGTATTGAGGAAGGTGGCCGCACCGGTCTGACGGCGGTCGTGGTATCGATTCTGTTCCTGCTGTCACTGTTTTTCACGCCGCTGTTCACTGCGGTTCCGGCACTGGCAACAGCGCCTGCGCTTATTGTGGTAGGGGCGATGATGATGTCTGCAGCCCGTGAAATGGACTGGACGAAACTGGAAGACGGGGTACCGGCTTTCCTGACCATCATTGCGATGCCATTCACCTATTCCATTGCTCACGGTATTACGCTGGGTGTGATTTCATTTGTACTGATCCGGATTTTGACCGGTAAACTGAATGAAATCCATCCGCTGATGTGGGGGCTGGCGGTTGCGCTGGTGGCCTACCACGGCTTTATGTAAGCCGGTGAGGTTATAAAAAAATCCCCGCGTGTATGCGGGGATTTTTGTATCTGACAGCTTTAATATGGCAGCGTGGAAGTAATCATATCGAGGCGAATCCGGCGTTGTTCGCCGTTTGCGGTAACCGCAATCAGGTGTTCTTCACCGTTGCTGATTTCTATGTCCATAAACTGCAGGGTTTCGCTGTGCTGCCCGGCAGCATCCTGCCAGCTGACGGCATGTTCTGCCCGGCGCATGCAGGCCAGTTCATAGCCGTCGTGCAGTTCGCACTGAATAGGTTGATAGTCTTTCATACGGTTCCTTTGTATGCCGGGATCAGAGTCGGTAGCCCACTTTAAGCGTGACCTGATAGTGGCCAACTTTCCCGTCGACGATATGACCGCGGGTTTCGGTGACTTCGAACCAGTCAAGGTTGCTGAGGGTTTTGTTGCATTCGGTCAGTGCGTTTTCAATTGCATCTTCAATGCTGGTTGTAGACGAGCCGACAACTTCTACTTTCTTATAAACATGATCAGACATCAGTGTCTCCCTGGGCAGGTGATTTCGGAAAGCCTGATATCAGTGTACGCAGAATCTGGCCGTATAGGCAATTAGCGGTCGTAAAGCCGGCACCTGCTGTCTGGCTGGGGGACATGCGCAGCAGGTGCCGAAGACAGGTCAGACGACCATGTCTACCTGTTGAACCGAGCCGGAATCGCCCGATTCAGTCAGATAAAAGCCGGTTGCCCGCACCCGGCCGTTGGTTTGGTTGTCACTGCCTTTAATATCGAAAGGGGTTTCGGCAGAGCCAAGATAGATGGCGCCGATGCCGCGGTCAGCCAGTGATTCGAGTTTGTCTTCAGTGGTGGTTTTGGTCCACAGCTGCAGGCTGTCAAAGATGCTGTCGTTTTCATCGATGTAGCCGTTGCCGTCTTCGTCATACTGGGCCAGGTCGGCAAAACCGTCGCCGCTGCGGGCGCCGAACAGCTCGGTACCGTCGTTGATCACGCCGTCGTTATTCTTATCCAGTGCCAGCATGGCGCTGTTGCCGTTCAGGTAGCTGATGAGTTCAGCATCCCCGTCAGTATCCAGATCAAAGCTGAATTTTTCATCGCTCAGGTCGGCAGCTTCCCCCTGAAAGTTGATGATCAGCGGATCTGCAAAGGTGACTTCCTGAGTCATCTCATATTCCCGCGTTTCGGTGTAGCTGCGTTCCATCTTCAGTTGCATGGAAAGGTCGAATTCACGGCCGTCAGCGGTTTTGACGATGCCGCAGCTGGAGAATTCCGTGCATTCGTATTCGGAAACGGTTTCTTTCATCTTAACCGTTACTTCCAGTTTGGCGGGTTGCAAGTCAGGCATGTCAGGCATGTCGCTGGCATTCGCCTGCTTGGCCTGGCTGATCAGGGCCATGATGTTGCTGTTATCTGTCGTGGCAGTGACCCGCTGGCCGCTGACGGCCTGTAGCAGCCCCTGAAACAGTCTGTCCTTCGCTAACTGTTGCTGGTTGGTAACCTGCTGTTGTTCCGCCGGGTCACGAAAGCGAAAGCCTTCGTCGGTCATAATCAGAATCGAGGGGGCCGTATTCTGGTCGGCATCATCTGCCTGGCTGTCATCTGTAGTGGTCGGTGGACTGGCCTGATTAACAGACTCGAGAAAGTCTTTTGCATCGAGAAATAGTTTGCCGAACTGCAGATCACTGTTCAGCGATGCACTGAAACTGTGGGATTCGGTCTTTTCATGACTTGCACTCAGGTTGATGTAACTGGTGTCGATGATCATTGTCATACTCCGTGTCGTACTGAAAATAGTACCCGCCCTGACGGTCTCCGTTGGCCTGTTGCAGGTCACCTTTACTCCCTGGTTACCTTATTTAATGCGTAAGTCCCCCTGTGCCATCAGCGATTACTGATAGCGGAAAACTGCCTGCAGGCCAGGCGCCGGACGAGCATACCCCTGGGAAGCGGAATATTTGCCGGCTGTTTGCCGTCAGATTCATCTGCTCCCATATCTTCGGGCAAAAAGGTTCTGTGACATCTGAAAACGCAGATACCCTGGCTCGAAACTGTGCATTGAAAGTAACAACCGGCACTGGCGTACTGCTGCAGTCAGTTTTCTGGCTGCAAAGGCGTGCCTGCCTGATTAATCAGTAAGTTTTATAACCCTACTGATAATGGCCTAATATGTTGATTTTCAATGTTATTTACTCAATTTTATGTATATCTCCGATATACCTTCTCCTGTATGGGTAACCTGTTACTGGCTGATAGCCCAACTGTCGGCGTCGCCTGTGGCTGCCGTTAGTTCGTTCATTTCAACCGTTTTTCAGGTTGGTGTTAAAACTGGCAAGAGGAATAAAGCAAAAAGCGGGCCTAAAACGAAAATTCTGTTATGCAAGAAAAATTTCTTATCGTGAAAACGATAGTCAGGGGGAGGGAATGGAAGGAGTTGGATCTAATTAAGTCGATAAGTTGGCCTTATCTGTGTCGATATTTGTCTAAAATGCGGCGATATTACGCATATTTGCCAATGCGTATTCCGTTAGTCTGTAGGCTGGCGCTATCGGGTATATGATGATTGGTATTAGTCGCGCCGGTACAAAAAATATACATTTTTTGTTTACGACGCTTGCCTTTTAAAAAGTGTTAAGGCAGCATCGTGAAAAAATAATTACAAATTTCACGAAGAGCATAATAATGACTAATATTTCATCTCCTGTGGATCCTAACGGTCTGCTTGAATATTCCGTGGTTTATACCGACCGTTCCCTGAACCACATGTCCAAATCTTTCCAGAGCGTGATGAATGATATTTCCCGCACTCTGAAATCTGTTTATCAGGCAGACGCTGTTGCTGTCGTACCCGGCAGTGGTACGTTTGGTATGGAAGCGGTTGCCCGCCAGTTTGCTAATAACAAAAAAGCGCTGGTTATCCGTAACGGCTGGTTCAGTTTCCGCTGGACGCAAATTTTTGAAATGGCAGACCTGTCATCCAGCTGCACAGTGATGAAGGCCCGTCAGACTGAAGAGGGTAGCCAGGCACCTTTCGCGCCAGCGCCAATCGATGAAGTTGTGGCCGCTATTCACGCTGAAAAGCCGGACGTTGTTTTCGCACCGCATGTCGAAACCTCTTCTGGCATGATTTTGCCGTCTGATTACATTCAGGCCGTTGCTGAAGCAGTACATGCTGTAGGTGGCCTGTTTGTACTGGATTGCATTGCATCCGGCGCAATCTGGGTAGATATGAAAGCCCACGGCGTGGATGTGCTGATCAGTGCACCACAAAAAGGCTGGAGCGGTTCGCCGTGCTGCGGTCTGGTGATGATGAACCAGCGCGCGCTGGCAGTTCTGGAAACCACTGAAAGCAACAGCTTCGCCTGTGACCTGAAAAAGTGGCTGCAAATTATGAATGCCTACGAAGGCGGTGCACACGCGTACCACGCCACGATGCCGACTGATTCGCTGGCCAGCTTTGCTCAAGTGATGAAGGAAACGGAAGAATACGGTTTCGATAAAGTCTGTGCAGCTCAGCAGGCGCTGGGTGACAAGGTCCGTGCGCTGCTGGTCAGCAAAGGCATTAAGAGTGTTGCTGCTGAAGGCTTCCAGGCGCCGGGTGTTGTGGTGAGCTATACCGGTGATGCCGGATTCCAGAATGGCAGCAAGTTTGCTGCTGAAGGTATGCAGATCGCTGCGGGCGTACCCCTGCAGTGTGATGAGCCAGCCGATTTCCAGACCTTCCGTCTGGGTCTGTTTGGTCTGGATAAGCTGTACGATGTTGATGCAGCTGTTGCCAGGTTTGAGCAAACTCTGGAGAGAGTTCTGTAAGCAGAACTGGAGTTTGTTCTACCGTCGCGGCGCTCTTAGCTGAGCGCTCCGGGCACCTGCGGTGATCCCGCAGGTTGGCCCGGGAATCAGCGTTTTGTCACGCATTGCGGAATCTGCCGGTAGGTTACAACTGGTACGCAGATTTCATATTAGGGCACCGAAAAAATAACAAATGTAGTGAAAAACGATACCGGACGTCAAAACCCGGTTATGATGTTTTTCAAACAAACTTAATATGGTGAATCAAATGAGAATGATGCCGAAGCTGACGTTGCAAGATGCGCAACTGATCATGCAAGCCTGCGTTGCAAAAGCAGAAGAAATTAACGTGGATATGGACATTGCCATTACCGATGACAGTGGCAACCTGCTGATGTTCCAGCGCATGGATAATGCCCGCATTACCAGTATCGATATCTCTATGGGTAAATCTTTTACCGCCTCCGCCGCCCGTAAATCGACCCGTGAATACGGGGAAGTGAGTGTGCCGGGTAAGCCTGCGTTTGGTATTAACACCAGTAACCAGGGCCGTTTTTCCATTGTTGCCGGCGGTGTTCCGATTTTTGCCGGTGAACACATTGTGGGTGGTGTGGGCTGCAGTTCCGGTACGCCGGATCAGGACGAAGTGGTCTCTCAGGCCGGTGTTGACGCGTTTCTTGCGTCACTGAAGTAATCCTTAAATCCCTTTTATGAATTTATACCGGGCCCGGTTTTAACCGGGCCTGTTTAGTTGCCGGTGTCTGTTTGCCGGCAAGAGGTAAGAAAAATATGTTTAATAAACAAGACCGTATAGACGCGTTTGATGCTGAGCTGTGGACCGCAATGCAGGCTGAAGAAGCCCGTCAGGAAGAGCATGTTGAGCTGATTGCTTCAGAAAACTATACCAGCCCGCTGGTGATGCAGGCTCAGGGTTCAGGCCTGACCAATAAGTATGCGGAAGGTTATCCTGGCAAGCGTTATTACGGTGGCTGCGAACACGTTGATGTGGTTGAACAACTGGCCATTGACCGTGCCAAAGCGCTGTTTGGTGCGGATTATGCCAACGTGCAGCCACACTCCGGTTCCCAAGCTAACTCTGCTGTATATATGGCGCTGTGCGAGCCGGGTGATACGGTTCTGGGCATGAGCCTGGCCCACGGTGGCCACCTGACTCATGGTTCCAAGGTTAGCTTTTCGGGCAAGATCTATAACGCGGTTCAGTACGGTCTGAATGATGCGGGTGAAATTGATTACGCCGAAGTTGAACGTCTGGCGAAAGAGCATCAGCCAAAGATGATCGTTGCCGGTTTCTCTGCGTACTCCCGGATCATCGACTGGCAGAAGTTCCGCGACATCGCGGATATGGTTGGCGCGTATCTGTTTGTGGATATGGCACACGTTGCCGGTCTGGTGGCCGCTGGCCTGTACCCGAATCCGGTACCGGTGGCGGATGTGGTTACCACCACTACCCATAAGACCCTGCGGGGCCCCCGTGGTGGTCTGATCATTGCCCGCGCGAATGCGGAGATTGAGAAGAAGCTGAACGGTGCGGTATTCCCGGGCGGCCAGGGTGGCCCACTGATGCACATTATCGCGGCTAAAGCTGTCGCATTCAAAGAAGCGCTGGCGCCTGATTTTAAGGATTATCAGCAGCAGGTGTTGGATAACGCCCGTGCCATGGCAGAGGTTTTCATTGAGCGTGGTTACGATGTTGTCTCCGGTGGTACCGATGATCATCTATTCTTATTAAGTCTGATCAAACAGGGCATTACCGGTAAAGATGCTGATGCGGCGCTGGGCCGGGCAAACATTACCGTGAATAAAAACTCGGTACCGAATGATCCGCAGTCACCGTTCGTGACCAGTGGTCTGCGGATTGGTACCCCGGCGGTGACCAGCCGTGGTTTCAATGTGGATGACTGCCGTCAGCTGACCGGCTGGATCTGCGATGTACTGGAAGACATGGATAACCAGACGGTTATTGATGACGTGAAAAACAAAGTTCTGGCGCTGTGCGCAGAGCATCCGGTTTACCGCTAAGCGATAAACCACTTACGGGCAGGGTATTCAGGCGGTGAGGGCCTGAATACCGGAGGGCTAAAAGATGAATATCAGTGTTTTTGATCTGTTTAAAATTGGTATCGGACCGTCCAGTTCACATACTGTGGGACCGATGCGTGCCGCGCTGGACTTTGTTGCCAGACTGCGTGAACGTGGCTGCCTGCAGCAGGTGAGCGGTGTAAAGATTGAGCTGTTCGGTTCACTCGGTGCGACCGGTGTGGGCCACGGTTCCGGACCCGCCGTTATTCTGGGCCTGGAAGGTCAGGCACCTGAAACCATTGACCCTGCGTATATGCAGCCCCGGCTGGATGAGATTAAACAGCAGGCGAAGCTGTCGCTGGACGGTGAGCACGAGATCAGTTTTGTTGAAGAAGATGACCTGTTATACATCTTTGCCCCTTTGCCGCAGCACCCGAACGGTATGCGTTTCAGTGCCCGTGACGCAGCCGGTATCGGCCTGTTTACCCGGGAGTATTTCTCGGTGGGCGGTGGTTTCGTGGTGGATGAAGATGAAATTGATTCTGCGGAACAGGCGGTCCATGACGATGATGATACGGTGCTGCCGTATCCGTTCGAGACCATGGAGCAGCTGTTAGGCCACTGCAAGTCCAGTGGTTTGTCTATCAGCGAGATCATGATGGCGAACGAAACAGTTCATCGCAGTGCTGATGAGGTGCGTCAGGGCTTGCTGGATATCTGGCATGTGATGCAGGCCTGTGTACAGCGTGGCTGCGATATTGAGGGGACGTTGCCCGGTGGCCTGGATGTTAAGCGCCGTGCCCCTGAACTGTTTAAAAAACTGATGGGCCGTCCTGAAGCGGCGTTGCGTGATCCGCTGTCCGCACTGGACTGGGTGAACCTCTACGCGCTGGCGGTGAATGAAGAGAACGCGGCCGGTGGCCGGGTGGTCACAGCCCCTACCAACGGTGCAGCAGGTATCGTGCCTGCAGTGCTGCATTATTATATGCGTTTCTATTATTCCGGCAGCGAGAGCGGTGTGGTGCGTTTCATGCTGACAGCTGCAGCTGTGGGCATGTTATGTAAACGTAATGCTTCGATCTCCGGCGCTGAGGTGGGTTGTCAGGGTGAGGTCGGTTCGGCCTGTGCCATGGC
Organism: uncultured Oceanospirillaceae bacterium; assembly: GCA_937138495.1. Lineage (GTDB taxonomy): Bacteria > Pseudomonadota > Gammaproteobacteria > Pseudomonadales > Balneatricaceae > Amphritea. Next base: position 158,266 of record CAKZPE010000006.1, read on the forward strand.
GGCAGCCGGTCTGGCAGCGGTTTCTGGCGGTACGCCTGAGCAGATTGAGAATGCGGCTGAAATCGGTATGGAGCATAACCTGGGTCTGACCTGTGACCCGATTGCCGGTCTGGTGCAGGTGCCATGTATTGAACGTAATGCGATGGCATCCATTAAGGCGATCAATGCCAGCCGTATAGCCCTGAATGGTGATGGTGATCACTTCGTGAGTCTTGATAAAGTAATTAAGACCATGCGGGATACCGGCGCCGATATGCAGAGTAAATATAAAGAAACTTCGCAGGGTGGTCTGGCGGTTAACGTAATCGAGTGTTAAAACGCGACCTTTGACGACGCATTTGGCTAAATATTGGACACTGGTCTTATTGCGGCTACGATGTGTCGTTTTTAGTATGTACCTGAGAGTGAAAAGTCGTAAATAATACCGCTTTCCCGAATACGGGCTTTATCCCTGTGGATAAGGCTGTTTTCGGGCAGCAATAATAAACAATAAAAGAGCCAACCAGCTTAATAGAGGTAGTGAGTAATGGAACGCGAATCCATGGAATTTGACGTCGTCATCGTCGGTGCCGGACCTGCAGGTCTGTCCACCGCATGCCGACTGATGCAACTGGCCAATGAGAAAGATCAGGAACTGACTGTTTGTGTGGTCGAGAAAGGTTCCGAAGTCGGTGCTCATATCCTGTCCGGTGCGGTGGTTGAACCCCGTGCACTGAACGAACTGTTCCCGGACTGGAAAGAACAGGGCGCACCGCTGAACACTGCGGTAACCGAAGACCAGATTTTCATGCTGAAAGATGCTGAAAACGCTAAGAAAATTCCAAACGCACTGGTTCCTAAAACCATGCACAACGAAGGCAACTACATTGCCAGCGTTGGTAACCTTTGCCGCTGGTTGGGTGAGCAGGCTGAGCAACTGGGTGTTGAAGTATTTCCGGGCTTCCCTGCTGCAAACGTTATTTATGGCGATGATGGCCGCGTTGCGGGTATCGGTACCGGTGATATGGGTCTGGATGAAGAAGGTAACCAGAAAGACTCTTACATGCCGGGTATGGACCTGCTGGCCAAGTACACTATCTTCACCGAAGGTTGCCGCGGTCACCTGGGCAAAGAGCTGATTGCCAAGTTCAACCTGAACGAAGGTAAAGATGCTCAGCATTACGGTATCGGTATTAAAGAACTGTGGGACATTGATCCGGCTAAACACCAGCCAGGTCTGGTTGTTCACGGTGCTGGCTGGCCTCTGACGGATGCCAGCGGCGGTTTCTTCCTGTACCACACGGATAACAATCAGGTGGTTGTCGGTCTGATTACCGACCTGAACTACTCTAACCCGCACCTGAGCCCGTTCGACGAGTTCCAGCGCATGAAGCACCATCCGGAGCTGAAGCAGTATCTGGAAGGCGGTACCCGTGTGTCTTACGGTGCCCGTGCCATTGCGAAAGGCGGCCTGAATTCGCTGCCGAAAATGACCATGCCAGGTGCACTGCTGTTAGGCTGCGATGCCGGTACCCTGAACTTCTCCAAGATCAAAGGTACTCACACAGCAATGAAGTCCGGCATGATTGCTGCTGAAACGCTGTTTGATGCCCTGAGCGCCGGTGATGAAGGCGGTCGTGACCTGACGGCTTATGCAGAAAACTTCAATGATTCCTGGTTGTACGAAGAACTGTACAAGAGCCGTAACTTCGGCCCTGCTATGCACAAGTTTGGCACGATTCTGGGCGGTGCGTTCAACTTCATCGATCAGAACCTGTTCAGCATTCCGGTTACCCTGCACGACAACAAGCCTGACTATGCTGAAATGAAGCTGGCCAGCGAGTGCCCGGTAATTGAATATCCTAAGCCGGACGGTGTGATCAGCTTTGATAAGTCTTCTTCTGTGTTCCTGTCGTTCACGAACCACGAAGAAAATCAGCCATGTCACCTGCAGCTGACGGATGCGTCAATTCCGATGACGTCGAACCTGCAGAAGTTTGCAGAACCTGCGCAGCGTTTCTGCCCGGCGGGCGTTTATGAAATCGTTGAAGATGATGACGGTTCACAGCGCTTCCAGATCAACTCACAGAACTGCGTTCACTGTAAGACCTGTGACATTAAGGATCCTGCCCAGAACATTACCTGGGTTACCCCTGAAGGGGGCGGCGGTCCTAACTATCCAAACATGTAAGCTTTTAGAAAGCTTATTAAGGAAAGCGTGATGCTGCCCATTGGCCACGCTTTCTTTGAGCTTATCTGGTCAAGACCCGTTTTGGCTCAGGTGGCGTAGGGATACGTCACCAACTTTTTTACCTTGTGTATTAACATGTGTAATAAACCTCTCCCGGTTTGGGCAGAGGTTTTTTTTTGCCAAAAAAAAGAGCAGCTGAGACTGCTCTTAAGGGTTGAAGCATAGAGGGGCTGCGGTCAGGCGATGGTGCGGTTAACGGTTGCTGCGACCATCCGGGTCAGGCTGGTTAAGTCGAATACCGGAAGGGCAAAGCGCTTCTGCAGTGCCGGTGCGAAATGCGACAGGTCGGTACATTCCAGAACAATTGAGCCTACGTCCGGGTTTGCTCTCAACATATCTTCGACGACGGTGCACAGTTCCTGTTCGAACAGTGCCATATCCAGATCATTGTATTTTGCCTGCAGGATGACGTCGCTGAACTGCTTCTGTTCCTGCATGCCGGCGACCACAATCGGTTCGTCACCGATACCGACGCCGGTTAAATGATCGGTTGTCAGTGCTTCGCTGTTGGCAACCACTACGCCGACTTTCTGATCGGATCTGAGCATGCGTGATACCAGAGGTACCTGAATCAGGCTGGACATGAATACCGGAATGTTGACCGCATCCGCCAGTGCTTTCTGGTGCAATGCTAAAAAGCCACAGCTGCCGGTAATCGCTTTAACACCTTCGCGCTCAAGTTCCTGAGCTGCTTCGATAAAAGGCTTCAGGAGTTCCGGATCCCGTTCGCGGATTAAACGGTCAATGGTTGCGCCCTTAACCGTTTTATACAGAATCGGAAAGTCAAAACAGGCCGGGTGTTTAATGTGTCCGTTGGGTTTCGGGAAGTAGGATTCCAGGGAGATAACTCCGATTGGAACGTCGCAGATGTTAAAGCCACCCTGTAAAATCATGTCGTTACCTTTTTGTTATAGGGTTTTATGCGGGATAAAAGTTTTTGTAATCTTAGCGGTGCCTGGCTGAAAACGGGCTGTTAATGTTTCAGCTGAAACGCTCGGGCGCAAAAGGTGCAAGGTCGACGGTGTCGCTTTCACCCTGAATAGCCCGGGTAATGAGCTGCCCGGTCACTGCGCCGAATGTCAGCCCTAAGTGTCCGTGGCCAAATCCCAGGCTGATCTGTGGATAACGTTTCAGAGGCCCGATAACCGGTAATGAGTCCGGTGTTGACGGCCGGCTGCCGACCCAGGTGGAAGTTATTTCGGGGGCTTCGCCCAGCATCACTTTGGCGTGTTCCAGCATGGTGTGTGCTTTGGATTCATCCAGTGGTGCATCGGCTTCAGCAAATTCGGCGGTGCCTGCCAGACGGACCCCATCGTTCATCGGTGTCAGGAATACAGATTTGTCCAGCCAGCCAACCGGGCGCTGCAGTTTTTTATTCGCCAGGTCGAGGGTTAAGTGATAGCCCCGTTCACTGACCATCGGCATCTTAACGCCCAGTGGTGTGAGCAATGCTTTCGAGGCAACGCCGGCACAGATAACCAGATGGTCGAAATCAAGGGTTTCATCCGTCAGCTTTACACTGACTCCCGGCAGTTTTGGTGTAATGGATAACGCATGATCCCGGATGATTTTTCCGCCGTTCTCCGTGAAAAAGTCTGCGTAACGGCGGCACAGGCCGACCGGGCTGACGGTAAACCGGGTATCGGGATAGAACACGCCGCCGGCATGAAAGGCTGCCAGATCAGGTTCCAGATCGGCGACCTGCCCGGCATTTAAAAACTCAAGATTTACACCTTGTTGTTGGCGTTCCAGAAGGTCTCCCTGCTGGGCGCTCAAAAAGTCCTGCTGGCTGGCGAACAGACCCAGACAGCCCTCCGCTCTGATCAGGTCCTGAGCGTTGCTCATCCTGAGCAGGGTTTCATCGGCCGGTACGGTATGCTGGTGTAATTGCGATAAGGCTGCTTTTCCTTTGGCATAATTGTCAGCAAAGCATGCTTTGAAAAAACGCCAGCCATAAGGCAGTAAGCTTGGAATGTAGCTGCTATGCATGGACAGTGGGCTGGAGTTATCCATCAGTAACCCCGGCATTTTCCGCATCATGGAAAAGCGTGCGAAAGGCAGGCGTGCATAGTCGGCAAATAAGCCTGCGTTACCAAATGAGGTACCCATCCCCGGTAATTCTTTGTCGATAAGGGTGACCTGATAACCTGCTTTTTGCAGCCATAATGCCGTTGATAACCCAACGACCCCGGCACCAATAATGCCAATCTGAGAATCTTGCATAATCACGTAACCTGCTGATTCAGCAGGCCCTAAATTGTCTTATCGTCTCTGGAATGAACCCGCTGCAGTGTATGCATAAACATAACTGATGGTCTGCAACGGACATTGATGGCGATCACCCGTGAGCAACGGATACGTTATACCCGGCCCGGGTGGCACCTAAGGTCCTAACATGACAAGAGCAAGAGAAATCACGGCTTAAATTAAAGTGGGAATGGATATACCGGCATCTGAAATTTAGCGTGTTGGTTTTGCACTTATTGTTATTTTCGGCCTGCTTACACTCAGGCTCAAACCTTCACGAACTTATTATTTGCGGCAATCTTTATAATCGCAAATCGTATTTTTTTAAGATTTCATCAGTTTTATTTATGATTTTAAAATACGAGCGAATCAGTGCTAAGCAGGCTTTGTCGGGAAATCCGACTGATGAATCTGTGCCCCCGGGCTACCGGATTATCGTCGTATATGAGTTGAAATCTATAAGGGCAGGGCCGTTACGCGAGGTGTTTTATAGCTGAATTTCAGACGAAACTTAGTGGTTAAGTGTGAAGCAAAAAAACATAAGCATAACTTATATAATCAAATATATTTTCGATTTGTATCTATGTTCAGTTGAATTAGACTGGTTAATAATCGCGCATTGTTACGAGGGAATGCACAAGGTAAGACTCAGGGAATTATTCCCCTTAAGTCCGCTGTTATCGGGAAACTGACAACAAAACAGCAGATGCCTGAAACGCGTCAACATTTATAAAAATGCCCGTCCTTAAATACCGAGGCATATAACAATAAAAATTCGGAGGACCAATGGACAGACGTAAAGTCGATGTCGTTCTGACGACTGTACTCATTATTATTTCCCTGATCATACTCACCAGCGATCAGCTGGTAGAAGGTGGTGCAGAAACGGATCTGGGTTCAATGTTCCTGCCCCGCATTGTTGCGGTACTGATGATCATTTTCTCCGCGACCATCGGTATTCAGTCTCTGAAGAAGCTGCTTCAGCAAAAAGAGCTGGAAGATAAAGAGCTCATCGTAACCAACGGTTATGGCGGCATCTTTATCTATATCGGTATCTTCATTGCCTATTGGTTACTGGTACCTGTATTTGGATTTATAGTTACTACCCCCTTTGTGATGTTCAGCGTTGCGCTGCTGTTAGGTGGCCGTAACTGGGTGCCAATCACGGCGGTGTCGGTGATTACGCCGATCCTGATTTTTTACGGTTCCAGTCAGTTCCTGCGGGTGTTTCTGCCCACCTGGTCACTGTAAATAAGGGGTGTTGTAATGTTTGATAATCTTTTAAGTGGCTTCAGTGCAATTCTTGCCGTCGGTCCGATCCTCGGTATTATTGCGGGCGTCATCATTGGCATTATTTTCGGGGCGATTCCCGGTATTTCCGGGATCATGGCAATCGCCATTATTCTGCCACTGACCTTCTATGTGGACCCTATCATCGGTATCACCATGTTATTGGCAGTGTATAAGGCCGGTATCTATGGCGGCTCTATTTCAGCCATTCTGATCAACACGCCCGGCGCAGCGGCATCCTTTTTAACAGCCGTTGACGGTAATGCGCTGACGAAGGCGGGTAAGGCCGGTAAAGCGCTGGATATCTCGCTGTTTTCATCGGTGTCGGGCGAAATGCTGGCTACTCTGGTGCTGATCCTGGTAGCGGCGCCAATTTCGGCGATTTCTTTACAGGCCGGCCCGATCGAAAAAGTATTTCTGCTGTTATTTGCCTTCACGGTTATTGGCACGCTGGCCGGTGAGTCTATTCCCCGCGGTTTGCTGTCCTGCTGCTTAGGTATGCTGTTTGCGATGGTGGGTATGTCCACTATTACCGGCGCTTCCCGCTTTACTTTTGGCTACACCGAGCTGATGGCGGGCTTTACTTTCACGCCGATGCTGATTGGTATTCTGGTGATGCCGGAAGTCATCAATGTGATTCGCCGGCGTAAGGTACCTCATCATGAAATGATGATTACCCATTCACCTAAGCCTGCGGATAACCGCATCAGCTTTAAAGAGTACCGTTCTGTATTTGCGACTATTGTGAAGTCCAGCGGTATCGGTACATTCATTGGTGCGTTACCGGGGCTGGGTTCCAGTACGGCTGCTTTCATTGCATACGGGGAAGCTAAGCGGACGTCGAAAAAACCGGAAGAATACGGTAAAGGTTCAGTTGAAGGGATCGCTGCTGCTGAGTCTGCAAATAACGCTGTCTGTGGCTCCAGTATGATTCCGATGCTGACCCTGAGTATTCCCGGCGATGATGTGGCGGCTCTGCTGATGGGAGCATTCCTGATCCACGGTTTAACGCCGGGGCCGTTAATCTTCTTTGAGCACACAGAAACCATTTACGCGATCTTTGCCGGTTTCCTGATTACCGATCTGTTCCTGCTGGGGATTGCCAAGTCCGGTTTCCGCTTCTTTGTTAAGGTTGCCTCGTTGCGCCGGTATTACATATTCCCTTGTGTGACGGTATTTGCCTTCACCGGAGCCTTCACGGCTGGCCAGAACATGAATGACATTCTGGTCCTGATTGCTTTCACCATCATGGGGTATTCGATGCGGGTATTCGGGCTGAATCCGGCGGTGTTCATTATCGGCTTTATTCTGACGCCGTTTCTTGAGCAGAACCTGGATCAGGCGCTGGCGATTGTCGGCACCGATTATCACTTATTCTTCGCTTCACCTTTCTCCTGGGTCTTTATAGCGCTGTCAGCTTTCTTCATTTATTCGAGCCTTCGGATGCGGAAAAAAGCAACCAGCACGCCTCAGGAAAAAGCTGTTTAGACAGAACAATGAACCACCCAACTTCACACCGGCTAAAGCTCAGTGCAGTCCGGTGCGGATAAACACTACTTAAATAAAAATAATGCTAGGAAATAAAGTATGAAAAATACCCAAAAAACCTTATTAGCCTTGGCCGGTGCTTTAGCGGTTTCCTTCTCTGCAGGCGCGTTGGCTGAGTATCCTGAAAAGCCAATTAACGTGATTGTCCCTTACGGTGCAGGTGGTGATTCCGACCTGACAACCCGTATCTGGGCGGATGCGGTTGAGAAAGAGCTGGGCGTACCTGTTGTTGTTATCAACAAAGCTGGTGGCGGTGGTGTGGTTGGTACGTCTTTCGTTGCTAACTCTAAGAACGACGGTTATACCCTGATCAATGCCGGTCTGGGTAACATGCTGGTAACGCCTAACTTCAGTAAGACGCCGTATGACTTTGACAGCTTCGAGCCAATCGTGAAAATGACGGCGGTACCTCTGGCGGTTGTGGTTGCAAAAGATAGCCCGTACACCAACTTTGATGAGTTTGTTGCCGGTGCGAAGGCGAACAAACTGACTCAGGGTTCATGGGGCGCATCATCTTCCGGTACTATTCTGGCGAACATTATCGCGGATCAGGCGGGCTACAGTGTTAAGTATGTACACGCGAAAGGTGCAGCAGCATCTATGGTATCTGTCATCGGTGGTCACATTGATTCTGCGGTTTCTTTCCCACCTGCGTTTGGCCCTCATGTTAAGGCAGACCGTGCCCGTGCATTGGTTATGAACCAGAAGATGGATGCTTTCCCGAATGTGCCTACTTTCGCTGACTACGGTATTAAGGGCAGCTTCGAAGGTTGGTCCGGTGTATTTGCTCCAAAAGGTGTGCCTGAGGAAGTGATTACAAAACTGAAAGCGGCGACCGCTAAAGTGATGACGGATCCTAAAGTACTTAAGAGTTACGAAAACATTGGCGCTGTTGTCGATTTTCGATACGGTCCTGAGTGGGTATCCGATATGAAAGTTACTTACGACATCATGAAAGATGCCGCCGCTAAGGTGAAGAAATAAGCGATAGCGTTTATTCCGGCAGCCCCTCCTGGCTGCCGGAGCTTTCCTGCAAAACTCCCATTGATAACATCCTGCTCTGTTTCTTTTTCTTTCCTGTACTGACATTTCTGTTCTGGCTGCGCTGTTCTGAGCATCTGTAAAAGGTGTCTTGCCGGGCATGAAACCGTGAATTTTTAATCATCATTTTCAGGCTGTTTTTAAGTATATTCATCAGATAGACTGATGTTTTCAGAAGTCGCTTGCCTGTTGCGTAAGTGCTTTACTAACCGATTACCGGGTGAATTCAACGCGCGTTGAGGAGACAGTATGAATCTTAATCAGATGGAATCATTTCGTGCGGTGATGCTCACCGGCTCCGTCTCTCAGGCGGCTAAACAGTTGTACCGGACCCAGCCGGCGGTAAGTATGGTGATCAGTTCGCTGGAAAAGCAGATTGGCTTTCAGCTATTTGAGCGTCGTAAGAAACGCCTGTATCCGACACCGGAAGCGAATTACCTGTACGCTGAGATTGAAGCGATTTTCTCGCGCATTAATGATGTCAGTCAAACCCTGCAGGATATTCAGAATAAGCAATATGGTTTTCTCCGGATCGGTTGTATGCCGGGGCCGTCTAACTTTTTTGTACCGGATCTGGTGGCCGATTTTCTTGAAGAGCATCCTAAGATTCAGGCGTCCCTGCAAACCCGGACGTCAGACGGGGTGCGTGAGTGGGTTGCTTCCGACCAGTATGATATTGGTCTGACGGAACTGACGGAACGTGATTCCGCCATTGATAAAGAAGTGTTTTCGCTGTCTTGCCTGTGTGCGTTGCCGGCTGAGCATCCACTGGCGGTTCATGAGGTGATTACGCCGGAACATCTGGATGATGAGCCGATGATTACGCTGCATCCGGATCACTCAATTTTTTATGCGCTGCAGCAGCTATTTGAATCGTCCGGTTATCGGATGAATGTTCGCCTGCAAACGCGTTTCTTTATTCCTGCGTTGCGGTTTATTGAGCGGGGGCTGGGGGTCTGTATTCTGGATCCTATTTCCGCCGCCAGTTATTGTTCCTATGCCCAGCCCGGTAAGGTTGTGTTCCGCCGTTTTGATTCAGATGTCTGCTTAAAACTGGGCATTATTTATCCGGCGAATAAACCCCGGTCTTTAATTACTCAGGATTTTGCCTCTCAGTTACGTGAGCGCATTCAGGCGCTTGATGAACAGCCTGAGCGGTTGTTTGCCTGGGGTGCAGAGGACTAGAGATGGGAAGTGTTCTCCGGGTTATCGCCGGTAGCGGCCGATGGTAACGGGCTTAGCCTGCGCGCTCATTATTTCTTAAATGCAGCACGGGCCTGTTCGTTATGCGGGACGCCTGTTGTGTACATTTTCATGAACATGTCCGGTTGCTGTATCTATCTCTGAAACGGATACATCAGCAACCGGACAATCCTGCTTAGTTACCAGGCTTATAAAGCCGTAGCCGGTTAGCGTTACTGATGACGCTGATGGATGAAAGCGCCATGGCTGCACCGGCGACCACCGGGCTGAGCAGAATGCCTGTGAACGGGAACAGAACGCCCGCTGCCACCGGAATTCCCAGAGTGTTATACATAAATGCAGCAAACAGGTTTTGTTTGATGTTGCGTAAGGTTGCCCGGGAAATATCTACCGCATCACCAATGCTCTGCACGGAATTATGCAGTAACACCATGTCGGCACTTTCGATGGCGATATCGGTTCCCTGGCCGATGGCCAGACCTACATCTGCACGGGCCAGTGCCGGCGCGTCATTAATACCGTCGCCGGCCATGGCAACTTTACAGCCCATTTTCTGGAAAGCAGTTACCTGATCGGCTTTATCGCCGGGCATCAGGTTGGCGTAGAAATCATCCAGCTTCAGTGCCGACGCAACCGCCTGAGCCGTATGGGGGTTATCGCCGGTCAGCATAATGATCCGCAGGCCGTTGCGGCGCAGCGCCGCCAGCGCATCCGGTGTGGTCTCGCGGATCGGATCGGCGACGGCCAGCAAGCCGACCACAGCATCGCCCAGCGCCAGATACATCACCGTTGCGCCGCC
>CAKZPE010000007.1 GCA_937138495.1 uncultured Oceanospirillaceae bacterium
TAGGCAATGATCTGCCGGTGTATGCAGGAATCAATTGTTGGGTGGCATTGTTTAAAAAAGTATGCAATGGTCGCGCCAAGAATAGTAACCATTGAAAAATTAAAACAGGAAAACGACAATGCTGCCGGTCATGCTATTGCCGTTACATCAAATTGAATATTCGATACCTGATGCAGCCTACCAGCATGGGTTTTTTAAACAGGTATTGGGTGGACAGGATGTGGAGCACGAATTTTTGGCTGTTTTATCGAATCCGGCGTTGGCGATTAAACTATGGGCTTAGGGAGTACGATGCAGCGGCTTTGTCAGCTAAGCCACACGTTATCCTCTTTGGTTTACCTGAGTTAATGACACGTTTACAGCAGGATCACAGTGTTGATCAGCTGGATGGTCAGACGCATCATCAGGTACTGGAGGCTTTTGCTGAAGATGAAGCCCGTAGCTATATTATTCAGCGCTACAAAGCTGCACAGTCACTCTCAGAAGATCAGCTGCGTCAGTTGTTTGTTATTTCCGGTGGTTTACCGGGCGGTCTGAATCAGGCTGTGGAAAACTTGTTCCGTGCAGGTGAAATTAGCCAGGAAAAATCTGCCAGAGGCTTACCCCGTATGCACCTGATCAGTATCGCGACCGTTCTGATTGGTGTATTGCTGATTTCCTTATGGCAGTACTGGCCTGAAGAACAGCCTGGCGAAGACGTACGTGAGCGGGTTCAGCTGGAGCTTCCGGTAACCCCGGAGGCAAAAGAGGCCGCGACGATAGTCGTTACTGAAGAGCCTGCTACCCGGAAGATTTTACCAATACCTTCTTTGGAACCTGAGCGTAAAGCTGAAAAATCTGAGCTGAAAACGCCTGAGGCTGACGCTAAACCTGAAACTGTTGTTGTACAGACAGCCAAGCCAGAGAAATCTGCTTACATAATTAAAGATGAAGTTAAAGCTAAAGAGACTGTCCAGACACCTGTGAAGCCGGTTAAGTCACAGACGTCGGCTAAACCCGTTATTAAGGCAGAGCAGCAGCCGGTCGTTAAACTGGCCGAAGATACGTTGGTTGAAGAGAAGCCGGTAGTGCCGAAGCCTGCTACTAAAACTGAAAGTGTGAAGCCTGCCGAAGTTGCTGCTGCGGTAATCGCTAAGCCAGCGAAAGCTGAGCCTAAAAGTACAGTCAAACCTGAGCCTCTGGTCACTAAGCCCGCTGTTAAAGTTGCTGCCAAGCCAGCAGTAAAAGAAAAGCCTGTGGTTAAACCTAAACCTACAGCCCAGCAATTATCAGTCAGTGAGAAGGCTCTGCTGGAGTGGCCTACATCAGGTTATACGCTACAAGTATTAGGTGCAGGTCTTAAGAAGAGTGCCGATGATTTTATTCGTGGTCAGAAAGAACCGCAGAAGTTTTATCTGTTCCGTACCACCTATAAAGGAAACCCCTGGTATGTGGTTGTCTACGGCCAGTATAAGAGCCGCCAGTCAGCATCTGCTGCCAGCAAGTCTTTACCGGATGATTTACGGAAGCTTCAGCCCTGGGCCCGTTCAATTCAGGGGATTCAGTCAGAGATAAAAAAATAGGGCTTCACCTGAGGTGAAGCCCTGAAGAAAAGGACAAACAAGGAGAGAAATGACGTTTGTCTGAAGAACTTCCTGAATTAACCGGTATTTTGCTTCGCATGACATCTCTGTCAATATTGTCGCTGCTATAAACTTCAGACTGCTGTCACTTGCAGTTCGAATATATGCCTTCCTTCTGAAATCAAACTGAAAAATCAGTCGTATCTAAGCTGTAATCCTCACGAGTCTGACGCGAAGAGGAAAGCGGTATCCCCCGATGTTGTTATTCTCGAACCGTGTATGACCAGTGTCGTATTGTGCGTCCGCACAATTTAGCGGCAAAATACAAAAGCAGTGAGGGCTTTTGTATTTATGGCCATTGATATACTGAATGATGAAATCTGCTAATCCTTAGGGTGAAAAATCATCACGAAAGATGGTTTAAGTGCGTTTTTGTGTGCTTTTTATAACTATTTTTAAGCGGTTTTTCAGAACGGGGCAGGTTTTAAGATTTTTCTGTTTCTTAAAGGAAACTTGCGGGTGTTTTTAGGGTATTTGTATATTTAATGCTCAGCGGCAGAGTAAAAATCTATAAAAATACCCCTGACAAAAATATCCTCTGAATTGTGTATAATTTGTCCTTCCAGGGCTTGGTGTGTAGAATGGCCCTCCCTTTGAAGAGGATGAAGCCACCTTTTGGGTGCGAAGGACGGCGATAATATATTGATAAGAAAGAATTTTTTGGTGGGATAACTTATGAGCAACAGTCTATATCGCCCAGGTGAATTTAAAGATAACTGCGGGTTCGGCCTTATGGCCCATATGCAGGGTGAGGCAAGTCATGACTTGCTGCAAAAGGCGATTGAGGCCCTTGCCTGTATGACACACCGCGGTGGCATTGCTGCAGACGGTAAGACCGGTGACGGTTGCGGTTTGCTGATGCAAAAACCTGATACTTTTTTACGTGCGGCGGCGCACAAAGAATTGTCAGTAGAGCTGACCGATGAATATGCGGTAGGGATGATTTTCCTCTCCCGTGATCCGGTTAAAGCCCAGTCTGCCCGCAAAGTTATGAATCAGGCGCTGGAAGACCAGGGTCTGGGAGTTGCCGGTTGGCGTGTCGTGCCTACCGATGATGCATGTCTGGGGACAATTGCCAAAGATACCTTGCCTCAGATTGAGCAGGTATTTGTTACGACGGATAAAGCACAACGCGAATTCGCAGTCAGTCTGTACGTCGCCCGTCGTAAAGCGGAGATCGCACTGACTGCCGATGAAGATTTTTACATTTGCAGCCTTTCTGACAAGGTCATTTCCTATAAAGGCCTGATGATGCCGGTGGATTTACCGGTATTTTATACCGACCTGGGTGATCCGGAGCTGGCAACGGCTATCTGTACGTATCATCAGCGTTTTTCTACCAATACAGCACCTCGCTGGCCACTGGCTCAGCCATTCCGTCTGTTGGCGCATAATGGTGAAATCAATACCATCGAAGGTAACCGTAACTGGGCCCGTGCCCGGTCGGATAAATTTGCGACTGAACTGTTGCCGAATATCAGTGAGCTGCAGCCGATCGTCAATACTACCGGATCGGATTCTTCCAGTATGGATAACATGCTGGAATTCCTGCTGATCGGGGGGATGAATCTTTACCGGGCAGCCCGAATGATCGTGCCACCTGCATGGCAGAATCTGGACACCATGGACGCGGAGTTGCGTGCTTTTTATGATTATAACTCCATGCATATGGAACCCTGGGATGGTCCTGCAGGAATGGTTCTGACTGACGGTCGCTACGCAGTATGTATGCTGGACCGTAACGGTCTGCGTCCGTCACGCTGGGTGATGACCAAAGATGGTTTCATCTGTACTGCGTCTGAGATCGGTGTATTCGAGTACCAGCCTGAAGATGTGGTTGCTCAGGGCCGTGTAGGGCCGGGACAGATCCTGTCCATCGATACCGAAACCGGTGAAGTGCTGCATACTGCAGACGTGGATGACCGTCTTAAGAAAGCACAGCCTTATAAGCAATGGATGCGTGAGCATTCACTGCCGCTGGAACAGACGATGAATCTTACTGAAGAGTCACAGTCATTCCGCGAAATGAGTGCTGAAGAAGTAAAAGTTCACATGAAGATGTTCCATGTGACCTTTGAAGAACGGGATCAGGTTTTGCGTCCACTGGGTGAAACCGGTATGGAAGCAGTAGGTTCAATGGGTGACGATAAGCCAATGGCTGTTCTGTCATCTCAGGTGCGTTCCCCGTATGACTATTTTCGGCAGCAGTTTGCTCAGGTAACAAACCCGCCGATCGATCCGCTGCGTGAATCCATCGTTATGTCACTGGATACCTGTATCGGATCTGAGCGAAACGTGTTCGCTGAATCACCGGAGTATGCCCGTCGGGTGATGCTGACCACACCTGTTTTGTCGGCCAGCAAGTTCCTTCGTCTGAAGAATAACCAACTGGACGGCTTTGATGTTGCTCAGATTGATCTGAACTATGATCCGGCAACAACGGGGCTGGAAGAAGCAATTACAGCTGTCTGTGATCAGGCGGAAGCATTTGCCCGTGATAACAAGGTTATTATTATTCTGTCCGATGCTGCTATTCGTCAGGGTAAACTGCCGATTCACGCGGCGATGGCTACTGGTGCCGTGCACCACCGTCTGATTAATGAAGGCCTGCGCCCTGATGTGAACCTGATTGTTGAATCCGGTACGGTCCGTGACCCGCATCACTTTGCTGTTCTGTTCGGTTTTGGTGCAACTGCTGTTTATCCGTATCTGGCATACCGTGCGCTGACCGACCTGTGTAATACCGGTGAGCTGCCGATGGACTGGTTAGACAGTCACGAGAACTACCGTAAGGGTATAAATAAGGGCCTGATGAAAATCATGTCTAAGATGGGGATTTCAACAATCGCCTCTTACCGTGGTGCGCAGTTGTTTGAAGCAGTCGGTATTAGCTCTCCGGTTGTCGATCTGTGTTTCACCGGTGTGACCAGTCGTATCGAAGGTGCCGATTTCAGTGATTTCCAAACTGATCAGTCTGAACTGGCGAAAGATGCCTGGGTTGCCCGTAAGCGAATCCGTCAGGGGGGCTTGCTGAAATACGTTCACGGCGGTGAATATCATGCTTATAACCCGGACGTGATTCAGTCTATTCACAAAGCGGTTCGCACCGGTGATGGAACTGATTATCAGGTTTATGCTGATCTGGTAAACAAACGTGGTGTCGCGACCATCCGTGATTTGATGGCGCTGAAGTCCGATGCAAAAGCGATCGATATTTCAGAGGTAGAGCCAGTAGAAGAGATCTTTAAACGTTTCGATTCTGCTGCGATGTCTCTGGGGGCGCTGTCACCTGAAGCCCATGAATGTCTGGCAATGGCCATGAATGAGTTAGGTGGCCGTTCAAACTCCGGTGAAGGTGGTGAAGACCCTGCCCGGCATGGCACCAACCGCCGTTCCAAGATCAAGCAGGTTGCTTCTGGACGTTTCGGTGTTACCCCCGAATATCTGGTGAACGCAGAAGTTATGCAGATCAAGGTTGCGCAGGGTGCGAAGCCTGGTGAAGGCGGTCAGCTACCCGGTGGTAAGGTTAACCAGTTGATTGCCCGGTTACGTTATTCCGTGCCAGGTGTGACACTGATTTCACCACCGCCGCACCATGATATCTATTCTATTGAAGATCTGGCGCAGCTGATTTTTGACCTTAAGCAGGTAAACCCTGAAGGTCTGGTATCGGTGAAACTGGTATCCCGGCCGGGTGTGGGCACAATCGCCTGCGGTGTTGCTAAGGCCTATGCCGATCTGATCACTATTTCCGGCTATGACGGTGGTACCGCGGCAAGTCCGCTGACGTCTGTGCATTATGCCGGTTCTCCGTGGGAGCTGGGTTTGGCGGATGCGCATCAGTCACTGCGTGGCAACCATCTGCGGGGTAAAGTTCGTCTGCAGACAGACGGTGGTCTGAAGACCGGTCTGGATGTTGTTAAAGCAGCGATTCTGGGAGCGGAAAGCTTTGGTTTCGGCACCATGCCAATGGTCGCAGTTGGTTGTAAGTACCTGCGTATTTGCCACCTGAATAACTGTGCTACCGGTGTGGCAACACAGAATGATCAGCTGCGGGAAAATCATTACCGCGGTACGGTTGAAATGGTGAAGAACTACTTCCGTTTTGTGGCTGAAGAAACCCGTCAGTGGATGGCCTCTGTAGGTGTGCGGTCCATGGAAGAACTGGTTGGCCGGGTTGATCTGCTGGAAGTGATTCAGGGCAGCACTGCTAAACACAGCAAGCTTAATTTGCAGCCGTTACTGAGTGACGCAGGTATCCCGGCTGAAATGCCGCAAACCTGTCAGGTGGGCCATAATGATCCTTACGATCTGGCTGGTTTGAACACTAAGATGCTGGAGCTGGCTGAACAAGCCATTGCAGATAAGAGTGGTGGGGAGTACGAACTCACTATTACTAACTGTGACCGTTCTGTGGGCGCCCGTACATCCGGGGCAATTGCCAAACAGCACGGTAATCTGGGGATGCAGGATAAACCGGTACGCTTTAACTTCACCGGTCATGCCGGTCAGAGTTTCGGTGTCTGGAACGCCGGCGGTCAGGAATTGTATCTGCTGGGCGATGCCAACGATTATGTGGGTAAAGGCATGGCCGGCGGCAAGATCGTGATCCGCCAGCCGGATACTGTAGGCTTTGCCAGCAATGAAACCACCATCATCGGTAACACCTGCCTCTACGGTGCGACCGGCGGCACTCTGTATGCTGCAGGTTGTGCGGGCGAGCGTTTTGCGGTGCGTAACTCCAGTGTACATGCGGTGATTGAAGGTGCCGGTGATCACTGCTGTGAATACATGACCGGGGGGCTGGTAACAGTATTGGGTCAGGTAGGCTGTAACTTTGGTGCTGGTATGACCGGTGGCTTTGCCTATGTGCTGGATATGGATAACACCTTTGTGGATAAGTACAACCACGAACTGGTTGAGATTCACCGGGTTGCGCCGCAGCACA
This sequence comes from uncultured Oceanospirillaceae bacterium, assembly GCA_937138495.1. Lineage (GTDB taxonomy): Bacteria > Pseudomonadota > Gammaproteobacteria > Pseudomonadales > Balneatricaceae > Amphritea. The sequence continues at coordinate 6,571 of CAKZPE010000007.1, forward strand.
TGGAAGAATACAAGAACCACCTGCGTTCAGTGATTATGGGTTTCATTGATGCCACTAACAGTGCATGGGCAACCCATATTGTAGAGAACTTCGATGATTACATCGGCCGTTTCTGGTTGGTGAAGCCGAAGGCTGCAAGCCTTGGGGCTCTGTTGAACCACATGCGTTCACGACCAGAGTAATAACGAAGCGAATGTAAGTAATAGGGCGCAGATCAGAGATTGAGTCTGCGCTACTGGACGGGGTAGAGATATGTCAGAACGTCTAAATAACGATTTTCAGTTTGTGGAAGTGGACCGCAAAGGTCCGGTAAAAATTGCGGCAGCTGTCCGTAAACAGCAATTTGCAGAAATTTATGAGCCGTTTCCGCAAAAGCAGGCCAGTGAGCAGGCGCACCGTTGTCTGGAATGCGGTAACCCTTACTGTGAATGGAAGTGTCCGGTACACAACTATATTCCAAACTGGCTGAAGCTGGTTTCTGAAGGCAACATCATTAAAGCAGCTGAACTGAGCCATCAGACCAATTCCCTGCCGGAAGTCTGTGGCCGGGTGTGTCCGCAGGACCGTCTGTGTGAAGGAGCCTGTACACTGAACGATGAGTTTGGTGCGGTAACCATCGGCTCAGTTGAAAAGCATATTACCGATACTGCGTTTGCCATGGGCTGGCGCCCGGATATGAGTAAGGTACCGGAAACCTATAAAAAGGTTGCAGTCATTGGTGCCGGCCCGGCGGGTCTTGCCTGTGCCGATATTCTGGTGCGTAATGGTGTAACCCCCGTGGTCTTTGACCGTCATCCTGAAATCGGTGGTTTGCTGACCTTCGGCATTCCGGAGTTTAAGCTGGATAAAGATGTGATGGTGCGCCGTCGGGAAATCTTTACTGAAATGGGTGTTGAGTTCCGTCTTAACACTGAAGTAGGCAAAGACATCCAGATGCAAAAGTTGCTGGATGAATACGATGCGGTATTCCTGGGAATGGGAACCTATACCTACATGAAAGGTGGCTTCCCGGGCGAAGAGCTGGATGGCGTATACGATGCGTTGCCATTCCTGATCTCTAACGTTAACCGCTGTCTTGGCTATGAACGCAGCGAAGAAGAGTACATTGGCGTTGCCGGTAAGAAAGTTGTTGTGCTCGGTGGTGGTGATACCGCCATGGACTGTAACCGGACATCTGTTCGTCAGGGGGCAGAAAAAGTCATTTGTGCGTACCGCCGTGATGAAGCCAACATGCCAGGTTCCAAGCGGGAAGTTGAAAATGCCCGTGAGGAAGGGGTTGAATTCATGTTCAATCGCCAGCCGGTGGAAGTGGTAGGTGAAAACGGTAAGGTTACCGGTGTAAAGGTTGTTACTACTGCACTGGGGGAGGCGGATGAAAATGGCCGTCGCCGTCCGGAAGTGGTTGCCGGCAGTGAAGAGATTGTTGCGGCCGACGCAGTACTGGTGGCATTTGGTTTCCGCCCGAGTCCGGCGCCGTGGTTTGCTGACTTTGGCATTAGCCTTGAACAGGATGGCCGGATCAGTACGTCGGTCAATCAGCAATATGCATTTCAAACCAGCAATCCGAAAGTATTCGCCGGTGGTGACATGGTTCGGGGGTCTGACCTGGTTGTAACAGCGATTGACGAAGGCCGGAAGGCTGCAGAAGGAATTCTTGATTTTCTTGAAGTCTGAGTGATCTGAATGCTTAAAGGCTCCGTAAGGGGCCTTTAGTGTTTCTGCGGGGTGCAAAAACATCGTGCTGCGGGACTTTTTTTGATCTGAGTTGCAGAACAATTGTGACCAACCCTGTAGAATAGCCGCCAATCTGTTTTGACCCGAGAGAATCTGATGACCGAACTGAAGAATGATCGCTTTCTGCGTGCCCTGTTGCGTGAACCTGTGGATGTTACACCGGTATGGATGATGCGCCAGGCTGGACGCTATCTGCCTGAATACCGTGCAACCCGTTCACAGGCCGGTGATTTTCTGAGTTTGTGTAAGAATAAAGAGCTTGCCTGCGAAGTGACCATTCAGCCACTGGAACGGTATGACCTTGATGCGGCAATCCTGTTCTCTGATATCCTGACGATTCCGGATGCCATGGGGCTGGGTCTTTACTTCGAAACCGGTGAAGGGCCAAAGTTTAAAAAGGTAATCCGTACTGAAGCAGATGTCGCAGCGTTGCCTGTGCCTGAGTCAGCACGTGATCTGGATTACGTAATGAACGCGGTGAAAGAGATTCGCCGTGAACTGAATGGCCGTGTGCCGCTGATTGGATTTTCCGGCAGCCCGTGGACGCTGGCAACCTATATGGTTGAAGGCGGTTCCAGTAAAGACTTCCGTCACATTAAGGAAATGATGTATGCCACCCCTGAGGTGATGCACGCACTACTGGATAAGCTGGCACAGTCAGTGACTGATTACCTGAACCAGCAAATTCTGAGTGGCGCTCAGGCGGTTCAGATCTTTGATACCTGGGGCGGTGTTTTGAGCGGTCCGATGTATCAGGAATTTTCACTGCGTTATATGCAGCAGATTATCTCTGGTCTGATCCGTGAACATGACGGCCGTAAAGTGCCGGTAATCATGTTCACCAAAAACGGTGGCCAGTGGCTGGAAACCATGGCGGAGGCTGGAGCGGATGCGCTGGGGCTGGACTGGACGACTAACATTGATGATGCCCGTGCCCGTGTTGGCGACAGTGTAGCGCTGCAGGGGAATATGGATCCGAGTGTGTTGTATGCATCTCCGGAGCGTATCCGTCAGGAAGTGGGTGATATTCTCGGCCGGTTTGGCGCAGGTTCAGGCCATGTGTTTAATCTGGGACACGGTATTCACCAGTTTGTCGATCCGGAGCGACCGAAAGCTTTCGTTGATGCGGTTCATGAGCTGAGTGCGCAGTACCACAAATAATGATAAGAAAGAGGGCTATTTAGCCCTCTTCGTTTATGCCCCGGAAGGCACACAGAATGTAATGGATTTTACAAAAGGCAAACTTAACTCGAGTTCCAAAGGGTGTTATGAGTAATCGACTTACTGATTTACTTGAAAGTAATAAAGAATGGGCGGAGAAGATCAATCAGGAAGACCCTGCGTTCTTCGAAACCCTGGCACAGCAGCAATCACCGAAATATCTCTGGATCGGTTGTTCGGACAGCCGGGTGCCGGCTAACGAAATTGTTGGCATGTTACCGGGTGAGCTTTTTGTGCACCGTAACGTGGCTAATCTGGTGATTCACAGTGATATGAATTGCCTGTCGGTAATTCAGTATGCGGTTCAGGTGCTGAAAGTTGAGCACATTATGGTTGTAGGTCACTATGGCTGTGGTGGTGTCGCTGCGTCTATTTCCGATAAATCAAACGGTATGATTGATAACTGGCTGCGGCATATCCGTAACGTGTATGTTCACCATAAAGATCTGTTGTCCGCATGGGATCATTCACATCAGAAGCTGGACCGTCTGTGTGAGCTGAATGTTATTGAGCAGGCCTATAATGTTTGCGACTCCACGATTGTTCAGGAAGCCTGGGCAGCCGGTCAGAAACTGACTGTACACGGTTGGGTGTATGGCCTGAGTGATGGTCTGGTGAATGATCTGGAGTTTAACGCTTCCAGCAAAGATGATGTGCCGGAGCAGTATCGCCTGGCATTGAGCAAGATCGAAGCATTACGCGAACTGGCAATGGCTTCCAGTAATAAAGGCAAGAGTGCCCGCTCTCTGTGGGCGCGTGTTCAGCAGGTGTTTAATAAGGCTGACTAATTCACTGATCTGTTTAAAAAGCCCTGTCAGGTATACCTGGCAGGGCTTTTTTGATTATGTTTGTTTACTGCTGTGCTGCGCCGAATGCCTGTTCCAGATCTGCCAGCAGGTCGTCTATGTGCTCTATACCAACCGATAAACGCACCATGTTCGGTGTCACTCCGGCGGCTTTCAGCTCATCATCGTTCAGTTGGCGGTGGGTTGTTTCTGCCGGAATTGATGCAAGAGATTTACAGTCGCCGATGTTAACCAGCCGCAGGAATACATTCAGGGCATCATAGAAGCGGCGGGTGCCTTCCCGGCCGCCTTTCAGGCCAAAGCTGAGAATGCCGGATGCACGGCCCTGCATGTATTTATCAGCCAGTGCATTGTCTTTATGGCTGCTGAGGCCGGCATAATTTACCCACTCCACCTGATCATGATTATCCAGATATTCAGCAATCCGGGCGCTGTTTTCGCAAATGCGTTCCATGCGCAGTGGCAGTGTTTCCATGCCCTGTAGCAGCAGAAAAGCATTCATCGGAGACAGAGCTGCACCCATGTTGCGCAGCGGAACGACACGGCAGCGGCCGATAAAGGCCGCAGGGCCAAAAGCTTCGGTATATACCACACCGTGATAAGAAATATCCGGTTCGTTTAAGAGTGGGAAGCGCTCTTTGTTCTCTGCCCAGGGGAAGTTGCCGGAGTCGACAATAACTCCGCCAATTGAGTTGCCATGGCCGCCGATGTACTTCGTAGCTGACTGTACAACTATATCTGCCCCGTGCTCTATCGGGCGCCACAGGGCAGGGCTGGGCACAGTGTTATCCACAATTACCGGTACGCCGTTACGGTGTGCCAGTTCGCTCAGTTTTTCTATATCAGCAATGCTGCCGGAAGGGTTGCCGACGGATTCGCAGAAAATACCTTTGGTGCGGCCGTCGATATTTGCCTGAATTGCCGCGTAGTCATCTTTATCCACAAAACGGACTTCAATCCCCTGTCGTGGCAAGGTATGGGCAAACAGGTTATAGGTGCCGCCATAGAGTTCGCTGGTGGCGATAATGTTATCGCCAACTTCAGCCAGTGTCTGAATCGTATAAGTGATAGCCGCCATACCTGAAGCAACTGCCAGTGCGGCAACACCGCCTTCCATGGCTGCAACACGCTGTTCCAGCACATCTGTTGTCGGGTTCATAATGCGGGTGTAGATATTGCCCGGGACTTTCAGGTCAAACAGATCGGCACCGTGCTGAGCGCTGTCGAACGCATAGGAGGCTGTCTGATAGACAGGTACAGCAACTGCTTTGGTTGTTTCGTCAGGTGTGTAGCCGCCATGCACGGCGAGTGTTTCCAGTTTCATCGTCTGATCCTTCATAATATTTACGCAAGAATGTAGCGGAGCGTTTTCGATTGTAATCCCTTTACGGAATAAAGAAAGCCGGTGTTTTTTGCTGCCAGTGGCCGACGCTTTTGTTTAGAATGCCTGATCGGATCAGAAGTGTTTTTCACGGGAAAAATCAGAGGTTATTCATGGCGAAGCAGAAAACTGCATATGTGTGTAATGAGTGCGGTGCGGATTACACCAAATGGCAGGGGCAGTGTACTGCCTGTATGCAGTGGAATACCCTCACGGAAATACGTCTGAGCAGTGCTAAACAGACTGGCTCCAGAGGCGCACGGTTTGATAGCTATGCCGGCGGTGCATCCTCCGGAGGCTTGCCGCACAACAAGGTAACGGATCTTGCGTCAGTTGATCTGGCAGAAATGCCGCGTTTTGGCTCAGGCTCCGGAGAGCTTGACAGAGTATTGGGAGGCGGCCTGGTACCGGGGTCTGCAATTCTGATTGGCGGTCATCCGGGGGCTGGTAAAAGTACCCTTTTACTGCAGACGATGTGTTATCTGGCGCAGCAGATGCCTGCGTTGTATGTCACCGGTGAAGAATCATTACAACAGGTAGCCTTACGGGCAAGCCGTTTGGGGATCAGCGCACAAAATCTGAAGATGCTATCTGAAACCAGTGTTGAAGAGTTATGTGCCGTGGCAGAAACTCTGAAACCTAAAGTGCTGGTGGTGGACTCTATTCAGGTAATGCACGTGGCGGATGTAACCTCCGCACCGGGCAGTGTTTCTCAGGTCAGAGAGGCGGCTGCGTATCTGACCCGGTTTGCCAAGCAAACGGGTACCGTACTGTTTCTGGTCGGGCATGTAACTAAAGATGGCAGTCTGGCTGGCCCAAAAGTGCTTGAGCATATGATCGATTGTTCCCTGCAGCTTGAGGGGGACAGTGATGGCCGTTTTCGTACTCTGCGCAGTCATAAAAACCGTTTTGGGGCCGTGAATGAGCTTGGGGTGTTTGCGATGTTGGAAAATGGCCTTAAAGAAGTTAAGAATCCCAGCTCTATCTTTCTGAACCGTGGTGAGCAGCCAAGCCCCGGGAGTCTTGTTATGGTGGTCTGGGAAGGGACCCGGCCATTGTTGGTTGAAGTCCAGGCGCTGGTGGATCAGACACACATGAATAACCCCCGCAGGGTGGCAGTAGGCCTTGAACATAACCGTTTGGCGATGTTACTGGCAGTTTTGCACCGGCATGGAGGGTTACAGACCGGTGATCAGGATGTCTTTGTGAACGTGGTGGGTGGCGTAAAAGTACTGGAAACCTCGGCAGATCTGGCCTTGCTGCTGGCAGTTGTATCCAGTTTCCGTGACAGGGTGTTGCCTCAGGATCTGATTGTGTTTGGTGAGGTCGGGCTATCAGGCGAAATTCGTCCGGTCCCTAATGGTCAGGACCGGATACGTGAGGCGGCCAAGCATGGATTTACCCGGGCAATTGTACCCAAGGCAAATGCCCCTAAGACATCGCCTAAGGGGATGAAGGTGATTGGCGTAAGTCGCCTGTCAGAAGCGTTAGACGCTATCTGATTACTGCTCGTCCATCAGGTGTTCAAGTTCCCGTTCCAGTAAAGCCTCGTCGCCCAGGTTCAGCTCTACCAGGCGGCGCAGATGGGAAATGCTTTCAATACTGATGTTGTTGGTGTGGAAACCTAGCTGGTTACCTTCACGGTGCATCAGGGTGGATGGCAATTCCATCAGAATATCGTTGGCGGCCAGATGAATCTTCAGGATTACCTGAGTGCCAAGTTCAATAGGTACTGCTTCTTCCACTTCAACCAGAGAGCCTTTGAAGGACAGATCCAGCAGATGTACTGGCCAGATGTGTTCGTCATCAACAATTTCTGTCTGAGCATCGAATTTGATGCGTTTAAACCGGCGTCTTTCCTGCACGGGCTGCACTCCTGCTGTGAATCACTAATACTGCAGAGATAGTGACATTAGAAATTAACTTGCCTACTGCGCTTAAGAGTACAACCTAAATTGGGTAATTTAAACCCTGTTGATATCCGGGAAAGTATAATTTGGGCATAAAAAAACCGGCTGGGTCGGCCGGTTTTTAAGTGTCGTTCAGGCAGTGATATCAGATCGTTATGCCAGGCGCTTGTACTTAATACGTTCTGGCTGGTGGTCCTTACCGTGACGGCGTTTGTAGTCATCAGCGTATTCGGTGTAGTTACCTTCGAAGAATACTGCTTCAGAGTTGCCTTCATACGCCAGCATGTGAGTGCAGACACGGTCCAGGAACCAGCGGTCGTGGGAAATAACGACTGCGCAGCCAGGGAAGGCCAGTAAGGCTTCTTCCAGAGCACGCAGGGTTTCAACGTCCAGGTCGTTAGTCGGTTCATCAAGTAGCAGTACGTTACCGCCTTCTTTCAGCAGTTTGGCCATGTGCAGACGGTTGCGCTCACCACCGGACAGGTCTTTTACAAACTTTTGCTGATCGGAACCTTTAAAGTTGAACCGGCCACAGTAAGCACGGGACGATGTGCTGTAGTTGCCTACAACGATATTGTCCTGGCCGTCAGAGATTTCTTCCCATACGGTTTTTGTGCCGTCCAGGTCACGGTCCTGATTGACGTAAGCCAGCTGAACGGTTTCACCGATTTCGATGCTGCCGGAATCCGGCTGTTCCGCACCGGTGATCAGTTTGAACAGAGTGGATTTACCCGCGCCGTTACCGCCGATAATGCCGACAATGGCGCCCTGCGGAATGCTGAAGCTCAGGTTTTCGATCAGTACCTTATCGCCAAAGGCTTTGCTGACATTATTCAGTTCAATAACTTTTTCGCCCAGACGTGGCCCTGGTGGAATGTAAATTTCCTGGGTTTCGTTGCGGGTCTGGAACTCCCGGGAACTCATTTCTTCAAACTGACGCAAACGGGCTTTGGATTTAGCCTGACGGCCCTTCTGGCCCTGACGTACCCACTCAAGCTCAGAGTTAATTGCTTTTTGGTGAGCCGCTTCCTGCTTGGCTTCCATTTGCAGGCGGTTATCTTTTTGTTCCAGCCATGAAGAGTAGTTGCCTTCGTACGGGATACCGTGGCCACGGTCCAGCTCCAGAATCCAGCCTGCAGCGTTATCCAGGAAGTAACGGTCGTGGGTAATGGCCACAACGGTGCCTGGGTATTCCTGCAGGAAGCGTTCGATCCATGCAATGGATTCTGCATCCAGGTGGTTGGTTGGCTCGTCCAGCAGAAGCATGTCCGGCTTATCCAGCAGCAGGCGGCACAGGGCTACCCGGCGGCGTTCACCGCCTGATAAGTGCTCAACGCGGGCATCCCAGGGTGGCAGGCGCAGTGCTTCAGCGGCAACTTCCAGAGTACGCTCAAGGTTGTGACCGTCTTTGGCTGCAATCAGGTTTTCAAATTCCGCCTGACGTTTTGCCAGTTCGTCAAAGTCCGCATCCGGTTCAGCGTATGCGGCATAAACTTCGTCGAGGCCTGACAGAGCATCTTTGACATCGGAGACCGCTTCTTCCACGATTTCACGGACGCTTTTGGTGTTATCCAGCTCAGGTTCCTGTGGCAGGTAACCAACGTTCAGGTCTGGCATCGGGCGTGCTTCACCCAGGTAGTCTTTATCAATGCCGGCCATGATCCGCAGCAGGGAGGACTTACCTGAGCCATTCAGACCCAGTACGCCGATTTTTGCTCCCGGAAAGAAGGACAGAGAGATATCTTTAAGAATTTCACGCTTGGGTGGGACAACTTTGCCCACCCGGTTCATCGTATATACGAACTGGGCCATTACTGAACCTGTATGCTGGATGTGTAGGGTTCTGCCGGTCAGTGATGCGCCGGCAGCATAAAATTTGATGCATATTTTAGCCCCAGCCTGCGGCTAAAGCTAGGTGAGTGGCCAGGCTTTACCCGTGTGGCCGGAAAGATGTGAATTAAATATCAAAATGACAGAATTTCTCTGCTACAGCGCCTGCTATTACGGCTAAACATCGCGTATAATGTCTGCCTTTTTTGTATCTGCGTAAGGCTTATCCGCCGGCGTGGATGTTCTATATGATTGCGGTGGCTTGAGAAGCCGCCGGGATGACCGTTCAAAAGACGGTCCCTGACGCTCTTTGAGGTTGGTTCTATGCATTGTCCGTTCTGTGGTGACCATGAAACCAAGGTGGTCGACTCCCGTCTGGTGGCTGAAGGCCAGCAGGTGCGTCGTCGCCGGGAATGTCTGAACTGCCACGAGCGCTACACCACCTATGAAACCGCTGAACTGTTAATGCCTAAAGTCATTAAGGCGGACGGTTCGCGTCAGCCATTCGATGAAGATAAGCTACGCGGCGGTATCCAGCGGGCGTTGGAAAAACGGCCGGTCAGTGTTGAAGATATTGAGTCCTGCATCAGCCGAATTAAGCATCGCTTACGGGCAACCGGTGAACGTGAACTGGTATCCCGTATGTTTGGTGAAGAAGTGATGCGTGAGTTGCGAAAACTGGATGAAGTGGCCTATGTGCGTTTTGCTTCCGTGTATCGCAGTTTCCAGGACATTAATGAGTTTAAGAAAGAAATAGAGCGTTTGTCTGAAGCGAAGGACAGCGCAGATGATGAATAATGCCGGGCACTGGTCCGCTGATGATCACCGCTACATGGCCCGGGCAGTTGAACTGGCAAGGTGCGGTTTATATACCACTGAGCCTAATCCCCGGGTTGGTTGTGTACTGGTGCGCGACGGTAACGTTATCGGTGAAGGTTTTCACCGTATTGCCGGTGAAGGGCATGCGGAAGTAAATGCTTTGCAGGCTGTAACAGACGCCGGTGAAACGGCAGAAGGGGCTACGGCGTATGTCACCCTTGAGCCCTGCAGTCATTTTGGCAAAACGCCTCCCTGTGCCGAAGCGCTGGTTAAGGCCGGTGTTGCTGAAGTTGTCATCGGCATGGTTGACCCTAATCCCCAGGTCTCCGGGCGGGGTATTAAACGCTTGGAAAGTGCCGGTATCCGGGTGAGAAGCGGTTTGTTAAACGGGTTGGCTGAAGAGCTGAATCCTGGTTTTAACAGTCGGATGCGCACGCAGCGCCCCTTTGTGCGGCTGAAACTGGCGGCCAGTCTCGATGGGCGAACCGCAATGGCCAGCGGCGAAAGTCAGTGGATTACCGGGCCGCAGGCGCGGCAGGATGTTCAACGGTTACGGGCCCGCAGTTCGGCTGTAATTACCGGTATCGGTTCGATTTTGCTGGATGATTCATCCCTGACGGTTCGCGCTGAAGCGCTCGGGCTGAATGATGCTGAACTAATATGCCGGCGACAGCCATTACGGGTGGTTCTGGATAGCCATGGCCGGATACCGGAGTCCGCCAAAATTCTGCGACAGCCAGGAAAGACGCTGGTGGTCAGCCAGGTGGCATGTCCGGCGTTTTTCAGCCAGCTGGCGTCGTCTCAGGACACATCTGTCCAGCTGGAATGGCTACAATTAGCCGGCAGTGAAGCAGGTATTGATCTGCCGGCACTCTTGGAAGAACTTGCGCAGCGTCAGTGTAATGAAGTGCTGGTGGAAACCGGTGCAACGCTTGCAGGCAGTTTTATCCGTCAGGGGCTGGTAGATGAGTGGGTGCTGTATCAGGCGATGACACTGTTAGGCAGTGATGCCCGAAGTCTTGTTGAGTTGCCGTTGAAAAAAATGCAGCAGCAGCGACGTTTAACCCTGAAAGACAGCAGGATGCTTGGAAACGATATTCGGTTAACATTGGTGCCGGTGAGCGTATCTGACACTGCTGAGTAAAGATTTAAAACAGACTGCTGGCTGGCGGTATGAAGGAAATGATTAAGGTATATGTTTACGGGAATTATTGAAGCGCTGGGCAGTATTGCAGCGACAGAACAGGTACAGGGCGATCTGCGGCTATATATCCGTACCGGTTCTCTGGATCTGAGTGATGTTGCGCTGGGTGACAGTATTGCCGTGAACGGTGTATGCCTGACGGCGGTTGATCTGCCGGGAGACGGTTTCTGGGCGGATGTTTCCCGGGAAACGCTGGCACATACACGTTTTCCTGATTTAAAACCGGGTGAGCAGGTCAACCTTGAAAAGGCGATGCAGCCAAGCGGACGTCTTGGTGGTCACATTGTAACCGGACATGTGGACGGTCTGGGTAAGGTTAAGAGCCGCCAGGAGGATGCCCGTTCGATTCGCTTTGAGATCGAAGCGCCGGCGGATATCAGCCGGTATATCGCGGCGAAAGGTTCGATTACCGTTGACGGTACCAGCCTTACTGTTACGGCTGTTGAAGGAAATGCCTTTCAGCTGAATATTGTGCCGCATACTGCGCAGGAAACAATTTTGGCGGGGTACCAGGCGGGACGCCAGGTACATCTGGAAGTAGATATTATTGCCCGGTATATGGAGCGCTTACTGAACCGTACCGCCGAGCAAACAGAGACGTCAGGTGTCAGCATGAGCACCCTGGCTGCAGCCGGTTATCTGAACCGGTAATACATTTTCGCCATACTGCCGGTGTTCGGCAGAGTGGCAGTCAAAATTTGAACTGAGGTTTTGGATCAATGAATCTGAACACACCTGAAGAACTGATTGAAGATATCCGTCAGGGTAAAATGGTCATCCTGATGGATGATGAAGACCGTGAGAACGAAGGTGATCTGGTAATTGCTGCGGAAATGGTACGTCCTGAAGATATTAACTTCATGGCGACTCATGCCCGCGGTCTGATTTGTCTGACACTGACCCGCAAACACTGTGAACAGCTGAAACTGCCTTTGATGGTACAGAGCAACGGTGCCCAGTTCTCAACCAACTTTACTCTGTCTATCGAAGCATCAGAGGGTGTAACGACGGGTATTTCAGCGGCGGACCGTGCTCACACAGTACGTACAGCTGTGCGTCACAACGTGAAAGCGGAAGACATTGTTCAGCCTGGACATATCTTCCCGCTGATGGCGCAGCCAGGCGGTGTTCTGAGTCGGGCCGGACATACTGAAGCGGGTTGTGATCTGGCACGGTTGGCAGGTTGTACGCCGGCCGCAGCAATTGTTGAGATCATGAATGATGACGGCACGATGGCCCGTCGTCCGGATCTTGAAGTGTTTGCTGAAAAGCACGGCCTGAAAATCGGTACCATTGCTGATCTGATTCACTACCGCGCAACCAATGAACATACCGTTGTTCGTGAAAGCGAAAGTGTTCTGCCAACCGAGTTCGGCGACTTCACCTGTTTCACGTTCCAGGATGAAATTCAGAACTGTACGCATCTGGCACTGAAGTTAGGCGAGATTTCTACTGATGAGCCGACACCGGTTCGGGTACACAGCCGTACTGAAGTCCTGCGTGATGTCGTTGGTGCAAGCCAGGGCGAAGAGCTGAAATGGACCATGCGCCGGGCGCTGGAGAAAGTAGCTGAGGAAGGTAAGGGTGTTGTGCTGTTACTGGATACCAGCGAGCGGATTGATCTGGGTGATGCCCTGAATCAGATGCTGAATAAAGATAAGAAGATTCGTCCGGCGAACGTCAGTGCTTCCGGTTCGTATCTGACGGTGGGAACCGGTTCGCAGATTCTGCGTGATCTGGGTGTGGGCAAAATGCGCCTGCTGAGCTCACCAATGAAGTTTAATGCAATTTCAGGCTTCGACCTGGAGATTGTTGAATATATTACCTGTGAAGAATAATGGCTTTATGGCTGCTGATCAGCCATAACAGCGAATGAATAATTGACGATAGGATTAAGAGAAAATGTCAGTACAGTATGTGGAAGGTGATTTCCTGACCGGTGGCGGTAACTACAGCATCGTAGTTGGCCGTTTTAACAGCTTTGTGGTTGAAAGCCTGCTGGAAGGTGCAATCGATACGCTGAAACGTCACGGTGTTGAAGAAAGTAACATTCGTGTTATCCGTGTGCCGGGAGCCTTTGAAATTCCTCTGGCGGTACAGAAAGTTGCAGCGCAGAAGAAAGATGATGCAATCATCGCACTGGGTGCGGTTATCCGTGGCGGTACACCACACTTTGAATATGTTTCCGGTGAAAGCTCCAAGGGCGTTGCTCAGGTTTCTCTGGACTACAGTGTACCGGTTGCTAACGGCATCCTGACAGTTAATTCCATTGAACAGGCAATTGAGCGTTCCGGTACCAAAGCCGGTAATAAAGGTGCTGAAGCTGCCTTGTCTGCGCTGGAAATGGTTAGCTTGCTGCGCCAGCTTGAAGGGTAAGTGAAATGACCGATAATCCTACGCCAAAGAAGACCAAGAAGCCGTCGCTGACTGAAAAACGTCGCGCCGCGCGGAGCTTCGCGTTACAGGCGTTGTACCAGTGGCAGATGTCCGGTAATTCGGTTACCGATATCGAACTGCAGTTTCGCATAGATAACGATATGTCCGGTGCGGATATTCCGTTGTTCAGCGAATTACTGCACGGCGTGCCTGCGCACGCCGGAGATCTGGATGCTTCTTTTGAACCGTTTCTTGACCGTGCACTGACGGATCTTGATCCGATTGAACTGGCGGTTCTGCGTATCGGCAGTTTCGAACTGGCTCACCGTATTGTTGTACCTTATAAAGTTGTCATCAATGAGAGTGTTGAGCTGGCAAAAACCTTTGGCGCGACTGAGAGTCACCGTTATGTAAACGGTATTCTGGATAAGCTGGCTGCCCGGGTTCGCATGACTGAGATCAACGCTAAGCGTGGCGCTAAAAAGTCCTGAGCAGGAGTGTGTCTTGGACGAGTTTGAACTGATACGACAGTATTTTTCTGATCTCGGCCAGGACAGTTCCGGCTGCGTTGAGCTGGGAGTCGGGGATGATTGTGCAATTGTCTCCCCTCCGGCCGGGCAGCAGCTGGTGTTCTCGATAGATACACTGGTGGAAGGGACCCACTTTCTTCCGGGCACGCCGCCACAGCAAATCGCCACCCGTCTGTTAGGGGCTACTTTAAGTGACCTGGCAGCAATGGGCGCCCGACCGGGCTTTTTTACCCTGGCCCTGACCTTACCTGAGTCTGATCCTGAGTGGCTGGCTGAGTTTGCCCGGCCGCTGGCACAAATGGCAGAACGCCATGGCGTGCGTCTGGTGGGCGGGGATACCACGAAAGGTCCGTTGACCCTGACCGTGCAGGTGCATGGCTGGGTTGACCGGGGATGTGCTTTACGCCGTGATGGTGCGCGTCCCGGTGATGCCATCTATGTAACCGGTACGCTGGGTGATTCCCGCGCAGGGCTGGAAAGCCTCCTCAGGAATTTGCCGCACGATGATGATATCGCCTACCTTCAGCGACGTTTTTACGCCCCTGAGCCCCGGCTTGCCACTGCGCAGTTATTAACCGGACAGGCTTCAGCCGCCATTGACGTCTCAGATGGTTTGCTGGCAGATTTACAACATATCCTTACTGCCAGTCATGTAGGTGCCTGCATCGAGTTGGATGAACTGCCGTTGTCCCCTGCTCTGCGCCGGTTTGCCGGTGAGCAGAAAGCCATCGAATGGGCATGTTCGGGGGGGGAAGATTTTGAAATATGTTTTACGCTTCCACCCGGTCATGAAGAAGCGGTACTGGATAGCCTGGTGCACCATGAAGTACCTGTCTGGAAGGTGGGAGAGATTCGTGCGTCATCCGGGTTGGTTGTTCGAAACAGTGCCGGTGAGCAGGCTGTATCTGCCCGGGGATTTAATCATTTTTCTGAGCAAACTGAATCATGAAGCAAACAACGCCGGCCTCCGTATGGCGAAATCCGGTACACTTTCTGGCCTTTGGGCTTGGCAGTGGCGCAGCGCCTAAAGCACCGGGCACATTCGGTACACTGGCTGCTGTTCCTTTATACCTGTTACTTGAACCTCTCTCAGTCACTGTTTATGCGCTGATGCTGGTAGTAACGTTTCTGGTCGGTATTTACCTGTGTGGTAAAACCTCTGAGGATATGGGCGTTCATGATCATGGTGGCATCGTCTGGGATGAGTTTGTCGGATACTGGATTACCATGTTTTTGGCGCCGGCAGGCTGGCTGTGGATCGTAGTGGGGTTTGTGCTCTTTCGCTTTTTCGATATTGTAAAACCCTGGCCAATTGGCTGGGCTGATAAGCATGTCAGTGGCGGCCTGGGGATTATGCTGGATGATGTTCTGGCGGGTATTATGGCATGGGCCTGTTTACAGGCGGGTTACTATAGCTGGCTCGCATTTACGCAGTAGGCCGTTTCTTGCTGAGAACTTTCAGTTTTATTTCAGATAAGCATTTTACTATGGGTTCAGAGTCTGCCGAACTCCGTGTGAAATGATCCGGAACTATCCCCTGTGTTCCTCCTGCAGCCTGGCTGCTGATATTTTCAGTGTTCGACATATTCTCCGTGAGGCCGGATCTTGCCGGGTATAATCCTGCAGGGTTCTGTCCAGCTTACTAACTGTCTTTGAAAGAGGTGGGCTGAATATGCGATTTATACAATCTGGAATGGTAGCAGCACTGCTGCTGAGTCTGGGCCTGACTGTTCAGGCCGATACAAAGCGTCTTAGTTTTTCTGATGTACAGCCGGTACTGGTGCAGGGTGATATCCTGTCGGTGACTGAACTGAGAGAACGCATTCAGACTGCTCCCGGCGATATGCTTGATATGAGCCTGATTCCCCATGCCCGGGGGTACATGTACCAGCTGCAGCGGCGGGATCAGTCGGGCAAGGTGCGTACTGATTTTGTTGACGCATATACCGGAGACTCCTTACCCCGCCTGACAGTACAACAACTGTTAGCCGGAGCCAGGTATTATACGTTTTAGCAACTTGTGAGTGCTATTGACGGTTAGCTGAAACCGTTCAATGAGGGGCCGGAATGAAATTTATAAGAATATTGTTGTTTTCTATGCTGATGTTGCAGGGATATTCCGCTGCAGCAATGGAATCATTTGAAAAGCTGGACTATGAAGATTGCCGAGACCTGGTGTCCAGCGGTGAGATTCTGTCTATGGCTGAACTGATGGCGCTGGTGAAAGATATGTCCGAAGGGCGGATTATTGATACCAGTTTGCTAAAAAAGGGTGCGGTATATATCTATGAAATGGAGATTGCCGGTACCAATGGTATGATCGAAATGCTATACATTGATGCCCGTACAGGTGCCATCAGTCATACCTTAGAGGGTGACGGGCAAAAAGACATTTAAGCTGATTTTCAGGCCGGTGTAACAGTGAGAACTGATATGCCGGTGTTTACTGTCAGCGCTTACCACCAAGAGGAATTGCAATGCGGATTTTGCTGGCTGAGGATGATCCGGCGTTAGGCCCTGAACTAAAAACAGCATTAGCTAAGCATGGCTACGCCGTTGACCTGGCTGTTAACGGTATTGATGCCCAGGCTCTGGGCGAAGAAGATATTTATGATCTGGTGGTGCTGGATCTGGGTTTACCTGATAAATCCGGTCTGGATGTATTACGCCACTGGCGCAGTAAAAAGAATAACATCCCTGTACTGATTCTGACCGCGCGAAGTGCCTGGCAGGAGCGGGTCGATGGTTTTGAAGCCGGCGCGGATGATTACCTGTGTAAACCTTTTCATACTGAAGAGCTGCTGGTGAGGATGACAGCCCTGTTACGCCGGGCCAATCAGCAAATCAGTTCCCAGCTGGAGTCTTCCGGCCTGTCGCTGGATGAAAATAGCCAGTCAGTCATTAAAGATGGTGCTGAAGTTTCTCTGACCGGTACGGAATACCGTTTGTTACGTTACATGATGCATAACCCGGGACGGGTACTTTCCAAGCTTCAGCTGGTTGAACATATGTATGACGACGGGACTGAAAATGACAGTAACGTGGTTGAAGCTTACATCAAGATGTTGCGTAAGAAGATTGGCGCTGAGTTGATTAAGACCAAACGCGGTCAGGGTTACGTATTCGGAGAGCCCACTTGAGATCCATTCAGGCACGGCTGAATTTTGGCTTCGTGCTGGTTACCCTGATTCTGTTTGTGGTGCTTTGGCTTGGTCAGGGCTGGTTTTTGCGCCAGATGGCCTATGACTTTGTATCTGCCCGGCTGGCCAGTGATGCCTATACCCTGCTGCGAGCGGTGGATATGGACATTGGCAGTGGCTGGCGTCTGGATCAGGATAAAACCTCCTCTGTATATGAACAACCGATGTCCGGCCATTATTTTCAGGTAGCAGTCGACGATAAGTGGTTCTTTTCCCGCTCTCTGTGGGATGCAAAAATTCCTCTCAGTGATCATCAGGATGTCGGTGAAGAACGTATCCGCTTACTGGATATGAACGGTGCCCCCTGGCTTGTCTATGAAAACAAGTTTATGAAGCAGGGGCGGGCAATCCGGGTCGCGTTGGCAGAAGATGTCAGTTTTATCGAGGCTTCTCTGGCTCAGTTAACCTGGCTGTTTGCCGGGGTAGGCGGGGTGCTACTTTTAGTGTTGCTTGCTGTGCAGGTATGGGTTATCCGGCAGGGCCTTTCGTCCTTAAAAGCAGTCAGGCATGAAATTGCCCAGCTTAAGTCCGGCCATATTCGTCAGTTACCGGCGGTGGAAACCAAAGAAATAGAACCGCTGGTCACTGAGATAAACTATCTGGTGCAGAGTATGGAAATGCGTTTGCAGCGTTCCCGAAATGCAGTCGGTAATCTGGCGCATGCCTCGAAAACCCCGCTGACGGTTATCGACCGTCAAATAGAGGCGCTGATTGAAGCCGGTTATAGCCAGGGTAAGGATATGCAGGAGCAGTCCTCCCGTCTACGGGGCATGATGGAGCGTGAGCTTACACGGGCCAGAATTGCCGGGGCGGCACTGCCTGGTCAGCGTATTTATATTCAGGAAGAGCTGGAAAAACTGGTCCGTACGCTGAAAGCGATCTATCGGGAAAAAGCCATTAATTTTCAACTGGATGTGTCAGCGACAACCTACTTCCCCGGTGAACGGGATGATCTGGTCGAGCTGATGGGTAACCTGCTGGATAATGCTTCCAAGTGGACCAAAAGCCAGATCAGTATAGTGGCGCGGATGGATGATGAAAGCCTGGAACTGATCGTCGCTGATGATGGGCCCGGTGTGGCGCCGGAAGATCTGGAGCGACTGATGAACCGTGGTGAACGTCTGGATGAAGAGACCAGTGGTCATGGTTTGGGGATGAGCATTATTTCTGAAATCATCCGTCAATATCAGGGGACCTGTAAGCTGAGCCATTCTGCGACACTGGGTGGCCTTCAGGTGCAGGTAATTCTGCCCCGACAGTTAGATATGGATCTGGCAGAAGTATAATTTCC
This sequence comes from uncultured Oceanospirillaceae bacterium, assembly GCA_937138495.1. Taxonomy (GTDB): domain Bacteria; phylum Pseudomonadota; class Gammaproteobacteria; order Pseudomonadales; family Balneatricaceae; genus Amphritea. The sequence continues at coordinate 24,873 of CAKZPE010000007.1, forward strand.
TCTTGAAACCCGGGCAATTTCCCCCATATTGAGTGTATCCGTGATGCGTTATGTGATGCAGGTCGATGACTTGCTGATTATGTCGTATTCAGAGTTAGCGCTTGTTTCGTCTGGCTGGTAGAATGCCCGCCTGTTTTGATTAAGGAATGCTTCCAGTGTCTGTTGAATATGTTGCCTCGTCTAAGCTGCCCACCCCCTGGGGTGTATTTACCATGGTCGGTTTTGAAGACCGGGCAACGGGTAAAGAGCATATTGCGCTTACCTATGGTGAGCTGGCATCTGACGCGCCGGTACTGGCCCGGATTCACTCTGAGTGTCTGACCGGTGATGCGCTGTTTTCACTGCGCTGTGACTGCGGTTTTCAGCTACAGGAAGCGATGAAGCGTATCGCAGAAGAAGGCAGCGGAGTGATTCTGTATCTGCGTCAGGAAGGCCGTGGCATTGGCTTACTGAACAAAATTAAGGCTTATCATCTGCAGGATGGCGGTGCTGATACGGTCGAGGCCAATGAGCAACTGGGCTTTAAGGCGGATCAGCGGGATTACACTATGTGTCAGGTCATGCTGGAGCATCTGGGGATTACCAGCGTTAAGCTGATGACCAATAACCCGCGTAAAGTAAAAGCGTTGCAGGCCAGCGGTCTGAATGTTGATAAGCGTGTGCCGCTTCAGGTAGGTAAAAACCGCCATAATGAAGACTATCTGGCAACGAAAATGGGTAAACTTGGACACATGATGACCGAGCAGCATTTTCAGGAAGAGCCGCAGGATAAATAACATATTACTGATATAAAAAAGGCCGGATAATCCGGCCTTTTTTGTCTCTGTGAAAAAGCGTATTTCAGCCCTGCCAGAGTAATGGCCGGATCACCTGTCGCAGACCTTCGGTATCAAGTCTGCATTCTGCCAGTTGTTCCTGACGGGTCGCATGTTCAATCCAGCGGTCAGGGATGCCCAGAGTAATGAGCTGCATATGGCTGTTAATGCTGTGTAAGTACTCGCTGACGGCAGAGCCTGCACCGCCCTGAACGGTATGATCTTCAAGAGTAATCAGGGTGTGATGATCACCCAGCAGTGACAGAATGGCTTGCTGATCCAGTGGTTTGACGAAACGCATATCAATGATGCTGATATCCATTTCTTCCGCCAGTGCTTCGGCCTGGCTGAGCAATGGGCCAAAATTCAGTACTGCTATGCCACTGTTTCCACGGCGCATCTCCCGGGCGTTACCGATGGTTACCGGAACGGGTAAGACCGTTGTCTCGGCTGTGCCACTGCCCCGGGGGTAGCGTATGGCTGCCGGCCCCGGGTGCTGATAGCCCGTTTCCAGCAAATTCAGCAGTTCCTGTTCGTCAGCAGGGGTCATAATGACCATGTTCGGTATGCAGCGCAGATAGCTGATGTCATAGCAACCTGCGTGGGTTGCTCCGTCCTCACCGACCAGGCCTGCCCGGTCCAGGCAGAACAGTACATCTAAGTCCTGAATCAAAACATCATGGATTAACTGATCGTAAGCCCGCTGTAAAAAGGTGGAATAAATGGCAACGACCGGTTTCATGTTGCGATAGGCCATGCCTGCTGCAAGGGTAACTGAATGCTGCTCAGCAATCGCTACGTCGAAGAAACGTTCCGGAAATTGCCGGGAGAATTCAACCAGACCTGAGCCTTCACGCATTGCCGGTGTAATAGCCGTCAGGCGGGCGTCTTTGGCGGCTTTCGCGGTCGCCCACTGGCCAAAGACCTGTGCGAAGGTGGGTTTACCTTTTGCTTTAGGTTTACCTATCGGATCGATTTTGGCGATGGCGTGGTAACCGACAGGGTCTTTCTCTGCCGGTGCAAAGCCTTTGCCCTTGAGTGTTGTAATGTGCAAAAACTGTGGGCCGGTCTGGCCCAGACTGTCTTGCAGGGCATCAATTAGCGCCGGCAGGTCATGGCCGTCTACCGGACCTGAATAGTTGAAATCCAGTGCTTCAAACAGGGCTGCTGTTGTTTCGCCCATGTTGTCTTTAAGGTTTTTGGCCAGATACGTGGCGAGTCCACCCTCGTTATGGGAGATCGACATGTCATTATCGTTGAGGATGACCAGCAGGTTACTGCCTGTATGGGCGGCGTGATTCAGGGCTTCAAATGCCATTCCGGCGGTCATTGCACCGTCACCAATGACAGCAACAGTACGGCTGTCGATATTCTGCAGCTTATCTGCCAGTGACATGCCCAGTGCTGCACTGATGGATGTGCTTGAATGTCCTGTGCCAAAGGCGTCGTAGGTACTTTCACTTTGCCGGGGAAACGGTGCCAGACCTTCTTTCTTTCGGATGGTCAGTAATTCTTCACGGCGGCCTGTCAGGATTTTATGCGGGTAACTCTGATGGCCAACATCCCAGATCAGGTGATCGTCCGGCGTACTGAGGCAGTAATGCAGCGCGATTGTCAGCTCCACGACTCCCAGTCCGGCACCAAAGTGTCCGCCGGTCTGGCCGACGCTGTAAAGCAGAAAGTGCCGCAGTTCACGGGCCAGTTCCTGCAGCTGCTCCACGGGTAGCTGGCGTAGCTGAGCCGGCTGGTCGAGCCGGTTCAGTAAAGGCGTGTCTGGGCGGGTAGTCGGGATCTCAAAAAACATCAGTCTGGCAATCTTCTACAGCGGATTAGTATTGGCGTTCTACGATGTAATCCGCTAACCATTGTAATGGTTGGGCAGCATCACCATAGGGCTGGATACTAGCATGGGCCTGTTCGTTTAATAGGGCCAGTTTTTCTTTAGCACCGGCCATGCCGAGTAATGCCGGATAGGTGGGCTTATCCTGGTCGGTATCTGACCCCTGAGGTTTACCCAGTGTTTGGGTATCCCCTTCAATGTCGAGGATGTCATCTTTTACCTGAAATGCCAGTCCGATATGACGGGCGTAGGTATTCAGTGCCTCTAAGTCCTTATCGGTTGCATTGCCACTGCTTAAGGCCCCCATTTCGACACTGCTGCAGATCAGTGCACCGGTTTTATGGCGATGCATGTTTTCCAGTGCGCTCAGGGTCATGGGTTTGCCCACATGGCTGAGGTCAATTGACTGACCTGCAACCATGCCCATGGCGCCGCTGCCCCGGGACAGGGACGTAAGCATCTGAAGTTGTGTGTCAGCGCTGACATAATCTGAAGGGTTGCTCAGCAGTTCAAATGCGAGTGCCTGTAACGCGTCGCCGGCCAGTATCGCGGTGGCTTCGTTAAACTCAATGTGGCAGGTAGGTTTACCGCGTCTGAGATCATCATCGTCCATGGCGGGTAAATCATCATGGACCAGTGAATAGCTGTGGATACATTCAATGGCACAGGCGGCCGGGTCAGCGGCTGTCAGGTGACCACCGAGCAATTGGTTCGCCATATACACCAGCAGTGGCCGTACCCGCTTACCACCATTGAAAAGAGAATAGCGCATGGCACTCTGTAACAGGGGGGCAGCTGTCTGGCTGGCCATGTGCTGTTCAAGCGCCTGATCGACTCTGTTCCGGTATTGGTTGAGCTGCTGCTTCATATCCACCGTTTATTCCTCCGGCAGTTCGAAAGGTGCTTCTTTCAACTCACCATTTTGCTTAATCAGCATCTGAACTTTCTGTTCAGCATCGCTTAGCATGCTCTGACAGCTCCGTGTAAGCCGGACGCCTTCTTCGAAGGTGTGCAGTGACTGTTCAAGGCTCAGGTCACCTTTTTCCAGTTCTTCTACCATAGTCTCGAGCTGGCCTAGTGCGGTTTCAAAATCGACGGGCTTTTTAGATGCTGGCATTAGCGAAATTCTCAAATAATCTAGCAGCTTAGTGCGTGTTGGGTTTATTTAGACTGGCATATTGTACTGTAAATAGTACGATATAGGGCAAGTAAAGCAGGGCCCTAAATCAATCGTTTGAATCTGGCCTGTCACTTGATGTAGATTTTTATACGGATGAAGCTAAAGTATTCGTCTGGTCAGGGCGATAACACTAAGTGGACTAACTTTTTCAAAGTGGATTTGAGTTTATGACGCTGAGGAGTACAGAGTGGATTTAGCAACGCTCGTTGGGTTATTAGGTGCATTTGGTATCGTAGTCGCAGCGATGGTAACCGGTGGTGATGTCGGCACGTTTGTGAACGTTCCATCATTATTAATCGTGTTGGGCGGCAGTCTTTTTGTTGTACTGATGAAGTTTACCCTGGGTCAGTTCCTGGGCATCGGTAAAGTTATGGGCAAGGCTTTCATGTTTAAGTCCGTGAAGCCTGAAGATATTATTGCTGAAGCAGTCGACCTGGCCGATGCGGCCCGAAAAGGTGGTTTGCTCTCACTGGAAGATAAAACCGTTAGCAGTGATTTTATGCAGCGTGGCATTCAGTTACTGGTAGACGGCCACGACCCGGACATTGTCCGTGGCCTGCTGAATAAAGAAAAAACGCTCACTACTGAACGTCATGAAAACGCCTCGGAAATTTTTAAGGCGATGGGGGACGTTGGTCCCGCGATGGGGATGATCGGTACTCTGGTTGGTCTGGTACAGATGCTGTCTAACATGAGTGACCCTAAGTCGATCGGACCTGCAATGGCGGTAGCCCTGCTAACAACGCTGTACGGTGCGATGCTGGCAACTATGTTTGCCTTGCCGATTGCCGACAAACTGGATGGCCGTAAAGCGGAAGAAGAACTGAACCAGTCACTCATTATTGATGGTTTGCTGGCAATTCAGGCCGGTCAGAATCCACGGGTAATTGAGCAGATGCTGCGTAACTATCTGCCTGAAAAGAAACGGGCAGTGGCTGAAGGGTAACGCGCATGAGTGATGAAGAAGAAACGAAATGCCCCCCCTGTCCCGCGGGGTTACCGGGCTGGTTAGCAACCTTTGGCGACCTTATGTCGCTATTGATGTGCTTCTTCGTATTGCTGTTGTCATTTTCCGAAATGGACGTGCTTAAGTTTAAACAGCTGGCCGGTTCAATGCGTGAAGCCTTTGGTGTGCAGAATCAGGTGAAGGTTGCTGATATACCAAAGGGTACCAGTATCATCGCCCAGGAATTCAGCCCTGGCCGTCCTGAGCCGACCCCCCTGAATGAAGTGCGTCAGATGACCACGGATAATGATCTTCAGACGCTCGATATCAGGACGCAGGAAGGTGAGTCCGAGGTTGATGAACAGGAAAAGAGTGAAACACAGGAAGAGCTTCGGGAGCTGTTAGAACAGATTGAAGAACAGGCTGAAGCACAGGCCAAGACCGATGCCGTGTCTTTTGCGGCGGCATTACAGTCTGAAATCGGGCAGGGCAGCGTTGAAGTTGAGACTGACGGTAAGAAAATTATCATTCGGGTTAAGGATAAAGGGTCTTTCAGTTCAGGTTCTGCCGAGCTGAAATTTGCTTATATTCCGGTCATGGCGAAGATCCGTGATGTGCTGCTGACCGTCCGCGGTAAAGTTGGCATCGAAGGTCATACTGATAATATTCCGGTTTCCGGTGGTCAGTATGAATCTAACTGGGGATTGTCTACTGCGCGGGCATTGTCTGTCGCTCATGAGTTATTCGCCGACCCGAGAATTGATCAGTCACGGTTTAATATAGTTGGCTTCTCAGATACTAAACCGTTGGCGCCTAACGATACCTCGCTAAACCGCAGTACTAACCGCCGGGTTGAAATCATTGTGCAGAAAGGGGCTGATCCGGAAGCGCTGGAAAAAATTAAGGCTGGAGATGCTGAGAATTTTGGACCGCTGACTCCGCAGGAAGTCTTCTGATAAAAGATGATAATGGCCCGGTGAATCAAAACCGGGCTGTTTTATATTACGCACAAACTGCATTCAAAATATAATTTTTATATAGAACTGGCGGTGTGAAAGAAGGCCGAAAGTTTCCCGGTTTCTAAGGAATCTGTGATTAGGTTCTGCTTCTTACGCGCTGTCGCTTAACAACGCTGTCCAAACGCATACCGGCCATTATTATTGTGTGTGTTGATTATCCGTCCCTCTTTTTTGCTGGCAGACGACTCTGCCCTAAGCACTTACCATTTGACCCATACGTGCCATGTTCGCCAGAGCAAACAGCATTGCCAACTTACCGTCATTTTCCATCAGTTCACGATAACGGGCCCGGTGAACATTTCTCGTGTTTTTGCGTCACCTTATCTCGAATCTTCGAAGGTAACGTTTTTGTTTCCGTGCAATCAGTGTTCTGTCTGGGTGTGGTTGAATGTATTGACCGACATTGTTGTAAGTCTGTGCTTTAAGCCTGAAGGGCTGTTGCCAGGGGATTAGGAAGACGGGTGTTAGCAGCTTTAGGGGAGCGGCGTTGGGAGCAGTATTCAGCCAGCAAAGGTTAATGGAGGGCTTTCCGGTTTATCTCAGGTTATGAAGGCTGGGATTGTCTTAATCACAGCTTCTCCAGTGTTATTGCTTATGTTCTTTAACCTCGTGCCGGTGAATGAATACTTTGGTTATTTTAGAACGGAGTAATTTAGAAATTTATCTGGTAAGAAGCTGCTAACCATGCATCAGGCATGTCACCCTCAGTCGTGCCGTTTAGCATTAATGAAGCTTTACCGACACTCAGCTGTCCCTGAATTCCAATGCCTGCTTTGTACCAGGTTGACTTATATTCCTGTCCGTCTAAATCAAATGCAAACAGGCCTGTTAATTCACCGGACGTCCGTGCTTTATCATCATCCAGCCGGTGTGCTGCTTCTATGCTGCCTATAAGATTAAGGTTGGTATTTTTCAGTGGCATTTGGCCATTCAGTCCGACGCGTATCTCTGTTATGTTTTCGGAGCGTTTGTCAAAGGTTGCCGGGAAACCGCCGCCAGTTTCTGTGTAGCCATCCATCCGGATCTCCGTATGGTTCAGGTCAGAATACGGTGTGAAATTAACATTTCCAGCAGTAAATGCGTCAACCCAGTCTATACGGGCTCTGACAGCCCAGCTTTTTGTATCTGAAGATGCTGAAGAGAAGTCAGATGCGCCTGCGTTAAGGTATCCCCGTTTGATATCTGCATCACTCCAGTGAGTATATGTTCCTAATGTAACGAAAGTATTTTCTTCACTATTGACTGGAAAAATACTTTCAAGCATTAAAAAGGTGCCATCAGTATTAATATCTCCACCGAGGCTTAAGCTTTGTTCGATTGAGGTTTTACCCAGAGAGGCATTAATTTGAACAGTGCCATAATTATAGCCGACTCCAATTTCCGCCAAACCAAAAGAACCGTTTCGTGCTTTATGATTATCCGTGCCCAGGTCGCCGGCAACCCAGAATACTTTTTTATGTTGTCCTACTCTGCGGGACATCGGATGACTATGGGCACCGTTAATTAATATTTCTGTTGTTCTGAGTACTGCCGCGAGTGCGTCAGAGGAAGACATAAGGCTATGAGAAATGTCGGCAAGCGTTGTTATTCCACTCCCTGACGGAGCCACTTTGGCATAAAAAATCTCCTGATTATTTAACAAACCAACAATGACCTCTCCGTTAGAACTGACATCGCTTGCTCTCCAGGTAGATGAAGACATGCCACTCACATCTACTCCGTTATCCGTTAGCCAGTCTTCTATTGACTGTGCACCAGATTCTGATGTCCATCGGAATGCATTATTTGTCCCCGATGCCTGAAGGTCTCCTTCGAGGCCTACAATAACGTTTCCGTCATCACTGACTCCCAGTGCCATGCCCTCAGAGATACCAATAGATTGCAGTCCGGAAGCGGAGGTCCACCGAAACGGGATGAGTGGGCCGCTGTTTGTTGCTGTACTCCAGCCGACAATGACGCTTCCGTCAGCGTTAACCGCCAGTGCATTAGATAAACTGCCGCCTGAAAAAGTACCCAGATCAACGACGCTCTCAGCCTGAGTCCATCGATAGGCTTTGTTAGAGGCGCGTCCAACCACAGTGGAGCCGTCAGAGCTGATACCAAGCGCTGAGTTTGTTCCGGGGAGGCCTACCATCCCTCCGCCTTCCGTCCAGATAAAGCCCAGAAAGTTGTTTGAAGCATCCTCCGCAAGACCAACAACAATCGAGCCGTCACTGCTGACATCAATCGCATAAGACTGATTCCCGCCGAGTGTGCCAAGATCAGTAATGCCTTCTCCTTTTTTATAGCGAAATGCTCTTTGACCCAGCCCGGATATCTTGGCATAGCCTACAATAACATCCCCATCTGAGTCGGTGCTTATCGCCTGAGAATAGGTCGTATTACTGATTTCAGGGAGGTCTGTCACGCCGCCAGCTTCACTCCAGTAAAATGCTTTACCTGTTCCTGAATCGGCGCGGGCACTGACTAATACTTTACCGTCTCCGCTGATTGCCACTTGTTCTATTGGGAAACCTGGATCAATTTTAAAAGATTCCACTTCCTGAAATGTGTCTTCTGCTATTAAAGGCGTTGAGAGACATAAAAAAGAGATGCTGAGAACGGTCGCCGTGCTTAGGTGAAAGGTAGAAAAGCGTGGTAGATAATGCATCATCTAAAATCCTTATCAGTGTGTGGCATTCAGCATTACTGCAATTCACTTTTTATATTTGCCTGTTAGCGAGGTCCTTACTAAGGGGCAGAATATGATGTGATTTTTAGCTAAAGTTAGTCAGATGTACTGTTCTCGATAAATTGACAGATTTTATAAGGTTGCAGCTATCTGCAATAAACCTCCATTAAATGGAGGGCGTTTACGGTTTGGTATGTTGCAATAGTATTGTGTTTCAGTTCTGACCTTTCATATTTTGATGTAGATATTTATTTCGTATCAGCGTTTCTGAGCAAATAGCCTAAGGCGCTGTTGTTCCAGTAATTACCGCCGATTCGTAAGCGTTGATGAATGTCGTAGAGCTATAACTTAATGACTGTGTAATAGAAAATAATACACATAACTATAGGATGGTTATTTAATCTTATTTGTTAAAAAATAAAATTATTTGTCACTTGCGTGAAGAAGATTGATATACCTCAATTAAATAGTAAGTCTTTGAAACAAAAAGACCTATGATAATCATAGGTCCTTGCCTGAGTGAATGGATACGTTTTTGTTTACTTGGAGTTATCCAGCATGTGCTGAATAGCAGCGCTCAGTTCGCTGTCAGTACAGTTTTGGCAGTTACCCATCGGCGGCATAACATTCAGGCCACTTTTCGCCGTTGCCAGCAGGCCGTCAATGCCTTTTTCAGCACGGGTTTTCCATGCTTCAGGGTCGCCCACTTTAGGTGCCCCGGCTACGCCGGTCATGTGGCATGCCAGGCAGTAAGTGTTATAAACAGTTGTGCCATCGCGTTCTGCAAAGGCGGCAACAGGTGTCATAAGAGCAGCAGCGGTAACTGCCAGTAATAATTTTTTCATTGTAATTCCTTGAGGCCTCTAATGTTTGGCTAGAGCAAAGGTGTACACAGAAACCCGATGGTGAACTTCTATGCTCAGGTCAGTTTAGAAAGACCAGGCTGCTTCTGTAAATAGCCAGAACAGATAAGAATTGAATCTGGGTCAAGGAATACTTAAATTTTCCGACAACCTGCCGATTAACTATATGTGGCACCAAGTTGCATCGCATACATTGCCTGATGATGTTGCGAATCTGCTTTGGCGTTACGGTGTTTATGCTGAATGAAACTCTGGCTGTGAAGCTGATGTACCAGGTCTGCCGGAGCATCGGTCATCCGGAGAATTTCATTCAAGCTTAAGCCCTTACGGGTCAATTGAAGTATCTGTTGTTGCAATGTGTTCATCGTCATTGTTTTAATCCTAAGACTTATTCAGAGTTTTAGTTTTAACAGCAAGATGTGACAAAATCATTGCAATGGTCTAATTTCATTAGGGAAAGAGCGGTATTTTCTTGAATGGTGATACTTTGTTGGTATATGTTACAAGACATACAATAATTGTAAGATCTGTTTAATTAACAAGAATCTGACATAGCAACGGAACGCTGTTAGCTGCTGGCTGGGGAATAACATGGATAAAAATGCAACTTCTACGACCGTTTCAAATCGGCATGATCAGTCTTCGTCTGTAGGGACGAACCCGACTAACCTGAGGTCATGCTTTGACGCGGAAGAATTAGCACAGAAACTGGGCTTCGTATCTTTTTCGACCGATTTTCTGATTCGCTGTTACCGTGTATTTGACGGTGATATCAAAGCCGCGATTATTTTTAATGTAATCTCACTCTGGGCATTACGCCAGCGTGAAGATGAAGAGGCGAAGCAGGCGGTTCCTGGTTTCTCCTGTAATAATCATTCAATTAGCATTGCCACCGGTATTCCGTATGAAACGGTACGGCGTAAGGTTAAAAGCATGGTTGAGAATGAATGGTTGTATTTCAGCGATTCTTCCCATGTGGTGCTGAACGCGGAAAAATGGCAGCAGGTTCTTGGCGATGTTATTGATCCGGAGCGCTGTGTGGTTGGTTATGTTCGCAGTACTGACGTATCGCCTGATTTTGCAGGCCGTAAACGGATGGGATCTCCGGCAGACCGCCGCAGTTAATATCCAATCTATTATAAAAAGCTGCTTTTATAGCAGCTTTTTTTTCGCCTGAAGATTCTGCGCAGGTTTTTTAAATTCCCAGTAATAACAAAGGATAACGCTAAAAAGGTTTGAGGCCGGCTCTGAAGCAGTGGTGGCAGATGCTGAAAAATCCTGTATTTCAAGGTGATCTACTCACCAAAGTGAGTAAGCTAAGTGATTGATTTTTTGACTTAAGCAGCATTGTGTAACACATTTATATCTACAATTATTCCTGCTCAGGTTTGCAGGAGTAACCTGGATCTGAGCAGTACCCGAAAAATTGAGAGATACGCATATGACCAATGAAACCAGGGATGAGTTACAGTTGCCGGAAGAGATCTCAATTGTGAATATCGGTGAGTGGAAAGATAAGTTTACCGATCTTCTGGAATCTTCTGCTTCGGTTACCATCAACGCTGCTGACCTGACCCGGGTCGACACTGCAGCGGTTCAGTTACTCGTTGTGTTTGTTAAAGAACTGCAGTCACAGAATATTGATTTTGAGTGGCAGAGCCGATCTGCCGAATTGGATAAAGTTGCCCGCCAACTGGGACTGGCATCCATGCTTCAACTCGAATCAGCATAATAAATAACGGATTACGGAGAATATTAAATGGCAACCATCTTAGTTGTTGATGATTCAGCTTCTTTGCGAAACATGGTGACCTTTACCCTGAAACAGGAAGGTTATCAGGTTGTGGAAGCAGGCAATGGTCAGGAAGCACTGACGAAGGCAAAAGGCGGCCGTTTCGATCTGGTACTGACGGATGTGAATATGCCGGTTATGGACGGGATCACACTGTGTTCTGAACTGCGTAAATTACCGGCATTCAAATTTACGCCGGTACTCATGTTAACGACAGAAAGTTCGGCAGACATGAAACAGCAGGGTAAAAGTGCCGGAGCGACCGGCTGGCTGGTAAAACCTTTTAATCCTGAGAAGTTGATCAGCACAATCAAACGCGTCGTAAGGTAATCGCCTATGAGTATTGATCTGTCGCAGTTTATTGCAACCTTCCTCGAAGAGAGTTACGAAGGTCTGGAAGTCATGGAGTCGAGTCTGTTGGATATGGACTCTGCAGACGAAGAAACGATCAATACCATCTTCCGTGCTGCCCACTCCATTAAGGGGGGCGCGGGTACGTTTGGGTTTAACGAAGTTGCCGACTTTACCCACCGCGTAGAAACGCTGCTGGATGAAATGCGCAGTGGTAAGCAGGCTGTCACCGGCCCTCTGGTGAATCTTCTGCTTGAATCTGTGGACTGCATTAAAGCACTGCTGGAATCCGTTCAGGGCGGGGCTGACGCCGATCCTGATATGCTTGCCAGTGTTCAGAAAGGGCTGGAAGCAGCACTGGGGGAAAACTCAGAAGCATCTGAAGCAGAACCTGCTCTGGATGTACTGGCTGAGATTATCGATGTTGCAGAGCAACCCTCAGGCTGGCTGGTTGAGTTTCAGCCGCATCAGGATTTACTGCAACAGGGCCATGAGCCGGCGTTTATGTTCGAGGCGCTGGGGGATTACGGAGAACTGGCTGTTCAGCCCGATTGCTCCGGTTTACCGGCACTGACAGACCTTAATCCTGAGTTGCTGTACATAAACTGGCAGATTGAGCTGACCTCAGGCTGCAGCGATGATGATGTTAAAGAAATTTTTGAATGGGTTGAAGATGAGTGTGATCTGACGCTCAGCCCGTTATGTGTAACACCTCCGTCAGGCTGGTGCGTTGAGTTTATACCCGGTGAAGACATTGTTCAGACCGGTAATGAACCCTCACTGATGCTGGAAACGCTTTCTGAGCTTGGTGAGCTGAGTGTCGACGCGAATCTGAGCAACCTCCCTTCCTTTGCCGAATTAAACCCTGAACTGATCTATCTGTCCTGGCATCTGATGCTGGAATCAGACTGTGACGAAGATGCGGTACGGGAAATTTTTGAATGGGTGGAAGACGAGTGTGAAATTAATGTATCAGCACTGAACAGTGTGTCGGAAGGTGCCGGCGCTACCGATACTCAGCCAGAGACGCTGACGTCTGACAACACCAAAGCGCCGGTGGCGGAGCCAGAGGTACCTGCACCCGCTTTAACCGGTCAGGCCAGTCCGGCAACGGCGGCTGCAGAGAAAGCGCCAGCTGCGCGTAAGCCGAAGGCAACTGAAAGCAGCTCAATACGGGTCGATACTGACAAAATTGATGCATTGATAAACCGGGTGGGCGAGCTGGTTATTACCCAGGCAATGCTGGGCCAGATTGGCCAGGAACTGATGGAGTCAACCGGGGCGGATATTGAACGTTTACAGAGCGGTCTGGAGCAGCTGGAGCGAAATACCCGTGACTTGCAGGAAGATGTCATGCGGGTACGGATGTTACCGATCAGCTTTGTCTTTAACCGTTTTCCCCGCCTGGTGCATGATGTCAGCGGTAAGCTGGGCAAGAAAGTTGATCTGGTCATTTCCGGTGAGCAGACTGAAATTGATAAAACCGTGATGGAAAAAATCGGTGACCCGCTGGTACACCTGATCCGTAACTCTCTTGATCACGGCCTGGAAACCCCTGATGAACGGCTGGCTGCCGGTAAAAATGAAACCGGCACAGTGCAGCTCAATGCTTATCATCAGGGCGGGGTTATCGTGATCGATATTATCGACGATGGCCGTGGACTGAATACTGCCCGCATTCGCCAGAAAGCCCTTGAAAACGGGCTGATCACAGACGATCAGGTGATGACGGATCAGGAAATCGATGAGCTGATTTTTAAGCCTGGCTTCTCTACCGCAGAAGAAGTCAGCGACTTATCCGGCCGTGGCGTCGGTATGGACGTGGTGCGGCGAAACATTGAATCACTGGGCGGTAACGTCAGTGTACGCTCTGATCCGGGTAACGGCGCTAAATTCAGTGTCAGCCTGCCGCTGACCCTGGCCATTCTGGACGGTCAGCTGGTCAGGATTCATGATCAGACTTATATCCTGCCACTGGTTTCTATCGTTGAAACTTTTCAGGCGGATAAGAAATCGTTAAGCCCGATTGCCGGGGAAAATAAACTGCTGCATTTCCGGGATGAATACATTCCGCTGATCTCCATGCGTTCGCTGTTCAAGTTACCTCCTGAGCTTAAAGAAACGGGGTTTGCAGGCAGCCTGATAGCGATTGTTGAAAATGGTGGCCAGAAAGTGGGGCTGGTTGTTGATGAGCTTTATGGACAGCAGCAGGTTGTTATTAAAAGCCTGGAAGTGAACTTCAAACCCATCGAAGGTTTTGCCGGCGCCACAATTCTGGGGGATGGCAGTGTTGCACTGATTCTGGACGTCACCGGAATTATCAAACGGGGTTTAAGTACTGAGACAGCTCACTCAGCACAGGCACGTAACAGTAACCTGCAGGCTGTACCGGATCGGGAGAACGTCGCATGAACAGCCATGAACAGATTGGGGATGATCTGACGTACAGCGAAGACGGTCAGCAGTATCTGAGTTTTCTGCTGGAAGATGAAGAATACGGAATTGATATTCTGCGGGTACAGGAATTACGCGGCTGGGCACCGGTTACCCCGATTCCGGAAATGCCGGATTATCTGCGGGGAGTGTTAAACCTGCGCGGTGCAATTATACCGGTTATAGATTTACGTTTACGGTTTGGTCTCCCGCCACTGGAATACGGGCCGACCACAGTTGTTATCGTGATTAAGGTCCAGAATGAAAAAGGCGAACGGATCATGGGCATCATTGTTGATGCAGTGGCCGAAACATATACCCTGGCAACTGATCAGATCCAGATCTCACCGCAGATTGGCGGGGTCATTAATTCTGAGTTTATTACGGGTCTGGTTGCCCAGGACGACAAAATGATAGTGCTGATGGATATCGATCAGCTAATGAATTCAGGCGAACTGGCGGTAGCATCACCGGTCGCCGGCTAGGTTGCGGTAAAGGAGAGAACATGAAAATTAATGAGCCGGTAACCGACCGGGAAGTCAAACTCAGAGACGGTCAGGAGTTGGTTACCAAAACTAACCTCAAAGGCATCATTACCTACACTAACCCTGATTTTGTTGAAATCAGTGGTTTCAGTGAAGAAGAGCTGGTTGGTAAAAACCATAACCTTGTTCGTCATCCGGATATGCCGCAGGCGGCCTTTAAAGATCTCTGGGATACGCTAAAACTGGGGCGTCCGTGGAGTAAGCTGGTTAAAAATCGCTGTAAAAGTGGCGATTACTACTGGGTGAAAGCCAATGTCACTCCCGTATTCAAAAACGGCGAAATAGTTGAATACATGTCTGTACGTACCCGGCCAGGCCAGGACGAAATTGATTCGGCGAATGCTCTCTATATGAAGCTGCGCGGTAAGGATGCCAGCCTGCCGAATCCGGCAAACATCAGACCGGCTAATCTGAAAGGTAAGTTAAACCGTTATACCGGTCTGGGGCTGGTCGCTGCGGCAGTTGTGAACGCTGCGATTTATGCGCTGGGGTTACCGGCTGAAGCTTTGATGGCTGGTCCGTTACTGGCGTATCTGATTATGGCTTTCGGCGCTAAGCTGATTCTGGATAAAGATGTTATCCGGGCGGCTGACGATACTCAGAAGCACATGCGGGATGTCTCGGAAGGAAATTACCTTGAACCGATTCCGATTGAGGAAGCCGGTGAAGTGGGCGAGCTGAAGCGCAGCGTTAAAATGCTGGCGGTAAAGCTGGGTTTTGAAGTCAATAACGCGAAAGAAGAAGCGAAGCGTGCCCAGCGCATTAAAGTTGCGTTGGATAACGTGTCTTCTAATGTGATGCTGGCAAATAATGAAGGCGAAATTATTTACTGTAACGACGCAGTCGTCCGCATGATGAACAATGCTGAAACGGACATCCGTGAACAGTTGCCTGACTTCGATTCCAATGCGCTGGTGGGTGCAAATTTTGATATCTTCCATGAAAACCCGGAACATCAGCGCCGCATGCTGGACGCGCTGAAGACGACCCATAAAAGCCAGATTGAAGTAGGCAGCCGTACCTTTAATCTGATCGCGAATCCGGTAATTGATGAGCAGAATACCCGACTGGGTACTGTGGTCGAATGGGCCGATGTCACCGACCAGCTGAATGCAGAACAACAGGTTGAAGAACTGATTAGCCAGGCTTCAATGGGCCAGCTGGATCAGCGTCTGGACGTTGACGTCTACAGCGGATTTATGAAAAACATCGCCGGCGGTGTTAATCAGATGCTGGATGCGGTTGTCGTGCCTGTCCGCGAAGTGAAGACCGTACTGGAAGCGCTGGCGAAAGGTGACCTTACCCAGGAAATGAACGGCGAGTTTCATGGCGAGTTTGCAGAACTGAACAATGCGTTAAACAGTTCTATCCGTAATCTGGAACATATGGTTGGGGAAATTCGCAGTGCGGGTGCCAGTATCAATACCGGTGCTTCAGAGATCTCCAGTGGTAATACCACCCTGAGCCAGCGTACCGAAGCACAAGCTGCCAGCCTGCAGGAAACCGCGGCCAGCATGGAGCAGATGACCAGCACCGTTAAGCAGAATGCGGATAATGCGGATGAAGCCCGTAAACTGGCTGAGAATGCTCAGGTTCTGGCTGAAAAAGGCGGTGAGATTTCATCCCGTGTAGTGACCTCTATGGGGGATATCAGTGCCAGTTCCAGCAAAATTGCAGAAATTATCAGTGTTATCGATGAAATTGCCTTCCAGACAAACCTGCTGGCACTGAACGCTGCGGTTGAAGCGGCCAGAGCCGGTGAGCAGGGGCGTGGTTTTGCCGTCGTTGCATCTGAAGTACGAAATCTGGCGCAGCGCAGTGCCAGTGCTGCGAAAGAAATTAAAGAGCTGATCAGCGACAGTGTTGAGAAAGTTGAGGAAGGTGGCGTATTTGTTGATGAGTCCGGTAAAGCGCTGGATGAAATCATGGGTGCGATTAAAAATGTATCCGGCATTATCAGCGAGATTGCGTCTGCCAGCCGTGAACAGGCGATTGGTATCGAAGAAGTGAACGTGGCTGTGACCCAGATGGACGAAGGTACTCAGCAGAATGCCGCGCTGGTGGAAGAAGTGGCAGCGGCATCATCGTCGATGGAAGAACAGGCTGAACAGATGCAACGTCTGGTGAGTGCTTTTACTGTCAGTGATATGAGTACTCCGGGCAGTAACAATGTTGGTATGGAGCGGGTACGCTCTCTGGTTGCTGAAACACCGGAACCGTCCGGGCAGTCGGCCAGCCGACGTACCAGTGTCAGAACGGCACCGCCAGTGACTGCCGGCAGCAGCGACGAATGGGAAGAGTTCTGATATCAGCAGATATTAACCGGGAAGATGCGCGCTGATACAGCGCGCAAATTAAGCCAGGCAACCCAGTTCTTTTTGAGGTTAACGGATGGCAACAACGACAGCCAGAGAACGTGAATTCGTATTCACTGACAAGCATTTCGGGAAGGCTAAGCAAGAGCTGTATGACTATGCAGGTATAGCCCTTGCCGATCATAAGCAGGATATGGTGTATAACCGCCTTGTTCGTCGCCTGCGGGAACTGGGGCTGGATAACTTTGATGAATATTTTCAGTGCCTGGACGGTTCCCCTGCTGAATTTACTCAGTTTATTAATGCACTGACCACGAATCTTACCGCTTTTTTCCGGGAGCGGCATCATTTTGACTATGTAAAAAGCCAGATTGTACCGGCGATAAAAAACAGTCCCGGTGGCCGTTTGCGTATCTGGTCTGCGGGCTGTTCACTGGGAGAAGAACCCTACAGCCTGGCTATCAGCCTGCTGGAAGCCGGTATAGATCCGGCCAGTTGCGATGTAAAAATTTTGGCAACGGATATTGATTCCAAAGTTCTGGCCAGCGCCAGAACCGGTGTCTATGAACAGAGCCGGGTGAAGTCATTGCCGAAAGCAACGGTGCATCGCTGGTTTCTGAAAGGTAAAAGTCATAACGATGGCCGGGTAAAAGTGCGCCCGGAACTGCAGCAGATAGTGACATTTAAACATCTGAATCTGATGGAAGAATGGCCAATGAAAGGGCCGTTCGATTTTATTTTTTGTCGCAATGTAATGATTTATTTTGATCAGCAGACACAGGCGCGCTTATTACAGCGCATGGCCGATCTGCTTCAGCCTCAGGGGCATTTATTCGTCGGGCATTCGGAAGCACTGGCGCGTCATCAGAGCAACTTTGAACTGATGGGTAAGACAATTTACAGGAAGGTAAAGTAATGCTTACAACAAGACCTGCTCAACCAAAAGCCATGCGCGGTTTTGAGCATATGCGGGCATTCTGGGAGCCAAAATGGGAACGCTATGCCATAAAGGTTCAGCCCGGTGCGTTCTGTATCAGCAAGGAAGACGTCGTACTGACAACGGTGCTGGGGTCCTGTATCTCTGCCTGTCTTTATGATCCTGAGCTAAAGATCGGAGGCATGAACCACTTCATGCTGCCAACCAGCAGTCTGGCCAATGATGGTGGCCGTTCTATGCGCTATGGTTTGTTTGCGATGGAGCAGCTGATTAATGGTTTGCTGCGCCTTGGCAGCCGGAGAGATAGCTTGCAGCTTAAGCTCACCGGCGGTGGCGACATGATGCAGGGCGTCACCAGCATCGGGCAGCAGAATATCAATTTTATTAAAGACTATGTCGCCGCAGAGCAGTTGCGGGTATTAGCAGCGGACTTTGGGGGCGATCAGGCCCGGAAGGTTGCTTACTTCCCTCAGGAAGGGCGGATGCTGGTTAACCGAATGGATCACCGGGATGACCAGCGTCTTATCGAAGAAGAACGTTCATACCGTCAGGATGTTGACTGTCATCTGGATGATTCCGACGTGGAACTGTTTTAATAAGGAAAGTTATATATGGCAAGAACCAGAGTACTGATTGTTGATGATTCTGCGGTGGTTCGCAGTGTTATTAACGAGATGTTATCCGCGGATGCTGATATCGAAGTTGTTGGGGAAGCAGTCGACCCATATGATGCCCGGGACAAGATAAAGCAACTGCGTCCGGATGTACTGACTCTGGATGTTGAAATGCCGAAAATGGACGGCATTACTTTTCTGCGCAATCTGATGAAGCTGAATCCTATGCCGGTGGTCATGTTGTCTACCCTTACCCAGGAAGGCGCAGAGGTAACGTTGCAAGCGCTTGAGCTGGGCGCCGTTGATTTCATCGGTAAACCGGTAGCGTCCAGCTCTGACAGCCACCTGGAACGTTTTCAGACCGATCTGATCAGTAAAGTAAAAGCCGCGGCCGGGGCGAGTCAAAAGTTACGTTTTCGCCGCAGCAGGGTTGAGCCGGCCGAGCGTCTGGCAACCCCGGTTCCTGCCGTAAAAGTGCAGGCACGTGATCAGCTGCGGGTGATTGCTGTCGGTTCTTCAACCGGTGGGACTGAGGCGCTGCGGGATGTACTGACAACGCTGCCGGCGAATATGCCACCGATTGTGATAACCCAGCATATACCGGCAAGCTTCAGTGAGCGGTTTGCCAACCGGTTAAATACCGTGTGTGAGCTGACCGTGAAAGAAGCCCGCGACGGAGATGTACTGGAAAGCGGGCATGTATACATTGCCCCGGGGTCTCAGCATTTAAAGATAAAAAAACATGGCCTGAAAATGATTTGCCGGCTTGAAGACAGCGATCCGGTTAACCGTCATAAACCGTCGGTTGAAGTTATGTTTAAGTCATTACTGGAAATGCCCCCGGCGAATGTCACCGCGATGATGTTAACCGGTATGGGTGAAGATGGTGCCAAAGCAATGAAGACGCTGGCAGATGCCGGTGCGCATACCATTGTTCAGGATGAAGCCTCCAGTTTGGTGTGGGGGATGCCGGGTGCGGCAGTCAAATATGGGGCGGCGAAGGATGTGGTTGCGCTGCAAAAAATAGCTAAGCGGTTATTGCAGCATCTGAACCGTTAGCGTGAGTGAGGGACTCTGTTATGTGGCAAAAGAAAACGTTTGCAGGGCTGGTAATAGCCGGCGCGCTGTTATTGGCACTGGCTCAGTTGTTGCCTGTGCCGCAAGTGATCGTCTGGATTGCGATTGCAGCGGTTCTGGCCGGAGGCATTGCTATGCTCCGCGGGCCAGTTGCTGAGCCGGCGGTTAAGCCAGCGGCCGAAGTCATTAACCCGGAACATGTTGACGGAGAATTACAGCATGCGATGGAAGAGCTGTCCCAGACTCTGACCCATGAAGCGCAAATTGTGAATCAGGAAATAGCCCGTGTTGATTCACTGATTAAAGAAGCGGTCGTGCTGATGACCGATAGCTTTCACAGCCTGCACGATCTGACCAGCCGACAGTCGGAACTGACCGGGCAGATTATTTCCCGTACCGAGGAAGAAGAAAGCCACGGTGATTCGGAAGAGTTTAATATCCAGACATTTATTAATGAAACCAGCTCTATTCTGGATCAGTTTGTTCAGGTCATGGTGAACGTCAGCAAGAACAGCCTGGAAACCGTACATTACATTGACGATATGGTAGAGAAACTCGATGGCATCTTCAGTCTGATTGAGAATGTTGAGGGGCTGGCCAGCCAGACTAACCTGCTGGCGCTGAATGCCAGTATAGAAGCAGCCCGTGCCGGTGAAGCCGGCCGTGGGTTTGCGGTTGTGGCGGATGAAGTGAGAACCCTGTCGGTAAATTCCGGTGACCTGAATAATAAAATCCGTGAAGAAATGGCGTCTGCCCGGGCGACGATTGACACCCTGCGCAGCACTGTATCAGGTATGGCTGCCACTGACCTGAGCGATACTATCGGTACCAAGGAAAAGATGTCCGAAATGCTGTCGTTTATGGCCAGTAACGGTGAGTTTATGAATACTAAGGTTACTGAGATTTCACAGCTCAGTATGCAAATTGACTCCACTGTGGATAACGCAGTGCGTTCTCTGCAGTTTGAGGACATTGCTTCACAGGCGCTGAACTCAATGGAGCATAATGTAAATTCGCTGAACGAGATTGCTATCCTGGTGGACGAGATGACGACCCCGGAAGGTAACCTTGATGCAGCAGCTACCCTGCGTTGTCAGCATCGTTGTGAAGAGCTGAGGGTGACTGCACAGTCACGGAATGAAGGCCGTACTGTGGCACAGAATGATATGGATGAAGGCGAGATCGAGCTGTTCTGAAGCGGACAGTCCGGCACTTGCTGAATGATTCACCACCTGAATTTGAACAATTAATACCTGAGGTATTCGATGTCTGTAACTGCAAAAACCTCCGATGATAAGAAAACTGTCGATATCTGCGTGGCTGAGCAGTTTGATTATTCCGCCCATCAGTCTTTCCGTGAAGCGTACCGTTTTACTGATCAGCCGGGCACGCTGTTTCGGGTCGACCTTTCAAAAGCCACCTACATGGACAGCTCCGCACTGGGCATGATTTTGCTGCTTAAAGAACATGCTGACAGCCTGTCAGGTAAGGTGGTTCTGGCCCAGCCAAACTCCGCGGTTCACAAAATTCTCTCAATTGCGAAATTCGATCAGTTTGTAACGATAGAAGCATAATTATGACAGCAGCCGAGAAACTGGAAACAAACCTTAATCTGGTCCTGATAGCGGATGATATGGCCCTTAATCAGCGTTTGCTGGAAAAGATGGTTACCAATATGGGGCTGGTTGCTGAGTTTGCTTCCAACGGTTTCGAGGCGGTTGAAAAGTATCTGGCACTTAAGCCTTCTCTGATTCTCATGGATGTTAATATGCCTGAGATGGGGGGAATTGAAGCGGCCCGTCAGATAAAACATCTGGCGGCTGAAGATTTTATTCCGATTATTTTTGTGTCCGGTGCGGAAGGTCAGGATATTATCCGCAACGCCATCGATGCCGGGGGCGATGATTTTATCCAGCGGCCGTTTCCGTTTGAACTCCTGGAAGGCAAAATCGTTGCACTACGACGGATTTCAGAACTGTATCAACAGGTTGCGGAACTGAATCAGATTCGCCAGAGTGAAGTTGAAGTTGCCGAACAGCTGTTCAGCGGTGCGATAGAGTCTGCGAATGTTGGCCTTGAAACCATTCGGATGCATAAGCAACCTGCCACCACCTTCAGCGGGGATGTGCAGCTCACGGCATACCGGCCTAACGGGGACCTGAATATCCTGTTGGGGGATTTTACCGGCCACGGTCTGACATCAACTCTGGGGGCACTGCCACTGGCAGAAACCTTCAGGGCGATGACGGCAAAGGGATACGCCGCTGAAGAAGTTATCGCCCAGATCAATGCAAAACTGTACCGGTTGTTACCCACCGGATTATTCCTGGCAGTGGCGGTTGTGACGCTGGAAGTGGATGGCACCGCGCGGATCTGGAACGGTGGTCTGCCGGACGTTATGGTGTTCAGTGATGGCGAATTAGTGAAGCGGATCAGCTCCAGTCATCCTCCACTGGGTATTTTGCCGCAGATAAACGAACTGAATTTTGAAATATGTAATATTCGCCCTGAAGACCACATATTAATGATCAGTGATGGGGTGCTTGAAGCTGAGAATGCGGAAGGGGATATGTTTGGTGAAGCGCGGATGTTTGGTGCGATTACCGATCCTCAGTTCAGAGAACAGTACTCACTGGTAGACAGTATTCTGACCAGCCTGCAGCATTTTGTCCGTGATTTTCCCCAGCGGGATGATATATCCCTGATTGATATACCCGGCAACTCAGTACAGTCGGAGCGCAGCTTTACGGCCACCACACAAGTGGAGACCGACAGTGAAGACAGTGGTGAGCTGGATATATGGGACTGGGGGCTCGAGCTTCAGGGGCGCAGCCTGGCGCGGATTGATCCGGTTGCACAGGCGCTTAGCCGGTTACAGGAATCTGAAGGCGAAGGGGAGCACTGGCACACTGTATTCAGCATTCTGACAGAGCTGTATGTGAATGCTCTTGATCACGGTGTGCTTAAACTGGAATCCAGTCTGAAAGATTCACCGGAAGGGTTTGCCCGGTATTTTAGCGAGCGGGAGCAACGGCTGGAAACCCTGAGCTGGGGATCCGTATCCTTACATGTCCAGCATGCCCGGATGGCATCCGGCGGTCGGGTGTTTATACGGATCGAAGACAGCGGGGAAGGCTTTGACTATGAATCATGGCTGGATAATGACAACAACTTAAATATAGGCGTTTTGAGTGGCCGGGGCATCGAGCTGGTATCCGGTCTGTGTGAAAGCGTTGAATACAGTAATAACGGTGCAACGGTCGAGGTCGTCTACGTTTACAGCAATACCTGACGTGCGGTTTTACTGACTGGCGACAGCTGCAGAAGCTGTTTGGGTTGTATCTGCCTGTGTGGCCGCCTTTTCAGTTTTAACCGATCTTTCAGCAACCGCTTTTTTCGCCATCACTTTTTCAGTTTCAACCGCCGCTTCAGTTATTACGTGACTCTCTGCCTCAGCGTCCGTGTGCGAATCGTTTTTTGCGTCTGCCTCAACATCCTCTTTTGTATCCGCATCCGTATTAACCGGTGTCACATTATCCGGGGCTGCTGGTGGAAGCGGTACCGACTCTCTGGCCTGATTCAGCCAGCTATCGAAGGTTTGACGGTTTTTCTTTATCCAGCCCGCGGCGTGGCGCGTAATATCCTCCGGGGACTTTTCACCGCGCATTATTTTTAAGTTTTGAGCACTTTCATCGGTAGCGGGAATCTGGATAAGGGACAGAAAAGTTCGGGCGGCAGGATTCTCTTTAGCAAATGCAAGATTCATTGCCGCTCTTATACGGTCCTCTGCAAATCCGAGATCGGCTGCCGTTTGTGCCTGTGAAGTAGCAGAGAAATCCTCAGCGGAAATGCTGGCGGTATGCACAACCCCTTCCAGAGTTTCGGGTTGTTCAACGGTTAGCCAGATAACATCCTTACCCGGTTTCAGTACACTGGATATCCATTGAGGTTGCCAGGTGTAATATAAAATTGGCTTGCCGGACTTATACCGCTTAATCGCAGCTTCCATGAGGGCGAAGTAATTGCCACGGTTGTGGCTGACGGTGTTATTCAGGCCGTACATGACCAGGTGGCCATCGATAGTATCTTTGCATCCCCAGTCCGGGTTGCAGCCGGTCAGGTCGGCTTTTCCGTCTTTATCCGTATCGAACAGGGCTGCTACATCAGGATCGGTGAGATCATTCAGGCTGGTGATGCCGTGTTTCTCAGCGGTTTTTTTATCGATCAGATAGCCTTGTTTCAGGCCGGGAATGATATTGCCGGTTTTCAGGATGGCTTTTGCGCCTCCCGCTTTCTGGTAGAACTCATCATGCAGGATATCCCACATATGAATGCTGAAATCGGCATCTCCGTAGGCCAGTGCCAGAAGCATAGTGGCATAACCGGTTTGCTTGGCAGGAAGTACTTCATATCCCAGTTCACGGAGACCCGCGATTGCGATTTCACCGCGAAAATGTTCTTCAGGCAGCGACGAAAAAACAGGTGTAACACTGATACCGGTACCGGGCTTCAATTGCTCTTCGCTTGCAGCACTGCGGGGCAGGCTGATCATTATCAGCATGAAAATACTGAATAGCGGTTTAGCAATTTTGAACATGAAATGACCCTCCGGTGCACGTACAGTGGCTGATAATTCTGTTGAGTGCAGGGGAATGGCTCAGAGACACAGACTCAGGGTGTAAAGCCTTTGAATATGTCCTGTTTGAAACATTACCTCCCTGTTTCTGTCGGTACGCTGCAAATCAGTGGGGCTAGCCTAGCATATCCGGATAGTCGGCTGGGATGAATTTTACCTGAATGTTGGCATTTTGAGGGTTGTTTTCGTCTTAACTATTACTTAACCCGGGTTGTTATATGCTGGCATTTTTTATGGCTTCGTGCAGGAGAAACCAAGGTGAAACAACACGCTAAAATAGCCGCGCTGGGAACCGTTGGCCTGGTCGCCGGGATCTTTACAGGTACCGTGGTCGCAGCAGAGCAGGCACCGGAACTGAATATCAGTCTGGGGCTTGGAATGGGTTACAGTGAATCCATCTATAAGGGCATTGATGATGATACCGCTGCTTTGCCCCTGTTTGATATTGAGTATGGCAACTTTTATGTGTCAGGGCTTGAAGCAGGTTATACCTTTTATGAAACCGATACGCTGAGTCTGTATGCCGCCATTGCGGCGGATGATCTGGACGGTGAGCGTACCGACAGTCGCGAACTGCGGGATCTGGGCGATGTGGATGGCGGTACGAATCTGGTGCTGGGCGCTGAAATGTTCACCGGTGCCGGTTTGTTAAGTGTCGCGGTGGCACAGGACGTTGCAGACGAACATAAAGGTACACAGGTGGATTTTGGCTGGGGCGTGCCGGTTGAGTTTGGCGACCTGACTATTGTGCCGGCTGTATCTGTCAGTTGGGTCAGCGATAAGTTGGTCAATCATTACTATGGTGTATCTGCCAGCCAGGCCCGTGCCGGTCGTGCGGCATATGACGGCGACAGTGCCTGGATCTATGGTGTGGGTGTGTCTGCTGAGTATGCATTTAATCAGAGCTGGACCGTTATCGGTGCCGTCGATTATCAGCGTTACAGTGATGAAATTACCGACAGCTCAATTGTCAGTGAAGACTCTGCCGTTGCTGCGATGATGGGGGTCCGCTACCAGTTCTGATAAAGGTTTTTCCCCTGACGTAACGGACTGAAAAACGCTGCATTTGCAGCGTTTTTTATATGTGAAAACGTCAGGATATGATGGGGTATTCAGGCCATTGCAGGGTGGCAATGACACCGTCTTCAACATATTCAAGGTGTAGCTGCCAGTGCAGTTTCTGGCATATCTGCTGAACCAGGTGGATACCCAGCCCGAAGCTATTATCGCTGTCAGTGAGAGTGGCGCCTTCATCGTGATTTTCTATCCTAAGATGCTGTTCACTGATCTCAATCTCAATGTTACCTGCCTGAGTGTGCTGAAAGGCATTTCGGAGGAGGTTATTCAGAACAATCCGTAAGGGCGTTACCGGTAAGATTTTTTGGCCACTAAAGTGCTCTTTAAGGCTCAGGTTGACCGGTTTATTTTCCAGCAAGTATCCCAGGTCTTCCGTCATTTCCCGTACCAGTTG
The DNA here is from genome assembly GCA_937138495.1 of uncultured Oceanospirillaceae bacterium. Classification (GTDB taxonomy): domain Bacteria; phylum Pseudomonadota; class Gammaproteobacteria; order Pseudomonadales; family Balneatricaceae; genus Amphritea. The sequence goes on from CAKZPE010000007.1 coordinate 50,378, forward strand.
CGCAGGCTCCGTGTTTTCCTGCCGGGGGGGCGCCTCATTTTCCCGGGACAGCCATAACAGGGTTTCTGTTAACTGTTGCATGCTGGCGTTGGCGCGGTTAACCCGTTCAAGTGGGCGCTGCAGGAGGGCCGGCGGCTCCATGCGGGCCAGCAATTCCATGTTAGCTTTAATGACAGCAATCGGCGTACGCAGTTCGTGGCTGGCGTTACGCAAGAACCGGTGCTCTTTTTCAAGCAGGTCGGCTATGCGGGTGAATGCTGTCTGCAGCTGATCAGCAATCTGATTGAGGTCATGAAAATAAAAGTCCGGTACGGGCTGCTGAAGTTTTTCGAATGACAGCTCTTCTGCCCATTTAGCCAGTGCATCACTGCGTCGGGTCAGTCGGCGACCATACAGCCAGACGGCCAGAATCATCAGGAAAACATAAGCCCCGCCTACGTAAAGCCCGCGGTCAAACAGGCGGTCGAATTCATTGAGCTGTTCCTGAGACAGTTTGTCGATGTCCAGATCCGCGACAGCATAGAGCAAGCGCTGGTCTGGCAGGCGGTGGGGGTAAATGACCAGAAAGCGTGAGCCTTTCCATTCCAGTTCACCGTAGGGTGACCATTCAACATCGAGGTATTTCCCCTCCTGCAAATCGGTGAAAGGAATGATTTCATGATACAGCGGCGGGGCTTTTCGCCAGTTGTCGATGTAAAAGTTGAGCATACCGGTATCTGGCAGCGGGGTGTCCGGATTCGCTGCATAACGGGCTTCAAAATCTTTAATTTCAAATTGCATGGTCAGCTGTACCATTTCTTCCAGACCCCGGGTCAGGCTCCGGTCTACCAACACGGTATAAATCAGTGCGGTAATCAGGGTCAGGCTGAGGATGAGCAGGCTAAACTGCCTGCGCATGGTACGTTTGCTGCGTTTAAACATCGGCGTCCCGCAATGCAAAGCCCTGTTGGGAGAGGGTCTGAATCATTGCCCGGGGGAAAGGTTTATCAACCTGCTGCCGCAGGTTATACATGTGTACTTTCAGGCTGTTGGTGTCTGGTGGACTGTCCTGCCAGAGGCTGTATTCCAGATCTTTCCGGCTGACCGGGTTAGGACTGGCACGCATAAGGGTTTCCAGCAGAGTCCAGCAACTGGGCGTCAGCTTCAGGGTAACGCCGTCGCGGCTGGCGTGACGGCTGTCCAGATTCAGGATCAGGCCGCCAACCTGTAGTTTGCGGACTTGCCCGCTGCGGCGGACTGCCAATGCCCGAATCCGCATAACCAGCTCTTCCATCGCAAAGGGTTTAACCAGATAGTCATCTGTGCCTGCCCGGAATCCGGCAATCTTATCTTCCAGCGTATCCCGCGCGGTCAGCATCAGTACCGGGGTGTCGGTGCCTTGCTGGCGCAGTTTTTCGCACAGGGTAATACCATCCATGCGGGGCAGCATTAAATCCAGCACCAGTACCTGATAGTTATTTTCTGTGGCCAGTTTCAGGCCTGCCTGGCCATTGTATGCGTGGTCACAGCTAATGCCTTCCAATGCCAGAAAGTCAGCGATGGAACTGGCCAGATCGATATCATCCTCGACCAGCAGAATCTCAATGTTGGGTTGTGTCATGAAACCATTTCCTGAGGCCGGTCGGGTACGGTAACAGAGTGTCCCCGGTGTGGCCGTTTAGTTGCCGGTATTAAAATTTACTGACCCGGTGCAGCGCCGGTGTAAAAATCAGGGCAATCAACGTGGCAGACAGAATACCATAGCCCATGGTGATTGCCGCAGGAATAGGGGGCTGCCCTGTACTTGGAAAAATAACCGCGCAACCCGACCGGTAGCCGCGGTAATGGCGGTAAGCAAAGCCGCCCGTATCCGGCTTGGCTGTACGGGAGCCAAAAGGGCTGGCGTTTGAGCCGCCTGCGATTTACGTAGAAACCGGCTGACCGGCAGTCGCCAGTTTTTTACCGTGCCTGAGTACCGGATAACATTAGTGATGGTCGGGTAAACAGGGGGTTAAAGCCCTGTGTGGGGACTTTCCTGAGGGTGGCAAATTGCGGCATTAAGGGGATTCGCGTATATTTCAGCTGATCTGTTTTATTAATCTTCCAAGGGTTTCTGTCCCTATGAGTGCCCAGCACATCCCTCTGTACAAGCGTGTTGAACAGCATATTCTCAATGATATTGACGGTGGCCGTCTGGTTCCCGGTGATCTTATACCTTCCGAGCCACAGCTGGCGGCACAATTGGATGTTAGCCAGGGAACGGTAAAGAAGGCGATTGATAACCTGGTTAACGAGAAGCGTCTGTTCCGGCATCAGGGTAAGGGCACTTACGTATCCACCATTGATTTCAACAATAGCCTGTTCAGGTTTTTTTCTTACGGCGACGGTACCGGAAAAGGGGTTCGGATCCATAAGGAAGCGGGTGAGCGGGCATTGCGCGCCGCGCCGAAGCATATCTGTCAGCAGCTTGGTTATCCGGCGGACAGTGAATTGTTGTACATCCAGCGTCAGGGCTATATTCAGGAATTACCGATTCTGGTGGAACATTGCTGGTGGTGTCCGGATGTCTTGCCGGGGCTGGAAAAAGGCGATGTACACATCCCCGACCTGATGTATGCGATGGTGGTGGAAAAGTACAAAGTGCCGGTAGTGCGTGCAGAAGAAACGCTTACGGCAGATATTGCTGATAAGCAGACCGCACAGATTCTGGGCATTCCGGAAAAGTCTCCGGTCGTGGTACTGGTACGGCATACCTATAGCCGCAACAATAAGATGATCGAGTATAGAAAAACCGTCGGCCGGGCTGATAAATTCAGTTATAAAGCCGAAATTCGTTAACGCTTTCTCTCCTCCCTAAGTCCAATATCTGCAGGTGTATTCCGGTTTACATACTTGCAGATATTTCATGTCATGCCGTTTTATCCCTCTGTACTGAAGGATTTTCAGTACAGGCAGCGTCTCTTTATCTGTCTGTTTTAAAAGTGTTTTTACTGTTCTTTGGCTTATTTGAAAAGAATGTTTCAGAGCTATGCTATGGGTGTTGGTCCGGCAGAAGGGTGTTTCTGAGCGTGAATTTTTAGGCTTGACTTATAGGGCTGACCCGTTACGATCATATAAGTCATATATATGAGTTATATGAAAGTATAAGGCCGGCAGCAGTTATGTGCCGGCGGTTTGCCAGCCCAGAGGTGTCTGTTTACCCGGGCGGATCACTACCGGAGACTATTGCATGTACAAAAAAATATGCGTCGCTGTAGACGGGTCGGATATGTCACTTCAGGCCGTGACTGCTGCCTCTGAAATTGCCACGGCTTTCAGCGCTGATCTGCTGTTATTGCATGTGATCCGGCCAATGAAAATTCCGACTGAGCTGGAACGTTACATAAAGAGTGATGACCTGGCCAAGCTGCGTTCGTCTGCGCTGGAAGAAGTCGGCAAAGAGATTATGACCAAAGCACTGGATGTGGCCCGTCAGCAGGGAGCAGAAAATGTGACGGCTAAAGTGGCAAAAGGTGATCCGGCCGGCACAATTATTAAACAGGCAACGACGTTTGAGGCTGACCTGATCGTTGTCGGTACACGGGGTTTAGGTAAAGTGGAAGGTGCACTGATTGGCAGCATTTCCAGAAAAATTGCCGATATCTCATCGATCAGTATGCTGATTGTGAAGTAACTGGCTTTAGCCTTTAAATAAGTTTAAAAATTGCTGTAACTGACTGTAAAAAAAGATAAAAACCGAATGTCTGCTGGGCTTTTTAATGCTGGACAAGCAGCGTAAAAGGCTCACTTAACCCGAGATACAATAACAATGACACCGTGGTGGAAGCAGAGCACTGTTCTGTGATGACTAAGCGGTGCAAGGGTGATAACGATGCTAGAGTTTTTGCAATACCTTCCGGACGTATTCACGCCCTGGAATTTTCTGGTGCTGGTGCTCGGCACTGTCGGTGGCCTGATACTCGGTGCCACACCGGGATTAAGCCCGACGATGGCAGTGGCACTGCTCATTCCTTTTACCTTTCATATGGAACCGGCTACCGGTCTGATATTGCTGGGGGCTGCTTATACGGCCACCGTCGCCGGTGGAGCGGTCAGCGCGATATTACTGAGTATCCCCGGAGCGCCGGCGAATATCGCCACCACACTGGACGGTAACCCTTTGGCAAAACAGGGGAAGGCAACCGCCGCCCTTCACTATTGTTTTCTGGCGTCGTTTGTGGGCGGTGTTCTGGGGGTGCTGGTACTGATCTTCTTTACGCCAACCTTGTCCCAGTGGGCGCTGGGGTTCGGGCCGTCACACCTGTTCTGGGTGGCGATTCTCGGGGTGACGGTTATTGGCTCACTGGGGTCAGGTTCAGTCATTAAAGGTCTGTTTGCCGGTTTCGTCGGCCTGTGGATCTCGACTATTGGTTACGACCCGGTACTGGGCGTGGAGCGCTTTAACTACAGCGAGCACCTGGGTGGCGGTATCAATATTATTGCGGCCCTGGTCGGACTGTTTGCGATTCCACAGGTGCTTTCGATGCTGACGCCTCAGGATCTGCCCGGTGGTGTCACCAAGTTTGCCATGGAAGCCCAGAGCATCGCTACGTCGATTCGCGATACGCTGGTACGGTGGAAAGCATTGCTGGTGGGCAGTGTGATCGGTGTGGTTGTTGGCCTGATTCCGGGGGCTGGTGGGCAGATTGCCGGTCTGGTGTCCTACGATCAGACGAAAAAGATGAGCCGTGATAAAGCGAAATTCGGTAAGGGTGAGCCTGCCGGCGTGATTGCTGCTGAGTCAGCCAATAACGCCATGGTTGGTCCTTCACTGGTACCGCTGCTTACTCTGAGTGTCCCGGGGTCACCGACGGCGGCAGTGTTATTGGGTGGTCTGCTGATTCACGGTCTGTTTCCCGGTCCGGCGCTGTTTTCCGATCATGGTCCGGTGGTCTGGACTTTCATTAACTCTCTGTTAGTGGGTCAGTTACTGATGTGCATCTTCGGCATCATGATCAGCCGTTACAGCCGCTTTGTTATGGATATTCCTGAGTACTATATGGCGGCGGCTATTACTGTGCTGGCGGTGTTCGGTACCTTCAGTGTGCAAAACAGTTTTTCGGATGTATTCGTCATGATGGGGCTGGGCGTCACCATGTACTTTGCTTCCAAAATTGGCTTCAGTCCGTCGCCGGTGGTGCTGGGGATAATTCTGGGGCCGATTGCCGAAACGAATTTCCTGCAGGGGCAGATTATTGCCCGGGTGGGCGACGGTATGGTGCCATATTTCTTCGGCGGTGCGCTGAATATCACGCTGGTTACCATTGTTGTTCTGTCGGTTGTCTACAGCGTTGTCAGCGAGATGAAGGCCAAGCGCCAGCAACGTGCAGCACAGCAGGCTGATGATGACGGCTATGTTGTCGAGAAGGAGGCCTGATCATGTTAGCGAAACGTTTAACGGCGTTGGGCGGGCTGGCTCTGTCGGTCCTGCTTCTGAGCCTGGGCTCCAATGTTGAATACGGTGAAGAAGCCTATTTCTTCCCTAACCTGCTGACCTATTTTCTGTTTGGCTTTGCTCTGGTGCTGTTGGTCACTGACGGCGAATTACTGGGCTGGCTGAAAGATATTGCCGATTTCCTGTGGCGCTGGATGTTCGGCATTGTCGGGCAGGGTAATCCGGCCCGCTGGCCGGATGTGGTACGGCTGATTCCGATGTTTATCATCATTCTGCTGTATCTCTATTTTGCTGATATCGTCGGGATGTATGCCACCTCATTTCTGGCCTTCGTGCTGATTACGGTGATTTATACCCCGCTGAGACCCCGCAGCCGTTCGGTACTGAAGAACTGTTTTATCGGTGCCCTGTTTACCGGTGCGATTTATCTGATTTTCTCGGTGCTTCTGCAACTGCAGACACCTTCCGCCTGGCTGATTTAGCCAGGCACTGCATGACCAGAAATGCTCGATACAACAATAAATACAGTCCCTGGGACGAGGAGTTATCCATGCTGAAAAAGATCACTAAAACCCTGCAAACCTCTGCGCTGGCATTTGCCGTGGCAGGTACCGCAATCTTGCCGCAACTGGCACAGGCGGAGGCTTATCCTGACCGGCCTGTGAGTATGGTGGTGTCCTATTCACCAGGTGGTGCGACGGACTTTCAGGCCCGCATCGTCACTATGCTGGCGGGTAAGGAAGATTATCTGGGACAACCCATGGTTATCCTGAATAAACCCGGTGCCGGCGGTAAAGTGGGCTGGGACTTTTTCGCCTCTAAAGCGAAGAAAAATGGCTATGAACTGGCGGCTTATAACGTCCCTCACTTCATTGCCCAGTCCATTGTTTTTAAGACCAAATACAACATTGATAACCTGGAGCCGATTGCCAACTGGGGGGCTGATCCTGCGGTACTGATCGTGGGTAAAGACAGCCCGTTTAATACCCTGGAAGATCTGATGAATTATGCGAAGGAGAATCCGGGTAAGGTAACGTTCTCCGGAGCAGGGTTATATGTGGGTCATCACATTGCTTATCTGCAGTTTGCCAAAGCCTCCGGTCTGGAGCTGACCTATGTGCCGCATAAGGGCGGTACGCCGGCGATGAAGAGCGTGATGGGCGGTCAGGTGAAAGCGGGCTTTAATAACCTGTCTGATGCTTTCCGTAACCGTGACAGCGTGAAGATTCTGGCGGTGGCTGATCTGGAACGGAATAAGGAATTCCTGCCGGATGTACCGACCTTTATGGAACAGGGGGTTGATGTGGATGACTCCAGTGTTAACTTCCGCGGCATTATGGCCCGTAAAGGTACCCCAACAGAGGTTGTCGATTATCTGGCGCAACGTGTGCCGATGATGTTTGAAGATAAGAAAACTCTGAAGAAAATGGATTCCGCCGGTTCTCCGGTACGGGTCATTCCCCGTGATCAGGTCATCACCATGTGGAAAGAGCGTGAAGCCTACCTGAAAGAACTGCTGGCCGACCTGAAAAAGTAACGGCTGTCTGAGTCAGCACTGATGCCTGTGTAGACGCGCATCAGTGTACGGGCAGCTTACAGCTGTATGCTGCCCGATCTACACATATAACTGAGTAATAAGAGTTATATCAATATCCGGATCAGTGGAGATTTGTTATGTCATTATCACCGGAACAAGCGGTCGCAGAACTGGTTGCCAACGCCCGGAAGGCGCAGGCGATCTTCGACGATTACAACCAGGCGCAAGTAGACGAAGTGGTCACCGCTGCGGCCTGGGCGCTGATTAATCCCGACAATAATGCCTGGCTGGCAGAACTGGCAGTGGAAGAGACCGGTCTGGGTAACGTCAAAGATAAAATTACCAAGAATCACCGTAAGACATTAGGGCTGTTGCGGGATCTTAAACAGGCAAAAACCGTCGGCGTTATCAGCGAAGACCCGGCGAACGGAATGGTTGAGATTGGCCGCCCTGTTGGCGTTGTAGGGGTGATCGTCCCTTCAACGAATCCCATTGCTACTCCCATGAATAATATCCTCAATGCACTGAAATGCCGGAATGCGATCATCCTTGCGCCGTCGCCTAAAGGCCAGCCATCCTGTACCCGTTTGCTGGAACTGGTCCATCAGGAACTGGACCGGGTGGGCGCCCCCCGGAACCTGGTGCAACAGTTACCGACGCCGGTCAGCAAGGTACTGAGCCAGGAGATGCTGAGCCAGGTGGATCATATTGTTGCCACCGGTTCACAGAATAATGTCCGTGCCTCCTACACCAGCGGAACTCCGGCCTTTGGCGTGGGGGCAGGTAATGTGGCGGTGATTGTGGATGAGACCGCAGATCTGGCCGATGCTGCGGCGAAGATTAAAGCGTCCAAAACCTTTGATAATGCCACCAGTTGTTCTTCAGAAAACTCCGTAGTAATCGTCGATGCGGTATATGACGCCATGCTGGCGGAACTGGCACGGGTGAACGGTGCACTGCTGAACAGTGTTGAAAAACAACAGTTACAGGCGGCGATGTGGCACGACGGACATCTTAACCGCCATGTGCTGGCCAAGCCGGTTGCAGATGTCTGTGCGGTTGCAGGGCTCAGCAGAGAAGGGCTTAAAGACAGTGATTTCCTGATGGTCACCGAAACCGGTACCGGCCCTGAGGCACCTTTCAGCGGTGAGAAAATGTCGCTGGTACTGACGGTCTACCGGGTCAGTGACTACGCCGCTGCGAAAGCTAAAGCCAGTGAGATTCTGGAGTACATGGGGAAAGGGCACTCGCTGGGGATTCATACCACGGATGTCAGCCGTCCGGTTGAGTTGGGTGAAACCATGCCGGTGTGCCGGGTGATTGTTAACCAGGCTCACTGTTTTGCCACCGGAGGCAGTTTTGATAATGCCCTGCCGTTTTCCCTGTCGATGGGCTGCGGATCATGGGGCGGCAATATCACTGACCAGAACGTGCATTACCGCCAGTACATGAACATTACCCGGGTGGTGCGGACGATCCCGCCCAGAGAAGTGTCAGTGGATGACATTTTTGGTGACTACAAAAGGAAGTATCTGTCATGAATAGCACCCTATATACGCCACCGGCGCAGAGCATCCGTGCGGTTGTCGAGCACTTTGCTGCCAGTCAGCCGGAACAGATTTTTGTTCAGTTCCCGGAAACCGGAGAGCAACTGACGTATGCACAGCTATTGGCAGAGGTACGACTGTATGCCGGTTACTTTGCTGCACTGGATGTCAGGAAGGGGGATACCGTCTCTTTCATGATGGGCAACGGTAAAACGACCTTGCTGCTGTTCCTGTCCAGCTTATATGCCGGCTGCGTGTCATCTCCGTTAAATCCGGCTGCCGGGCCTGATCAGATTGAATATGTGCTTGATCATTCGGACACCGGCATTGTGTTTACATCCGCCGCATTCAGCGAGCAGGTAACTGTAGCAAGTGGTGCGCTGAAGCGACCGGTCAGCATCATTCTGTGTGATGCAGATAAAGGACCGACCTGGCCAGACGGTACAGTGCCCGGAGAACCGCCGGAAACTGACGTCAGTCAGGATGACGATGGCCTGCTGATGTATACCTCAGGCACAACGGGACGTCCAAAAGGCGTTATTCTCACCCACCAAAATCTGTTAGCCGGCGGAATGAATACTGCTGTTGCCCATGAGCTGAGCGCTGCTGATCGTGCTCTGTGTGTTCTGCCACTTTGCCATATTAACGCCCAGTGCGTGACAGTGATGGCGCCACTGGCCAGTGGCGGCAGTTTGGTCATGCCGCACAGTTTCAGTGTGTCCGCCTTCTGGAGTTGGGTGATTCATCACCGGGTAAGCTGGTTTTCGGTGGTGCCAACAATCATTTCTTATCTGATGCATCACGAAGGGCCGCTCAGCGGTGATGCCCTGAAACAGGCGCTGAAAGCTGTGCGTTTTGGGCGTTCAGCCTCGGCGGCACTGCCGCCGGCATTACATGCCGGGTTTGAGGAAAAGTTTGGCATTCCTCTCGTTGAAACCATGGGACTGACCGAAACATCGGCGCAGATTTTATCGAATCCAATGCCGCCCAAGTCAAATAAGTATGGCTCGCCGGGCATTGCCTTTGGCACCGAGATTAAGGTCGTGAACGAACAGGGAAGGGAGCAGCCCGCCGGGGAAGAAGGTGAACTGATGGTTCGCGGTGACTGTGTGATGCGGTGTTACTACAAGAATCCGGAGGCCAGCTCAGAAGCGCTGGAAGCGGACGGTTGGCTGCATACCGGTGATCTGGCCCGGCAGGATGACGATGGCTTTATTTTTATTACCGGGCGGCTTAAAGAGCTGATCATTAAAGGGGGGGAGAATATTGCCCCGCGGGAAATTGATGATGTGTTGTATTCTCACCCGAAGGTGATTGAAGCCGGAGCGGTCGGGGTGGATGACGAACACTACGGGCAAGAAGTGGTGGCCTGTGTGGTGACCCGGGAATCTTCCTGTGTATCAGCCGATGAGCTGATTGAATTTTGCCGGGATAAACTCGGTAAGATTAAAACCCCGAAGCATATTTTCTTCTTTGATGATCTGCCTAAAGGGCCCTCCGGAAAGGTGCAACGCCTGAAGCTGGTGGATCAGCTTAAAGCCCGTCAGTCGATCTGACGAATCATGGCTGGATAGATGTGTCCTGAAAGAGCCGGCTTTGCCGGTTCGTCCTCTCGCAGGGTAGTGAGCCTTACCCTGCTTTTTTCTTCTACCTCTCATTTCGGGCATTGCCCGGGTCTGATAGCAACTAGTATTAAGCGGTATAACGCATTGGTGTAGCAGGTATTTTTTTATGGCTACAGAGTGCGGATGACAGTTTTCGACTCTTTATTGTAGGGCGGCGGTACTGGCCTGAGGTGTTGTTTATGATTGTGAGTGATGTTGCCGAGACCTGTGTGGATACTGATGAGTCCTGGATCAGCGGGCAAAACCGGGAATGTGATGATTTGATATCCCGGTTGGAACACCGGGCCCGTTCTGGTTTGCCCATGCAAGGGTTTAAGCTGAATGGCTGTGAATTATCGAATATCAGTCTGGTGAATCATCATGCTAAGCAGGGCTACAGCCTGCAGAATGCGGATCTGTACCGGGCGAATTTGCGGGGCGCTCACTGTTTTATGCTGGATTTGTCTGGCAGCTCACTGATGAAAGCGGATCTGACCGGGGCGAATTTACACTGTGCCAATCTGACCGGCTGTAATCTGTTGGGGACCCGTTTTAACCATGCGAAGCTGGAGCATGTGATCTGGGGGGATAAAGTCTTACAGGAGCAGCAGGCTGAGGTTGCGACCACGGAAGAAGAGCGCATGGATCTGTACCAGCAGGCAGAAGAGATTTACCGCCATTTGCGTAAGGTTTTTGAAACCGAAGGGTTATTTGAAAAAGCCGGTTATTTTTTCGAGCGTGAAATGGTCGTGCGCCGTAAGCAGATGCCGAAATGGTCTGTTCCCCGGTTTTTTTCCAAACTGGTAGATCTGTTCTGTGGTTACGGTGAACAGCCGATGCGGGTGATCATCTTCAGTAATGTCATTATTCTGCTGTTTGCCGTGTTGTATTTTATTTCCGGCGTCAGCTTCGCCGGTGAGCAACTGGCGTACCGGAGCGGTCTGGGGGTCGGGCAGAACGCCACGGCATTCCTCGACAGCCTCTATTTCAGCGTCGTGACGTTCACAACGCTGGGGTACGGGGATATTACTCCACTGGGATTGTCCCGGTTATTTGCCGCCTGCGAGGCGCTGGTGGGGAGCTTTACACTGGCACTGTTTGTGGTGGTATTTGTAAAGAAAATGACCCGCTGAGTCAGCGGTTGGCGTAACTCAGTATGTGTGTTTTCAGGGTATCAGTCAGGCTGCTGCTGACCCGCCACTGATGCCAGAACAGAGGGACTGTTATTGTTTTTCCGGGTGTAAGCTCGGTCAGAGCGCCGTTCTGCAGTAACTGCTGAATCTGGGCTTTAGGCGCCATGCCCCATCCCATGCCCAGACGTATCCATTCCAGAAAACCTTCTGATGACGGCACCTGATGCCGGGGGAGCTGATCCGCATCCAGCTGAAAATACGTTTTCAGATACTGGTGCTGCAGGGCGTCTTTACGGTTAAAACATACAACAGGCGCTTCTTTAAACGGGTCGGCACTGATACCGCCGGAAAAGTATTGCTGACAGAAGTCCGGGCTGGCAACACAGTGATATTCAATGCTGCCCATCGGTGTGCTGACACAGCCGTGGGCAGGTTTATCCAGAGAGCTGATACATCCCATGACCTCGCCACTGTGCAGCAGGTGGTGGGTCTGATCCTGATCATCCACATGCAGTTGTAATACCACCTTGTGTTGCTGGCACCAGGGAGCCAGCGCCTGCGGAAGCCATGTTGCCAGCGTATCGGCGTTGGTGCCAATGGCAAGCTGAACCCATGACTGCTGGCGCCGGGGTTCCAGTTCGTGCTGCAGAGCATGTTCCAGCTGTTGCAGATTCTGGGCATATTTAAGCAGGGCCTGTCCGGCCGGAGTGGGAGCGATTTCCGGGGTGCGGATAAGTAAGGTCTGACCGAGCTGTTCTTCCAGCAGTTTTAGCCGCTGAGAAACGGCTGACTGGGTAATAAACAATTGTTGTGCGGCTTTTTCAAAGTTACGTTGCTGAATGACCGCGACGAAGGCCGCGAGACCTTTATTATCAATCATGAAGGGCTGAATATCCTGTTGGCGTCTGCTTATAAATTAGATTTATTAATTATTAAGTAAAATGTTTAATTTTACTAATAAAGGTGTTTTTCGCATAGTGGCGCTTCTGATTAACGATGCTGTGGATGTTAGTGATGCTGGTGTTGCCGTTTTTTAAAGGGCTCGGTCTTGGGGCCAGTCTGATCATTGCGATTGGTTCGCAAAATGCCTTTGTTCTGAGCAGTGCCCTGCGCCGCCAGCATGCCATGACGGTTGCCTGGATGTGCATTGTGATCGACGCCGCCCTGATTGTGTCAGGGGTGTTTGGCTTAGGGGCGCTGATTCGCCAGGCACCGGTGTTAATTGATGTTGCCACCTGGGGGGGAGCACTGTTTCTGCTGGTTTACGGCGGGATGGCGTTTCACCGGGCGTGGCGGCCGGAGGGGCTCAGCGCCGGTAAGATAAAAAACCTGTCTTTAAGGGGGGCGATTCTGACCACTGCAGCGCTGAGTTTACTGAACCCTCATGTCTATCTGGATACCGTGATTCTGCTGGGCAGCATTGGTGGCCAGCTGCCCGGCGAACAGCCGTTCTGGTTTGCGCTGGGAGCCTGTGTGGCATCGTTACTGTGGTTTCTGACGCTGGTGCTGGGTGGCCGCCTGCTGGCACCCTGGTTCAGCAGTGCCGCCAGCTGGCAAAAACTGGATATTCTGGTGGGGATAACCATGTGGCTGATTGCCGGGATGCTGTTAAAAAATGGCCTGGCGTAAATACTACTGACACAACGCTGTCAGGAGGCTCCGGTTAAGCTCTTCTGCATTGTTAATCACGCATCAAGGGAGACGCGTAATGAGTCATGTAGAAGTTGTTACCTTTAAGTTATCAGCCGGTAAATCCGCCCAACAGTTACTCAACACTGAAGAGGCTATGAAGGCATTTCTCTCCGAGCAGCCTGGCTTTCTGTACCGTTCGCTGAGTTGTCATGAACAGGGAACTGAAGGTGAACAGTGGTTTGATATTATTTACTGGGAAGATGCCCGGCAGGCACAGGCGGGTGGCGAGGCGCTGATGGCGTCACCTCTGGGAGCTGAGTTGATGGCAACCATTGATCCTGCCACTTGTGTGGTACGGCATATGCCGACATTATGTGAGCATATGAGCTGTGAACTGGCTGAACCGGCCTGAACGCTTAGCTGTTATCCACATGCCTCTGGAATTACCCGTGTGATTTTCAGGGGCCTTCTGCCATTGCGATGAATATCTGAACCATGCGAAAAGCTGAACGTCTTTTTCAGTTACTGACATTATTGCGCAGCCGGCGACGGGTGATTACTGCCCAGGTCATGGCGGAGTGTCTTGAGGTGTCTGAGCGGACTATCTACCGGGATATTCAGGCGCTGAGCCTGTCCGGTGTGCCGATCGAAGGTGAGGCCGGCGTAGGCTACCGGTTAAAACCGGGCTATAGCCTGCCACCGATCATGTTCAATGAAGAAGAGCTGGAAGCGCTGCTACTGGGTGCCCGGATGGTCAGGCGCTGGGGGGACAGTGAGCTGGGTAAAGCTGCAACCACTGCGCTGGATAAAATCCGTGCCACCTTGCCTGATCAGGCGCACCATGCGCATCTGCGCAGCAGTGAATGGATGCTGGTACCGGATTATTCGCAGGGAGAGAATGCCCGGTTTGGTGATCTGATCCGCACCGGGGTTCGTGAACACCGTATTCTGCATATCGATTATCGCCGGGCAGATGGTGAACCTTCCCAGCGCCGTCTCTGGCCACTGGGGATGGTGTATTGGGGGACGGTCTGGACGCTGGTGGGCTGGTGTGAACTGCGGGGGGATTACCGGCAGTTCAGGCTGGACCGGATCGTCCAGCTGCAGTTGCTGGAAGAAAACTATCCACAGCGGGACGATATCAGCCTGCAAAAGTATCTGGCCAGTGTCTGTGATGTCAGTCAGGATCCACCGGTGGATATCTCAGCCTGAGGCTTTCTTTTCTTGCTGAAACCGAATGGGGTGTATTTACTTTCTCGATGTTTCAGCTTTCAAAATATGCCTGAATCATATGTTCAATCAGCATCCGGTGCGGATTATCCCTGTGATAGGTGAGGTAACATGCCAGCGCGATATCCGGAGCATTTTCTACCGGGTGCAGTTGTTTGCTGTCCAGATACTGCTGTGCAAGGCGTAACGGATAATAAGACATACCGCCGTTGGCCATGATGTAGCGTAATCCCATGGCACTGTTGCCGGAGAAAACATGCAGACGCTGGCTGTCCGGCAGGGCTGCGTTTACTGCCCGGTGATAGGCTTCACCGAAATCAAAATCAATAAACCGGGGCAGGTCCGGGTCGTTAAAATGACAGGGACGCCGGGCCAGCAATACCAGTTTTTCAGGAAGCAGTGGATAGCTGATCAGATTGCTTTCTTTGCCCGGCTGGTGGCTGAACGCCACATCAACCAGACGGTTCTGAACTGCCTGATTCATGTCCCGGTGGTAATCAAAATCCAGTGTCATGGGCAACTTGCCGTGTTCGGTTTCAATCCAGATAACCCAGTCGATCAGGCGCTGTTCCCAGATGCTTAACTGTGCGCCCAGGCGCAGAGCGATATGATCAGTAAAGCGTTCTTTCAGGTCCCGGGTGACCTGCTGCCAGGTTGTATGCATCTGCTCGGCATAAGGGAGCAGATATTTACCGGCTTCACTGAGCTGGCTGCCACCGGGGCCCCGTTCGAACAGGCTGACATCCAGCTGAGCTTCGAGGCTGCGGATCCGTGCAGACACGGCGGCCTGAGTAATGTGCAGCTGTTCAGAAGCAGCGTGAAAGCCTCCGCAGCGGGCAACAGTCAGAAAAGTATTCAGTGCATCGTTATGCATTCACAACTGCCGATTAAAATTTGTTATCAGATCGACAAAATCTATTCGTTTTATTTTTCACTGTAAAGTGCCTAGAGTGTATTGGCCAAAAACAGATAATAAGAACCGGGGTGAGACAATGGACAAGCGTGAAAAAGCGACGTGGATCAGGATGGAAGATGCCAGCAAAGAAGAGTTTGCAGCCATTATGGACTTCGAGGATGAATATAATGCCGGTCTGGTAAACCGTTTAGTGGCCCAGCTTAAAGAGCTGGATGAACCCTGGACGGCGTATCCGGTGAACCGTCTGCAGCATTCGTTACAGTCCGCCAGCCGGGCGCATGATGATAATGCGGATGAAGAACTGGTTGTGGCAGCGCTGTTACATGATATCGGCGATATAGTGGCGCCTTATAATCACGGTGAAGTGGCGGCAGCGATCCTGAAGCCATATGTGAGTGAAAAGGTACATTGGATTATTCAGCATCACTGTGTGTTCCAGGGGTATTACTACAACCATCATCTGGGCGGTGACCGCCATGCCCGGGAGAAGTATAAAGACAGCCCTTACTATGAGGACTGCAAATATTTCTGCCATTACTATGATCAGAATGCCTTTGATCCGGATTATCCGACAAAGCCGCTGGAATTCTTTATCCCCATGTTACAACGCTTATTCGGCCGCCATCCGGGGCATCTGGAGCTGGCAGAAAAGTCAGATGATAAGGTGGACTCAGCGGCCTGACAGCGGTCATAGATCGGGATATTGTTAAGGAGTAGTCTTTGGATAACTCAGATTTATCAGCCTATAAGGCGGTATCCGGTCACTTTGTGCCGGTGTGGACGCTGGAAATTCAGACGCTGCCAGAGGATGTGGATAAGATTCTGGACGGTGTACTGACAGTGCACCCGCTCGCGTACGGGCGGTACCAGAGGAACGCCAGTGTTTCTGCACCGGGCGTTGAAACGTCCAGGCCGGCTGAAGAGACGACAACAGCGTTGCATAAGGCAGGTTTTCAGCCAGGCCAGACGGAAAGCTATCCGATGGTCGAGCTGAAAATTTCAATTGAACGGGATAATGATATGCTGGCAAAGGTAATGGATGTGATCCATTACCTTCATCATTATGAAGAGCCGGTGATTTTTCTGCGGGAAGACTGGGTCAGCCGGTCAAGTTATAACCCCGACAGGGATAATCCTAATCGCTGGTGGAATAACGGCCGGGGTATGCCGGACAACACTGAAGCGCCGGACTGAGCTTATTCCGGGTCTGGCAGATATTCGATACCGGTAATTTCGTACCAGACTTCGTTACCGTCCGGGCGGCGGATGGCAAACTCGTCGCCCACTTTCTTCTTCAGTAATTGCTTTGCCATGGGTGCATCCATGCTGATGTATTCTGAGTGCTCACCGATTTCGTCCGGGCCGACGATCCGGTACCTGGCTTCTTTATCTTCTTCATCAATGATGCTGACCCAGGCACCGAAGTAGACGGTGTCGCGGTCATCGGGAATACGGTCGACGATCGTTAATACATCCAGCCGTTTGGATAGATAACGCACCCGGCGGTCAATTTCCCGCAGCTGTTTTTTACCGTAAATGTATTCGGCATTTTCTGACCGGTCGCCCTGAGCCGCTGCTTCTTTGACTGACTGGGTAATTTCCGGACGTTTTACTTTCCACAGATATTTCAGCTCTGCATTCATAGCTGCTGCGCCGGCAGCGGTAATGTAACGGGATTTAGGCGGAGCAGGTGGACGGTAACGGGACATGAATGGCACTCAGGCAGCAAAGGTTAACATGTTGATATTTTTTGAAGATTTTTTACCGGGGAAGGAAATTCAGGCTAAAGATAATTGCCCCGGCGCCGACTAATATTAAATTGAAAATGAAACATCAGGCAAGTTGCAGATTTCACGATGCAGATAGAACGCATAGAACAACAGATCGAGACCTATACCTCGACCCTGAGCCACGCGGTTCAGAACGGTCAGGGGGCGCAGTTCTCTATGCTGTTGAGTATGATTTCTGCCAGTGAAGATCAGGCGGCTAAAAAAGTAAGCAGCGGTGCTGTGTTTGAACTGCCTGCGACTGATGAACTGAGTTATCCGGATCCGGATACCTTATATAACGAAGAGATTGTTGGCCGCCTGAATACCTCGGTGGGCAGCCATAACTTTGCTGATATGGCGTATGTACTGAGCCATGTTCATACTCAGGCGGTTATGCCGGAAAATCAGGCGATTGCGGCAGATACCTATGCCCGTATTGGTCTGGCATCTTCCCGTAATCTGATGATCAGCGAGATTGAAGAATCCCGCTCACAGTTCAGCGCGGTAGCCTGACATCAGGTACGCCACTGCATCTTAGCGGCTTCACCGCCGGGTACGACCTTCCACCATTCATCCGGGTCGTCACCGTCATTCCAGCCACCGGCAATGCAGCGAATCTCAGTATCCATTTGCTGGCTGGCAACCACTGCGCAGTCCAGGTCTTTTTCCCAGGGGGTACGGTCGGAATCAAACCAGACACTGGTCCAGGCTTTGCCGGATACTTTTTCGTGAATAAGCACCGGAATGCCACAGCCAGTCCGGTACTGATGTACGGTACCCTGTGAATGTTGCAGCTCGACGACAGAGAAGGTGCTGTTCAGCCACTGACAAATATCTTCCAGGCCACGGCTTTTCACATAGATTTCGATGTCCGGATGGCGGCTAGCTGCTGTTTCGCTCATGATTTTTTCTTCTTGCTGCTGTGTGCAGTATCAGTATTAATGACGCGGAAGATCCGCAAAAAACTCAGACAAATATAGCCGAAGGCGGCGATAATTACCCCAATAATTGCCAGAATCAGCCCCAGCAATGCGATCAGTTCCTGGCTGACGGAGCTGAGCAGAAAATATTCAGCAAAGTTCATCAGCAGAAAGCCTGCCAGAAAAATACCTGCACCGGTCATCAGAATCATCAGATTCTGCTTACCCTGATCAGCCCTGTGTACCAGAGCCAGCTTGATGCGGGTATGCAGGCGCATGTCAGCTATCCCCGGAGCGCCGGAAAACCGCCAGCCGGACATCCAGTGTCAGCGTCAGTGCCGGTAACTGGCTGAGAGTATCGCGCACATCCTGCTTAATCCGCCAGCCGTGAGGTGTCATGGCCAGCAGTTGCTGAATTTCAGTTTGGGATTTCAGCTCAAAGTCGTATATGACCTGTTGCTCTGAAACTTCAGTGAACGCGTCTCCCAATACTGCTGAGGGGGTAAAGCCGGAGGTGCGGACGTCTTTATAGATGATTTCCCGTAGCTGCTGTAAATGCCGGTCACCCGGATAGGCGATGATCAGATGGCCATCCGCGTTCAGTACCCGCGCAAACTCTTCCGGCATCAGCCGGCTGAAAGCAACGGTCAGCAGATCGACAGACCCGTCAGCGACCGGCATGTTAGCCCCGGAGGCAACCAGCCAGGTAATGGCTTTGTTACGCCGACAGGCTGCTTTAACCGCGTGCTTGGATATATCCAGCCCGGCCAGCTGAAAGGTGCTTTGCGCTGTTTCCGGGCCAGAATTGCTCAGATATTCCTGCAGGCGGCTGGTGTAATAGCCTTCTCCGCAACCCATATCCAGAATCCGGAGGTTATCGCGGCAGGTGAGGCTTTCACCTGCCAGCCGGTTCAGGCTGTCTGATAACGGCCGGTAATGCTCCAGCGCGAGAAAGCTGTTTCGGGCAGCTACCATGTCTGCATTGTCGCCGGGATCTTTAGAACGTTTCTGGTGTGCCAGCAACAGGTTCCAGTAACCCTGGCGGGCAGCATCAAAGCTGTGCCCGGCCGGGCAGCGCAGGTTTTTATCAGTGGCTGTCAGGGGGGCCTGGCAGCTTGGACAGTTCAGTTCGAACAAGGATCAGGCCTCATCAACCAGTAAGCGGGCCATGACATTTTCGTACACTGACGAAAGCGTATCCAGATCTTCAGCCTTTACCCGCTCATTAATCTGGTGAATGGTCGCGTTAACCGGTCCCAGTTCGACCACTTGCGCACCTGTCGGTGCAATGAAACGGCCGTCGGAGGTACCGCCGGAGGTTGACAGTTCTGTTTCAATGCCGGTAATTGCTTTGATTGCACCCTGACAGGCACTCACCAGGTTACCTTCACCGGTAATGAACGGATGACCGCTGAGAATCCAGGTCAGGTCATAATCCAGACCGTGGGCATCCAGAATGGCATGGGTACGCTGCTTGATTTCTACATCGGTCAGTTCAGTTGAGAAGCGGAAGTTAAACTTCGCTTCCAGATGTCCCGGAACGACGTTGTTTGCACCGGTACCGGAATGAATATTAGAGATCTGAAAACTGGTCGGCGGGAAGTATTCGTTACCCTCATCCCAGACTTCAGCGGACAGGGCTGCAAATGCCGGCATTGCTTTATGGATCGGGTTTTTTACCAGATGAGGATAAGCCACGTGGCCCTGTACACCTTTAACGGTGATTTCACCGCTGATAGAGCCCCGGCGACCGTTCTTGATAATATCGCCAACCTGAGCAGTGCTGGATGGCTCGCCTACGATACACCAGGTAATTTTTTCGTTGCGGGCTTCCAGAGTATCGATAACACGTGTCGTGCCGTTGATGAATGGCCCTTCTTCATCACTGGTAATCAGCAGGGCGATTGAGCCTTTGTGGTCCGGATGGTGCTCCACAAAACGTTCCAGTGCGGTCATAAAACTGGCGATACCGCCTTTCATGTCCGCTGCGCCACGGCCACACAGGAAACCGTCTTCGATGACCGGCTCAAACGGAGGGTGGCTCCACTTTTCTTCAGGACCGCTTGGCACGACATCAGTATGTCCTGCAAAACAGAATACCGGCCCTTCGGTACCGCGACGGGCCCAGAAGTTGCTCACATCTTCAAACTGCATGCGCTCAATTTCAAACCCCATCGCTTCCAGACGTTTGATCATCAGCGCCTGGCAGCCAGCATCTTCAGGGGTGACAGAGCGGCGAGAAATTAATTCTTTAGCCAGTTCAACGGTGGGGGAATGGGACATCGGGGTACCTAATAATTGGGTTGAGACGAGAACCCCGGTACGTGACCGGGGTTACTGTTCAGGCATGATCAGCCTGATAAATGACGCAGGGCTGCTTAGTTGTGTGCGTGCAGCTCGTCGTTCAGCTCGATAGCAGTCTTGTTGGTTTTCACTTCGATGCGACCGTTCTGAGAGTTACGACGGAACAGCAGGTCCGGCTTGCCGGCCAGTTCAGCAGCTTTAACGGTGCTGACTTCGTTGTTCTGGTCATCCAGTACAGTGACTTTAGAACCGGCAGTTACGTACAGACCTGCTTCAACAGTACAGCGGTCGCCCAGTGGCAGACCCAAACCGGCGTTAGCGCCCATCAGGCAGTTTTCGCCTACGGAGATAACCACGTTGTTACCGCCAGACAGGGTACCCATGGTTGAGCAGCCACCCCCCAGATCAGAACCGTTACCAACAACCACACCGGCAGAGATACGGCCTTCAACCATGCTGACACCCAGAGTACCGGCGTTGAAGTTGATGAAGCCTTCGTGCATCACGGTAGTGCCTTCGCCCACGTGAGCACCCAGACGCACCCGTGAAGTCGCAGCGATACGGGTACCGGCCGGTACAACGTAGTTCGCCATTTTCGGGAACTTATCAACAGAGTGAACATCGATGATACGACCCTGAGCACGTGCAGCCAGCTGACGCTTAGGCAGGTCAGTCAGAGAGATTGCACCTTCGTTTGTCCAGGCAACGTTAGGCAGCTTGCCGAAGATGCCGGTCAGGTTAACGCCGTGTGGCTGAACCAGACGGTTGGAGATCAGAGATAGCTTCAGGTAAGCATCAGCAGTGCCCTGTGGCTCATCATCAGTCGCCAGAATGGTCAGGATCATTGGCTGCTGTGTACCTTTGCATACTTCAACGATTTCAGCCTGATCTTCCGCATCAACTGACAGGAAAGCTGCTTCCAGACCGTTCAGCTGTTCAGCATTCAGCTGGATGTTCTGGTTGCCACCTTCGTAGCCCACTTTCGCAGCAACCGCAGCGATCAGTTCATCAGAAGGGTTCAGCAATGGCTGGTTGAAGTAGACTTCTAACAGCTCGCCAGTAGATGATTGGCTGCCTACGCCCAGACCCAGTGCAAAAGTACTCATAGTTTTAACCTCAGTATTATTTTTAACTGCCGGGTTGCGGCCGGGCTGCCCCGAACCGTGACGCGGCGTTCTTAATGTTTAAAAGTAAGATGCGTAATCGCTGTCTTTGAATCCCAGTTTGCGGCTCTCGCCCAGATCCAGTACAGGACGCTTAATCAGAGTTGGATTTGCCAGCATGACCTCAACGGCAGATGCGGCATCCAGAGTGTTCTTTACGTCGTCTTCCAGCTGGCGCCAGGTTGTGCTGCGCTTGTTCACCAGGCTTTCCCAGCCCAGTTCCCGGCTCCACTGCTCCAGCTGAGTCTTATCCAGACCGTCTTTACGGAAGTCATGGAAAGTAAATTCAATGCCTTGTGCGTCTAACCAGCGCTGGGCTTTTTTCACGGTGTCACAGTTAGAAATACCGTACAGAGTGGTCATCAGTCTTTTCCTGTTACAGAGATTCAACGTAGGCGCGGATGCGCTGAGCGGCTTCAACACATTCTTCGATGGTGGCAACCAGCGCCATGCGAACATAGCCTTCGCCAGGTACCTGGCCATCCACTTCACGGGAGAGATAACGGCCCGGCAGTACGGTGACGTTCTGCTGGCCAAACAGCCCCTGGGCAAAGAGGTCATCTGCGATTGGTGTTTTAGCCCACAGGTAGAAGCTGGCATCCGGTGCTTTAACATCCATGACCGGTGCCAGGATGTCGACTACTGTCCGGAACTTTTCGCGGTACTTATCGCGGTTTTCCAGTACGTGGGCTTCATCGTTCCAGGCGGCAATGCTGGCCAGCTGATTCGGGATGGACATGGCACAACCGTGATAGGTACGGTAGCTCAGCAGCGGTTTAATGCAGGCGGCATCACCGGCAATGAAACCGGAACGCAGGCCTGGCAGATTGGAACGTTTGGACAGGCTGTGGAATACGATACAGCGGCTGAAGTCATGACGGCCGATGGTCGCGCAGGCTTCCAGCAGGCCAACAGGTGGCTGGGCCTCATCCAGATAAATTTCGGAATAGCACTCATCGCTGGCAAGAATGAAATCGTACTTGTCGGCCAGAGCGATAAGCTTTTTCAGGGTTTCCAGATCAGTCACGGCACCGGTCGGGTTGCTCGGAGAGCACAGGAAAAGCAGCTGGCAGCGTTCCCAGACGGAGGCCTCTACGGCGTCAAAATCCGGGATGAAACCGTTTTCAGCAGTACAGTTCAGGAAGTGTGGTTCCGCACCTGCCAGGTAAGCTGCGCCTTCATAAATCTGATAAAACGGATTTGGTGAGACAACCAGCGGCGTAGCGGCACCTTCAGGTGCACGGGCAACGGCTGCCTGAGTAAAAGCAAAGATCGCTTCACGGGTACCGTTCACCGGCAGAATATTGTCAGCAGCGGTCAGTGTGCCTGGCTGCAGGTTGAAACGGCGGGTTGCCCAGTCAGCAATTGCTTCACGTAACTCTGGCATACCGGCGGTCGTCGGGTAATTCGCCAGACGGCCCATGTTTTCGGTAAATACATCCAGAACGAACTGCGGAGACGGGTGCTTCGGCTCACCGATAGACAGCGCAATATGCCCGAGTTCCGCCGGAGGCGTAACTGCATTTTTCAGCGTGGTCAGTTTTTCAAATGGGTAGGGCTGAAGCTTTTGTAAATCTGGATTCATGGATTTGCCTTAAATGGATTTCCGGTACCGTCACCTTTGTCGACCCGGCATCAGCATGGCTGACTGCTTTAACACAGATGTTTTGCCAGTATATTGCGCGTGGTCATTAAGGCTGGCAATTATAGCGGATAAGCGGAGAGATTAACTAGCAGAATACGGCACCTTTAAGGGCTGTATTGTACAAAAAATGTCAGTTCACAGTGGGTTCAGGCATCCGGGACTAGTCTTCCTGACTGTCAGTTCTGTCTGGCGTTTATGGAAGCCAATTAACAGGGATTTTGTTATGAAAAGACTGCCTAAGATCACGACGGCAATTTTAGCAGCAGGGGTGCTCTCCGGGTGTGCTTCAGACCCGCGTGTCACCGATTCCGGTGTTGTTACCCGGGCTGAATACACCGCAATGCATACCCAGTACCAGCAGGCTGACCTGGCCCGCAGGCAGGCACTGGAAGATAACTCTGAACTGGAAAACCTGCTGGCAAGTCTGCAGCAGAATCCGGCTGAAGACAGTTTGTTACCGCCGGACCCCAAGCCTGGCGAGTGCTATGCCCGGGTTGTGATTCCTGCCGAGTACACCACCGAAGAACAAACCGTTGAAGTTGCTGCAGCCAATCAGCGAATTGATCTGATTCCCGGCCGTTATGAATGGGTAGAAGAACAGGTGCTGGTGAAAGAGGCTCACACGCATCTGGAAATAATTCCCGCAACATACAAAACTGTGACTGAACAAGTGCTGGTACAGGAAGCCGGCACCCAACTGGAAAAAGTGCCGGCCCGTTATGAAACCGTTACTGAACAGATTCTGATTAAACCGGCCCACACGATTTGGAAGAAAGGCCGCGGCCCGATTGAACGGATTGATGCTGCCACCGGTGAAATTATGTGTCTGGTGGAAGTGCCCGCCGAGTATCAGACCGTGACCCGACAGGTCCTGGCTGAGCCGGAACAGGTGCGTGAAATTACCATTCCTGCAGTATATAAATCTGTTGAACGCAGGGTGGTTGATACACCTGAAACGACCCGTGAAGTGGTCACCCCGGCTGAGTATAAGACCGTCAGAGTTAAGCGATTGGCTGAAAAACCGTCGCAACAGGTTGTGAATATCCCTGCCCGCTTTGAAACAGTCACTCAGCGGATCAAGGTTGCTGATGCCCGGCTGGAATGGCGTTCTATTCTGTGTGAAACCAATACCCATCCCGGCATTATCAGTGAGATACAGCAAGCGTTGAACAGCCACGGTTATAACCCCGGCCCGATAGACGGTGTGATCGGTCAGGAAACAATGGCCGCGGTGGAGGCTTATCAGCAGGATAATCAGTTACCGATTGGCCAGTTAACAATCCAGACCCTTAAGTCACTGGGGGTTCAGTAGCCGCTGCCACAGGTTTACTGTTGCTGATTGGCTCAGGCTGATCAGTGGTGGTAATCATTGCAGGCCTGGCTGTTTTTCAGTCCGGTCTGCGTCCTTATGTTGCTAGATTTTTCCCCTGCGTGACCGGAGTTGCCCTGGTCAGTTGTCGCAGGGGATTTTTTATGTAAGGGCTGTCTGGCCTGTATTTGTTTATAACTCCTGCGAATGTTCACCTATAATCAGTGTGTTACACAGCGTTTTAGGTGCGAAAGACCACTATGTTTGCAGAGAATCGGGTTCATCCCAGGGTGACGATTGATCTGACAGCGCAGATTGGCATGTATGGAGTTCCGCTCGAGGAACAACCCGTGTTGGCAAAGATTACCAATATCAGCTTGGGTGGCATTACGGTTCAGGGTGAACAGGCGTTAGTCAGAAGTTTACGGCTTGACCGTCCTGAGTCACAACGTAGCAGTGAGTTCATGGTCAGCTTTAGCCTTGATGGCGAGCATGTACAGTGCCATTGCAGATTGGTGCATGTGCGCCGTTTGTCCCAGCATCAGTACGAATGGGGAATGCGCTTTGTGTTCAGCGGCCCCTCCCAAAAGCTTCAGCTGGCGGCACTGATAGACTGTTATCTGTAAGCATTGTCTTTAATTGCTTCAGTGGCTGTGTTTAACCGGCTGTAACGGGTCTTTTTTGCCGAGCAGCCAGAACACATTGGCGCGGGCATTCTCAATGACCACCAGAAGCGCCGGAATCACCAGCAATATAAGCACCGTTCCGTAGAGTAGTCCAAACACGATGGAGGTTGCCATCGGAATAAGGAACTGTGCCTGTCGTGAGGTTTCGAAAAGAATCGGTGCGAGGCCGGCAACCGTGGTCAGAGAGGTCAGAAGTACTGCCCGTAAACGCTGGCAGGCGGCTTCGACGATGGCTTCATGCACACTCTGGCCCATTTTTCTCAGCTTCTGATAGAAGGTTATCAGCACAATAGAGTCGTTGATAACGATGCCGGAGAGACCGAAAAAGCCGAACAGGGACAGAATCGTCAGGGTCTGGCCGGTCAGGAAGTGACCCAGAATGGCGCCGGTTAGCCCCAGTGGAATGGCGAGCATGACCGCCAGAGGCCAGCTGTAGGATGAGAACACCCAGCTCAGGATGATGAATATCAGCAGGAGCGCGAGGAGCAGGCCTGTTTTCATGTCAGACAGTGTTTCACGCTGATTTTTGTTTTTACCTTCAAATGTCGCAGTGATGCCGTATTCCGCCAGAATATCTCCCAATTGATTAGCACGGAAGTCAGCAATGATTTCGTTGGCATTGGCGACGGATTCATCGAGATCGGCAATCACGTTAATGGCCAGTTGGCCGTCGATCCGCTGCAGCCGGTCAAGGCCCTGTTTATCCGTGAAACTGACAACATTGGCCAGTGGCGAGGTTGAGCCGTTCGGCAAAATTATTGGCAGATGTTGCAGGGCGCTCAGACGGTTTCGTTCAGCGTCAGGCAATACCATGCGGACTTCGACTTCATCTTCACCGCGGAAGAATACCTGAATCTGCTGACCGTCCAGCGCGGCCCGAAGTTGTCTGCCAACCGACTGAAGGTTGAGCCCGGCGGTTTCACCGGCGGGTGTCAGGGCATAAATCAGTTGTGATTTACCAAATGGCAGATCGTCATCCACATTGCTGATGCCGGCATATTTCCGCAGGGCTGTCTGAACAGCGAGGGATGCCTGCTTGAGCGTTTCCACATCCTGACCGCTGAGTTTTACTTCAATGGCTTTTCCCGGAGGGCCGGAGCGGCTGATGTCGATGGTGAACTTTTCTATGCCGGCGGGCTGGATGATTTTCTGACGCCAGGTTTTTACAAATTCAGAATTGCTGACTTCCCGGTCATCCACCGGGGTTAACTGGACAAACAGGGCGCCGAACTCATCTCCCCGGGTTGCCCGGCTGCTGTTGCGTGAAGAACTGCTCTGGCCGTGCTTTTGCAGAGCAACGACGATCAGGTCACCGCCCAGATCCATATCGGTTTCCCGCAGAGTACTGTCCAGATGCTGTAGGAAATTATCAACTTTGCTGGCATCGGTGCCTGCACTGAACTGAATGTTAGCGGTCATTGTTTCCCCTTCGACGGCGGGGAAAAAGGTAAATTTTAGCTGGCTGCTGGCGATCAGGCCAATACTCAGGGTCAGTAAGGCAATGGCTGCACAGATGGTTGCCCAGCGATAGATAATGGCTGTTTCAACTGCACTGCGGAATGGCCCTTGCTTAAAGCGTTCAAAACCTGCATCCAGCCGTTGCCGAAGTTTTGACGGTTGCAGGTCCGTGGCTTTACGAAGGCTGTGGTGTAAGTGCCCCGGCAGAATGAGAAAGCATTCAATGACGGAAGCGACGATCACGCAGATAACAACGGTGGGAATATCGATCAGAATATTACCGATAATGCCGCCGATTAAGAGCAAAGGCAGGAAGGCGGCAATGGTGGTCAGTGAGGAGGCCATAACCGGTGCCAGCATTCTGTGAGCACCGCCGATAGCAGCCTGCAATCCCGGTTCGCCCATTTGCAGATGGGTCAGGGTGTCTTCACCAACGACGATGGCATCGTCCACGATAATGCCTACCGCCATGATCATGCCAAACAGGCTGATCATATTAATGCTGCCGCCGATGCCATAGAGCACCGCCAGGGTGGCCATAAAGGATACCGGAATACCGATGGTGACCCAGAAAGCAACCCGGGCGTTCAGGAACAGAAACAGTGTTGCGATGACCAGTATCAGGCCGCCAAGACCATTCTTGAGCAGCAGGTTGATGCGGTCCTGGATGGGTTTCCAGCTTTCATCAAAGGGGATCAGCTGAACGCCGTCCGGCAGTTGGTTGTCCTGTTCTGCTAGCCAGTCCCGCAGGATACCGGCGGCCTCCAGAGTATCGCTGTTTTCGGTACGGCGCAGGTGTAACTGAATGGCAGGACTGCCGCGATAAGTCAGGTAAATCTGATCATCCTGCATACGCCAGTCAATGTCAGCAATGTCTCCGAGGCGGATCAGCCGGCCGGCTTCTTCGGTTAACAGAGGGAGTTGATTAAAGCCTTCAACGTCCCGTTGCTGATTGAGGCCCCGCACCAGGCGGGAGCCGTCATCTTTAGCGGCGGTGCCGGCAGGTATGTCCAGACTGCGCTGGCTGACTCTGCTGGCAATCTGGTCCAGGGATAAGCCCAGCTCGTGCAGCTTGGCCGATGAGACCTGAATGGCAATTTCTTCTTCCGGCATGCCGATGAAGTCGATCTTACTGATGCCGCGCTTCAGCAGCTCCCGTTCATATTGTCTGGCCAGTTGGCGGAGTTCTTCAAGGCTGCCCTGTTCACTGGTGATCAGCAGGCTGGCAATGTTTTCATAGCGGATAACCTGCTGAACAATGGGTGTTTCTGATTCCTGAGGAAGGTTGCTGAGGCCGTCAATTTTCTGTTTAACCTCATCAAGAATGAAGGCACTGTCGCTGTCTTCTTCCAGCTCAAGCCGAATAGAGGCGGCTCCCTGAGTTGCTGTTGAGTACAGGGAGTCGATGCCACTGACGGCTTTAAGCTCCCGTTCAACCGGTAAAATAACTGAGCGTTCAACATCCTCGGCAGCGGCACCACTCCAGACGATGGCAATCGTAATAACGTCCAGCTCAAAGCTGGGAAAAAACTGAGTGTTGAGTTTTTTCAGCCCCCAGATACCGCTGAGAATCATCAGCAGCATCAGCAGGTTTGCTGCCACTTTATGGCTGGTAAACAGCGTGGTGAGGTTTTTAAGTGGCCCCTGATAGGTATTCATGGTTTATTCCGCCGCCTCAACCCGCAGACCCGAAATGGCGTTTGGTAACTGGGTGGTCAGAATAGTATCGCCTTCCTGCAACTCACTGGCGGTGATCAGAACCCCGGCTTTGCCGTTAACCGAGATGTCTCCGATTCTGTGGATTTTCAGTGCTTCGAGCCGGCCGTCGGTAATGCGGTAGATCCGGCTGGTGCCGTACAGGGCCTGAGGTGGAATCGTCAGGCTACGGGCGACCGGTGGCAGGGTGAGAGTCATTGCCAGGGAGCGGCCCGGCTCCAGTACCTGATCCTGCTGCTGAACAGTGAACAAAGCATCCACACCGGGACGCGTGGCATTGGCTTCTGCAGCTATCCGGTCCAGTGTCAGGGGGATATCCTGCCCGTTTAGCTGGCCAGTGGCGGGTATGCCTGCCTGTTGTGACAGCTGGCTGCGGATTTCGCTCAGATACTGATTCGGTAACTGAGCCCTGATTTCCAGGTTTTTATCACTGTACATGCTCAGGATCTGATCGCCTCCGCGTACCCGGTCACCGGGGGCTGCATTCAGACGGGTGATGCGGCCGTCAAAGGGGGCTTTGATTTCACTGCGTTCGACATCCAGCGCAGCACTGGCCTGCAGAGCTTTAGCCTGAAGTAACTGTGCACTTAGCTGAGCAAGCCGGTTAGGGTGATCTGCAATGGCCTGACGACGATTATTCAGTGATAAAGCCTGCTGCTGCCGGGTCCGGCGGGCATCGTCCAGCTGATTCTGACTGGCAACCTGCTGGCTGCTCAGGTTTTGATAGCGTTCCAGAGTACGCTGGCTGATGGTGAGCAGTTCCTGTTCGATTTTCAGGGCTTTACTGTCGGCAGCAAAACGGACATCTTCAGCACCTATCTGTGCTTCAATGCGCTGTACTTCTGCGTTGCGCTGGTCCAGCAACAGGCGGGCATCTCTGTCATCCAGCTTCACCAGTACCTGGCCTTTGCTTACCCGGTTGCCTTCGGCCACAAGCCGTTCGCTGACATAGGCCGTCAGCGGTGCAGTGAGGTTGCTGCTGAGGGGGGATTCAACCTTGCCGAATAACGTGAGCTGTGGCTGCCCGGGGGCAAATTCTGCCTGCTGGACCTTCACCCGCCAGATCTTTTCCTCTACTGGCCTGGCCGGTACTGCAGCTTTGATGCTGTAAAGATAAAGTACACTGACACCGCCCAGAACGAGAAAAATAATTGGCAGCAGAAATTTAGCCAGTGGTGATGGCCTGAGGGTCGTTGGCATGTTGGCTCAGTTCGTTAGTCGTCAAAAGTGATCTACTCTTTGAATCATAATACATTCCGGTGGAATGAAGACAGATATCTGCCACGGTGTTTACATTACTTTACACAGGCAGGAATATATTTAACCGTAAGCCCGGTGGGAATAATTAGGAAGGAATCTGATGCAAACACATTATCTGACGTTGCAGCACAGTGCTGAGTATCGCATGGCATATCATCAGTGGGGGGATGCAGATAACCCCAGAGTGCTGGTGTGCGTGCATGGCCTGGCCCGAAACGGACGTGACTTTGATTTTATTGCCGAACAGTTAAGCAGCGAGTATCGGGTGATCTGTCCGGATGTCGTTGGCCGGGGCGTGAGCGATTGGCTGCCAGAAAATCTGGCCTACGATATGCCACTGTATGTGGCAGATATGCAGGCGTTGTTACAGCATCTTCAGCTTACTCAGGTTGACTGGCTCGGTACCTCTATGGGCGGAATTATCGGCATGTTACTGGCATCGTTGCCGGAATCTCCCATACAGCGTCTGGTACTGAATGACGTGGGGTGCCGTATTCCGGCTGCCGCCCTGCAGCGGATTGCCATGTATGTGGGGGATCACGGTTTTGAGTCTCTGGCTGAGATAGAAGCTTACATGCGTAAAACTTACCGGGCGTATCATGACCTGGAAGACCGGCAGTGGCAGCATCTGGCCAGATACGGTCACCGCAGGGATCAGTCCGGCCGGTTACATTTGCACTACGATCCCAGAATTGCCGGCGGTCTGGCCACGACTCAGTATGAGGATATTGATCTGATGCCATACTGGTCGCAGGTGACTTGTCCGCAATTGCTGATCTGGGGAGAAGAGTCTGATTTACTTGAAGCGGCAACGGTGACGATTATGCAGGCGGCCAACCCTCAGCTGGATGTGCTGAAAATAGCGGCGACCAGCCATGCACCGGCACTGATGATGCCGGCCCAGATGCAGCCTGTCTGTGACTGGTTATTAAATAGGTAACAGGGTGGTGGATGCTACGCT
This sequence comes from uncultured Oceanospirillaceae bacterium, assembly GCA_937138495.1. Taxonomy (GTDB): domain Bacteria; phylum Pseudomonadota; class Gammaproteobacteria; order Pseudomonadales; family Balneatricaceae; genus Amphritea. The sequence goes on from CAKZPE010000007.1 coordinate 80,581, forward strand.
GTGAACCACCTTAGTGATGGTACGGTTGCTGCTGTCTGCGACCAGGTTGGCCATCATATCCTGCAGGGCAATCATCTTGCCGAAAATCCGCTCGAAGCTGAGGTTTTTGACCCCCTGCGGGCTGACGCCGTTACTTAAGAGAAATAATTCGCCGTCTTCTTTTTTAAGGCTGTTGAGCCGCCAGGCGATGGTTTCGAGGTTACGGGCGCTGTTGTAAAGCTTTTGGTGATCCAGCTCGTCCAGCAGGAAGTACTCATCTTTATGGTTGTAGGCTGCATCCAGCATGCTGATCATGCCGGCCATCAGGGCATATACCCGGTCACCCTGATAGTCCTCTGTAAAAGCCAGGGGCACGGCGTTGATGCCGTCCAGGCCGTTCATCTCGTTAAGCCGTTGCTTGCTGTCACGGTTAAACATCAGCGCTATACGGGCAGTGGTATCCACACTGCCGGCTTTCATCAATTCACGGGGGTTACGCTTATAGAGCTTGGCAGCCAGCTCGCGGTTAAGCCGCTTCAGTTCAGAGATGTGAGCATCGGTTACCGTATCAATATCGGTTTTCGCCAACTGACTGATTTTAAAACCACTGTTTTGAGTTGCGCAGCCACTGATCAGCAAGCTGCTGATCAGTATGAACAGGCTAAAAACGTGTGTGTAACTGCGCATGGGATATCCGTATTTCGTTAAGGGGCGTTTTTCAGCAAGCGAAAACGTGGTTGCGGCCCGGCTGAACCGGAACGTGCCGGTGAGTCGAAGGCAATGCCACCACTGACCAGGGTATCCAGTGTAGTGGTTTCAATTTCAAGGCCGCTGAACAGCCCAAAGTCAGCACTGATACCGCTGAGGTTCCAGAAGCGACTGTCAGCTTTGACGAGCTTGCTGTATTTAGGTTGGATATTGGCATAAATTTCAACGCTTTGCAGGTCTTCTCCTAATTCAAATCCGGTTATCTGACCCACTTTGAGACCCCGGTAATACACCGGGCTGCCGGTTTCGACTGAATCCAGCTCCGGCGAAGTCAGGGTGACATTGAGCCCGGGCAGGCTGACGGCAGGTGCGTTGTCGATGCCTTTAAACCGGGTTTGGCGGGGCGCTTTCAGGTTCTTTCCTGCGCTGGCGACAATGTAATTACCGCTGAGCAAGGCCTCCGGGTTTTTAATGCCACTCAGGGAAATCTGGCTGCTGGCTATCCAGAAGCGGCTGCCTTCCCGGGCAAGGAACTCCGCCTGCTGATCAATGATCACCCGGGCTTCTGTCTTTCCGCTGGCATCAAGGAGTCTGACGCTATCCACCCGCCCCATTTTCAGGCCCTGAAAACGCAGTTCTGCACCGGGTTCAAGTGTATTGCCCGGCGGGAAGCTGATGTTAATCGCCAGCGCGTCGTACAAACCTTCCTGCTTGTTCGGATAGAGGGTGAACTGTTGATTGAACTTCGCGGCTTTACTGTTCCCCGGTTTGTTATCAAAGGCGATGCCCCCCCGTACGATGGTGTCTATGGATTCTGTTTGCAGGGTTAGCCCGGATAAGTCCAGCTTGGCGTGAATGCCGCTGGCATTCCAGAAGCGACTTTTGCTGGTGACAAGATGGCGATAGGCCTTATCGATCAGTACCTGAACTTCGACATTTTTACCGTCATCACCCAGCCGGTAAGCATGCACTTTACCGACAGGAAGCTGCCGGTAAAGCACTGGTGAACCCGACTTGACCGAGCCCAGTTGCTCGCTGACCAGGCGGATTTGCAACTTGCCAGCCTGATTACTGTAAAGCAGTCTGCCTTGCTGACTGGCGGTATCGAAGTCTTTGTAGAGGCGGAATTGCTGATTAGGGGCAGCATCCTGCTTGTCTTTTATATCGGGGGTAAAGAAGCTGATCCCCCCCTTGATAACGGAGGTCAGTGAGCCGGTATCCAGTTTTACGCCATCCAGTCCGGCGTCAACCTGTACACCGCTGATGTTCCAGAAACGGCTGTTGGATTTCAACAGGGCGGAATGTTCTTTGGCAATGGTTGCGTGGATAAGTACTTTGTTGCCCTGTTCAATCAGCTCATACCCCCGTACTTCACCAACAGGGACTTGTCGGTAAAGAACCGGAGAGCCGAAGTCCAGAGATCCCAGCTGGTCTGCAATGATCCGGATGTCCAGCCCGGGAATCCCTGGCCGCTTCGACGGCGGTGTATTCAGCGCGACGAATCTGAACAGAGGAATGCCGGGGCCAGGCTGTAGCTGGATCGCATTGCCGTCGAACAGCTGGCCGATCTGAGTAATGTCGAAGTCCGGTTTAGGCAACCAGAACTGGCTACCGGCACGCAGCAGAGGTTTGGCCCGCGGGTCGATAAGCAGGTGAGCTGTCTGGCTGGTCAGGTCATTATTAAATTCAAGTTTTTGCACCCGGCCGATGACGATTTCCTGGCTGACGACTTTAGTACCTTCTGACAAAGGCGTGCGGGCCGGGAACTGAACTGCGACGGTCACACCGTCTTCCGCAGCTTCGTAGTCACTGTACAGCGGCAGGATCTTGTCCGGATCCAGTTCACCGCCATCTGCCGGTGTATAGAAGCCGATTCCCCCGGCGACAATCGAAGCAAGGGAGTCAAACTTAATGTCCAGCTTGGGTAAATCTGCTTTGATACTGATGCCGCTGGCGTTCCAGAAGCGGGTGCCTCCGTTGATTAACTGGCTGTGTTTACTTTCAACATAGAGGTCAATTAATACCTGTTGCTGGTCATCACCGAGTTTTACATCAATGACTTCCCCGACCTGTATATCCCGGTAAAACAGCTTGGATCCCCGGTAAACTGAAGCGGCAGAGTCACTGCTGAGGGTCAGGTAGAGTCCTGGCTTATCCTTACTGGACGGCGGCGGTTCGCTGTCAGCAATAAAGTCCCGGCGATCTTCCCCGTCACCGGGCTGAATACCGATGTAATACCCGGACAGCAGCGTCTCCAGACCTCGGACGCCGCTTAAGGATACCTGGGGCTTAACCAGCCAGAAGCGGGTGTTTTCATGCAGCAGAGGCTCCGCTTCACTGGCCATTTCAATGATAGCGGTGACACCTTTCAAGTCTTCGTTCAGGCGTAACTGTTTGATGGTGCCGCTGGGCAGGCCACGGAACAGTACTTTGGTTTTTTCGGCTTCCAGTCCTTCTGCTGATTCGAACTGCACTTCAATGGTAATACCGGCGTCCTGATAGCTTTGCCATGCGAGCCAGGCGGCAATTAACGCAGCAATCAGCGGCAGTATCCAGACAAATGACGGGCCGCGGTGCTGCTTTATAACGGCGTCTGTTGCAGAGGTATTCTCAGGTGTCATGATGTTGGGTGTCCGTAGGTGCGTATTTATCCCAGATTAAACGGGTATCAAAGTTCAGGGCGGAAAGCATGGTCAGAATAACCACAGCAGCGAACGCTGTGGCGCCATGCCCGGGCGATATACTGGCAAGGCTGCCAAGCTGAACCAGCGCGACCAGTACCGCGATTACAAATATATCCAGCATAGACCAGCGACCGACCCACTCCACACCGCGGTAAAGCCAGGTTTTTTGCCGGGCGCTGGTTCGCCAGTGAAATTTCAGGCTGAGTAACAGCGTCAGCATACCAATAATTTTGAGACAGGGAATGACGATACTGGCAACCAGAACGACCAGTCCGATCCCCCAGAATCCTTTACTGAAGAGTTCAATAATGCCGCTCATAATTGTGCTGGGAGCACCACTGCCAAAGCTCTTAAAGGTCATGATTGGCAAGAGGTTTGCCGGGAAGAAACAGATCACTGATGCAATCAGGAAGGCCCAGCTGCGCTGCAGGGTATGTTCCATACGGCTGTGTAACGGAGTCTGGCACACATCACAGCGCTGATGCTGCTGTTCAAGTGAGTGGAGGCTGTGACAGTGCCGACAAAGCAGAAAACCCTGCTGGCGTGCCGACTTATATTCTCCGGTACTCATGGCTGCGCCTCACCGGAGTTGCGCCGTTGCTTCACCATTTGCCAGGCGTGCTGGGTATCAAACAGACTGTTGGTCAGGCAGGTAGTGAAAATAAGGCCTGCCAGGCAGTAAAGTCCCAGGCCCGGCTCCAGGTTAGCAATATCTTTCAGCTTAATGACGGCAATAAGCGTACCGATCATATATATCTCCAGCATGCCCCAGCCGTGAAGGGTGTGATACAGGTTAAGGCTCTGTCGCAGGTAATGGCCCGCAATGCTGAATTGTAAACAGGCGGTAATGTATGTCAGCAGCAGGATTTGGAGGCCCGGCACCAGCACTGCAAAAATAAGCACAACGGCTGCAACTATGGCTAAGCCGCCGTCATATAAGGATAATACGCTTTGTAAAATGGTTTCACTCTGTTGCTGGCCAAAAATACTCAGGCTTAAAATGGGCAGCAGGTTAGCCGGTAAAAACAGAATCAGACTGGTGATGGCCAGCGCCAGTCCCCGTTCAATCGGGTTCAGGCGGGCATGAAACAGCTTGGCATGACAGCGGGGACAGTTCAGTGACTGGCCCTTTTGCAGGCGGGTTCTGGCGATAAGCAGGTCGCAGTCGTGACAGGCGATAAATGAGCTGGTTGGTGTTTTCATCATGATATGTATAGTACCGGTAAGCGGGCAGTGAAACAGTCAGACGGTTAACCGGCAGTTAACACTTAATTATTAGCATAATTTATTGGATGGCAGATGAATACAAACTTATTGCCCTGTGTTGAAGTTGAACCGGTGAAACCGGCAGATGCTGCGGTTATCTGGCTGCATGGGCTCGGCGCTGATGGCCATGATTTTGCGGGCATTGTGCCTGCTCTGAACCTGCCGGAAAACGCGGCTGTCCGGTTTGTTTTTCCCCATGCTCCTGAGCGGCCGGTAACCGTAAACAACGGTTGGGTGATGCGTGCCTGGTATGACATTCTGGAAATGAATATTAGCCGGAAAGTGGATACTGCTTCGTTGCTGGAGTCTGCAGAGCAGGTTAGCGGACTGATTCGCCGGGAAATTGACCGGGGCATTCCGGCAGAGCGTATCGTACTGGCCGGGTTCTCTCAGGGAGGCGCGGTGGTGTATCAGACGGGCCTGGCTTATCCACAGCGTTTAGCCGGCCTTCTGGCGTTATCAACCTATGTGCCCTGTGAACAAAGTTTACGGGAAGTTGTGGGGTTACCGGAGGTGTCAGAACCGGGTAACCGTGATTTACCGGTGATGGTAGTTCATGGTTCACAGGATGATGTGGTGCCGCTACAGTTAGGCGAATCAGCAACAGAATTATTAACAACGTTAGGTTTTTCACCGCAGTGGCGAACCTGTCCGATTGATCACAGTGTCAGTGCAGAAGAAGTAGAAATGATTTCTGAATGGCTGAAAAATGTTTTAAATTTAAAGGCTTAAGGCCGTACTGGAAAGAATCTGAAAATGAATATTACCGAAAACTGTTACGTTGAGTTTCATTACGCACTGTTTAATGAAGAAAAAGAAGTGGTTGACGGATCACGGGATGCGGGCCCTTTACCTTATGTTCATGGTCAGGGAAATATAATCCCGGGGCTTGAGCTGGCGCTGGCGGGTCATCAGGTGGGTGATAAGTTGACCGCAACCATTGAGCCGGCTCAGGGGTACGGTGAGCGTGATGAAGATAAAGTTTCAATTGTGGATAAAGCATCATTTGACGCTTTTCCAAGCATTGAAGAAGGTATGTTCTGCCAGATTGGTGATGATCCTTCACGTCCTCAGCTGGTAACCATTGTTGCCATTAATGAGGAAGAAGGCGAAGTAACCATTGATGCTAACCATCCGTTTGCCGGACAAACACTTAATTTTGAAATAGAAGTAATGGTTGTGCGTCAGGCAACTGATGCTGAACTGAAAGACGGTGTCGTTGTTCAGTAACCAACAGAAGTAAATTTTCGAGGAAAACTATAATGCGTTTAATACTGGCTTTATTACTGCCCTGGTTGCAGTTTTTTACGATTGGACGGCCAATCGCAGGCATCGTCTGTCTGATTCTGCAAATTAGCCTGATTGGCTGGATTCCGGCTGCTATCTGGTCGGTGTACGCGCTGAGCCAGTATAAGACGGATAAGAAAATTGCCGAGGCTTTGAATAAAGACGGCTAAGCCTGACAGCAGTTAAGCTGCTGAGAAACAACTGTATCCGCAGGGTGCCTGTTCAGGCGCCCTTTTTTATACCTGCGTTTTGCTGTTCTGCCATCAAATGATGATGGTCAGACTTTTTCCTGCCATTTCAGGTCGCCGATCTGGACATTGAGCCATTCAAAGCCAATTCGGCGTGCGACGGCAGCAGCACCATCCAGACTTTTAAATTCCCGTTCACCCTTAGAGCGCTGCAAATTCAGGGTCAGTACTTCGCTCTGTTTAGTGATGAATTTCAGCGTCCAGCCACGGGCCATTGATACGGGTGCCGCCTGACAAGATTCAAAAACACCTGCCTTAAAAAGAAGCTTAATTTCTCTTTCTTGCATTGTCTTTACACCTTTGTGATTAATCAAAATATTATTAAGTTAAGTATATATCTTATTGCAATACTTTGAAAATAAATAAGGATGATTTTTAATGTGTAAGTTATTGTTTTTTAAGATAAAAATAAAAAAGTTTTCAGGAGCGATTTTATGTTGATTCTGATGGCGTAACTTGTTGTAAATAAAGGATATTTTTTCTATGGGCTTACAGTGAAAAATATTTATTAAGATGTTCTCTTTAATAGTTTTTGGGTTGTTAAAAATAGATAGATAAAAATCAATATTAAAATATGATTTATTGCAACGAAATTGTGCGCTGTAAGGCGCTCAGTTGTGCTGTATTCGGGTGAACTGAGAATTTTCAGCACTGAAGCTCAGAAACTGAAACGGCCAGATAGCAGTGGATAAGGCGTGTATCCGAAGAGGGAGGACAGAGGCAGGCGCGATGGCGCGGGTGTTTCAGAGGAGAGAGGTAGCTGTTTTACGCAGCCGGAATCCTGACCACATCAGGCCGATGAAAAGTCGTGTTGGAAAGGCGAAAGCTTTAGTCCAGGCGGTCAGCGATCATTGCTTCAATGGTGGCTAACTGGGTTTGCAGGGCAGCAAGGCTGCTGTCTGAGTCGTCGGTCACCGGGGAGATTTTAATCATATCCAGGAGATCAAGCAGAAATGCCTGTTCGTTCATTTGCCGGAGTTGCTCTGGGGTCCAGTGTTTGATTATACGTGTCATGGTGTTGCCTCAAATTGCAGTGCAGACCGGTGAAGGCGGCAGCGGTATTACGTCGCACAGTTGCAGAGGGCTGCGTGTGCGCTTCTTTAAGTTATGGGTCAGAGATGACGGTTTTGCAAATTTACGGATTGGCTTGCCGGGGCCGATATCGGCGCGGATATTGAGTTATATCAATATTTGCTAATACAAATGGGCGTACCATGTCCCCAATGATTAATAGAGCTGATTGGGGTGATCGTATGTTTGGTATTGATCCTTATGTTTTCGAAACTTTATGGCCAAGTCTGTTAGGCATTGCCGGTATGACAGCAGTAATGATTTGGGGCGCTTTTAAAGTACGTAAACTGATTAACGAAGATGTTAAGAAGTAATTGAGTTTCACTTCTGCGGTTTTTACAGAGACCGTCGTATAAACGCCGTATCTGATGATTCAGTTACGGCGTTTCTGTTTTTGGCGCACTGAATTTTCCTGTCGTAGTCAGCTCCGGCGCTGACGCAAATTGATTCCAATTCCTCTTCCTGTTCTGGCAGACTTGAACTTTAGTATGAATGGCTGCCCGGTGTGGCCGCGCCTGCAGGAATCACTATGTCTGTATCTGAACAGCAACAAATAACCACAAGCGCAGAGTCATGCAGTGCCTGGGCCCCCGGGCTGGACGCGGAACTGCCAAAAGATTTGCTGGATCAGGAAACTGTCTTTTTATCCTCGAATACGCTGAGTCGTTACCGTGATGTTATGGAATGGGTCGATCAGACCGGAATGTCTGCCGGTGATCTGGTTGCGTTTCGGACTGAGCGTCTTGCGTTGCATGAACTGATTGTACGGGTGACCGCTGATCTGAGAGTCATGGAGGGGGAAACGGATGAAGCACTGGGGATTAATTTCCGGGTAATTGTGACGGATATTTTCGAACACTTTATCCGTCCGCAGTTGGCAGTGATTTCAGCGGAGTTCAATCAGTTACAGAAAGATGTGGAGCGGTGTGCAAGAGATATTTTAACGCAACAGCTGAATGCCGGTGCAGAGCCGCCGGAGGAAAAAGTCTCAGGTTGGCGGGGTTGGTTGCCCTGGCTGAAGAAGCCACGTAAAGAACCGGCCCGGCCACTGGTTATGGAGTCTGCACTGGAGCGTGATTACCGGGTAATAAACGGCTTTAAACAGTCTGGTCTTGCCAGTGAAGACCGGTTTATCCGGGCCGTTTACCGGAGCCTTTATCAGGTTTTGAGTGCGGTGGCGGGCCGGCGGGGGTATCTGGGGACGGATCTGGAAAATCTTACTCTGCTGGTTACCCGTCATGTGATGAACAGTTACGGCAGTCGTCGAATGGGGGAGTGGATTGTTCCTTGCATTGACGCTGCAGTGGAAACCCGGGGGTATCTCCGGGTTGAAAAAGTTTCTGAGCCTCTGCTGATCAGCCTTAAAGGTGCGTCGGCAGCAGGGAAAAGCTCTTTGCGGCCAATGCTGCAGACAATTCTCCGTGCAAAGGGAATAAAACCCGGCAGTTATGCAACGGTCAGCCCGGATATCTGGCGCCGTTTACTGCTGGATTACGAAGCATTGGGTGAGGCGTACAAGTACGCCGGCCGCTTTACCAGCAACGAAGTTAACGTGATTGACGCTAAGTTCGATCATTATGTGCGGCGTCAGGCAGATGAACAGGCGTCGATATCACATCTACTGGTAGACCGTTTCCGGTTCGACAGTTTCTCCAGCGAAAAAGTATCTAAAATTCTGCATGATACGTACGCTAAATATGTTCATACCTTGCAGATGTATTTTGTGGTCACACCTCCTGAAGCTACGGTAGAGCGGGGATGGGAACGGGGCTTGCAGCGGGGCCGGTATAAAGCCGTAGAGGATTTTCTCGGGCACAGTGTTGAAGCGTATGCGGGGATGCCGAAAATTTTCTGTAAGTGGCTGGCTTATGACCGGCCGTTATTCCGTTACGAATTTTTGGATAACAGTGTGCCAAAGGGCGAGTTTCCACTGCCCATTGCGATTGGTACACAAAAGAAAATGCGTATTTTCCGGCCACTGGGGTTGGTTAACATTCAGCGCTATCAAAAGATTAATATCTATGCGAACAGCCCGGAAGAGGTATACCCGAGAAGTGCTTCACTGGATGTCGCTGACAATTGTCAGTTCTTACTGGAGTGTTTACGGCGCATTCCTCATGTGAGTTTTGTCGACCCGGAGTCCGACAGTGTATATCTGGAATTTCATCAGAATGAGCATCGGATTATCAATGAAGCACTGTACCGGCGTTGTCTTGAAGATGATGATCTGGCGGCTGTATTTAAGTGTGTTACCTCCCGCTGATCCTGACGAACCGTACGCTTATTGAGAACAGTTATGACATATAGCTAAATCTTACTTGCTTTAATAATGCAAATTATTATCATTGCGATTTTATTATACTTCTGGATACGCAGATGAGCATTGCATTGTTTTACGGCACCACGACGGGCAACACCGGTGATATCGCCGTTAAAGTAAAAGAACATCTTGATGATGTTGAGCTGTTTGATGTGAAGGATACCCCGGTCAGTGTGATGGCGGATTATGATCAGTTGATCTTCGCGATTCCTACCTGGGATTACGGTGAAGTGCAGGAAGACTGGCTGGAAATCTGGGATGAGGTGGATAATCTGGATTTCACCGGCAAGACCGTCGCATTCATTGGTCTGGGTGATCAGTACGGGTATGCCGAATGGTTTGTCGACGCAATGGGTATGCTGCACGACAAAGTTGTGGCCCGTGGTGCAGAAGCTGTCGGCTACTGGCCGAATGAAGGCTATGAGTTTGATGAGTCGAAAGCCCTGACAAAAGATAAAAAATACTTCACTGGCCTGCCGCTGGATGAAGATTGCCAGCGTGAAATGACGGATGACCGGGTAGAGGCCTGGTGTGGTCAGGTCATGGTGGAGTTTTTGTAAAAAACACTGAAAGAAAAACGGTAGCTTCGGCTGCCGTTTTTTTTGGTCCAAAAAACGGTTCGGGAAATGATAGCGGTCTGTTCAGCGATCGATAGATGCCCGGCGGCATTGTTTCTAGCATGTGTGCCCTGCGTAAATTACGAATAAATTCTACCGACCGAGTGAATAGTAAGATGAGTCATTCATGTAAAGTAAAATCCGGCTGGCTGATTGCAGCGGCAATGGTAACAACCTCCGGTGCAGCTGTTTCTGCTGATGATGTGCAGCCCGCCGCTGACGCTGTGGTTGTCACGGCCCGTTACTGGGAAGAGTCTGAAGATAAGGTCCCGGCCAGCACTGAGGTCATTGATGGCGATCGGTCAGAAGGTGAAGTGACAGGGCTGGACCGTTATGTCAGTAATATCCGTATCGAAGAATCATCGGTACAAACCCGTGTGGCCATTCGGGGCAGTACAGGGTATGACACCGGGTTACAGGATCCGGTTGGGTACTATGTTGACGGTGTAGCGCTGCCGCTGGGTGGTACTCAGTTACCCCAGCTATTTAATCTGGAACGGATCGAGCTGATAAAAGGGCCGCAGGGTGCATTGTATGGCCGTAACTCAGAAGCGGGTGTGATTAAGCTGGAGTCTCAGCGTCCTGACTGGGAACCGGCGATGTCTCTTGGGGTTCAGAGCGGCGTTACTGACGGTGCCAACGGTAAAGAACCTTCACATATCATCAGCCTGCGCGGTTCGAATGAATTAATTGCCGATCAGTTGGCCGGTTCAGTGGCGCTGCGCTATGAAGATACCCAGGGGCCGTTTGTTAACCGTGCTGATAATGATGACCACAGCGGTTCTGTAAAAAACTGGAGCCTGTCTTCCGGGCTGGATGCTCAGGTCAGTGATGTGACCGAAGTACGTTTTCGCAGCCTTTTGTCTGAAGAAGATACCGGCAAGTCCCGGTTGCGCTACAGTACCGGGGTAAATGCAACTGATCGTTTTACAACGAACTACAACAGCCAGACTTTCGACGATACACAATCAGCCATTCACTCATTGACGATTAATCATCAGATGGAGAATTTTGATCTGGTCTCGGTGACCGGACTGACAAATTTTCGTCGGGATTTCCGGAATGATCTTGACCTGACTACCTTCGCTATTCCCGATACGTTACTGGATCTGGACGATGACATGCTGTCGCAGGAAGTGCGACTGGAATCTGACCGGGATGAAGATTTGCGCTGGTTGGCAGGGGTTTATCTGTATAAGCAGAAAACCGATGTGGATTTTACCATTGGTGGCAGTATGGCGCTGGCGCGTTCTACCCGGGAAACTGAAATTGACCAGCATGGTCTTGCCGGTTTTGGTCAGGTTGAATATGCATTAGCACAGGACTGGAGCCTGACACTGGGAACGCGGGTAGAGCGGATCAGTAAAGACGGTCGGCAGAACTACATTACCACCGGCGGAACGTCTTCATACAGTGCGGATGTGAATGAAATCATGGTGCTGCCAAAGGCAACGCTGGCATATCATGTGTCGGACAGCGGCATGATTTATGCCTCTGTTGCAAAAGGCTATTTGCCGGGTGGTTTCAACTATGGATCGGCACAGGGTATCAGTTCATTCACATATGACTCAGAAAGCAGCGTGAACAGTGAAATCGGCTATAAGGACCGGTATTTAGACAACCGCTTAGGCTTTACCGCTGCGTTATTTCACATCAAGACCCATGATAAGCAAATTGTTGATTTGCAGCCCGGGTTTGTGCAGAGCATCGCAAATGCGGCTGAAACCACCAGTTACGGACTGGAGTTGGGTGCCGATTACGCAGTTACACCGGCCCTGTCTGTATACGGGCATGCAGGTCTGATGCACACCGAAGCGGATAAATTCGACACCACGGTTTTTTCAGGAGGCAGTTTTGTTCCGGTTAGCCGCGCAGGTAACGATCTGCCGCTTGCGCCGGAGTTTACCTATGGGGCGGGTGTGCGCTATGTCGCCAGTAAAGGGGTGTTTGGTGATCTGAGCGTCAATGGTTCCGGTGATTATTACTTTGATTCCGCGAATACGCTGAAGCAGTCAGGCTATTCCCGGTTTGATGGTGAGCTGGGATATCAGTTTGACGGTTTTTCAGTGTCGCTGGTGGCTGAGAATATCTTTGATGAAGAGATCATCAGCCGTGCAGTATCAACGTCATCCGGCACTGTGGTTGAAGACACCGCGCCGCGTTATATAGGCATTAAGTTAGCTGCAAACTGGTGATCGTAAATGGAATTGAATCACTTTCGTTCAGGGCCTGCACAGTCATGGTTGTTGGATCTGATGTTAGGGCCGGTGCGCTGGCAGTTGCTTCGCAGCGGTTTTGAATTGCGGATTTTTGATTGCCTGGCGGCGCCAAAGACAGCGTCGCAGTTAGCTGAAAACCTGGATTTTAAAGCGGAAAAAGTGACGGTGTTACTGGATGCGCTGACAGGGCTTGGTGTTCTGGAAAAAGCCCGTGGCAAATATCGGTTACTGGAAACGCTGGAGCCTTTTCTGATCTCTGACAGCCGGCAATCTATGCGTGAAATGTTACTTCATCTTGCCCGGGTGAAGCATTGTGATATGGACGACATTCTGAACGTGCTGAAAACCGGCGAATCGGAACATGTATCTGCCGATTTTGCCCGGCCTGAGTTCTGGGACCGGGCGGTGGGAAATTTGCGTTCCTTTCATGCCAGTTGCAGTAACCGGGTTGCATTGCAGCTTTTACAGTCGCTGCCTGAATGGGAGCGGATAACGTCCGTACTGGATTTGGGGGCAGGGTCTGAGAATCTTGCAGTCAGCCTGGCGGAAGAGCATCCGCACCTGAAAATCAGGGTTTTTGACCTTGAGCCCTGTGCCAGTCGTATACGTTCTGCTATTTCGCCACTGTACAGTCAGCAAATTGCAGTGGTGGCGGGGGATTATAATCATGATCCCTTGCCGCAGCATACTGATCTGATCTGGGCTTCTATGTCACTGTACTATGCAAAAGATCTGACGCTATTACTGTCGGAGTTGCGTGATTCGCTGAATGAGCAGGGAATGCTGGTTTGTCTGCATGAGGGATTAACGGCAGAGCGGACTGAGCCTGAGCATCATGTGGTCGGTCGGTTTGTACCGGCATTAAATGGTGTGGATGTATCTTTTAATCATGGTGATATTGCTAAAGCGATGACAAGAGCCGGTTTTACCCGGGTGTTAAGCAGAAGTATTGATACGCTTTATGGGCCGATGGAGTTAGATATCGGATATAAATAAACAGCGGATTATGCTGTTTTAAGTAAACAGTATCTTACCCCGTATTGTTAATAATCATTAACGTAATGATTTTAGATCGTAAAATAAAGAACCGAAGTGATTTTATTGCTTCGGTTTTTTTATATTTCCTCGTCTTTATTCGCCATTTGATTGTGATTTGTTCGTGATTTTATAGTGAGAACCCATAGGGCTTAGTACTCTTTGTTGTATCGATGTAATCGATTCTTATTTGTATTCAAGCAAATAAATAACTGGAGTATCTGTTAATGAACTTACCACCGTTAGTGGAAGCAGCGGCTGAGTTGAGTCACGAAGAAATTGCCCGTTATGGACGGCATTTGTTATTGCCAGATTTGGGTGTTGAAGGACAAAAACGCCTGAAAAACAGCCGGGTTTTAATTATCGGGGCTGGCGGTTTGGGGTCCCCTGCTTTGCTGTATCTGGCGGCAGCCGGGGTGGGCACGCTCGGCATTGTCGATTTTGATGTTGTGGAGCAGTCGAATCTACAGCGTCAGATTGTTCATGGTGTGTCTGATGTCGGGCAGCTTAAAACGGCGAGCGCAGCGCGTACCGTCGCGGAAATTAATCCCCTGATTCAAGTTGTTTGCCATGAGTGTCGTCTGGAAGCTGAAAACGTCATGGATATTTTTAGCGGGTATGACCTCATCGTGGATGGCACGGATAATTTTGCTACCCGTTATCTGGTCAACGATGCCTGTGTGCTGGCAGGAAAGCCTTACGTATGGGGGTCTATTTTTCGCTTTGAAGGACAGGTCTCGGTTTTCTGGGAAAACGCGCCGGGCGGTGTGGGGCTGAATTACCGGGATCTTTATCCGGAACCGCCGCCGGCACATCTGGCACCTTCCTGCTCTGAAGGGGGAGTGTTGGGAATTCTTTGCGCTTCAATAGGGTCGGTCATGGCAACGGAAGCGGTCAAGTTGCTGACAGGTATGGGTGACGTTCTGCTTGGGCGGCTGATTACTTTTGATGCGCTGGATATGTGTTACCGGGAGCTTCCGATTCGCCGGCATCCGGACCGCCCTTCTGTGGAAGGCCTTATCGATTATGAATATTTCTGTGGTGTGGGTGTACAGCCACAGGCTGAGGTGCCGCAAATCAGTGTGCAGGAGGTCAGTGACTTACTGAAGAATAATGCGGCGGTGAGGCTGATTGATGTTCGCGAAAAAACGGAATGGGACATCGTGAATATTGGTCCGGACAGTGAGCATATTCCTAAGGGAAGTGTCTTTTCTGAACAGGTGCAAAAGGGATTCTCGACGGATGATTCCATTCTGGTCATGTGCAAGGGAGGCGCCCGTTCCAGAGAGGTTGTGGAACAGCTTCTTGAAGCCGGCTATCAGGATGTGCGCAATGTCAGTGGCGGTATTTTGCGTTGGATTAAAGAAATTGATCCGGCATTGCCGGGTTACTGAGTGAAGCAGGGAGGCGTGGGATGTTAATGATTCAGGAGCACCATCTGGAAGAAATCCGGAATTTGGCAAAAGGTGCCCATCCTTTAGAGTTTTGTGGCGTGATGGCGGGAGCTGCTGGCGCTAATGTGCCGCAGCGGGTAATTCCTATGCAGAATGCGGCCCGGTCGGAGTGTTTTTTTCAATTCGAGCCGGCGGAGCAGTTACGTGTGTGGAGAGAGCTTGACCTCCAGAATGAGGTTCCCATGGTTATCTTCCATTCTCATACCGGTTCAGAAGCGGTACCCAGCCGGACTGATATCGAGTATGCCGCTGAGCCTGATGCGCATTATCTGATTGTATCAACGCTGGAAGGTGTGACTGAGACTGCCAGAAGTTTTCGGATATTTAATGGCCGTGTCGTTGAAGAGAATTTAAAAATTATCAGTTCAGGGAAAAAACATGAAAGTTAAAGTATCTATTCCGACCATAATGCGAACGTTAACAGATAATCAAAAAGTGGTTGAAGTGTCCGGCGCGGATATTAATCAGGTGATTAATAATATGGGATCTCAGTATCCCGGATTAAAAGAACGCCTGGTTGAGGATGGAAATGTTCACCGTTATATCAACATTTTTTTAAATGAAGATGATATTCGCTTTACCGGTTCAATGAACACTCAGGTAAAAGAAGGTGATCATATTACGATTTTACCTGCAGTTGCCGGCGGCTGATTACATTCAATAAATAATACCTTTCAACATAGCCTTATGTGGTTTTTAAACTGCAGGGCTTTGTTCGCTCAAAATTTAGCCTGACCGGTAGTGTTTGCTGGTGGGGAATTTAAAGAGGGTCAAGTAAGTGGCGACAAATAAGCAGCATGTTGGTTTAAGTGCCGACGGAAATATGCCTGAATCCGGGGCGCAAAAGAGTTGGATGGACCAGTTAAACCGTAAAAGGGTGCCGGGGCCCCGTACGCCTTACCATCATAAACTGGATGCCCGGACGGGCTGTTCTACCCGGGCGGTTCATTCCGGTACCTATCATGACCCTGTTTCCGGCGCGGTGGGCACGCCGGTATTTCAGAGCACTACTTTTCTTTTTCAGGACAAAACATACGACGCTTTTTTTGAGGGCGTTACCCGGGATGTACCTATTTATACCCGCTATGGAAATCCTTCGCAGTGGAGTGTTCAGGAAAAAGTGGCTGCGCTGGAAGGGGCTGAAAGTGCGGTGGTTTTTTCGTCAGGTATGGCGGCCATTGCGACGACGGTGTATGCGCTGACAAACCGGGGTGGACACATTGTTACATCCTACGATGTTTACGGCGGCACTTATAACCTGGTCAGGGAAGATTTGCATCAGTCCGACCGGGAAGTGAGTTTCGTTGATCCGACTGATCTTTCGGCCATTGAGGCGGCTATTCAGCAAAATACCCAGATGTTTTTGTTTGAGGGGTTATCGAATCCCCTGCTGAAAGGGCTGCCGGTGAAGTCGATATGTGAGCTGGCCCGCAAACACAACATTCTGGTGGTTATCGATAATACATTCTTGTCACCGGTTGCGTCACGGCCGCTGGAATTCGGGGCTGACATTGTTATTCACAGCGCAACGAAATACCTCAACGGTCACAGTGATATGACGGCAGGTGTGGCCAGCGGTTCACGTAAGTTTCTGGACCGGATCTGGGCACAGATGTTACGTCTGGGCGGGCAGCTTGATCCGAATTCGTGTTTTCTGCTTGAGCGTGGCCTGAAAACACTGGCCTTACGGATGCGTGCACATTCTGAAAATGCGACTGCAATCGCCTCTGCGCTTGATAGCCATCCAAAAATCACCCGGGTATATCACCCATCACTTCCCGGTTATGAACAGACAGAATTACTCGATATCTGTAAGGGAAATTATGGCGGTGTGGTGAGTTTTGAAATCGAAGGGGGGGATCCAGCCGCCCTGGCATTCATGGAGAAACTCGAGTTGGCGCAGGTGGCTACCAGTCTGGGCGGTGTTGAGTCTCTGGTCAGCATGCCTTTTAACACATCCCACAGTTCACTGACTGAACGTCAGCGTCAGCAGGTGGGTATCCGTCCCGGATTAATCCGGTTCTCGGCAGGTGTTGAAGATCAGAACGATCTTCTGAATGACATTCTGAATGCCCTTGAACAAATCTGAGATTAACCGGCGTCTGACAGTGAATAGCGTGAGTGCATCACTGTTGTCGTATTAGAAAGAGAGCCCGTCATGAAAAACGGTGTAAGCATCGCCGGCATGAGCGAAATCATGCATGAAATTAAAGGTGATACTGCAGAAGGTATTTTTAGCTACGCTGCCTGGTCGGAGTGGAGTGGTGGTGAAACGCTGGCAGCAAATGTTGCTCCGGCGGTGATCGGTACGGTGAAAAGTAGCCGTGGATTTGGCTGGCGCGTGGCTTTGGGGGATAAAGCGGCCGTGTCAGATGTTTGCCAGAGTGACTGGGTTTTTCTGCCGGAAGAGCTGGCGCTGGCTGGCCTGGGCTCCTGTGCATTGCTCACCATGGTGAAGGGCGCATCGACCCGGGGCAGTAGCCTTGAACATCTGTGCTTTAAAGTGAAAGCGGTTTGTCACCGGCAACCGGAAGATAAAGTGGTGACGGCGCTGACCGACTTTGACTACCGGGTTGAGTTTGAGGCAGATGCCGCGGGTGAGAATCAGATGTTTCAGGAGATTCTGACCAAACTTTCCAACCACAGCCCGAATCACCGCACCATTGCTGAAGCCAATACGGTCTCATTGTGTCAGCCGGTTAAGGCTGAAATTGCTGAAATGGCGCCGGTGTCAGCGGCTGACAGCCAGACGGAGATTCGCGTCGACGTTCACTGGGAATATGGTTTTCAGCTGCATGCGGCCTACGCCGATGGTTTACGTCGTCTGAAAATAGATCAGCCTAAGCAGGCCGGCGGCATCGATAAAGGTGCTAATCCTCAGGAAATTTTACTGGCTTCGCTGGTGGCGTGCCTGACCCGAACTCTGGTTGCACATGCTGAGCAGGCAAACATTCTGCTTGATGGAGTCAGGGTTGATGCTTCCGGCCACGTTGATATGCGGGGGATGCTGGGCATTGCACCCGAGGTGCCGAGTAAGCTGCAGAATATCTCACTTAATTTCTCCCTCGACAGCCATGCTGATCAGTCTGCTTTGCATGATCTGATTTACCGGGCTGCAGAAAGCTCACCCATCCTGCGACTGTTAGTCGAAAAGCAGCGGATAGCCCTTCATCTGTATCGGGGTGAAACATTCATCACTGAGTTTATCAGCGAAGGGTAAACAGCAGGCCATAACAGGGTTATGGCTTGTTTTCAGGCAATGACAGCTAACTGACTGAGGGAGTATGTGCCATGAAAGAACATAGGGGGCTGAGTGCGGATAAACCGGTGGAATGCCATACCCAGGTGATTGGTTTGGGGGTGGCCGGGCTGGGGCTGGCAATGGCGGCGGATAAGCAGGGACGGTTGGATGAACTGCTGAATAAAGGCCTGACATTCATCGATAAGCGTGC
This sequence comes from uncultured Oceanospirillaceae bacterium, assembly GCA_937138495.1. GTDB lineage: Bacteria > Pseudomonadota > Gammaproteobacteria > Pseudomonadales > Balneatricaceae > Amphritea. The sequence continues at coordinate 98,921 of CAKZPE010000007.1, forward strand.
ACCGGATCAGTGGCACAGCCTGCAATATGATATTGCTTCAAACTCCGGAGCGGCTGATTTTCTGGAAGGTATTCGCCGGGATGGAATGGCCGCGGAGCTGCTGGCTTCACCTCTGGGGGAAAAGATACTCGCCAGCCAGGATGGGCTTATTAATTTGCAGGTGGTGGCGTCTTTCTTTGAGCAGTTAGCCCGACAGCTGGCTGATGAGGTCAGTGGCTACAGCCAGTCCGGGATTATCCACGGACAAACCGTGAGTGAGCTGAGGCTTGAAAAGGATGGCTCCGTCAGCAGCCTGAATCCTGCCCGGCAGGTGCTGGCCCGTTCCAGACAGGCGGTGATCGCCAGTGGTGGGCAGGAACAGTTGTTGCAACCGCTGCAGCAGCTGGCTGACCAGGCAGAGGCAGAGTTATGGTGCTCCGAAGCGATTTTACGCGGTGCAAAGAATACTGTTCTGGGTGAGCGGATTGCTGCGGGGAAACGGATTGTTGTCGTTGGCGGCGCACACAGTGCATTTTCTGTGCTGGATTATCTGTTGCGGTATTTTGGTGACGCGTTAGGTGAGCAGCAGTTGATGCTGTTCGTTCGCGGGCCGGTGCGTCTGTATCACCGTTCAGTTGATGACTGTCGGCAGTTATCCCCGCTGGCGGATGTGTCCCGGCTGGACCGTGCTTCCGGAGAAGTGAACCGTTACTCAGGCCTGCGCGGTGATGCCCGTCAGGTCTATATGGATGTGATTGCAGGCCGGGAGCCACGCGTCAGCATTGTTACCGGCGATGATGTCACCGCTGAGCATGTTGCTGAGAGTGGTTGTGTTATTCAGGCAACGGGATACCGGTCCCGGTCACCGGTGATTACAGATGCCGGGGGGAATATTGTTTCTGTTGCACATCACCACGGCAATTTAAAACTGACGGATACGTTTAATTTGCAAGCCGCGGAAGGTGAGCCTTTAACCGCACTCTATGCGCTGGGGCTCGGTTGTTTTAATGCCACTGAACCTCACTTTATGGCCACAGGCGAAGTGCCGGTGGGAGTGAATATTTATCATGCTCAGGATGCTCAACGGATATTCAGGGCTATTTATGATGCCCCGTTCAGCCATCAGCGCCCTCCGTCTTATCAGTACGCAACCTGATACACCTTTAGCTTTCATTAACTTTAAGAGATCACTGATATGAATCTTCCGCTTCAGGATCATCGGCTGGAAGTGACCGTTGATCCTGCGTATTCGGGAATGGTGCCGTGGTATGCATCTCTGCATTATCAGGCGCAGCGGTTAGGCGCAGATTATGCGCTTATACATCAGAAACCCGGCGAGGGAATCGCCACTATGACCCTGACTGCGCCGGATGGTCTGCAGTCCGTCATGTTGGTCAATGTATTGCCCGGGCAGGCGGGGCCGGTGTCAGAAGCCTGTCTTCAGGCTGCCAGTGGCATGATGTCAGTTCATGGGCGGTCGGCCAGGGAAGCACGGCCATTGGGGCTGGATTATGCCATGACGCTGGCGGCAGTGACCGGCATCACCGGGCTAATGGCTCTACAGACCGGGCAGCGAAGGGGCAAGCAGATTCAGCGGGCTGAATTATCCCTGCTGGGGTCTGCGCTGACGGCGACCGGTCAGTATATTGCAGATGCTACTTGCGGCGCGCCGGATTTTAATCTGCTGCCGGGGCACTGTTCGGTATTTTTGCGCCCTCCGTTTAAATCCTCTGATGGCGTGTTATTTGAACTGGAAGCGCTGGATGCGTCCCCCTGGCTTCGTTTTTGGCAGCGCTTAGGCGTTGAAGATGATATAGCCGGTAAAGCCTGGAAAGCGTTTCAGCTACGGTATGCCCGGGCTGTTTCGCCGTTGCCAGAGACGCTGTTTGCGGCGACCGGGGAATATGAGTATGCAGTGCTTAAGGGGCTGTGCGATGAAACCGGAATGAGCATGTGTCCGGTAAACAGTCTGCAGTCACAGGCTGGCAAAGACACAACCCGGTTGTCCTGGCAGCAAGGCCCCTGGGCATTCAGCGAATGGCAGGCTTGTTCTCCATCGGCACCTGTCAGTGCGGCGGGGCTGCCACTGGATGGTATGCAGGTTATAGAGTCCTGCCGGCGCATTCAGGGGCCGCTGGCCGGGCATATTCTGGCCATGCTCGGGGCTGATGTGATTCGTCTGGAACCTCCGGGCGGTGATCCGTTAAGAGGTATGCCGCCGGTGGTTGCCGGTTGTTCAGCCCGCTTTTCGGCCTTGAACCGCCTGAAACAGGTACAGGAGGTCAATATCAAAACATCGGAAGGGCGTCAGCAAATTGCTGCTTTGGTAGCTCAGGCTGATGGGTTTATACATAACTGGGCGCCTGATAAGGCAGATGAGCTGGCGCTGGATCATCGCCATCTTGCCGAGGTTAATCCCGGACTGGTGTATGGATACGCCGGCGGATGGGGAAGGTTTATGGATGATACAACCATTCCAGGGACGGATTTTATGGCGCAGGCATACTCAGGCGTTGCATCAGAAATAGCCAACGCGTCCGGGCTGAAGGGTGGTTCGCTGTTTACGGTTCTGGATGTGCTGGGAGGTGCGGTTGCTGCGCAGGGTGTTGTTGCCGGTCTGTTGATGCGCGAATCCACGCAGCGGGCAGGCAAGGTAGAAACGTCACTTCTGGGGGCGGCTAACCTGCTATGTGCTCAATCACTGGCGCAGATATACAAACCGGACAGCAACCAGACGCAGTGCCCGGATGACTGGCGAATGGCCACCCTTGATGGCTGGCTTATGATCACTGCCAGCAGGGCGCAGATCTCGGATCTGATATCGCCTCTGGCTAAGGTACATGGTGAATCCGATCCGGTGACGGTCTTTGCCCTTCAGAGCGGTGAATACTGGTTGCAGCAGTGTCAGCTAAATCAGTTGGCTGCAGCAAAAATCATTGAGAACTTGCCTGATCTGGCAACAGACCCATCCATCCGGGGCTGTGTTCGTCAGGAAGACTATCTGCAAATTAAATCCCCTTGGAGTTTTACATGAACAGTGCCGGAATTATTGATCTGGTGCCTGCCGAGTTGCGGGCACAATGGGTTACCGACGGAACCTATCCTGACAAAACCGTCTATGCGCTATTTTGTGAACATGCCGCAACACAGCCTGATACCCCGGCAGTACTGTCGCCGGAACTGACGCTCAGTTATGCACAGCTGTTGGATAAGGTGCGTCGTTTGGCTAACAGCCTGAAGCGTTTGGGCATTGTTCCGGGCGATACGGTTGCGTATCAGCTGAGCAACAGCTGGCGCAGTTGTGCGATTGATCTGGCGGTTGCTGCTTTAGGCGGTGTGGTGGCGCCCTTCCCGCCGGGCCGTGGCCGGCTGGATATTGAAGCATTGCTGCGCAATTCCGGTGCCCGGGCAATTATTATTGAACCTGAATTTGGCGGCATCGATTTCTGTGAAATGGTTGAGTCAATCAGGCCAAAAGCTCTGAGTTTACGTTTTCTGATAGCGAACGGTGACCGCAGAAACAACTGGTTATCACTGGATGAAATGTTCGCGGATTCGCCTGTCCATGATGATGAATTGCCGGAGGTATGTCCGGATTCTCCGGTACGTATGCTGGTTTCTTCGGGTACGGAGTCGGAGCCGAAGCTGGTTGCTTATTCACATAATGCCCTGATTGGTGGAAGGGGGCGCTTTTTACAGCGCATTCATAATGACGGGAAGACATTCAGGGGGATGTACTTAATTCCTCTGGGCTCTTCATTCGGTTCGACTGCGACGTTTGGAATTTTGTGCTGGCTGGGCGGATCGGTTGTGGTGTTGCCGAAGTTTGATCCTGACGCTGTTTTACAGGCCATCGAAAGGTTTCGGCCTTCTTATGTGCTGGGTGTACCTACCATGTTCCAGCGAATGTTAGCGGCTGAGAGTCTGACTGGCTGTGATCTGAGTAGCCTGCAGGCGATTATCAGTGGCGGGTCACTGATTGATAAAACTACTATCGATCGTTGTATGCAGGCATTTGGCTGTGGGTTTATCAGTTTGTACGGGTCTGCTGACGGGGTTAATTGTCATAACTTACTGAACGAAGGGCTGGATGTGGTCAGCTACAGTGTTGGCCGGCCGAACCCCGGTGTATGTGACATCCGTATCGTTGATGATCTGCATAAAGATGTGCCCCAGGGCAGTATCGGTGAAATTGCAGCCCGGGGCCCGTTAAGCCCGATGCAGTATGTGAATGCCGAGCAGTTAGATGCGCGTTACCGGGATAGCCAGGGTTGGGTGTACACCGGTGATCTTGGTTTTATAGATACCCGGGGGTATCTGGTACTTGCCGGTCGCAAGAAAGATATCATTATCCGTGGTGGCACAAATATCAGCCCGGTTCAGATTGAGAATCTGGCAACCTCTCATCCGGATGTGGTCAGCGCGGCCTGTGTACCGGTTGCTGATCCGGATCTGGGACACCGTATTTGTATTTGTCTGAGCCTTAAGCCGGGCGCAGAACGGTTATCGCTGGCGCAGATTACAGGCTATCTGACTGACCGTGGTCTGGAAGTGAATAAGTTACCTGAGTTTTTATCGTACTTCAGCCAGATGCCTCTGAGCCCTGCCGGCAAATTGGATAAAAAACAGATGACCGGGGAGCTGGGATGGCTCGCACCTGACGTGCCGTGTAACAGTGAAACTGAAACGAACGCGCTGGCCGGAGGTGCTGCATGAATCCGTTAGCAGAGCCGGTAATGCCAAAGCATGCATCGGCAGAGCAGCTTGCATCCCGTGTCCGTGAGTTTGTTGATTCCCGGGTGTTGCCCTGTGAAGTGCAGCTGAATAAAGGCGGTAATGAAGCCCGTGAGCAATTGAAGGTTTTGAGCCGTGCAGCAAGAGAAGGTGGCTTACGGGGTATGTTCTATCCCGCTGAGTGTGGTGGTCGGGTGGCAAGCCTGGAAGAGTACTTACCGGTGGCTGAGGAAGAAGGCAGGACGGAGTTTTCCCAAACGCTGTTTGCCAGTCATTCAGCGCTGGATGCGCATATGCTGCTCCGGTTTGCTTCAGGCCCGGCGAAACAGCAATTTCTTGAGCCTCTGATACGGGGTGAAGCAATACCCAGTTATGGAATGACAGAACCTGATCATTGTGGGTCATTACCGGCGCATATTTCTACCCGGGCGCGGTTGGATAACGGTGAGTGGGTCATTCAGGGGAAAAAGTGGTTTATCTGTAATACCGGCAGTTCTCATTTTGTAACGGTACTGGTCAGAACGGATTCTGAGGCAGCCCCCGGAGAAGCACTGTCGATGATACTGGTGCCGACAGACAGCCCGGGTTTTGAAGTGAACCGTTCGATTGCGGTGATGGGACGTCAGCAGGGACAGGGCGAAATGCACTTTAACGCTGTGCGGGTACCTGAACATAATATTCTGGGGGCGCCCGGAGAAGGTGTCATGCTGATGCGCAGCCGTCTGGGAATGGGGCGGGTGTTACGTGCTGCTCACTGGGTTGGTCTGGCCCGGCGCAGCTATGAGCTGATGCTGGACCGGCTGCTGTCTGACCGTTGTCAGCGGGCAGGTCTGGCCCGTAAACAGCTGGTTCGCAAGCACGTTTACGATGTGCATGAAGCCATTATTTCTGCCCGGCATTTACTCCGGGAAGCAGCCCGGCTGGTGGATCTGAATGCTGAGTGTGATGTGGAAGTGAATATGGCTAAAGTGGCCGCGTCACATGCTTTGTGTCTGGCGGCAGATTCTGCTGTACAGATTTATGGGGCTGAGGGGGTCAGTGACGAGTCGCCTTTGTCGGGTATTTACCGGACGGCACGGACAACCCGGATACTTGATGGGTCTGACGAGGCTCTGATCAGTTCGGTGGGACGTCAGTTAATCGAACGTTATGCTCAGCAGTAAGGCCAGGAGGCTTTATGTATTCAGGTACAGCACTGGCCGAATCTGTGGGGTTGCGGCTGCAGAGTATAGAGGCTCAGGCCGGTGGGGATTTCCCTCTTTTTGCTGGGCGTGATCAGACGCGCTGGCAATGTTCGCCGGGAGGTTCGTGGGTCGGCGGTTTCTGGGCCGGCTGCTGGGGGCTGGAGTATGTCTTCAGTCAGCAACCTGCCAGTGCTGAACGGGCGCTTTTCTGGAGCCGTAAGCTAAAGGCGAAGTTATCGCTTGAGTCAGTTCACAGCAGTATGATTTTTGCGTTTGGCTGCCAGTGCCCGCTTCGCTGGTGCCGGGAATATGCGGTTGATGACAGTCACTGGTTATGTCAGCGGGCGGCCAGTGAACTGGCCGTTCAGTTTGATTCAGGTTTGCAGTGTATTCCATTGGGGAGCGCGTTAGGCGGCGGTGACAATGGTAAGGCATCCTTTTCGGTAGATTCCCTTGCGGCGGTTATCTTATTGCTGTCCGGGCAGGGTGATAACCGTCTGGTTCGCTTAGCCAGACGGCATACGGATGTGTATTTAAAGCATGGGTTTTCAGCAGGAGCCTGTAGCAGTGCGATGTTGAACGTTGACGGCCAGTGGCGTTGTCAGGAGCCCGGAGACTGGTCCAGAGGGCAGGCCTGGGGCATGTTGGGACTGGTTGTAGCGTCTGCTCAGTGGGGGGCAGAGTATAAGGTTGCTGCACGGGAGGCGCTGGAATACTGGCTCAGTTCCAGAGGCACCGGTATCTGTTTCAACAGGCCTGCGGACAGTCAGTCTCAGACCGATCCGTCGGCGTGCCTGATTGCTGCTGTAGCGATGTTGTTGTTTTCCCGACAGGATACATCGCCGCAGTGGTGGGAATCCGGTCAAAAGCTCTGCCAGAGTGTTATGGGTGATGAAACGCTGTCCGGGGCTGAACATGAAGGGATTCGGTTCACCGGTTGTTATACACAACTTGCCGGTGGTAAGCAGGGACATGCTGAAACCCCCTGGGGATACTTTTTTCTCTTGTTATCTGCCGCTCTGCTGGACGGTAAAATCGATACCTTGTGGTAGTCCCTGATTCAGACCTGACAGATGTCGGTTGCGGTACAGAAAAGACTGCCTGGCCCGTATGTGTTCTGTATTTAATGGCTTTTTGTTCGCCATTCGACATTCAGATGCCTTGCCTTCTGTCACACTTCGGAGCGATATAAATTGTTGCAGGAAGTGTGTATGCCTCAGTCGGATGGACGTCAGAAGTCAGGTCTTCGTTTTGCGTTACCGTTATTTTTTGCGCTGCTTGTGAATGCAGCAGCGCATGCTTATTTTACGATTACCTTCCCTGCGCTGGGCCGTGAATTGAAGCTGACGGATTTGGATTCCAGTCTGGTTTTGAGTATTTCTGCGGGGGTGATGATGCTGGCGGCTCCTGGCTGGGGCTGGTTGTGTGAGTCGTGGGGGCGGCGTCGGGTAATCCTGACAGGTCTGATCGTTTCTGCATGTTCCAGTGTTGTGCTTGCACTGGTGATCGGTGTCCGTTCAGAGTTGTTTATGACGGTGCAATGGCTTTTTCTGACTCTGCTGACCATCAGAGTTGTTCATACGGCATTGTCTGCCGGGGTTCAGCCGGCAGCGCAGGCTGTTATTGCTGACCTGACCCTGCGGGAAGGGCGTGCGCGCGGAATGGGATTTATGGGCGCAGCCTTTGGTCTGGGTACCATTGCCGGTGGTTTTCTGGCACTGCTGTCAGGCAGCCATTATCTGGTCGCTGGTTTTTTGTGTGTCGCTGCAATGTTGTCGATGTCGGTGGTCGTACTGGTCTTTAATTTTCAGGAGACAGGACAGACTGAAAAGCAGGCCGTACAGACAGCATTACCTCTGAAAGCGGTTTTACCTTATCTTTTTACCACGTTGCTTGGGCTCACTATGTACAGTGCTTTACAGCAAATCACCAGTTGGCGGTTACAGGACGGTTTTGCCATGGCATCACATCAGTCTGTGCAATTTACCGGTGCCATCATGATGGCGACGATGATCGCGATGATCGTGACTCAGGGAGGTCTGGTTGTCAGATTGAAATGGTCAGCGCAAAAACTGCGTCTTACCGGCGCGTGTCTGATTGCACTGGCATTGCTGGTGGCTGTTATCGTCATTTCGCCGTTTATGTTGCTGGCAGTGATGATGTTGTTAGGGGTGGGATTAGGAATGCTGTTACCCGGTAATCTGGCGTTGTTAAGTCTGGCGGCAGATAGCCATCAGCAAGGCAAAATTGCCGGCATCAATGGTATGTGTCAGGGGGCCGGGCTTGCTTTAGGGCCGGTCAGTGGCTCACTGCTTTATGATTTTGATATGCGCTTACCGTATTTGCTGGCGGGTATTTTATTTGCGTTACTGGCTATATACGGGATTTATATGCTGAAGCGAACCGGGCAGGTGGTTTCCGTGCCTGGCTAACTGTTGGGTTCCGGGTCACGGTATTCGGAGGGGGAGTGACCGAATTGTTTTTTGAATGACTGTGCAAAGTGGCTGGCGCTGCTGAAGCCGCACTGGAAGGCGATATCAGTAATGGAGCGTTGTGGGTCCCGCAGATACGTACAGGCCCGTTGCATCCGGTAACTTCTTAGCCAGTCGAATACCGTCGCGCCGTAGTGCTTTTTAAACTGACGGTTAAGTCTGGCGTGGCTCATACCGGCTTCCCGGGCTAATTCTGACAGGGAGGGCGGATGTGCCAGATCTCTGATGAGTAAGTCGGTCACAGCCTGTAAAGACGGTTCTTCTACCGTTGTTTCCGGCTGTGCCGGAGAGATCCAGCGCGCAATGAGTTCCAGGGCTCTGGCTTCGGCAAGAAGTCTGTCGGTGGCTGAGAGCATCGGGTTATTGACCAGATCTGAAATCCACTGATCCGGTGATTCCTGATGACCTAAGCGAATCATCTGATTGTGTGAAATCAGCATGCAGATATCGTCTGAAGCTTTGAATGCACTGTTGATGCGTTCGGTGGAGTATTTGATGACCGACATTTTGGCGTGAATACCTGCCGGGGTGTGGCGACAAATTTCGGTGCCGCCGGTGTTGATAAGCCAGACGTCTCCTTCTCTCACCGTGCATGTCTGGGAGTTGTCAGCAAAGCGAAAGTCGCTATAGCCCTTGAGGCCAAAAATGAGCAGCGTTGTTGCTTTGTTGTAACGTATGTTGGATTCAAAATTTTGACTGAACATACAGTTACTCAGTGTGCAGGAGATATCAGGGCAGATATGGCCTGTCAGAAACTCGGTTTTCCCCCTGGCGACGGGCAGTGATTTTTTACACCAGGTGCCCATCTCAGATTGACTGCAGTTCAGGTAACGCTGATCGATCAGCCATTGAGACGCTGTTGCTGCGTTCATATACAAAACCTTCAAATGTGTTTTAATGATTTAAATAGTAATAATTATCAATTGCATTAACAAGGTTGATTTAAGTAAATATGAATAAATCTGTTCATTATTTGTTCAATGCCCGAGTTAGTCTGTTAATGAGATTGTTTATAGATTGAAGATCAGCGAAAATAGCCGCCAATCATGATTAACAAAACGGCTGACAGATGATCCCTCTGATTGTCTCTGTGAGTGCGGCCGTCGCTAACCCGGAAGATTCCCATCCATGTCTAATTCTGCCCTTCTTCACGAAGTTGAGTCTCGAAGGACCTTTGCGATTATTTCGCACCCCGATGCCGGTAAAACCACCATTACTGAAAAACTGTTGCTGTTCGGTAACCTGATCCAGAAAGCCGGTACTGTAAAAGGCAAAAAGGCGGATCGTCATGCAACATCTGACTGGATGAGCATGGAGCAGGAGCGGGGGATTTCGGTCACGTCATCTGTGATGCAGTTTCCCCATAATGGCCGCATTGTTAATCTGCTGGATACGCCGGGTCACGAAGATTTCTCGGAAGACACCTACCGGACACTGACTGCCGTCGATTCGGCGCTGATGGTGGTCGATGGCGCGAAAGGTGTCGAGGACCGGACCATCAAACTCATGGAGGTGTGTCGTTTACGTGATACACCGATTCTGTCTTTCGTTAACAAGATGGACCGTGATATCCGTGATCCGATTGATCTGCTCGACGAGATCGAGGAGGTTCTGAAGATTGCGGCGGCACCGATTACCTGGCCGATCAGCATGGGTAAGGATTTCCGTGGGGTGTACAACCTGTATACGGATATCGTTCATGTGTTTACTCCTGGGCAGGGCAATATTATTCCTGATGACATTCAGGTGAAGGGTCTTGAGTCGGACGAAGCCCGCGAATTGCTGGGCGATCTGTACGATGATTTTCTGGAAGAAATCGAACTGGTGCGCGGTGCCAGCCATGAATTTGAACTGGAAGAGTATCTGGCCGGCCGCCAGACGCCTGTGTATTTCGGTACCGCATTGTCTAACTTCGGTGTCCGTGAAATGCTGGATGGCTTTGTTGAGTTTGCACCGGCGCCGGCGTCCCGTGCCGCGCTGACCCGTGAAGTGCCTGCGGACGAAGAAAAATTCTCCGGATTCGTGTTTAAGATCCAGGCAAATATGGACCCGAAACACCGTGACCGTATTGCCTTTATGCGGGTCTGTTCAGGCCGTTACAGCAAGGGCATGAAGATGCGTCACGTGCGCATTAAAAAAGATGTGAAGATTGCTGATGCGGTTACCTTCCTGGCGGGTGACCGCTCGAATGTGGAAGAAGCCTGGTCCGGAGATATTATCGGTTTACATAACCACGGTACTATCCAGATTGGCGATACTTTTACGGAAGGTGAAGAGCTGAAGTTCACCGGCATCCCACACTTTGCTCCGGAAATGTTCCGTCGGGTCAGGGCGAAAGATCCGCTGAAGATGAAGCAGCTACAGAAAGGTTTGCAGCAGTTGTCTGAAGAAGGGGCGGTGCAGTTATTCCAGCCGATCAATAAAAATGATCTGATTCTTGGAGCTGTTGGTCAGCTGCAGTTTGAGGTGGTTGTTTACCGGCTTAAAGATGAGTACAAAGTTGAGTGTATTTACGAGCCGATCAGCGTGGCGACTGCCCGTTGGGTTGAGTGCGATGATGAACGTAAGCTGGAAGAGTTCCGCCGCAAGGGGGGGGATAACCTGGCGCTGGATGGCGGCGGTTTGCTGACCTATCTGGCACCGACCCGGGTTAACCTGAGCCTGACAGAAGAACGCTGGCCTGATTTGCAGTTCCGGGCGACCCGGGAACATTAAGCCCGAAAGCGAAAGAAAACCGCTACAGTTTTAGGTTGTAGCGGTTTTTTTATGTCTGTCATTCAGCCTATGATTAAGCAAATTATTAACTCAGGGTATGTTGCGTGAAAATGATCGACAGCCATTGTCATCTGGATTTTCCGGTCCTGGCGTCTCAGTTGTCAGATGTATTACAGCGGGCAGAAGGTGCCGGTGTTTGTCAGTTTATTGTGCCGGGGGTAAACCGGGCTAACTGGCAGGCTGTTATGACACTGGGAGATCAGCACCGGCATATTTATCCTGCATTGGGGATTCACCCCTGTTTTCTTGACCCTGACAGTGAAGCATCGCTGTCTGATTTATCGGATTACTTTGCCCGCTATACGACGGATATCGTAGCAGTGGGTGAAATCGGCCTGGATCTGTATGAGTCCGGCAACGATGTTGAACGGCAGTTGGATATTCTGAACCGCCAGCTGGAGTTAGCCGTTGAGTATGATAAGCCGGTTATTCTGCATGTCCGCAAGGCTCACGATCTGATGTTGCAGCAGTTACGGCGTATGGCGCCCGGACGGGGTGGTGTCGTTCATGCGTTCAGTGGTAGCGAACAGCAGGCTCTGGAATATATCCGGCTGGGGTTTAAGTTGGGGGTTGGAGGGAGTGTTACCTATGAGCGTGCCAGAAAAATTCGCCGGACGTTCTCCCGTTTACCGCTGGAAGCGCTGGTGTTGGAAACGGATTCGCCGGATATGCCGTTATGTGGTTATCAGGGGGAAACGAATTACCCAGAACGGACGGCGCTGGTAGCATCGGTTTTAGCTGAGTTGCGGAACCTTACTGTGGGTGAGATTGCTGATGTTACCTCGCAGAATGTACGCTGTCTTTTTCGGATATGAACGTTGACGGAGTGGCACTTTCTGTAAGATATATTTGAATGCTCGGAATGAGTGACTAAGATTTCGTTTGTGTATCTTTCTGTGCTCTTATTAAAGTTTCGGGCCGAATGGGCGTTAGGATTATTAACCGTTGTATTTAACGCGCAAGAGTGGACGTGCAGTTTTCTTCACTCTGCAAACTTTTTGGATGGACAGTCAGATCTTTTGCATGGATGCAGGTTTTGTAAGATTTTCGGGAAGTTAAAAGGATACTTCCCTTATAAAAATTTAAGCAAAAGTTGTATCGCAAGGGGTTGAGTAATGGGAAGTATGCAAACAGTCATACCCAAAATATTGGTGATTGACGATGTACATGCAAACCTGAAAGCAATGCGCGTGTTGTTAAAAGATATAGCGGCTGAAGTAATGACTGCTGATTCCGGCAATAACGGATTGGCGCTGGCGCTGGAAGAGCATGTCACACTGATCCTTCTGGATGTGAACATGCCGGGGATGGACGGTTTTGAAGTCGCTCAGTTACTGGGTGAAATGGAAGAAACCCGCCATATTCCTATCATCTTTATTACCGCATTTCAGAATGATGAAGAAAAACGCCTGAAGGGCTACAGTGCCGGGGCAATTGATTATATTCAGAAGCCGGTGAATCCGGATATTCTGCTGTCGAAAATACACATCTTTCTGAACATGTGGACCCTGCGGTTTGGCCTTGAACAGGAAATATCCCGCCGCCGTGAAGTTGAAAAAGAAATTGAATACCTTGCCCAGCATGATGCCCTGACCCACCTTCCAAACCGCCGCCAGTTGCACATTGAAATTGAGCGGCTGATCGACCGCACGACCCGTACTAAAGAAAAATTCGCCGTTTTGTTTTTAGACCTTGATGGCTTTAAACGCATTAATGATGAACTTGGCCATGAAGCGGGGGATGCTTTTCTCCGGGATGTTGCTGACCGCTTTCGTGAACAGATCCGCAGTTTTGATGTGATTGCCCGTTACGGGGGGGATGAGTTCATTATTCTGCTGTCGGATTTGTCGGATTCACTTGCCCTGACCAACCGGCTCCGACAGCTGACGGCACAGGCTCAGTTGCCTTTCTGCTGGGAAGGAAATGATTTGAGTGCCGGAGTCAGCATTGGGATCTCTGTATTTCCGGATCATGGCACGGATGGTGATACTCTGATCAAACGGGCAGATGCTGCTATGTATCTGGCCAAGGATGCCGGCAAAAATACTTTCCGTTTTTATACGGATGATCTGAATAAAAGTTTACAGCGCAGGTTGTTGCTGGAGCGGCATATTCAGGATTCACTGAGTAATGATGAACTGGATGTGTTTTATCAGCCAATCGTGAATATTCACGACGGTTTACCTGTGGGGGCGGAGTCTTTATTACGCTGGAATAGCAGCGATCTGGGCCGTGTGTCCCCGGCGGAATTTATCCCGGTGGCTGAAAACTGTGGAATGATTCAGCAGTTGGGAATCTGGGTGTTGCGTCAGTCTGTTGCAACTATGCAGCAGTGTCCGGGGATTGCTTTCAGTGTTAACGCGTCGGCACTGCAGTTTAATGATAATAATTTGTGTGCTGAGCTGATCAGCCTGTTAGAAAGCGGTTCACTGGCGGCAGATAAAACCGCCATAGAAATTACCGAAGGTCTGTTGTTGTCGAATACCGGAGATGTGGATGCCCGGCTGGAGAAAATTCGCCAGATGGGCATTGGCCTTTCAATCGATGATTTCGGAACAGGCTATTCTGCGCTGGGGTATCTGAAACGTTGCCCGGTGAACCGAATCAAAATTGACCGTACCTTTGTCGCCGGGATTCCGGAAGATACGGAAAGTGTTGCATTAGTGCAGGCCATTATTGCGATGGGGCACGCACTGGGGCTGGAAGTAATTGCTGAAGGTGTGGAGACCGAGCAGCAATGGCATTTCCTCAGAGATGAGAGGTGTGACATGGCGCAGGGGTATTATTTTTCACCGCCATTGCCACAACAGGAGTTTATCGAATATTTGCAGTGCAGTCGTTAACAGTTGTAACGCAGCAGTAGTGTGTTATTGCCCGGCAAGCAACAAGAACAGCATTTATTAAGACGGATCTGAATATCATGACAATTAAACGGCTAATACTGACAACGTTTATTACGATGTTGCTGTTTTCCATCAGCCTGGTTGCAGTGGTTTTTCTGGTGTTTACGAACCAGAAAGAGCTCATTCAAAGTTACGAAAACCGTTATCACTCCTATCTGCTGGCTGATCAGCTGCGGCAAAGCTCTGATGATCTGACCCGGTTTGCCAGAACTTATGCGATTACCGGCGATGAGCGTTATCAGCAGTATTACCATGATGTGCTCGATATCCGTGAAGGCAAAAAGCCCCGCCCGGAAGCGTATGAACGTATTTACTGGGATTTTTTTGCTGCCCGTGATGTAGCGCCCCGCCGGGACGGACAGACGGAGTCGCTGCACAGGCTGATGGAAAAAGCGGGTTTTGGTGAGGCAGAGTTGGAGAAGCTGGCACAGGCGGAAGTTAATTCTAACGGTTTGGTACGGACGGAAGAAATTGCGATGCATGCCATCGTCGGGCAATACCCGGATGCGCAGGGGGATTTTACCCTTTCCGGTGAGCCGGATCTGGAAGTGGCTACCGAGTTACTGCATAACCGTGATTATCATCTGGAAAAAGAGCGGATTATGCGACCGCTGGATGAGTTCTTTGTTTTACTGGATACGCGTACGTCCGGTGAGGTGGAGGGGTTTCTGGGGCGCAGTGACAGTTTGTTGCTGGTTCTGAAAATTATGGCCGTCGCATTGTTAGTGTTTTCTTTGGGCATTTCCTGGTTGCTGGTGCGAATTGTACTGAAGCCGCTGGGCGGTGAACCGGTCAAAATGAATCAGATTGCTAATTCTATATCCGGTGGCAATTTTGACCTGACATTTAAGGAGAGTCCTCCGGAAGGCAGTGTTTATCATGCGCTGCAGCTGATGACGGTTAATCTGCGCGAGGCCAGTGAAGCGAGTCAGCAGCAGGCATGGCTACAGGAAGGGATGGTGTCTGTCAGTGAGGTGTTGCGTCAGGAGCGGAACATCGATGTGATGTCTGAGATGGCTTTGCAGGTGCTGGCCCGGTACGTCAGTGCTCAGGCTGGGGGCCTGTATCTGTGGCGGGACGATGAGTTGGATGACGGACAGGGAATACTTGAGCGTGTAGCTGTATTTGCCCATCTGGATATTGGTCGTGAGAACAGACGCTATCAGCTTAAACAGGGACTTGTAGGTCAGGCGGCAGCTGAAAATACAGTGGTTGTTATTCATGATGTGCCGATGGGCTACCTGACCCTGGCATCCGGGTGTGGTCAGACAGAGCCACACAGCCTGGTGCTGGTACCTTTTTCGTTTCGTAATGAATTACGCGGCGTAATTGAGCTAGGGTTTCTGAATCAGGCGGCTGAGTCCGTTGTTACTTTGCTGGAGGCTTTACGTGAGCCTCTGGGCATTGCTTTTGAAAACGTCACTACCCGAAATACCCTGAGTGTGGCGTTGAAAGATTCACAAAATCTTTCGGAAGAGCTGCAGACACAGCAGGAAGAACTGCGCATTATGAATGAGTCACTGCGTTCTAAAAGCAGTGATCTGGAAGCTCAGAAAATTGCTCTTGAGCAGTCACAGAAAGATATTCAGACAAAGGCTACTGAGCTTGAGCAAACCAGCCGGTATAAGTCTGAATTTCTGGCAAATATGTCCCATGAATTACGCACTCCGCTTAACAGTTTGCTGATTCTTGCACGTTCACTGGCCAGTAATGATGAGGGAAACCTGTCAGCGGATGAGGTTGAATCAGCCGATGTGATTCAGGACAGTGGTAAGCATCTGCTGAAGCTGATTAATGACATTCTGGATCTGTCGAAAGTTGAGGCCGGTAAAATGCTGGCCAATGATGAAGACATTGAACTGACCCGCCTGATTCGCAGCCTTAATCATCGCTTTACACCGCTGGCAACGGATAAAGGCATCAGTTTTTCCATTACCCGCGAAGCCGGGGTGCCGGAACGTTTTGTCAGTGATTATGTGCGTCTGGAGCAGATTCTCACGAACCTGATCGGCAACGCTGTGAAGTTCACCGCTGAAGGTGCCGTGAGCGTCCGGTTCAGCCAGCAGCCTGAGCCTTCCGGGAGTAACTGGTTGATGATTGCTGTTTCAGATACCGGTGTCGGCATTGCTGATGATCAGCAGGAGAATGTCTTTTTAGCTTTCCAGCAGGCCGATGGTTCAACCACCCGGGAATTTGGTGGCACCGGTCTTGGTCTGTCGATCAGCCGCGAGCTGGCCCGTCTTCTTGGGGGCGAGATTGATGTGCAGAGTAAACCGGGAGAAGGCAGTACGTTTACCCTGCGGATTCCAGAGCGAAAAAGTGCAGTGCAGGCTAAAGCAGCGATGAAGCCTCAGGTTGCTGTGACCGCTGAGGCGATGTCTGAAACGGCTGATCTGACGGAGATTTCATTACACCGGGTAGAGGATCTGAATGGCGATGACCGGCATTGTCTGGATGACAGTCGCCCGCTGTTCCTGATCGTTGAGGATGATCCAAAGTTTGCCAGAATACTGTATCAGACCTGCCATCAGCAGGGCGTACAGGCGCTGGTTGCCGGGGACGGTGAAACCGGGCTGGTACTGGCGAAACAATATCCGATAACCGGCATTGTAATGGACTATATGCTGCCGGGTATGGACGGTGATGATGTCATCAGCCAGTTACGGGCGGATGACGCCACCCGGCATATTCCGGTACATGTTATGAGCGCACTGGATAATCTGGCTGACCTCAGCCAGCGTGGCGCAGACAGTCAGTTGGTTAAGCCGGTCAGTAAAGAACAAATTGTCGATGTGCTGCATCAGATGTATGGCGTTAGCCAGACACAAAAATCCCGCCTGTTGATTGTTGAGGATGATGCCGCGGGCAGTCTCGCCTTGCAGCGCTTGCTTAAGCAGGATCAGCTGGAGCTGGATTTTGTACATACCGGCAACGGAGCACTGGACGCGGTTACCCGGCAAAAGTATGTGGCAATTATTCTTGATTTGGGGCTGCCGGATATGACCGGTTTTGAAGTACTCAGGGCCCTGAGTGATTTACCGCAGGAGACGCTGCCACAAATTATTGTGCATACCGGTAAAGAGCTGACCAATGATGAGTATCTGGAGTTGAGCCAGTATACCGATAAGATCGTTATTAAGTCGGCCCGTTCTCCAGAGCGGCTGCTCAGCGAAGTTTATCAGTTTCTGAATGATGTGAGCTCGGATGAACATGCAGAGGTCAATGCTGTTGTCTCTGCTCCGGTCGCTGATTTGCCACAACGTTCAGAAGAGCCTGAGAAGCAGCCGGATCTTCAGGGGCGCACTGCATTACTGGTTGATGATGATATGCGAAATACCTTCGCGCTGGCGAAAGTGTTGCGTCAGCAGAAGATGACCGTGCACATTGCTCCAAGTGGTCTTAAAGCCTTGGAGTTGCTGGACGATACTGACGATATTGAAGTTGTTCTGATGGATATTATGATGCCTGAGATGGATGGTTATGAAACCATTGCCAGAATCCGTGAAGACGGGCGTTATACCGAATTACCGATCATCGCACTGACGGCTAATGCTATGCCCGGAGACCGGGAGAAATGCCTGGAGGCCGGTGCTGATGATTACGTGTCGAAACCGGTGGATGTACAGGTACTGATGACACATATGCAGCACCTGTTATGAAGCCTTCATTCGGTTTTACCGGATCAGCCCCGTTAGCATTTACTGACCGGGTTGTGACGGACTCAGCAAAACAGACATTGGAGCTGGATGAGCTTGAGTTACTGCTGGAGGCACTGTACCGGTTTTGTGACTATGACTTACGCCAGTATGGGCGCCGTTCACTGCTTCGCCTGATTCATAACGTATTGGCAGAGCATGGTCTGCAACATATATCAGAACTGATTCCTCTGGTTGCCCATGATCAGGCGTTCCGGCGTAGCGTGATTGACCGTCTGACGGTGAGCTACTCGGTTATGTTTCGTGATCCGGAGCTGTTTAAGCGGTTGAAGGATGATGTGCTGCTTTATTTGCAATCATTTCCCCGGTTATCGATCTGGATTGCAGGTTGTGCAGAGGGGGAAGAGGTCTATTCCCTGGCGATTCTGTTGTCGGAAGCCGGGTTGCTTGAAAGAACTCAGTTATATGCCACTGATATTAGCCCTAAAGCGCTGGAAAGTGCCCGGTCCGGCGTATTAAAACGAGCATTTGATGACGAAGTGGCTGAACGTTACCGGGCATCCGGCGGGAACAAAGAGCTGCGGGATTACTTCTCGGGTGTTGATGGCCAGTTACGTATTGATAAGGCAATTCTGCAGCGGATTGCGTTTGAAAGGCATGACCTGGTTCAGCAACCTAATCATGTATCAGCGCACCTGATACTGTGTCGCAATGTGTTTATTTATTTTGATCATGTACTGAAAAACCGGGTGCTGGACAAACTGGGAGATGCCCTGATGCCTGGCGGTTTTCTGGCGATTGGTGTCGAAGAGAATATAAGCTTGTGTAACGCTTACAACCGTTTTGATATTTTAAGCCGTAAGGCGGGGTTATTCAGAAAGAAGCTGGGGTATTAAGAGGGAAGCGCGGCTGCTGATGCTCAGCAGCCGGTTTAAGGTCTTGCTCAGTTATCGCTCATATCGCTGAACGGATTGTCGATGTTCAGATTAACCGGGTTGGCGTATCCCGGCAGCTGAATTTTGCTGTCGGTCATCTGTAAGTCTTCACCCGTCAGAACGTTATGGTCATAACGGTAGATAGGTTTACTCAACCCTTTAACGGAATGTTCATCGTAATCTTTTGCGCTGCTCAGCGTGTCTGCCAGTTTGTCCTGATAGCGGGCCATGGCTTCTTTGCCGTGACGCTTTGTCAGCATAGCTGTGGTGACGGTCGGAGACAGCATGACGGCACTGGCGTTATTACCGCCAAAGCCTTTCGAATTCAGAATCACTGAGTCCATACCGTCAGTCCCTACCTGCATATGCTGATTACTCAGATGCAGATTACTTGCATGAATGTCTTCGGCGAATGCCGGGGTGGTGATGATACCCGGGATGATACCGTGTTCCCAAACACCCAGAGACAGGTTTAACTGATCGCCCCCGGCTGTGCCCTGTGAGTGGCCCAGATAGCATTTCAGGGCGGCAACTTTCCAGTCCGGAATGCCGAATGCTTTCGCGGTTTCGTTAATTACGTGGGACTCAGTCACCCGGTTTTGCGGGGTGCTGGTGCCGTGGGCCTGCACAAAGCTGCGTTGGCGTAAAGAGTCTTCACCCAGCATGGTTTTGACCAGTGAAGCCGCTTTACCCATGGTGATGTAGTTACCGATACCCGGTGCCGAGATGGATTTTTTATGGCCGTCCGCATTGACGAATACTTCCGGGATCGCGCCGTGAATCTGTGCGCCCAGTTCCAGTGCCAGGTCGTCACTCATCAGCAGCGTGAACTGGCAGGATTCAGCAATGGTGAAGCCGCAGTTGTCGCCGAAAGGCCGGCAGGCGCGGCGATAATCTTCATCATTCAGTTCACTGAGCTTATCCAGTGCCAGCAGGGCTTTATCTTCTGCCAGTGCACCCATCGCCCGGAAGCCTTCAATGATTTCCGGTGTGACAGGCGCATCGCTGCCGCCGACCAGTACTACTTTACGGCGGCCGCTGCGGATGTCGTTAACCGCGCTGCGTAGGTTATACAGATAGGTTGCACAGGCGCCCAGTGCTCCACCGGTTACGCCCACACTGCCAAGGATATATGCATTGATAAAATCCGCAGGCATTTGTGCATAGCCCAGTGGCATATTTTTGGAAGTGGTACGCTTGCCGATCGACGGGAATTTAACCAGTCCGCCAAACCCCAGATCATCTAACTGGCCAATCGAGTTGCTGGCGTATACACCAATCTGGTCGGGTGCGACGCTATCGGCAATCACATCCCATGGGATACCGGCAGAGTTGAGCGCATCGGATGCGCCGAATACGGTCATCTGCAGGTTGCGGGGATGGTTGCGGGACTGATACAGGGTGCCTGGCTTAAAGCCGGTAGGCAGCTGGCCGGCAGTGCGGACCTGCGCACCGCGGGTGTCCGGCAGAATTGTATTCAGCTCACCGCTGAAGGTCACTTCAACCTGATTGGCATTAAGTTCTTTAACCTGCCAGTTTTCAGGGATTTGCTGGGGCATCTGGCGTTTACGTAATGTAAACGTAACCGTTTCAGAGGTATTCAGCTTGGCTGGCTGGTTAAACACTACGTTATTGATGTCGAAGCAGTCGCTCTCAATTCGGCGAATCAGGGTGTTGTCCTGCACCTGCTGAGCCAGGCTTTCAGCCAGTTCTGTTACCGGACGTTGCTTGCCTTCGCTGTCGACATAATGGCCATTTTCAAACCCCGCCAGCCCCATCAGAGTGGCCAGGTCTAACAATGTTTCTGCACGGCTCGTCTCATCCAGCTCGTCCAGTACAAGGCGACGATAACCGTGGTGAAAGGAACTGCGACCGGCCGGGCTGATGCCGCCGAAACCTACAATAACCGGGAGTTGAGACAAGGGACTTTCCTCGGAACAGAATCTTACGAATATATTACCGAACGATTCTATAAGTTGTGACACGTACTGACTAGGGGATAGGCAGGGGAATTTTCATAAACTCAGTAATTATTCATATTCCCCGACTATAATTTTTTAGCATTCCGGCAGATGTGCATGTTTTTTACATCAGGCATGGTAATTTGGTGAAAAGCCGCTGAATTATTTGCTTGTGTTGGAGTCACAGCCTGAGGCGTAGCCGGTCGGACCGGTCATGAAAGAATATTGAGGTATATGTATGAAGAAATTAACTGTCCTTGCCTGTGCGCTGGTGCTAGCAGGTTGTCAGACGCTGGATCCGTATACGCAGGAGCAAAAAACCGGTAATGCAACGAAAGGCGCGGGTATCGGTGCATTAGCCGGTGCGGTGTTGGGCGCGGCTGTTTCCAGTAAAAGTGACCGTACCAAGGGCGCGATTACCGGTGCACTGGTCGGCGGTGCTGTCGGCGGTGGTATCGGCTATTACATGGATCAGCAGGAAATGCTGCTGCGTCAGGAGCTGGAAGGTACCGGTGTTCGGGTTGAGCGGGTCGGTGATGAGATTCGTCTGATTATGCCGGGTAATATCACCTTTGCGACGGATTCATATAACATCGCGCCGGGCTTCAATGGTGTACTGGGCTCTGTGGGTAAAGTGCTGGTGAAATTTGATAAGACGATCGTCAATGTGGATGGTTTTACTGACAGTACCGGGTCTTATGAGTATAACCAGGAGCTTTCTGAACGCCGCGCCGCCTCGGTTGCTCAGTATCTGGCTAGTACAGGGGTGTCTGATTTGCGGTTACAGGCCCGGGGTTACGGTGAGCGTTATCCGGTTGCCAGCAATGATACTGCTGCCGGGCGTTCTCAGAACCGTCGGGTAGAAGTACAGATTCGCGGTACCCAGCAATAATTCAGTGTTCTAAAAGTAGCTTACACGGTAAAAAGCCGGGGGTGTTCGCTGAACAGCCCCGGCTTTTTTGTATCAGGTGTGGCTGATCAGTGGGTAATGACCACATCATCCGGCTGAATATTGTAGGTGGCACTTTCCTGAGTCAGGCGGCCAACAGAAAAGAATGGCTGCACTTCGGTGACCGTGATACTGCTCTGGGTGTTGCTTAGCTGGATGTTTTCGCTGATACCGTTGGTGTAGAAGCTGGATTTACGGTACACACTCAGACGGTCGCCAACATTGATACCTGCCTGTGAGCCGGCATTAAACCAGATGAAGCTGCCGTCGGTGCGGGTAATGCTGGCAGCGAAGGGTTTACAGCGTAATTCTGTCTGAATGTCGTCAGTAATCTGGCTGATCAGCTGCCGGGTTTGCTGGCCGTAATCCTGTTTCCAGTAGGCTGCACTGCCAAATCCTGTTTTGGCTTCCGGGGCCAGATTCCAGCGACCGGCAACGACGTATTGTTTGCTGAACAAAAGGGCGCCACTGAAGCCATCATGTATGAATACATCCACTACCAGATTACGTAAATGCCGTTTGCTGCGGTAATCCTGACGGTTATAAAAATCCACTAATATGTTGCGTTTAAGGGCAATGGTATCCGGATCGTGCATAGTCATATCGCGAATCACACCGGAGATAACATACTGCACATCTAACTGTTGGAGCTCCTGTAATACAGTGGTAATAGCACCTGCAGATAGCTGTCTGGAGGGAGCGGTCTGTAACTCAGGATGCAGGGTCAGCAGGCCTGCATTACGGGCTGTCAGCTGAGTGTTTTCATTAATATTGTTGGTTAACTGTGTACTGAACTCTGACTGGATATTTTCCAGTGATCCAAGCACCGCTTGTGAGGGGGCTAATAAAGGAAAGGCAGTAACAGCCAGTGATTTCAGATAGCCCTGTGCGCGTACGCCGTTTTTGCAATCTGCTTCGTATTCTACATTGGCCCGGATTCTTACATGCAGGGTCTGATTGCGGATGACTTCATCAATGATTTCGATGTCATTTACCTGTCCCAGAGTTTTTATCTGCATATTGTCGATGCTGAGTACACCGTCGGTGACTTTTTGGGTACTGCTAACGAAAACACTGGCCTGGAGGGCTGCCTGCTGGGAGGCGTTGCGGATTGCATTTTGCCGTGCAGAATCCAGGTCACCATCAAAGATCATGGATTGCCCCTGAGCTTCAACAGTGATTGCTGTTGCCAGAGCGGAGAATGCCAGTAAACACGTGGCAATAATTGCGCGTAACAGATTAAACATAAGCGTCAGATCACCGATACAGTACATATGTGCGTAGAGAATATGTCATTCAGGTGGATAAGATAGCATTCTCTGCAGAAAATTATGGTAATTTATCCGGACAGCAGTAAAGGTTTTATCTGTGGCGATACAGATGTAATTTTTGCTACTCCCTGAAAGCGTATAATGGCAGATGTGATCAGCTGATGAAATATTTACGACAACTTGCTATAGGTCTGATAATAATCGGGATAGCCGGCTGTACAACTCCCGGGAATGAGACTGTCAAAATTCAGCTCGACAGTATCAGCCCGGAAGCCGCCCAGACATTGCGTGAAACACAGACCGAAGCGGTGCAGGCGGAACGCGAAGCTCTGACCCGGGAAGTTGTCATGGTGGATGCTGCTTCTAACGGTACAGATGCTATGAGCGAAGTGGTTGCTCAGATGGCGGTACAGATTGATACCGGGCTGGCAAAGAACCGGGTTAAGAAGCTGCCGATCGCAATTCTTCCGTTTAAAAATCTGGATGCGAATACAACCCCTGCCGGGTTAGGCGAGCGGCTCAGTGAAAGTATGATTTTTCAGATGCAGCAGCATGGCTATAATCTGGTGGACTACCGGGCCGTCAGTCTGAATACGACGGTCAAGAACCCACTATCCCGGGATAACCTTTCTTCAATCCGAAACCGTTTCCGGATTCATTATATTCTGACCGGTACTTATGCCCGTCATCCGGATGGCCTGGTGATTAATGCCAGGGTGCTTGATACAACAACCCGTCAGATAATGGCAACGGGCCAGTCCCATGTGTCAGTTGCCCGTCTGGAAGGTGAAATTCCCGGCTATGATCCGCTGGCCAGTGATTCAGCTGGCATGATTATCGAAAATGGCCAGGGGAGAGGGCAATGACCTTTATGATCAAAACGTTTTCCCGGTTCCTGTTGGTAACAATACTGGGGATATCACTGGCGGGGTGTGAAACCTTTGTTGAATCCACCAAGGATATTGTCAGCGCGTTGCCTGATTTGCCACCGCGGGTGGATGACACGCCTCTGCCGCCGGACTGGGTGCAGGTAACAGGGTATGCACCGATCAGTTTGCAGTCGGGTCTGAACCGGCAGCATAAAATCCTCAATGCGATTAAAGCTTCGAAGCTGGATGCCTATCGGGAGTTGACGGCGGTTGTACATGGTCAGCATCTGGCGGGCAGTACGTCTGTACAGGATATGATTTTGCAGAGTAATTCATTTCAGGGCGCGGTTGCCGGAATTATCCGTGGTGCGCGGGTCGTGAAGAGTTATCCGGTTCAGGATGATGTCTATGCTACGATTTTGGAGGTGGATCTGAATCAGGTTCAGCGGGTCTGGCGAAACAGTCAGTAGTGGTCGGTCAATAAAAAAGGGCATGGTGACATCACTGCTGTCCCACAATTTTTGATCATAAAGGGATCCTCATCTGAGGATCCCTTTTTTGCTTATCAGGCGGCGAAGGATTTATCAGTTCAAAGAGAGACTTTTTCTCAAAAAGATTAACCTGTACCACACGCAGCATTCTCTGAACTGACCAACCTTTTTTAGCTCCGTGTTGAACATAAGCCAGCAATAAATAACTGATCATAGCGATCCAGATCTGCGTCAAAATGGCATTTCTTGATGTCCCTAAAAAGGCTTTGATCTTCAGATTTTGCTTGAGCGTTTTGAAAAATATTTCAACGTCCCAGCGCTGTTTATAGATTCCAGCAATGGTATTGGCTGCCAGCTTAAAATTGTTGGTTAAAAAACGGTAGTGTTTGTGGGTCTCAGGGCAATCGTAGCCCACCAAACGCAACTTGGGCGCGCCTTGCTTGATAGCATGATCACTGTCTAATTGAATGACCTGATCGTAAATAACCTGGCTGTCTGGGTTTACTTGAGCATCTTTAAGAATGCTATAAACCGCCTTGGGGCGTATGCGGGTAACAAAGCTAACCCCTTGTTTTGTCAGAGAACCGTACCAGGCATAGTCTACGTAGCCTTTATCAAAGGACACTATACTTCCCTTGGGGAAACTGAATTTTCGTCCCTTAACCATGTCGTTCTCTTTACCGTCGCCCAATGCAACAAACTCAGGAATGAGGCTGGCATTATTGAGCCCGACATGAAGCTTTACCGCTGCCTTACTTTGATGGCATTTGGCCCAGGGAAATATTTTTAATGACAAGTCAACGACGCTGGCGTCGAGTGAATAGAGTGGATTTTTAAAGCGGAATGAATGCTTTGTAGAACGCGTAGAACAACGCGCCAGTAATTTATAAAACACAGCCTGATAAAGCTCGTAAGGCTGTTGTTCATTCAACCGCGCCAGAGTCGATCTGGCGATGGGTTTTGCACCAAGATGATAAAGCTTATTCTGCTGGCTAAGTAAATTCGATTCTATATCGCGAAGGCTTTGTCTGCAGGAAAGCTGTGACATGCTCAGGCCAATGAATTGATCCCAGCGAGAAGCGGAGCGTAATTTTTGCCCCTTATGATGCTGCTTTGCTAAGGCTTCAAATTCATGTCTGGACAGAGGTTGCAGAAGCTGATGAAAAGCAGTGTTATGATGTGACAAAGCCTGAATCCTTTGCGGTTGAAGTGTTTGGTTGCACTTTCATTTTACCCGCTTGGATTCAGGCTTTGTTATTTTGTCCTAACTATGGGACAGCAGTGATGGTGACATGCCCTTTTTTGTGTCTGAACGGTTTTATGCCGGCTTTTGAATTTTCTCGAATGCTGCCAGCTGTTCCGGTGTGGCTTTTTGCTGGTGGTTAGCTTTCCATTCTGCATAAGGCATGCCGTAAACCTGTTCGCAGGCATCTTCATAGCTGATATCTACGCCTTGTTCATCGGCAGCAGCTTTATACCACTTAGACAGGCAGTTGCGGCAGAAACCTGCCAGAATCATCAGGTCGATGTTCTGAACGTCTTTACGGTTGTCCAGGTGCTTAACCAGACGGCGGAAGGCGGCGGCTTCCAGTTCAGTTTGTTGTTGCTTATCCATTTTTATTCCTTACTTTGGCTGCCGCAGGCGGGCATGCGCAGGTTATTGTTCGGCCTGAATGTGTTCATCCAGTTGTTGGCAGATGTCTTTTTGCAGGGCGTCGCAAAGGGCTTCATCGGTCAGGGGGTTGCCCTGAATATCGCTGATGAAGAAGTAATCTTCTACCCGCTCGCCAATGCTGGCAATTTTGGCTTTGCGGACGGAGATGCCGTGGGTCATAAAGATGCGTCCCAGGCGAGCTAGCAGGCCCGGGCGGTCAGGTGTCATGACTTCCAGTGTGGTCAGATGATTGTCAGTATCGTTGATGATATTTACCCGGGTAGGGTTGGCAAATAGCTTCAGCTGACGGGGAATGCGCCGGTGAATGATATTCGGGTATTCTTCAGGATTATTCAGCGCATTGACCAGGCTTTGCTGAATGTATTCCAGATGGGCAGCGTTATCTGTCAGTGGCTGGTTATCGGCCGTTAGTACGGTGTAGGTATTCAGCGTCTGGTTGTTGTCCGCTACCATGATCCGGGCATCCTGAATGTTCAGGTTTAGCTGATCCAGTGCGGATGCTGCCGCAGCAAACAGGTTTGGCTGATCACACATATAGATGAAGACTTCCGTTGCGCCTTCGAATGAGCGCCGGGACGTTTCATGCATTTTGACCAGCGGTAAGTGTGACTCGCCGTGCTCCAGTATGGCGCGGGTCTGCCATGCAATATTAAGGGCTTGCTCGCGAAGAAAGTAATCATCCCCCAGGTGTTCCCAGAAACTCAGTACTTCCATACCGCCGCAGCCGTTTCGCTGAAGCTGAACCATGGCTTCATGTTGGGTTTGCTCGATCCGGTCTTCCCGGTTAATCGGATTTTCCAGCCCCCGCTGAAGGGCTATCTTGGTGTCTGAATAAAGCTGGCGAAGTAATGCTGCCCGCCAGCTGTTCCACAGCGTGTGATTGGTGGCGTTGATGTCGGCAACAGTCAGAATATACAGGTGGTCCAGGTGATCCAGATCGCGTACCTGTTTGGCAAAATGCTGAATCACGTCCGGATCGGAAATGTCTTTCCGCTGTGCGGTCATGGACATCAGCAGGTGATTTCGCACTAGCCAGGTGACCAGATGGGTATCCCATTTGCCTAAATGGTGCCGTTCACAGAAGAGTTTGACGTCTTCAGCTCCCAGTTCGGAGTGATCGCCGCCGCGGCCTTTGCCGATATCGTGGTAGAGGCCAGCGATGTAAATCAGCTCGATTTTAGGGATTTGATTAATGATCCGGTGAGCAATTGGGAATTGCTCGCTGTTGTCGGTATGCCGGAACTGACGGAGTTTCTGAACGACTTTCAGAGTATGCGCATCAACGGTATAGATATGGAAAAGATCATGCTGCATCTGGCCAATGATTTCGCCAAATTCAGGCAGGTAGCGCCCCAGAATGCCGAAACGGTTCATACGTTTCAGTTCAGTGGATACTTTCAGGTTGCCCCGCAGTAATTCCATAAACAGGGATATGTTGCGGATATCTTTACGGAAATCATCGTCTATCCGGTGACGGTTATTCAGGATCAGGCGGATGGTGGATGCCCGTACCCCTTTTATCTGCTCATTTTCAGCCAGCAAAACGAACAGTTCCATCATCGCAAACGGATGGTGTTCAAACACACTGGGATAAGCTGCTTTGATATAGCCGTTATGCAAGTTGAAGCGCTTGTTCAGTGGTTCAATTACCTGCTCTTCCCCGACGCTGAGGATAACTTCATCAAAATACTGTAACAGCATGTTGTTGAATTCAGACATGGTTTTCGCTACACGGTAATACTTAACCATGAACTGTTCTACGGCGAGGGCGCCGTCCTGGTTTTTATAACCAAACAGGTCGGCAAGGGTACGCTGGTGATCAAAGAGCAGGCGGTCTTCCCGGCGTTTGCAGTGCATGTGCAGCGCGTAGCGAACCGTCCAGAGATAGCGCTCGCCTTTTTCCAGTGTATCCAGTTCTGACTCGGTCACAAATCCATGATCAACTAAATCGTGGATGAAGGTGGTACCGAAGTGCCGTTTGGCCACCCAGCCGATGGTTTGCAGATCTCTCAGGCCGCCAGGGGAGGTCTTGAGGTTCGGCTCAAGGTTGTATTCGGTATCATTGGTTTTATCGTGACGGCTTTTCTGTTCGTCAATCTTGGCGAGAAAGAATTCTTTGTCACTCCAGGCTCCGGATGTGACCCGGTGAAAAATCTTATCGTGGAGGTCCTGATTGCCGGTGATCAGGCGGGATTCAATCAGGTTTGTAGCAATGGTGATGTCTTTTTCTGCTTCCCGGTAACATTCTTCCAGCGTACGTACGCTGGAGCCGATATCCAGGTTGATATCCCAGAGAAGAGTGAGGAAGCCGCTGATGCTGGCCTGCATCTGTTCATCTTCTGTAGCATCCAGCAGCACCAGCAGGTCTACATCTGAGTGCGGGTGCAGTTCTCCCCGGCCGTATCCGCCGACGGCTATCAGGGCGAAGCCGCTGTTATCCGGCCAGTCGAACAGGTTCCAGGCTTGCAGTAAAAGCTGATCAACAAGCCAGGCGCGACCGTAGATGAGCTTTCGAATGTCCTCGCCCTGGATGAAGCGTTCATCCATCAGTGCCTGAGCTTTTTTAAGTGTTTGCTTAAATGCAATGATGGGTGACGGTGCAGCTGCCAGTACAGTGCTGAATTCAGCTGCTGAGAACAGAGATTCATCAGCAGCGAAAAGGGTGTCGGACATCTTATAGCCTGTATCAGATTAGATTCAGAAGTTTTCTTCCTGGCGCTTGGTCAGTACTTCGTAGCCATCTGCGGTGACCAGAATAGTATGTTCCCACTGAGCAGACAGGCGCTTGTCGACCGTTTCGACAGTCCAGCCGTCACGTTTCAGTAATTTTACATGACGTTTGCCTGCATTGATCATCGGCTCAATGGTAAAGATCATGCCTTCTTCAAGAGTTACACCGGTGCCGGCTTTACCATAGTGAAGTACTTGTGGGTCTTCGTGGAAGCCTTCCCCGATACCGTGACCGCAGTATTCGCGTACCACTGAGTAGTGGTTCGATTCAGCGTGTTGCTGAATGATGTGGCCAATATCTCCCAACTGAGCACCGGGTTTAACCAGTTCCATTGCTTTATACAGGCATTCCTGGGTTATGTGGGCCAGGCGTTCGGCGTGTGGCTGGGCTTTACCGACAAAAAACATCTTGCTTGTATCACCGTGGTAGCCATCTTTAATGACGGTGATATCGATGTTGATCATGTCACCGTTTTTCAGCGCTTTGTCATTTGGAATGCCGTGGCAGACAACATGATTGACAGATGTACAGATAGATTTAGGGAAGCCGTGATAGTCCAGCGGTGCGGGAATTGCCTGCTGTTCGTTGACGATGTAATCATGACAGATCTGATTGATTTCGTTGGTGGTTACGCCGGGTTTTACATACGGCTCAATCATTTCTAATACTTCCGCCGCCAGGCGTCCGGCCACCCGCATTTTTTCGATGGCGTCGGCTGTCTTAATTACTATGCTCATATATACCCTTAAACTGTATCTGCTGGGACGGTGTTGAGAGTTGTGTGCCCGTGAATCTGTACGGTGTACTCTCTTATATAGTCTGAGCGTCGCATTGTAGCGAATTAAGCGCTTAAGAACAAAACAAGCACTTCAAAATATGCTCTGTTTATGGTATAAATCCGCCCGCAAATTTGCGTAGCTGTTACCGGTCATCCCGGTACTGCCCGTAAATTATAAATAATCCACACATGTACCGACACATTGCCTTGGGTGCCGCTTGCGGTTGGGGGATGGGGTGCATGGAGGTCTAACCCTAATATTAGGAATTTTAAAAATGGCACAAGTTACAATGCGTGACCTGCTTAAAGCAGGTGTTCACTTCGGTCACCAGACCCGTTACTGGAACCCTAAAATGGGTAAGTACATCTTTGGTGCTCGCAACAAGATCCATATCATCAACCTGGAGCACACTCTGCCTGCTCTGAACGGTGCGCTGGATGTTGTTAAAGGTATGGCTGGTAACAAGAACAAGATCCTGTTCGTTGGTACTAAGCGTGCTGCAAGCAAGTGCATCAAAGAAGAAGCAACCCGCTCTGGTATGCCGTACGTAAACCACCGCTGGTTAGGTGGTATGCTGACTAACTACAAGACTATCCGTCAGTCTATCCGTCGTTTCCGCGACCTGGAAGCACAGAGCCAGGACGGCACTTTTGCTCAGCTGACCAAGAAAGAAGCTCTGATGCGTCAGCGCGAAATGGAAAAGCTGGAACGTTCTATCGGCGGTATCAAGGACATGGGTGGTCTGCCAGACGCACTGTTTGTTGTTGACGTTGATCACGAGCGTATCGCTATTAACGAAGCTAACAAGCTGGGTATCCCTGTTATCGGTATCGTTGATACTAACAGCAACCCGGACGGTGTTGACTACGTTATTCCAGGTAACGATGATGCTCTGCGCGCAATTCAGATCTACGTTAAAGCTGTTGCTGATGCGTGTTCTGAAGGTGGCGAAGCGACTGCTGCTGACAAAGGCGAATTCGTCGAAGTTGAAGAGCAGAACGCAGCTGCTGAGTAATCAGGCTGTTAGCGGCCGGGATGTATAGTGTCCGGGCTCGCGAGAGGGGAGCGGTAAGCTCCCCTTTTTTCAATGTGAATTTAAAAGTTTGTGTACGGGGTACAATTAAATGGCAAACTTCTCCGCTAAGCAGGTAAAAGAACTGCGCGATCGTACCGGTCTGGGTATGATGGAGTGTAAGAAAGCATTGGCTGCTGCCGATGGTGATGTTGACAAGGCGATCGAAGAGCTGCGTAAAGCTTCCGGCATGAAGGCTGCGAAGAAAGCTGGCCGTACTGCTGCTGAAGGTGTTGTAGTTGTTCAGGTTGCTGAAGATAACAGCTACGCGCTGGCTGTAGAAGTTAACTCTGAAACTGACTTCGCTGCCCGTGATGATAACTTTGCGGCTTTCTGTCAGAAAGTACTGGCTAAAGCGTTCGCTGAAAAGCAGACTGACGTTGAAGCGCTGATGGCTGGCGAACTGAGCGAAGCACGTGATGCACTGGTTCAGAAGATCGGTGAAAACATCGGTGTTCGCCGCATCATGCTGGTTGAAGGTGACGTAGTATCTGCATACGTGCACGGTACAGGTAACCTGGCTGCGGTTGTGTCTCTGACCGGTGGCAACGCTGAACTGGCTAAAGACGTTGCAATGCACGTTACTGCTGTTAACCCACAGGTTGTTAACAAAGAAGACATGCCTGCTGATGTTGTTGCGAAGGAGAAAGAAATTATCCTGGCGCAGCCTGACATGGCAAGCAAGCCTGCTGAAATTGCAGAGAAGATGGTTGTTGGTCGTATCAACAAGTTCTTGTCTGAAAACAGCCTGTCTGAGCAGCCGTTCGTTAAGAACCCGGACGTGAAAGTTGGTCAGCTGGTTAAAGATGCTGGCGCAAGCGTTGCATCTTTCGTGCGTATCGAAGTGGGTGAAGGTATTGAAGTCGAGAAGAAAGACTTCGCTGATGAAGTTGCTGAGCAACTGAAAGGTTAATACCTGCCTGCTAATGGATTGCTCATCTTTTCAGGTGCGCAATCCATTTTTTTCTTGTTACACTGCTTCTAAATTCAGTCTTGGTGGAGACGCAATCAATGTCGGCCTCGAGTCAGCCTTCCAAAAAATTTAAACGTATTCTCTTAAAACTCAGCGGCGAAGCCCTCATGGGCGATGAAAACTTCGGTATAGATCCGCAAGTTCTGAATCGTATGGCGCTGGAAATTGGTCAGTTGGTAGGTATCGGTGTTCAGGTTGGTATGGTTATTGGTGGTGGCAACCTGTTTCGTGGTGCTGCGCTGAGTGCTGCCGGTCTGGATCGGGTAACCGGCGACCATATGGGTATGCTGGCAACTGTAATGAATGCCTTGGCCATGCGTGATGCTTTAGAGCGTTCAAACATCAAAACCCGGGTAATGTCGGCGATTCCGATGACCGGTGTGGTTGATGATTATGACTTCCGTAACGCAGTGCGTTACCTGAATCAGGGCGATGTGGTGATTTTCTCTGCAGGTACCGGTAATCCGTTCTTTACGACGGATTCAGCGGCGTGCCTTCGGGGTATTGAAATTGGCGCTGATGTGGTCATTAAGGCAACCAAGGTTGATGGTGTGTACACGTCTGATCCGGTGAAAGATCCGACTGCAAGACGTTATCGTCACCTGAACTTTGATGAAGCAATTGAAAAACAGTTAGGCGTAATGGATCTGACGGCTATTTGTCTGAGCCGTGATCATGATATGCCATTGCGTGTATTTAATATGAATAAGCCTGGTGCCCTGGCAAATCTGATTGTTGGTGGCGACGAAGGCACCGTGATCGATAATAATGAGACGGTAGGAGATAAGTATGCTGAATGAGATTGCTCAGGATGCTCAAGAGCGGATGCAAAAGAGCCTGGAAGTACTGGCGAATAACCTGAAAAAAATTCGTACCGGCCGTGCGCATCCAAGCATTCTGGATACTGTAACCGTATCTTACTACGGTTCAGATGTGCCGCTGAGTCAGGTGGCAAACATTTCTGTTGAAGACGGTCGTACCCTGTCTATTTCTCCATGGGAAAATAACCTGGCCCCGGAAATTGAAAAGGCAATCATGAAGTCTGATCTGGGTCTGAACCCTTCTTCTGCGGGCGCTGTAATTCGTGTGCCGATGCCTATGCTGACGGAAGAGACCCGTAAAGGTTATATTCGTCAGGCGCGTCAGGAAGCAGAGAAAGGGCGTGTGTCTGTTCGTAATGTACGTCGCGATGCTAATGGCGACCTGAAAGACCTTCTGAAAGAAAAGGAAATTACCGAAGACGATCAGCGTCGCGGTGAAGATCAGATTCAGAAACTGACAGATAAGTTTATTGCTGAAGTAGACAAGCTTCTTGAAGAAAAAGAAGCGGACCTGATGGAAATTTAATAGGGATATGCCCGGTTGTATCCTCTGGTGATGCCGGGCGCTTTTTTGATGGCAGAAAAACTTCACATTAACCTTCCCGACGGGAAGTCGGTGCCACGGCATATTGCAATTATTATGGATGGCAATAATCGCTGGGCAAAAAAGCACAAGCGTGTCAGCCTTTCAGGGCATAAAGCCGGTGTGGCCAGTGTCCGCAGTGTTATTGAAGGCTGTGTTGAGCTTGGCGTAGAAGCACTGACGCTGTTTGCTTTCAGCAGTGAGAACTGGCAGCGGCCTGCGCTTGAAGTGAAGGGCTTAATGGAACTCTTCGCGTGGGCGCTTGATCGTGAAGTAAACAAGTTGCATAAGCATAATATCCGACTGCGGATAGTCGGTGATAAGAGCGGTTTTAGTAAGAGTTTGCAGAGTAAAATTGCAAAAGCTGAAGCGCAGACTGCGGAAAATACCGGCCTGGCTTTAAATATTGCTGCAAATTATGGTGGACGTTGGGATATCACGCAGGCTTGTCAGCAACTTGCTCAGGCGTGTGCTGACGGTCAGTTGAGCCCGACGGATATTACCGAGTCAATGTTGGGTGAATATATTAACCTGGCAGATATTGCTGCGCCTGATTTATGTATCCGAACGGCGGGAGAGCAGCGTGTCAGTAATTTTCTGATATGGCAGATGGCATACAGTGAGTATTATTTCAGTGACTTGCTGTGGCCTGATTTTGATAAGCATGCGTTAGTTCATGCCATTGAAAGTTACTTGGGCCGAGAACGTCGCTTCGGCAAAACCAGTGAACAATTAGAGTCTGAGAATGCTTAAACAACGATTGATTACCGCCCTGATTTTAGCTCCGTGTGCATTAGCTGGGCTGTTTTTCCTTTCGTTAGATTTATTTAAGTTGTTTACCTGTGTCATTGTGTTATTCGCGGCCTGGGAATGGGCTGATTTGTCGGGTGTACCTGCTGCCACTGCACGGGTCGCGTATTCGTCTTTTGTAGCTGCCTGTATCGCATTGGTTGACTACACGCTGACAGTGGCGCAATTTAAAGATTTTATGTTGCCAGTGGTTCTGTTCTGGGCCATCGCTTTATTCTGGGTGCTTCGTTTTCCGGTTGTTAAGGGGTGGCAGTCCAGTTGGCAGCGGATGATTATCGGTTTACTTGTACTGGTTCCGAGCTGGATGGCTCTGGTCAGTATCCGTCAGCATCCTGAGGGCGGTGTTTTTATGTTAATGCTCCTGTTGCTGGTCTGGGGTGCTGATATTGGCGCTTACTTTGCCGGTAAAACATGGGGAGATAAAAAACTGGCGCCAAAGGTAAGCCCTGGAAAGACGATGGCTGGCTTTTGGGGGGGGATCGGCAGTTGTGTGCTGATTGCCGTCGGTTTTGTTTTGTATCTGGACTTGTCCGCTCTGGACGGCTTTTATCTGATTCTGCTATCGGTTGTTGCCGGCCTTGCATCGGTGCTGGGTGATCTGTTTGAAAGCATGCTTAAGCGCCAGCGGGGCATTAAGGACAGCAGTAAATTACTCCCCGGGCACGGTGGTGTCCTGGATCGGATCGACAGCATAACGGCTGCCGCGCCAATGTTTGTTTTGGGTGTGCATGTGCTGACGACTGTGTAGTTCAGGGAGTCCTGCTGATGGAGTTTCTTACTACTGTTCTTGCTATGCTGGTTACTCTGGGAATCCTTGTGACGATCCATGAGTACGGGCATTTCTGGGTGGCTCGCCGTTGTGGCATTAAAGTATTACGTTTTTCTGTCGGCTTTGGTAAACCCCTGGTTCGTTGGCGTGATAAACAGGATACGGAATATGTCATTGCAGCTATCCCGCTGGGTGGCTATGTGTCTATGCTTGATGAGCGTGAGGCTGATGTCCCAGAGTCTCTCAAGTCGCAAGCTTTTAATCGCAAATCAGTTTACCAGCGAATTGCTGTCGTAGCAGCCGGGCCACTGGTTAACCTTGTTTTTCCTGTATTTGTTTATTGGGCATTGTTCCTTTCCGGTACCAGTGAAGTGGTGCCTGTCGTTGGTGCCGTTAAGCAGGGAAGTATTGCAGAAGTCTCCGGTATTATCCCCGGCGGTGAAATTGTTGAAGTGGATGGTTATAAAACGCCGACCTGGGATGATATTAATCTGAGACTGGCTGCGCATATCGGTGATGAAGTGATCTTGCCGGTTATTGTGCAGTATGAGTCTGGGCAGGCCCGTCAAACATATGAATTGGACTTGCGAAGCTGGCAGCTGGATCTTGAAACTGAGAGTCCGTTAAGTTCTGTAGGAATACAGGCATTCCGGCCAGCTGTACCTGTTATTATCGGGCGGGTTGAGCCGTCTGGCCAGACTGAGCTGAGTGGCTTGCAAGTGGGCGATGAAATTATCAGTGTGGATGCTGTGCCGGCAGGTCAGTGGGAAGATTTTGTTGCCTTGATTCAACAAAATGCTGGCCGGGAGCTGCAGCTTGAGGTTGTACGGAACAGCGTGCCAATGTTGTTGTCCATTATTCCTGCGGAAAAACGCTGGGAAAATGGCGAGGTGACCGGATATATCGGGGCTGGTGTTCAACCTGTTGAATGGCCGGAAGATATGCGTCGTGTCGTCCAGTACGGAGTATTTGAGTCCGCCGGGCATGCCGTTCGCAAAACCTGGCAAATGATAACGCTGACCCTTGATTCTATTTGGAAAATGCTTGAAGGCATCTTATCGGTAAAAAACTTGAGTGGACCGATAACGATTGCTAAAGTGGCAGCTGCCTCGGCGGCATCGGGCATTGAAACCTTTGCCAGCTTCCTGGCATATCTGAGTATTAGCCTGGGTATATTGAATTTGTTGCCTATCCCTATGCTGGATGGCGGGCATCTGCTGTATTACTGTGTCGAAATGATTCGGGGCAGGCCGGTGTCAGAAAAAGTACAGGCTGTCGGATTAAGGCTGGGTATGGCTGTACTGTTTACCTTGATGGGGGTCGCGATCTTTAATGATCTGATGCGGCTTTAATAACCAAAATAACGACGAAAAGAAGTGGTTCATGAAACGCAGATTCGGAGTTCTGTTTTCCCTGGCTTTGTTTGCATTCGGTACGCAGGCAGAAACATTTACAGTAGAAGATATTCGTCTTGAGGGGATTCAAAGGGTAGAGCCGGGCGTGGCTTTGCGTTATTTCGCTATTGATTCAGGTGAGCAGGTCGACAGCACTGAGTTGGCAAGTGCTACCCGTCGTTTATTTAAAACCGGATACTTTGAAGATATTCAGCTGGAGCGTGATGGCAACGTTCTGGTCTTACGTGTGAAAGAGCGTCCGGCGGTAAGTCTGATCCGTCTTGAAGGTAACAGCGTCCTTGATGATGAAGCTCTGCTGGCAGGTCTGGAGCAGACCGGCCTGAAAGAAGGTGATGTGTTTAAACGCGCCACTCTGGATCAGATTCGTCAGGATTTATTACGGCTTTATGTTGGCCGTGGTCGTTATGGTGCTGATATTCAGACGGAAGTTGAACCGTTATCCGGCAACCGGGTAGCGCTGAATATCAATGTCACTGAAGGTAAGGTTGCGACGATTCAGCATATCAATATTATTGGTAATACTGTTTTCGAAGAAGAAGAGTTGACTGAGCTGTTTAGTCTGAAATTGCCTGGTTTCTGGTCTTTTTTCACTAAGAGCGGCCGTTATGCCCGTGAAAAACTGTCTGGTGACCTGGAGCGCTTACGTTCTTATTACCTGGATCGTGGCTATGTGAACTTTAATATCGATTCTACGCAGGTTTCAGTTTCTCCGGATAAGAAGAATATCTTCATCAGCATTAATATTACTGAAGGCGATCAGTACAGTGTCAGCAGTGTAGATGTGACTGGCGACCTGGTTGTACCTAAGGAAGAGCTGATGGCCGCTCTGACAATTCAGGAAGGTCAGTTATTTTCCCGGGAAAATGTAACTACCTCTCAGACTGCGGTTGAAAAGAAACTGGGAGACAAAGGGTATTTGTTTGCAAATGTAAGCCCTGTTCCTGAGCTGAATGAAGAGGATAAGACGGTTGCCTTGCGATACTTTGTCGCGCCGGGTAAGCGAACCTATGTGCGCCGGATCAATATTACCGGTAACACAGGCACCTCTGATGAAGCTGCCCGCCGTACTATTACCCAAATGGAAGGGGCGATTGCTTCTTCTGAGAAAATCGAAGTATCTAAGGGCCGTATTGAGCAGACCGGCTACTTTAAATTGGTAGATGTTGATACTGTTCCTGTACCAGGCACTGATGATCAGGTTGATCTGAATTACGTGCTGGAAGAACAGAATTCCGGTAGCTTAACGGCAGGTATTGGTTTCTCCCGTACAGCCGGTCTGATCCTTAATCTGGGGTTGCGTCAGGATAACTTCCTTGGCTCTGGTAAGCAGGTTGGTATAAATGTTGAAAAATCAGATACGCGGAAACAGTTGACATTCAGCTATCTGGATCCGTATTACACAGTTGATGGTGTAAGCCGTGGGTTTGATTTTTTCTTCAGAGAAAGAAACTTCACTAACAGTAACGTCAGTGATTATCTGACTGATGAGATAGGTGCCCGGGTTAATTTTGGTTACCCGATTGATGACTTTCAGCGTATCAATTTCAGTGTTGGTGTAGAACAGGTAGACTTGAAAACTAACGGAACTAATACGGCTCAGGAAGTTTTTGACTTTATTGAAAAAGAAGGTGACAGCTATCTTAATTTCACAACTGCTTTGCGCTGGACTGAGAATAAGCTGAACCGTCGTGTATTCCCGACCCGTGGTACTTATCAGAGCGCGGAGTTAACCCTGGCGATTCCGGGCAGTGATCTGACTTATCACTCTGAGCGTTATGAGTACAAATGGTATAAGCCACTGGACAGCGTAGAAGACTGGATTATTTCTGCCCGGGGCCGTTTAGGTTATGCCGGTTCTCTGGGGGATAACGATTATCCGTTTTACCGTAACTATTTCAGTGGTGGTCTGACGTCTGTACGTGGCTTTAAGACGAATACATTGGGCCCAAGAGATAGTCAGAATGATGCGTTTGGCGGTAACGTGCAGATTGATGGTAGCGTTGAACTGATAGTGCCATCGCCGTTTGTGAATGACTCATCATCTTTCCGTACGCTGGTGTTCTTTGATGTTGGTAATGTATTCCAGACAGAATGTCTGGCCGGTAGTACCAACTGTGATTCAGGCATTAAGTTTGACGAATTACGCTACTCAACGGGTATAGGTTTCAGCTGGCTGACACCTGTCGGACCGCTATCATTTGCACTGGCTAAACCGCTGAACTCTAAGTCCGGAGATGATGAGCAAACATTTGAATTCGCATTGGGCCGGACTTTCTAAGGAGATACAGATGAATATTTTTAAAGCGATTGGTCTGGTTGTCGCGTTTGGTCTGAGTACTTCAGCGATGGCTGATAAAGTGGCAACACTGAGTGTTCAGCAGGCGTTGCTTAGCAGTCAGGCTGCCGAAACATTCCGGCAGCAAATGACCGAAGAATTTAAACCACAGGCTGCACAATTAGCCGAACTGGAAAATCAGGTTAAGCAGATGCAGGGCGAACTGCAGAGTGCACAGGCTTCTGGTGCAAGCCAGGCCGATTTACAACAGAAAAACCTGCAGTTTCAAAAATTGGTAACTGAATATCAGCGCCAGGGGCAGGAAATTCAACTGCAACAGCGCGAGCGGGAACAGGCTTTCCTGAAGAAAATGCGCCCGCGTCTGGATGCTGTGATCCGTGACATGATTGATAAAGGTGGTTATGACGTTGTGATTAATAAGCAGTCAACCATTTATGCCAAGCCTGAGCTGGATATCACTGCAAAGGTTGTTGAATTGTTGAACAAGCAATAAGTTGGCAGTTTCGGGTTTGCAGTATTCATTACAAGAGTTAGCCGGATACCTCAATGCGACGCTTGAAGGTAAGGGTGCTGATATTACCGGCCTTGCTACTCTTGAGCATGCTGATGAAGCGCAGCTGACATTTTTTCACAGCACTAAGCCCCGTTATTTGCAGCAGTTAAAAAGCTGTCGGGCCGGTGCTGTTTTAGTCAGTACTGAGCACAAGGATATGGTGCATACAGCAAAGCTGATTGTGGATGATCCGTATATCGCTTATGCGCAGGCCAGCCGGTTATTCAGTGGTGCTGATGCTGAGTCAGGTTCTGTCTCCGAACGTGCAGTCATTGCTTCGACAGCCACTCTGGCCGATAACATCAGCATAGGTCCGAATGTTGTTGTTGGTGAAAATTGTAAGATAGCCTCTGACGTATCAATAGGTGCGAATACAGTTATAGGCGATGACTGTGTGATAGGTAAAGGTTCGGTTATTCAGGCAAACGTAACCCTTTATAACGATATTGTATTGGGTGAAGGTTGCCGTATCCACAGTGGTGCAGTGCTTGGGGCAGATGGTTTTGGGTTTGCCCATAATAACGGCCAGTGGCTGAAAATATATCAGTTAGGCGGAGTGCGGATCGGTAACCGGGTTGAAATTGGTGCGGGTACTACGGTTGACCGTGGTGCGCTGGACCATACATACATTGGCGACGGTGTTATTATCGATAATCAGGTGCAAATAGCGCACAATGTCGTCGTTGGTGATAACACTGCAATAGCTGGCTGTACTGCGGTTGCCGGCAGTACTCACATCGGCGAAGCCTGTACAGTTGCCGGCGCCTGCGGTATTACCGGGCATCTGGAAATAGCGGCGGGTACGCATATAACGGCTATGTCGCTGGTGAGTAAAAATATTGAAACAGCGGGTGCCTATTCATCTGGCACAGTTGCAGAGCCTCATTCTAAGTGGAAGCGGAATGTTGTGCGTTTCAGGCAGCTGGATGAAATGTCCCGAAAGCTGAAAAAGTTAGAAACAGAATTTAAGCAATACAAAGCAAAGGTTGATCCGAATGATGGATGTTAATGAGATCCGCAAATATTTACCCCACCGTTATCCTTTTTTATTAGTCGACAGGGTGGTTGAGCTGGTACCCGGGGAATCCATCGTTGCTTATAAAAATGTTACGATCAATGAACCGTTTTTTAATGGCCATTTTCCGGATCATCCGGTTATGCCAGGAGTGCTTATTGTTGAAGCGATGGCACAGGCGGCTGGAATTCTTGGCTTTAAAACCATGGATAAGACGCCGCAGGATGGTTCAATTTACTATTTTGTAGGATCTGATAAGTTACGTTTTAAGCGGCCTGTTGTGCCGGGTGATCAGCTTCAGTTGGAAGCTACAATCGTTTCTGAAAAACGTGGTATCTGGAAGTTTGATGTTAAGGCTACAGTGAACGGTGAGCTTGCCAGTTCCGCGACAATACTTTGTGCTGACAGAAAGGTCTGAGATTGATTCATCCACAAGCAATAGTTGAGCCCGGTGCTAAACTGGCTGACGACGTTGAAGTAGGTCCATGGAGCTACATCGGTGCGGATGTTGAAATTGGTGCCGGTAGCCGTATCGGCCCTCATGCGGTGATTAAAGGCCCGACTAAAATGGGCAAGAATAACCGTGTGTTTCAGTTTTCCAGTATTGGTGAAGACTGTCAGGATAAAAAGTACCAGGGTGAGCCGACCGAACTTGTTATCGGTGACGATAACGTGTTCCGTGAAGGGTGTACCATCCATCGCGGCACTGTTCAGGATAACAGTATTACCATCATTGGTAATGACAACCTGTTCATGGCAAATGCTCACGTCGCGCATGATTGTGTTGTTGGCAGTCATAATATCATCGCCAATAATGCTGCCCTGGCAGGACATGTTCATCTGGGTGATTACATCATTCTGGGGGGCTTTACTGCGGTTCATCAGTTTTGCCATATCGGTTCATACAGCATGTGTGGTGCCGGTACTGTTGTACTGCAGGATATACCTGCCTTTGTTATGTGTAACGGCAACTCAGCAAAACCTCACGGTATTAACTCCGTGGGATTACGCCGCAAAGGTTATGATGATGAGGCTGTTCGCACGATTAAGCGTGCTTACCGTCTGATCTACCGCAGTGGTCTGAAACTGGATGAAGCGCTTGTTCAGTTACAGGCACTGGTCGCTGAGTGTGCTGAAGTTCAGTTGATTATCGACTCCCTGAAGTCTTCTGAGCGGGGCATTATCCGCTAATCATTTCTATGGCTGGACGTATGAAAGTAGCTGTCGTAGCCGGTGAGGCGTCAGGGGATATCCTTGGCGCCGGTCTTATCAAGGCATTACGCCAATCTTCTCCCGATCTTGAAGTATGCGGCATTGGTGGTGAGCTGATGCAGGCTGAAGGGTGTCGCTCTTTATATCCGATGGAACGCTTGTCTGTAATGGGCTTAGTTGAAGTGTTGGGGCGATTACGTGAGTTATTAAAAATCCGTAAGCAACTGACGCAGCAGCTAATCGACTGGCAGCCAGATGTGTTTATCGGTATAGATGCACCGGATTTTACCCTGAACCTTGAGGGTAAGTTGCGTGCCGCCGGAATTCCTACCGTTCACTACGTCAGCCCTTCAGTTTGGGCGTGGCGCAGTAAGCGTGTATTTAAGATTCTTAATACGACTGACCTGATGTTGACGCTGTTGCCGTTTGAAGCACGTTTCTATGAGCAGCATGATATGCCTGTGAGGTTTGTAGGGCACCCGCTGGCGAATATGATCGATCTGCACCCGGATCAGGCGGATGCCCGTAAGCAGCTTGGTATCTCCGGAGATGAGCCGTTAGTTGCTGTTATGCCGGGCAGTCGTGGTGGTGAGCTGAAGTATCTGGCCGAACCGTTTCTGGATACTGTCCGTTGGCTGTCAGAAAGAAATCCGCAACTGACGTTTATGCTTCCGGCGGCTAATCAGGCACGGTTTGATACCCTGAAAGACCTGCTGGAAATGGAATATCAGGACTTGCCCGTTCGTTTACACCTGAAAGAATCCCGTTTGGTAATGCAGGCCAGTGATGCAATATTAATGGCCTCCGGTACGGTGACTCTGGAAGCTATGTTACTGAAAAAGCCCATGGTTGTGGCGTATAAAATGGCTTCACTAACCTATAAAATTTTATCCCGGCTGGTTAAAACTCCTTATATTTCATTGCCTAATTTGTTGGCAGGTGAAAAGTTAGTGCCTGAGATATTGCAGGATGAGGTGCGGCCTGAGGTGTTGGGACCATTGGTTGAAAGTGCGTTACAGGACAGCCAGCATCAGGGGCCTGTCACACAGCGTTTTCATCAGCTGCATCTTGAACTGAGGCAAAATGCTGACCAGCGCGCCGCTGAAGCGGTTATGCAGCTGGTTGCAGAAAAGCAGGGGCAAGGTTGAATGCTGACTCAGGGATTTGATTTTCGCAGTCATCAGCTGGTTGCCGGCGTGGACGAAGTTGGGCGCGGGCCGCTGGTTGGTAAGGTAGTCGCGGCAGCGGTTATCCTCGATCCGGATAGTCCCATAGCGGGGCTGACTGATTCTAAAAAGCTTACCGAAAAAAAACGCGAAGTGTTGTATCCTGAAATTCAGGAAAAAGCGCTTGCCTGGGCAATTGCCTGGGCGGATGTTGCTGAAATAGATGAACTTAATATTCTGCATGCGTCTATGCTGGCGATGAGCCGGGCAGTGAATCAACTGTCTCCGGTACCCGAATATGCCTTAATCGATGGTAACCGATGTCCGGCCGGACTTGTGTGTCCGTCAGAAGCGATCGTGAAAGGAGATTTGAAGGAGCCTGCAATCAGTGCTGCATCTATCCTGGCGAAGGTTTACCGTGACCGGGAAATGATTGCGCTTGATAAGGTTTATCCGGAATATGGTTTTGCTAAACATAAAGGCTATCCAACGGCGTTGCATATGGCACAGCTGGAGAAGCATGGCCCGATTTCCGAGCACCGGCGCAGTTTTAAGCCGGTGGCCCGTTTGCTTGATAAATATTCAGTTTAATTGATGTGGTTGATTTATGAATAACGCTCCCGGTTTTGTCCATCTGCGTCTGCACAGTGAATTTTCGCTGGTAGATGGTCTGGTTCGTATAAAAGAGCTGATGGGCGCGGTTAAGAAGCAGCAAATCCCGGCGATAGCTCTGACAGACCAGACAAACCTGTTTGGTCTTATTAAGTTTTTTAAAGCGGCAACCGGTGCCGGTGTAAAACCGATATTTGGCTCTGATGTCTGGGTGGTGAATAGCCTGGAGGATGATGAGGCTCATCGGTTGACCTTACTGGCGACGAATGAAGAAGGCTACCGCAACCTGACTGAGCTGATCTCACTGGCGTACGAAAAGGGTCAGAATGTATTACACGACCGTGCGGTGATTCTCAAAGATTGGATTGCTGCACAACCGGAAGGCATGATCGCTTTATCCGGTGCGAAAGAGGGTGAAATCGGTAAAGCGTTGCTCGCCAACAGTGATCAGGTAGATAGCATACTGGCTCAGTGGCAGGAGGTGTTTCCGCAGCGGTTTTATCTGGAAATTCAGCGTACTGACAGAGCGAATGATGAAGAATGTGTGCATGCTTCTGTACAGCTTGCCCAGCGCAGTGGTTGCCCGCTGGTCGCTACTAACGAAGTCATGTTCATCAGCCCGGATGATTTTGAGGCACATGAGGCGCGGGTCTGTATTAACCAGAGCCGTACACTGGAAGATCCGAACCGGCCAAAAGATTATAGTGAAAATCAGTACCTGAAGACTGCGGCAGAGATGCAGGAGCTGTTTGCAGATATTCCTTCTGCAATTGCCAATACTGTTGAAATCGCTAAGCGTTGTAATTTGCAGCTTGATCTGGGTACATACTACCTGCCGAAGTATCCGATTCCGGAAGGCATGACCATGGACGAATTCTTCGCTGATGTGTCATGGAAGGGCCTGGAAGAGCGTCTGGAAATTCTGCTTGATAAAGACGCCGATGATTATGCGGAAAAGCGTAAACCCTATGAAGACCGGATGAACTTTGAGCTGGATATTATCACTCAGATGGGTTTCCCCGGTTACTTCCTGATCGTAATGGACTTTATTCAGTGGGGTAAAGATAACGGTGTGCCGGTAGGTCCGGGGCGGGGGTCCGGTGCCGGTTCACTGGTGGCCTACGCACAAAAAATTACCGATCTTGATCCGCTTGAATATGATTTGCTGTTTGAGCGATTCCTTAACCCTGAACGGGTATCGATGCCCGACTTCGATATCGACTTTTGTATGGATAACCGCGATAAGGTTATCGACTATGTAGCGGAAACTTACGGCCGTGATGCGGTATCACAAATTGTCACCTTTGGTACCATGGCGGCGAAAGCGGTAGTACGCGATGTTGCCCGGGTACAGGGGAAAGCTTTTGGTTTGGCGGATAAATTGTCCAAGCTGATTCCGTTTGAAATAGGCATGACACTCAGCAAGGCGATGGAAGAAGAGCCGATGATGCGTGAGTTCGTGGAGTCCAGCGAAGAAGCGCAGGAAATCATGGAGATGGCCTATAAGCTGGAGGGTGTGACCCGTAACGTCGGTAAGCACGCCGGTGGTGTGGTAATCGCACCAACCAAGCTGACAGACTTTGCAGCAACGTATTGTGACGAGCACGGTCAGGGCCTGGTTACTCAGTTTGATAAAGGTGACGTAGAAGAAGCCGGGCTGGTTAAATTCGATTTCCTGGGGCTGCGGACCCTGACAATTATCGACTGGGCGGTTAAGACCATCGACAGAATCCGGGCTAAGAGTGGTGAAGAGCCTCTGGATATTGCGCTGATTGATCTGGAAGACCCTGTTACTTTTGATTTGCTGCAGTCTGCTGAAACTACAGCGGTATTCCAGCTTGAGTCCAGCGGCATGAAGGATCTGGTAAACCGGCTTAAACCAAGCCGTTTCGAGGATATCGTCGCACTGGTGGCGCTGTTCCGGCCAGGCCCGTTGCAGTCAGGCATGGTGG
Organism: uncultured Oceanospirillaceae bacterium; assembly: GCA_937138495.1. Taxonomy (GTDB): domain Bacteria; phylum Pseudomonadota; class Gammaproteobacteria; order Pseudomonadales; family Balneatricaceae; genus Amphritea. The sequence continues at coordinate 143,554 of CAKZPE010000007.1, forward strand.
ATGACTTTATCAACCGTAAGCACGGATTGGCTGAGCTGGCATATCCTCATGCGGATTACCAGTTAGAAAGTCTGCAACCGGTACTGGAGCCTACCTACGGTATTATCCTGTATCAGGAACAGGTAATGCAGATTGCTCAGGTGATGGCGGGTTATACCCTCGGTGGTGCAGATATGCTACGCCGGGCGATGGGTAAGAAAAAACCTGAAGAAATGGCCAAGCAGCGGGTCTCGTTCCTGGAAGGTTCCGAACAGAACAACATTGACCGGGACCTTGCCGGTAACATCTTCGACCTTGTGGAAAAGTTTGCCGGTTACGGTTTCAACAAATCCCACTCAGCTGCTTACGCGCTGGTGTCATACCAGACGGCCTGGCTGAAAGCCCATTACCCTGCGCCATTTATGGCGGCGGTATTGTCATCGGATATGCAAAATACCGATAAAGTAGTTATCTTCATTGAAGAATGCCGGACGATGGAACTGCCGTTGGTACTGCCGGATGTTAACTGCGGTGAATACATGTTCACTGTTAATGACGAAGGTGAAATTGTCTACGGGCTGGGGGCTGTCAAAGGTGTGGGTGAAGGCCCGATTGAGTCCATCGTGGAAGCCCGGGAGGAAGGGCCGTTTAAAGACATCTTTGATTTCTGTAAGCGGGTAGGCAGTAAGAAGATCAATAAGCGGGTTATGGAAGCGCTGGTGCGTTGCGGTGCGCTGGATAAACTGGGACCCGACCGTGCACAGTTGTGGGCGGCTATACCCGAAGCGCTCAAAGCCGCGGATCAGAGTGAACGTAATCAGAGTGCCGGTATGTTCGATCTGTTTGGCGATATGGAAGCGGAAGATCCCCGGGACCCTTATGCCGATTATATGAAGCTGCGTTGCTGGACCGACAAAGAACGCCTGCAGGGCGAAAAAGATACCCTTGGTCTTTATGTGACCGGCCATCCGATTGATGAGTACGAGTCAGAGCTGCCAAATATTATTTCCAAGCGCATTGTTGAATTGCAGCCGGCCCGCGGGCAACAGCAGAAAATGCTGGGGCTGGTGGTGGACATCCGGATGAAAAAAACCAAGAAAGGTGATCCGCTGTGTTTTATTACCCTGGATGACCGCACTTCCCGGATTGAAATTACTCTGTTTGGTGACAGCTTTGATGAGCACCGGCATTTGCTGACGAAAGACGCGATATTACTGGTTGAGGGTGAAATAGCGCATGACGATTATTCAGGCCGGACTAAAGTTCGGGCCAGTAAAGTAATCAATATTACTCAGGCCCGCGCCCGTTACGCGTCACATATTCAGGTGAATTGTCAGGCCGATCAGCTGAAGGATCGCCAGTTGAAAACGCTGGAGCAGTTATTGGAAGGGGCAAAAGGTGCGGCAGCCGTCAGTGTTGCTCTGCAGTACAGCAGGGCAGATGCATCTGCCAGGGTGTTCCTGGGTGATAACTGGAAAGTTGAACCAACAGATGAAGTGTTGCTCAAGCTGAAGGATCAGTTTGGTGGTGATGCTGTGTCTATTTGTTATTAATTGCCGCTAAGTGGCGCCTGATACTGGTTCTTAATTCCATGTACGGGTACACTTAGCAGAATTTTTTTCCGTTACCGGGACGTCCCCCGGCAGCGATATAGAAACAAACGGAATACGTTACGCATGAATCCCAATTATCTGGATTTTGAACAGCCAATTGCTGACCTTGAAGCGAAGATCGAAGAGTTGCGTCTGGTTGGTAATGACAACGAACTGAACATTGAAGAAGAGATCAGCAAGCTGCAGGCCAAAAGTAGCAGCCTGACTGAATCTTTGTTCTCTGACCTGAGCGAATGGCAGGTTTCACAGCTGGCACGGCACCCGCAGCGTCCGTATACGCTTGATTATGTTAAGCATATCTTCGATGAGTTTGAAGAGCTGCACGGTGACCGTCACTATGCAGATGATCAGGCTCTGGTTGGCGGTATAGCCCGTCTGGAAGGCCGCCCTGTTATGCTGGTAGGTCACCAGAAAGGCCGTGAAGTTAAGGAAAAAGTACGCCGTAACTTTGGCATGCCACGTCCGGAAGGTTACCGTAAAGCGCTGCGTCTGATGGAGATGGCGGAACGTTTTAACATGCCGGTACTGACCTTTATTGATACCCCGGGCGCATATCCGGGTATCGGTGCAGAAGAGCGTGGTCAGAGTGAAGCCATTGCTTATAATCTGGCAGTCATGTCCCGTTTGAAAACGCCGATTATTTCTACCGTTATCGGTGAAGGCGGTTCCGGTGGTGCACTGGCAATCGGTGTTTGTGATGAGTTGTTGATGTTACGTTACTCGACGTATTCAGTTATTTCACCGGAAGGTTGTGCATCCATCCTGTGGAAGAGTGCCGAGCGTGCGCCGGATGCTGCTAAAGCAATGGGTCTTACCTCTGACCGTTTGTCTGAGCTGGGGCTGGTGGATCAGATTGTTGCTGAACCTTTGGGTGGCGCGCACCGTGACCACGGTTTAATGGCAGCTAATCTGAAGAAGCATCTGATGGAAACTCTGAGTCGCTATGATGCGTTTAATACTGAAGAGCTTCTTGAGCGTCGTTATCAGCGCCTGATGGCTTACGGTGTTGATCAGTAAGATATCTCTGGAATTTAAAAAAACCGCCGGCCTGTCCGGCGGTTTTTTGTTTCAGGTTACAATTACCATTTAATCGGGTTGGATGTGAGGGGAGAAAACGTGTCCGGTGATGCCCTGGAGCAAAATTTTCGACAGCAGCTGGCTACTCAGTCAAGTGTGAGTCACTGGATTATAGCGCTCAGTGGCGGGCTGGATTCAATGGTTTTGCTGGAGCTTGCCAGCCGGTGTTTGCCTGCAGAGCAATTGACTGTATTGCATGTGAATCATCAGTTACAGGCTGAGGCAGATGAATGGCAGGTGTTTTGTGCACGACAGGTGGAGAGGCGTGGGCTGAGGTTTATTGCCGAAAGTGTGTCGCTGAAAGAAGGCAGTGTGGAGACGGCTGCCCGACATGCCCGCTATGCAGTGTTTGAAAGGCAGCTTTCACCGGGAGCAGGGGTGTTGCTGGCGCATCATGGTGATGACCAGGCTGAAACTTTACTGTTCCGTTTGTTTCGTGGTGCAGGTGTGCGGGGCATGGCGGCTATGCCCAGGCAGAGGCTGCTGGGGCGGGGAATAGTGTTTCGTCCTTTGTTGGGTGTCAGCCGTTTACAGTTAGCAGGCTGGGCCCGGAAAGAAGGCTTAAGCTGGGTGGAAGATCCCAGTAATGCTGACACGCAGTATGACCGTAATTTTCTACGACAGCAGGTCATTCCTCTTTTAACAAAAAGGTGGCCGGGGCTCAGTCAGCGATTGCAAGTGACGGCTAATCATTTGGCGGATGCTGAAGCGTTACTGGAAGAGCTGGCGCAGGCTGATCTTGAATCATGTGTAGCAGATCAAACCTTGATGACCGCGCCGTTATTGCAGTTATCTGATCGCCGTCAGACTAATCTTTTACGTTACTGGTGCCGTCAGTCCGGTATTCAGTTAACAGCCATGCAGCTCAGTAGCCTCCGGAATTTAATTGCTGCCGGGGATGACCGGCAGCCGGAGCTGTTGTCGGGAAGGTATATCATTCGTCGTTACCGTGGCAGACTGTTTGTTGATCCGGTGGTGTTTTTCCAAGCCTGGGAAGGTTTTTTAAGTGATGCTCTGGATACCACGGTGAAGCATTCTGCCGGGCGACTGATGCTGGAGGCTGACGGTGAGGCTGATGTCTTGCCCTGGCTGAAAGACGTTGAGATCCGCAACCGTCAGGAGGGGGATAAATGTCATCCTTTAGGACGGCCCGCTAAATCCTTAAAGCAGTTATTTCAGGAAGCGGGGGTGCCGCCCTGGCAAAGGGATCAGTGGCCAGTATGTGTCCGGGGCGGGAGTATTGTGGCTGTCCCCGGGATTTGTCTCTGCGAGTCTTGGTGTGAGGGGGAAAATAAGCCACCTTTCTGGCTAGATTGGCAGCCTGCTGCATTGTTTGCCGGCAGTGATTCTGGTACCCTGTAGCCCCATCTTATGTTGCTGTTTTAATCAGACTGTAAGCCACTCATGAATACCTGTTCCGGCCGGTATTTTTTATTGCGTGGGAAAAATATTCCGGAACGGAATAGTTGATTAAGCAGCGTTATCCAAGTTTACGACCATATACAGGTTCCACATGACGCGTTATATCTTCGTCACTGGCGGTGTTGTTTCTTCGTTGGGGAAAGGCATCGCATCCGCTTCACTGGCTGCAATTCTTGAAGCGCGGGGGCTTAAAGTCACCATGCTTAAGCTGGACCCTTATATTAACGTCGATCCGGGCACGATGAGCCCGATTCAGCACGGTGAAGTATTTGTCACCGAAGATGGTGCTGAGACCGATCTGGATCTGGGCCACTATGAACGTTTTATCCGTACGACTATGGGTAAACGAAATAACTTTACAGCTGGCCGTGTCTACCAGCACGTACTGCGTAAAGAGCGCCGCGGTGATTATCTGGGCGGCACTGTTCAGGTTATTCCTCACATTACTGATGAGATCAAGCGCCGTGTAATTGATGGTGCTGGCGATGCTGACATCGCGCTGGTGGAAATCGGTGGTACTGTGGGTGATATTGAATCCCTGCCATTCATGGAAGCTGTGCGTCAGCTGAAAGTAGAGCTGGGCTTTAACCGCGCAATGTTCATGCACCTGACGCTGGTGCCTTACATTGCTACCGCCGGTGAGATTAAAACCAAGCCTTCACAGCATTCAGTAAAAGAACTGCGTTCTATCGGTATTCAGCCGGATATTCTGGTATGCCGTTCCGAGGTTGCAATTCCTGCCAGCTCCCGACGTAAACTGTCACTGTTTACCAACGTGGAAGAACGGGCGGTTATTTCCCTGCCGGATGCTGACTCTATTTATAAGATTCCCCGTCTGCTGAGCGAACAGCGTCTGGATCAGATTGTTATTGAACGTTTCAATCTGGATTGTCCGGCTGCTGATCTGAGCGAATGGGACCGTGTTGCAGATGCCAAACTGAACCCGCACCGCGAAGTGACTATCGCGATGGTGGGTAAGTACATGGAGTTGCTGGACGCTTATAAGTCGCTGATTGAAGCGATTTCTCATGCAGGTATCGAACTGCGTACTAAGGTAAACATTAAATACATCGATTCTGAGCAGGTCGAGCGGGATGGCGTTGATCTGCTGTCTGATGTATCAGCGATTCTGGTACCGGGTGGTTTTGGTGAACGTGGTGTAGAAGGTAAGATTGCCGCGGTTAAGTATGCCCGTGAAAATAAAGTGCCATATCTGGGTATCTGTCTGGGTATGCAGGTGGCTGTTATTGAATACGCCCGTCACGTAGCCGGTATTGATGATGCCAGCAGCACTGAATTCAATGCTGAAGCGAATAACCCGCTGATAGGTCTGATTACTGAATGGATGACCGAAGAAGGTGTGACCGAGCTGCGCGGCAATGCCGACGATCTGGGCGGTACAATGCGCCTGGGGGCGCAGGTTTGCCATCTTAAAGAAGGCACAACGTCTGCAACTGCTTACGGTGCAACTGAAATTAAAGAGCGTCACCGTCACCGTTATGAAGTGAACAACAATTATGTTTCCCAGCTGGAAGAAGCGGGTTTGGTGATTGCAGGCCGCTCTGTTGATGGTGAACTGGTTGAAGTGGTTGAAGTGCCGGATCATCCGTGGTTCGTTGCTTGTCAGTTCCATCCTGAGTTTACCTCTACCCCGCGTGACGGCCATGGTTTATTCCGTGGATTTATCGAAGCTGCCTTAATTCAGGCAGATCTGGAAAAGTAATATCAAAGTAATATTGGAGTTCAATTAATGGCAACAATTGCTGATATCAAAGCTCGCGAAGTGCTTGATTCCCGTGGTAACCCAACCGTTGAAGCGGATGTAATTCTTAGCACTGGCCAGCAGGCGTCTGCCTGTGCTCCTTCCGGTGCCTCAACCGGTTCCCGTGAAGCGTTGGAGCTGCGTGACGGTGATAAGTCCCGTTATCTGGGCAAGGGCGTTCTTAAAGCGGTTGCTGCTATTAACGGTGAAATCCGTGACAGCCTGATGGGTATGGATGTTACTGATCAACGTGCTCTTGATAATAAGATGCTGGCGCTGGACGGTACTGAAAATAAGGCCAGCCTGGGTGCAAACGCTATTTTGGCAGTTTCTCTGGCAGCGGCTAAAGCAGCGGCTATCAGCAAAGGTGTTGAACTGTATGTGCACATTGCAGATCTGAATGGCACAGCCGGTCAGTTCTCTATGCCTGTACCGATGATGAACATCCTTAACGGCGGTGAGCACGCGGATAATAACGTTGATATCCAGGAATTCATGGTTCAGCCGGTTGCGACTGACAACTTTGGTGATGCATTGCGTTGTGGCGCTGAAATCTTCCACGCGCTTAAAGCAGTACTGAAAGCGAAAGGCCTGAATACCGCAGTCGGTGATGAGGGTGGCTTTGCGCCAAACCTGGGGTCAAACGAAGAAGCGCTGGTTGTCATTCGTGATGCGGTTGCTAATGCCGGTTACGAACTGGGTAAAGATGTTACTCTGGCACTGGACTGTGCCGCGTCTGAGTTCTACAAAGATGGTAAGTACGATCTGTCCGGTGAAGGTAAAGTATTCGATTCAGAAGGCTTTGGTGATTATCTGGCTAACCTGACCGAAAACTACCCGATTGTATCTATAGAAGACGGTCTGGACGAGTCTGACTGGGATGGCTGGGCAAGCCTGACCCGTAAGATCGGCGATAAAGTTCAGCTGGTAGGTGATGACCTGTTTGTGACCAACACTAAGATTTTATCCCGCGGTATCGAACAGAATATTGGTAACTCTATCCTGATTAAATTCAACCAGATCGGTTCACTGTCTGAAACGCTGGATGCAATTACGATGGCGAAAGATGCCGGCTTTACTGTTGTGATCTCTCACCGTTCCGGTGAAACCGAAGATACAACAATTGCTGACCTGGCTGTCGGTACCGCTGCGGGGCAGATCAAGACCGGGTCTCTGTGCCGTTCTGACCGTGTTGCTAAGTATAACCGCTTACTGCGGATTGCTGAGCAGTTAGGTGACAAAGCTGTTTATAATGGTCTGAAAGAGATCAAAGGTCAGGCTTAATCACTGACTGAGTACTGAATATAAGGGGGCGGAAGCCCCCTTTTTTAACTGAGGATCGGCGTCGGTATTCTATGTTTCGCTGGCTTGTTTGGATATTGATCATTGCTGTGGCTGCACTGCAGTATCGTCTTTGGTTTGGCGAGGCGAACCTGCGTGAAGTGTGGGCGTTACAGGATAAAATTCAGACTCAGCAAGTCGAGAATGACGTGTTAGTAGAACGTAATCACCGTCTGCAGGCCGAGGTAAAGGACCTTAAAAAGGGTCTTGCTGCTCTTGAAGAACGTGCCCGTAATGATCTGGGAATGGTGCGTGAAGATGAAACCTTCTTTCAGTTAATTCCCGGTAAACCATCCGTTTCTGACGACACCCCCTGAACGCTTAATTTCTGGACATATACATGACCACAGCTTTTCCGACTGAACTGAATTATGCCTATGGTGAACCCGTAGCGAATGCTGTCATTCGCCAACAGCCGGAAGATTTTCAGGTCGCTGAAAATCTTGCTTTTGAGCCTGAAGGCAGCGGCGATCATGTGTACTTATATATCCGCAAAACGGGCGAAAATACCGATTGGGTTGCCCGCCAGCTGGCGCATTTTTGCCAGGTAAGTCCCCGTGAGGTTGGTTACGCTGGAAAAAAAGACCGGCACGCAGTGACTGAACAGTGGTTCAGTGTGCATTTGCCGGGCCGTGCTCCGCTGACATGGTCCCTGTTTGAGCGGGATACGATTCAGGTGCTAAAGGCAACTAAGCATGGCCGTAAGCTGCGTCTTGGCAGTTTGACCGGCAACCGCTTTGCAATCCGTTTGCGTAATGTCAGTGATGTATCTGAGGTTCTGGACCGTTGTAAATTGGTCCGTCAGGGCGTACCTAATTACTTTGGTGAACAGCGTTTTGGTCATCATGGCGGTAATCTGGTTAAGGGGGCTGCGCTGATCAAAGGTGAATATAAGGAACGCCAGAAGCATAAGAAAGGCATGTATATCTCAGCTGTACGGTCATTTCTGTTTAATCAGGTGGTATCAGCCCGCTATGCCGGTGATATTCAGCCGATGCCCGGCGATGTGCTGATGCATCAGGGTAGCCAGAGTTGTTTTGTGTATGATGCCGAAGATAACACCATCGCAGATCGCTTAAATGCGCTTGATATACACCTGACTGCTCCGATGTGGGGGAGTGGCCGATCTATCTGTACAGATCAGGCCTTTGCCTGGGAGACCACTCAGCTTGAACCTTATGGAGAGTTACAGGCTGGTTTGGAAAATCTGGGGCTGAATCAGGAACGTCGCGCCCTGCGTTTACTGCCTCAGAATCTGGACGTTGTTCAGGAAGCGGATGATCAGTTACTGCTGAGTTTTGATCTGAGTGTCGGTTCTTTTGCGACCAGTGTCCTGCGGGAAATCTGTCAGGTTGAAAATGCTCAGCGTGGAGAATTTTAATGCGAATTTTGTTATCGAATGATGACGGTGTATATGCTCCGGGTCTTGAAATGCTGGCAAGGATCCTTTCAGAGAACTTCAGTGTAGATGTGGTTGCACCTGACAGAAACCGCAGCGGTGCCAGTAACGCGCTGACACTGGATCGCCCGCTGGAGGCGCATCAGCATCATAATGGATTTTACAGCCTTAACGGTACGCCCACTGATTGTGTGCACCTGGGGATTTCAGGTGTGTTGTGTGAAAAGCCTGATATTGTGATCTCGGGCATCAATGCCGGGGCAAATTTAGGTGATGATGTTATCTATTCGGGCACAGTGGCAGCTGCAGTTGAGGGGCGCTATCTGAAGCTGCCTCCGATTGCTGTCTCTATGTTGGGCAGTCATCCTGATAATTATCAGGCGGCAGCGGTTATTATTCAGCAGCTTCTGGCGGATGTTAAGCACTTGAATCTGGCGCCCCGAACAGTATTAAATATCAATGTACCGGACCGGCCGTTAGAAGATATAAAGGGCATGCAGCTGGTCAGACTGGGGCACCGGGTACTGGCAGATGCGCCGGTGGAGTCTGTTGACCCGCGTGGTGCAAAGCGTTACTGGATCGCCGGAGCAGGTGCTGCTGCAGACTGTGGTCCCGGCACTGATTTCTATGCGGTTCAGGAAGGATATGTGGCTATTACTCCGCTGAATGTGGATATGACCCAGTACTCAGGTATGGATAATTTAAGCCAGTGGCTGGAAAACCTGAGCGACTGATTGCTGTCAGAGAACAGAATGTTTAAGGAGTTGTTGTGAATAAATTACAGTTGCAGGGGATTGGTATGACCTCGCAACGCACCCGCAGCCGTTTAGTGCAGCGGTTGCAGGATCAGGGGATTACTGATCCGCAGGTGCTGGATGTGATGGCGAGTACTCCGCGACATATATTTATTGATGAGGCGCTATCGCACCGGGCTTATGAAGATACTGCCCTGCCGATTGGATTCAACCAGACTATTTCGCAACCCTATATTGTAGCCAGAATGACTGAGTTACTACTGGCAGAAGGACCAATGCGTAAAGTGCTGGAAGTAGGCACAGGGTCAGGTTACCAGACCACCGTGCTGGCACAGTTAACGGATCAGGTTTACAGCGTTGAGCGTATTCGGCCATTACAGGAGAAGGCGCGTAAGCGTTTACAGCTGTTATCGTTACGCAATGTCCATTTACGCCATACTGATGGCGGTATGGGGTGGGCTGAGCGGGGGCCGTTTGATGGTATTCTGGTAACCGCAGCTCCCGAGCAGGTGCCGCCTGAGTTACTTCAGCAATTAGCGGTCGGCGGTCGTTTGGTGATTCCGGTCGGAGGCCGTCAGCAAGAGCTGAAACTGGTGACGCGGCAGTCTGAAACAGAATTTACATCCGAAGTGCTTGAAGCAGTTAAATTTGTTCCACTGTTAAGTGGTACAGTACGATAAAGTATAAAGTTCAAACGTTTAGCGTGTATTTGCAGTAACAGGAAGCGAATGGTGTCAGCAAGGATCAAGTTGTTCTTAAAAGGTATGCTCATGGGGGCTGCGGATGCAGTACCTGGCGTTTCCGGTGGCACGATTGCATTTATAACCGGTATTTATGAAGAGCTGATTAACAGTATTAAGTCAGTAGACATTGCTGCGCTTCGGTTGTTACTTAAAGGGCAGGTCAGACAGGCATGGCAGCATATTAACGGTGGTTTTTTGCTGGTGCTTGTTTTGGGGATTATCACCAGCATAGCGACAGTTGCCAGCAGTGTACTGTACCTGCTGGATAGCTATCCGGTGATGCTTTGGGCATTTTTCTTTGGCCTGATTCTGGCGTCCTGCTGGTTAGTAATGAGTCAGATTAGTCACTGGAATACCACCTTGACCCTGACATTTGTGATGGGCGCTATGCTGGCGTATATGGTGACATCGATCACGCCTACCCAGATAGAGCCAACTGCGCTGGCGGTTTTTCTTTCAGGTGCAGTGGCTATCTGCGCGATGATACTGCCGGGGATTTCAGGCAGTTTTATCCTGCTGATTATTGGTATGTATACGCCGGTGTTGGAAGCCGTGAAGGCTTTTGATATTCAGCTGCTTGGCCTCTTTCTGGCTGGTTGCGTGGTTGGTATCAGTGGTTTTTCAAGGGTGCTGAGCTGGATGTTTGCTTATTATAAAATGGCCACTTTGGCGATTTTGGCAGGCTTCATGCTGGGCTCGCTGAATAAAATATGGCCCTGGAAATATACCACTGCATACACCATCAACCGTCATGGTGAGCAGGTGCCCCTGGCGCAGGATAATGTTTTGCCACTGAGTTACCAGGCGCTGACAGGAGAACCATCATATTTATTTGCGAGCCTTGCCCTCATGGTTCTGGGCGGAGCAATTGTATTGTTGATGGAGCGCGGTTTGTCCTCAGACAGGTAACGCTTGGGAGTAATGTGTATGGCTGGAATGCTCAACCGACTGTTATTAGTGATGATGCTCGCATCTTTGCTGGTAATCACAGGTTGTGCCAGTAACAGTGCTTATGCTCCTATCAGCGATCTGTCAGCCAGTGACAAACGCCGGGCCAGCACCAGTGCTGTCCGCAACGGCAGCCTGACAGAATATACCGTTCGCCGTGGTGATACCCTCTACGGTATAGCCTTTAAATATGGGCTGGATTACCGGCAGTTGGCACGTGCCAATAATATAGACCGTTCATATTCCATCTACCCGGGGCAGACGCTTTCTCTGAATACGTCTGCCGTCGCCCGTGGTTCGGATGCCGCTCCGCTGGCTGACAGGGCAGCACCTAAATCAAAAAGCACCGCAAAATCTGCAAAAGCTAAACCTGCAGCGGTACAAAAAACAGCCACAAAACCCAAAAATACCCAAAATGAGACTAAAGTTAAAAAACCGGTAGCAAAGCCTGCTATGGCGCGGAAAAGCGTTGCTTTAGCTGCAAACCGGAAGCTGCAATGGCGCTGGCCGGCTAAAGGCAGGATTGTACAGGGCTATAGCAGCAGTGGTAAGGTTAATAAAGGCATCAACTTTTTGGGTGAGCGGGGTGAGTCCGTTTATGCGGCTGAATCCGGCAAAGTTGTATATGTCGGCAGTGGGCTTTTAGGTTATGGAAATCTGGTAATAATTAACCATAACCAAACCTATTTGAGCGCTTACGGGCACAATAGCAAAATTCTTGTAAAGGAAAACGATGTTGTGAAGGTCGGTGATAAAATCGCCGAAATAGGCAGTAGCGGTGCCACCCGTAACATGTTGCATTTTGAGATACGCCGGAATGGGAGTCCGGTTGATCCTAAGAAGTACTTGCCCAAAAGAAGATAGCCGGGACACACAGTTAATGGAACTATTTGAGGTGGGTCGATGGAAAATATTGAAAAAAGCGAGCAAGATACCGCCACGGTAACCCCTAAACGTGATGAAGGTGCTAAGCCTAAATTCATGAATAGCGGCCGTGGTAAAGGCAGCATGGCGCATAATGACTTATTAAACGCCAAAACACTGGATGCAACACAGCTTTATCTTAATGAGATAGGCTTCTCGCCGTTGCTTTCTGCTGAAGAAGAAGTCTACTTCTCCCGGCGCTCATTGAAGGGCGACGAGGCCGCACGTAAACGCATGATTGAAAGTAATCTGAGACTGGTTGTTAAGATTGCACGGCGTTATATCAACCGGGGGCTGACCCTGCTGGACCTTATTGAAGAGGGGAACCTGGGGCTGATTCGGGCGGTTGAGAAGTTTGATCCTGAGCGGGGATTCCGTTTTTCAACGTATGCCACCTGGTGGATTCGTCAGACAATTGAGCGGGCGATCATGAATCAGACCCGTACTATCCGTTTGCCCATTCATGTCGTTAAAGAGCTGAATGTCTATTTGCGGGCAGCCCGCGAACTGGCGCAAAAGCTTGATCATGAACCCTCCGTTGAAGAAATTGCGCAGGCGGTGGATAAGCCCGTTGAGAATGTTGAGCGGATGTTCGGTCTTAACGAGCGGGTGACTTCAGTTGATACACCCGTCGGCAAAGACTCCGATAAAATGTTGCTGGAGACGATTCCTGATGAAGAAAGTTCTGATCCGGAAACTCTGCTGCAGAACTCTAATATCAGCGGTAACCTGAATCAGTGGCTGGATATGCTGCCGGAGAAACACTCTGAGGTACTGTCCCGTCGTTTTGGTTTACGTGGCTTTGAAATGAGCACGTTGGAAGAAGTTGGCCGGGAAATAGGCCTGACACGTGAGCGGGTACGGCAAATTCAGGTAGAAGCGTTACGTAAACTGCGGGAAATCGTGGAGCGAAACGGCCTCAGCGGCGAAGACTTGTTGCGATAGCTTTTGCTGCAATAACGCTTGTCCGGTGCCCGAAGCATACCTGAGTCTCGCTATCTTATGTGTGTTTTAGTTCCCTGGTAACCGGGTATAGCATGTATAAAAAAACGGGATTTGTATCCCGTTTTTTTGTTTCCGGATAGTCTTGCTGCTGGAGAGTTTAGTCCCGTTCGACAGCCAGAGCAGTCCCCATACCGCCACCGATGCACAGGGTAGCCAGCGCTTTCTTTGCGTCACGGCGCTGCATTTCATGCAACAGACTGACAAAGATCCGGCAACCGGATGCACCAATCGGGTGCCCCAATGCAATGGCTCCGCCATTTACGTTAACGATATCAGTATTCCATCCCAGATCTTTATTGACCGACATTGCCTGGGCAGCAAAGGCCTCGTTGGCTTCAACCAGTTCCAGATCATTAATGCTCCAGCCCGCTTTATCCAGAGCCTTCTGAGTTGCACAGATAGGGCCGGTGCCCATGATTGACGGGTCAACGCCTGCGCTTGCGTAAGCTTTGATGCGTGCCAGTACTGGCAGGCCCAGCTCAATTGCTTTTTCAGCGGAGCACAGCATGACAGCGGCTGCACCATCATTAATGGTGGATGAGTTACCGGCGGTCACTGAACCGTCTTTTTTGAATGCCGGGCGAAGCTTGCCCAGTGCTTCGGCGGTTACACCTGCACGTGGCTGTTCATCGGTATCGAAAACGATATCGTCACCCCGGCGCTGAGGGATAACCACCGGGACGATTTCGTCTGTAAATTTGCCGGAAGCCAAAGCCGCTTCAGCTTTGTTTTGCGAAAGTGCTGCAAAAGCATCCTGTTCTTCACGGGTGAAGCCATATTTTTCTACTATGTTTTCAGTGGTAATACCCATGTGGTAGTCATTGAAGGCATCCCACAGACCATCTTTGATCATTGTGTCGACCATTTTCCAGTCACCCATACGGGCACCGTTACGGGAATTCGGCAGCACGTGAGCAGATGAACTCATGTTTTCCTGACCGCCAGCAATGATAATATCAGCATCGCCACAGCGAATGGCCTGGGTAGCCAATTGAATTGCCTTGAGGCCTGAACCGCATACCTTGTTAATGGTCATTGCGGAAACTTCTACAGGCAGTCCGGCGTTAACACTGGCCTGACGGGCAGGGTTTTGTCCGCAGCCAGCAGCCAGTACCTGGCCCATGATAACTTCTTCTATCTGACTGCCATCAACACCTGATTTTTCCAGCAGGCTTTTTATAACAGTTGCACCGAGGTCGCTGGCTGCAACCGGGGCAAGGGTTCCGTTAAAACTTCCAATTGCCGTTCGGCTTGCAGCTACAACTACTACATCACGCATAATATTCCCTCTTGCTGATCAAAAATTGATGACAGAATAAGTGAATCTGATGACTGTTTTATTGCACAAAGCACAGAAAACAGTGTCATTTCAGAGGTTATCCGGTCGTCAGTATTTTATTTTGTGCACTGCAGTAAAACATAGTCGGTTTTTATCTGCAACGCAGTAATACGAAGGGTTTAAGGCTTTTTAGGTTTATCAATACGTTAGTGAGTATAGGGCCAGTTAAAGGCGGGCGGGTGAGGAAGTGGAAGGCTGGTAGGGAAAATGTGGCGGGAGAGGCTCCCGCCAGTACAAGACTTTACAGATCAATAACCATATTATCGATCAACCGGGCTTTACCCAGATAAGCTGCAGCCACAAGGACCAGCTCTTTATCTGCCGGGCCTGCCGGTTGTAAATCATGGCGGCGGCAAATGTTAAAATAGTCACGTTTGAAGCCGGCTTCTTCTAATTGCTGTTGTGCGGTTTCTTCCAACTGACTGTAATTATTATTACCGGACTGGACCAGAGATACTGTTTCGCGAATGGTACGGTTTAACGTTGGGGCAATTTCCATTTCCTCTTTGCTCAGGTAGCCGTTGCGCGAACTGAGAGCAAGCCCATTTTCAGCACGTGCAATGGGGGCGCCCTGAATCTCAACTGGCAAGAACAGGTCTTCGGTCATACGGCGAATAACCATCAGTTGCTGGAAGTCTTTTTCGCCGAAGATGGCGACGTCTGGCCGAACAATACCGAACAGTTTACAAACGACGGTTGCGACCCCGCGGAAATGAATAGGCCGTGAAATGCCGCAGTGTAGCTGTGAAATGCCCGGTACTTCTACCAGTGTTTGAATGACCTGTCCGTTGGGGTACATGTCTTCCATTTTAGGGGCGAACAGATAGTCGCAGTTGGCGGCGCTCAGTTTTTCCTGGTCGCTTTGCAGTGTGCGGGGGTACGCATCAAGGTCTTCATTTTCGCCAAACTGTAGCGGGTTCACGAAAATGCTGGCAACAGTGATATCCGCATTGCGGTTTGCCTGATGAATTAACTGAATATGACCTTCGTGAAGGTTGCCCATGGTTGGTACGAAAGCAATGCGCTTATTTGCGGCACGTTTATTACCTAAAACTGCCTGCAGCTCAGCAATGCTGTGAATTGTTTGCATAATCTGGAATCCGAATCGGGAGCCGGACAGTGTCCGGCTCTGGCATCAGTGCCGTTATTCGAAGCCGTGTTCCGGCCCGGGGAAGCTACCTTGTTTAACTGCATCGGCATAGGCTTTGAATGCCCCTGAAATGCAATCGGCTTCCTGCATGAAGTTTTTAACGAAGCGGGCTTTCTTACCCGGTGTGATGCCCAGCATGTCGTGCATTACCAATACCTGGCCGTCAGTATCAGCGCCTGCGCCGATTCCGATTACAGGGATGCTGACGGCCTGAGTAACGGCCCGTGCAAGGTCGCTTGGAACACACTCCAGCAGTAACAGGCTGGCACCGGCCTGTTCAAGGCGTCGGGCGTCACTGAGAATTTGCTGCGCGGCATCATCATTGCGGCCCTGGACTTTGTAGCCGCCCAGTACATTGACTGTCTGAGGGGTTAAGCCGAGGTGAGCGCATACGGGAACGCCGCGCTGTACCAGTAATTCGATGGTTTCATCCAGCCAGGCAGCACCTTCAAGCTTAATGATATGGGCGCCTGCCTGCATCAGTGCGGCTGCGCTTTCCATTGCCTGTGTAGGGGTGCCGTAGCTCATGAATGGCATATCGGCCATGATCATTGCATCCTGGCTGCCGGCACGAACAGCGGCAGTGTGATATGCCACTTGTTCAACGCTGACTGGCAGTGTGCTGTCGTTGCCCTGGAGGACCATTCCTAAGGAATCACCTACCAGTAACACTTCAACACCCGCATCGCTGATCTGCTTGGCGAAGCAGGCATCGTAAGCTGTCAGAACAGCGAACTTTTCTCCGGCCTGCTTTCGGGTTAATAGTGTGTGTAGGGTAACCTTGCTCATAAGTCTGACCTGATTTATATGGCTCTCAGGCGGGGATTATACCTATGCCCCGGGCGATTAACTATTCCTTATGTTGCAACTGCGGAATAAAACCCTAGCAAATAAGTATAAGCCGCAAAGCTTACTGGCTGATGGGTTCAAGCGTTCCGACCGGGCAGTTTTTAAGCAGTTCGCTGAGTTGTGTGTTATCCGGAAGGATTAAATCAGAGGCAAGTTCTGCAAGTGGATACAGAACAAAGCTTCGTTCCTTCATGAAAGCATGGGGAACGGTCAGGCGTTCATTCTCGATTATCTGATCGCCGTACACGAGTAAATCCAGATCCAGGGTACGTGGCCCCCAGTGCTGGATTCTGACTCGCTGGTGCGCTTGTTCTATAGCCTGCAGAGCATCTAAAAGCGCCAGAGGTGCCAGTGTTGTTTCAAAGCATGCAACAGCATTGATGTAATCAGGCTGGCCGGCAGGGCCGACCGGGTCGCTGCGATACAGGCGGGAGTGAGCATGTGCCCGGCACTGTGGAAGGGCGGTCAGCTCTTCAAGCGCGCTGCTTACCTGCTGACGCGGATCTTCCAGATTGCTTCCCAGGCCTATATAGCACAGGTGCCAGTTATTCATATCAGTCATTTTGCGGTTGTTGTTGCTTTGGCTTGGAAGGACGACGACGACGGCGACGGCGCTTAGGTGCGTCTTCATTGCCGGTTTCACGGTTCATTTCCATGCGGTTTCCCGGATTACTGTCCTGGTAGCGTGTCCACCACTCGCCCAGACCGTCAAGTTTTTCACCGCTGTTCTCACGTAAGATCAGCAGATCATATGCGGCACGAAAACGTGGGTGTTCCATCAGACGGTCAGCCCGTTTGCCCTGACGGCGTGTAAGCCGTAACTGCAGTTCCCAGATTTCCCTGATCGGCGTTGAAAAACGGCGGGGAATCGCTGTCTGGCGAACCTGTGCCGCAATAACCTGATTGGCTGCTTCGTGCAAAGCGGGTAGCGGGTGCATACCATCTTCGTCCTGCAGTTTCTGCATACGCTGGGTCATCGGGTACCAGAGAAAAGCTGCAAAAAGGAACGCAGGCGTTACGCTCTTACCCTGTTGCAGGCGCCGGTCTGTATTGCTCAGTGCATTCGTAATCAGCGTTTCAACTGGCATACCTTGTGGATTGTTCAGGGCGGCTTCTGTCTGGCTGAAAAGCTGTCCGAACAGGTCGTAGTGACGTGTCTGTTTTAAAGATGCTACGCCGTGTCCGGACTGAAATATCTTCAGGGCCTCATCAAACATCCGGGCCGGTGCAATGTCTTTTAACAGAGGTGCCAGGCGTTTAATTGGGTCTGCAGTGGCCGGTTCTATGTTGAAATCGAGTTTGGCGGCAAAGCGAGCCGCTCTGAGCATGCGTACAGGATCTTCCCGGTACCGGGCGTCAGGTTCACCGATCATGCGCAGAACTTTGTTTTGCAGGTCTGTATAACCACCGGCAAAGTCGTGGATACTATGGTCACGGGGACAGTAATACAGAGCATTAACTGTGAAGTCCCGGCGCAGAGCATCGTCTTCGATTGTACCGTATACGTTGTCCCGGACGATCATACCGCTGTCGTTCTGGCGGCCGTGTTCTCCGTCGTTATTTTCCTGCTTGCTGTCATGGCTGGCACGGAATGTCGCTACCTCGATCAGATCCCGTCCGAAGCGGACGTGCAGAAGTTTGAAGCGACGACCGATTAAGCGGGAGCGGCGAAACAGTTCGTGGGCTTTTTCAGGATGCGCGTTGGTCGCGACATCAAAATCTTTAGGCCGTTTATTCAGCAGAAGATCACGAATACAGCCACCCACCAGGTAACCTTCGTAGCCTTCATCCTGAAGATGATAGACGACCTTCATCGCTGCATCGTTCAGATGGCGACGGGGGATATTATGTTCATCCTGATGAATGATTATTTGCTCTTGGTCGGATGAGTGAGCAGGTGTGTATTGGTTATTCACAGGGTCAGTCGTTGAGGCAGATTGTGAGGCCGCAGCTGGCTGATCATTGTGCTGACGTTTACCGGCAGCATTGCGCAAAAAAAAGAAAATTGCTGCGATGCTGATGACAAGTAGAACGAGTACGCTTATTTCCATGCTGTAGTGTTACTTATGCAGGCCTGATTAAAACGCGCATCTTATCATGAAATTATCATGAAGCGTGCTTCTGAAAGAGAGTGAAACAGGATATTTAACCATTCAGCCTGATAAGCGTGTGCTGTACGGGGTAATTGTGGCAATGGTTCAGGTATATGGAATAACTCAGGGATAAGGAGATGGGTAAAGCTGACCGCTTAGTTAGACAACAACGCTAGTGTTAGCTTGTTGTTTTTATTTCTAAGCACTGATTTCGGGACCGTTGTAAAAGGCGTCAATTTCAGCGATCAGCTTTAAGCCTCATTATTATTTTTATTCGAGGCGGTTACTTAGTCACACACAATCTGGGTTTTATTTTTATTGTGATTCTGCGAGTTAAGTATTCTTTTTCTTGTTGATCTGTTTATTGCAGATGGCGTGCCACTTTTTTTAAGTTGTTGTTTTTTATGGTTATTGTGTTTTTCAAACGCTTGTTTGTTACCATTTTGTAACATTGTTACTTGAAAAAGTGTTACCTCTCTACACACTCTGTAACCGTCCTGCGGGGCGAAAGGTAACACTTTTGTAACCGTGCCAGGTAACAGGTTTGTTACCCGGCTGTTACGCTTTTTTGGGTTTACGGGGAATGCCCAGTTTCTGCCGGCGCTCCCACAAACATTTTCGGCTGATGCCCAGCTTTTTTGCCAGCGCTGTTTCGCTCATACCGTCCTGGTTGTCGAGTACAAAGCGATGAAAGTAATCATCCAGAGATAGGTTTTGCTGATCCTGGCGGCCACTGTCATTCGCGGCTGAGTTTTTTGCTGCCGGTACACTGTTCTTGTGTGTAGCGACAAAGTTGGTTTCCAGAGAGGCCAGCGAGTCCACTTCCAGATCCAGACCGAGCAGATCGGTTTCTATGTAGTCGCCTTCCGCCAGAATGACGGCCCGTTCAACAGCATTCTGTAGTTCACGTACGTTACCGGGCCAGCGATACTGCAGCATGGTTTGGCTGGCGTGGTGAGAAAACTGCAGATCAGGCTTACCGTTTTTGCTGCCACTGTTTCGCAAGAATTGATGGGCAATATCGAGAATGTCCTGGCCCCGTTCACGCAGGGGCGGCATTTGCAGTTCCATGACGTAGAGACGGTAATACAGGTCTTCACGGAACTGGCCCTGCTTGGCCATTGCTTTCAGGTTTCTGTGAGTTGCTGCGACAAGTCGTACATCAACCTGTTTGGCGTTAACGGAACCAACTCTGCGTATTTCACCTTCTTGTAAGAAGCGTAATAAGCGTGCCTGCGCTTCAAGGGGGAGCTCGCCGATTTCATCCAGGAAAAGAGTGCCACCGTCAGCGGCTTCTATTAAGCCGTTACGGCTGGTATCTGCACCGGTGAAGGCCCCTTTTTCATGGCCAAAAAGCTCAGATTCGATCAGCGTGTCGGGAATAGACGCACAGTTTACCGAGACCATCGGTGCGTTTGCCCGGGGGCTTTGCTGGTGAATTTCCCGTGCAGTCAGCTCTTTGCCTGTACCGGACTCGCCCTGAATAAGAACTGTTGCATGGGTTTTGGCAACTTTACTTAAACGTTTGAAAAGCTCCAGCATGGGTGTGCTGTTACCCGTGATGGAATTTTGTGAAGGCACCGGTTCAGCGCCAGAGTGTGCATCACTCGTCGAAGCCTTGGCTGTGCGTTGCAGAATATTGGCGACGGATGCCAGCATTTCTTCGTGATCAAAGGGCTTGGCGATGTAGTCGACCGCGCCCAGTTTCATTGCATCAACCGCTGAGCGTAAGCTGGCATAGCTGGTCATTATTAACACCGGAACGCTTCCGGCAAGGGTGATCAGGTCGGTGCCTGGTGCGCCGGGTAAGCGCAGATCACTGATGATCAGGTCAAATGATTCGAGGTTGTTGTCGCGGGTTGCCTGGTCAACAGATGCTGCATCGGCAACATCGTAGTCATTTTTTTCGAGCAGTCGTCGCAATGCAGAGCGGATAATGCTCTCATCTTCAACTATCAGAATGCGGCTCATCTGGTTTACCTTTTTGCCTGTCTCTTGAGTTCCTGCATGGCGCTATGTACTGCTGTCCGTGGCAGGAATAGGTAAGGTGATAACCACCTGCGTGCCTTTATTCTGCTTGTTGTTGGCGGGGCTAACGATATTAATACTACCATAATGCTCAATGATGATGTTATAGACCAAAGATAGTCCAAGACCGGTTCCCTTATCAGGATCTTTGGTGGTAAAAAAGGGTTCAAATATTTTTGCCTGATGCTCTGCTGATATTCCACTGCCCTGATCGGTGACACGGATGACGATGGAGCCTTCCTCGTATGCAGCATCAATACCGATTTCGTCCTGCTCTTCAGATGCATCGCTGGCATTGTTCAGCAAATTCACAAACACCTGTAACAGCCGCTGCGGATCTCCGCTGATCAGCATGCCTGTGGGTGTTTCATTAATGAAGCTGATTTGTTTGCTGCGTGTGTCCAGAGAGACCAGGTGAATGGCTTCACCGATGAGTTCGTGAAGATTCAGTGGCAGATGGTCTTCCTGTTCTTCACCGTGTCCGGTATGTGCAAAGCGGACCAGTGACTGAACGATACGGGTAATACGTTTGGTTTGCGTCAGGATCTGTTCACCGGTTTCCAGAACGGGCTCGCTGTCAGTCTCCAGCTTCAGGTTTTGAGCCAGGCAGGCAATTCCGGTGACCGGGTTACCTACTTCATGAGCAACGCCGGCAGCGAAGCGGCCAATAGAGGCCAGACGTTCACTGTGGGATAGCTTATTTACCAGTGTCTGATGCTCAGTTTCATCTTCAACCAGAATAACGGCGGCGTCGGTGTCGTGGGCCAGGCTTGCCTTGTGCAGGCTGAACCAGTGTTCGTGATTATCAAAGGTTACCCGTTGGGATAACAGGTGGGCACCTTCTTCCAGTGCAAAGTTATGTAACAGATCCGCCCAGGGAGCAGGCAGCTCGTCCAGTGTTTTGCCTAAAACCTGAGAGTGGGGGAGCTCGGTGAGTAACTCCATCTCGGCGTTCCACAGTATGATCTTGCCCTGATCATCCAGCGAACAGGCGCCGATAGGCAATTTTTGCAACGTGCTGCGGTGGTGACGTCGCAGGTTATCCAGCTCCGCCGCCAGGCCGGTGAGTTTGGCGTGATAAGTTTCCAGCTGATTTTCCAGCAGGTTTACATCGCGGGTCTTGAATGTGTCAGATATCTGGCTGCTGGCAGGTCTGAGTAACGAGGCGGCCTCTATCGGCCCTAATAAACCACTCAGGTTGTTTTCAATCTGAACGTGCAGCCGTAAAAGGTTTACCGGTGAGAGCCGGCTGTTTGCCAGGTCAAGTTCATGCAGTGCGGCGTTCACTTCCCGGTAGGCAGCGGAGCGGCCAAGCCGGGGTGTCAGCAGGCTAATATACTGATTGCTGTCTTTAATGGTCAGTTGTGGCGCTGATAATTGCTGCGGTGCAGATACCAGGCAAGCACTGGCCGCCTGGAATTCTTCCGGGGAGTTGTCCAGCAGCACTGACAGCAGAACAAATACGAAAATATTTGCGACCAGTGAGTACATAGCCGCCTGGTGCCATTCGCGGATTTCCGGGTAAGACAGCAGGAAACTGCTGCTGTCGAAACCGTTAAACAGGGGGGCCAGCATGGTTACCAGCCAGATGCTCATTCCGGCGATAACACCGCAAATAAAGCCAATGCGGTTAGCTGAGGCCCAGAACAGAGTCGCGATAATACCGGGTAAAAACTGCAGGAATGCGATGAAGGCAATTGTGCCTAACAAGTGCAGGTCGTGTTGTTTACCGATATTAATGTAAAAGAAGTAACTGCCCAGCATCAGGGCAATGATCAGGCTGCGGCGTAACCAGAGTAGCCAGGAATAAAACCGCTGGGTTTTAGGGGCCGGAAGCAAGGGGAGAATCAGGTGGTTTTGCAGCATGGAAGCCATGGAAACGGTGGCGACAATGATGATGCCGCTGGAGGCGGCCAGTCCGCCGATAAACGCCAGCATGGTCAGAAATTCTGACTGAATACCGATGCCCAGATGAAGAATCAGAAACTCCGGATCATTGGCCAGCTGAAGCTTCATACCTGCCCAGAGAATCGGGGGAATCGCCAGCGCCATGAGTAACAGATACAGGGGAACGCCCCAGCTGGCTTTATATAAACTTTCTGAAGACGTGTTCTCAGTAAAGATCATATGAAACATATGAGGCATAACGATAGCGGCTGCAAAAAAGCTTAACAGCATGGTACGCCAGGTATCACTGTCCAGAGGCGTATAGAAGGTTTCCAGCACGACCGGTTGCAGTTCAAACCACTGATTCAGCCCTGAAGGCCCGCCCAAAATATCGAAAAATGCATACAGGCCAATGCCGCCGAGGGCAATCAGCTTGAATAGCGAACTGGTGGCCATAGCCACCACCAGCCCTGCGTGGCGGTGCTTCAGTGAAGGGTACCGGGCACCGAACAGAATCGAGAAAAGAGCTATCAGGCTACAGAAGCCCAGTGCTATCCGGTTTGAGGAAAAATTACTGCTGAGAATGTGCAGTGAGTCAGCCACCGCCTGAATCTGGATTGAAATCAGAGGCAGGGTTGCAACCACAGTCATTAGTGCGGTCATGGTACCGGCACCGGCGGAGCGGAAGCGGAAGGCGAATAAATCTGCCAGTGAGCTGAGCTGGTTTTTGCGGGTGATGCGCAGAATAGGAATCAGGATCACGGGGGCAAGGAAAAAGGCTGCACTTGCCCCCAGATAAGAGGCCAGAAAACTGTAGCCGGATTGCTGAGCCAGTCCAAATGTACCGTAAAAAGTCCAGGCACTGGCATAAATCCCCAGAGAAAGTACATAGATCAGGGGGTGACGAATGATCCGTTTCGGAATCCATCCACGCTCGGTGATATAGGCCGCCCCAAACAGCAGGGTCAGAAAGGTAATGCCGGCCAGTAACAGGTCGTTAAAGTTAAAACTCATTACGGCGGTAGCTCCTTTCCAGCAACACGGCAATGAAAATCAGCACGCCCCAGAGAATGAACGGTCGGTACCAGGGGGTATCATGTTCCTGCCACCACTCCATAAGGGCGGGTGAAAGTAAGTACACGCCAACGACGAAGACCAGCATTAATCGGTATAACTGCATATCAATCTCTCTTTACCCGCCGGTGCATCCGGTCGGGCAGGCTAAGCGTGCGGCGGCCAGATAATGCTGGCGTGCGGCGGAATGTTGTTAATCTGCCAGTGTTGAATGGCCCAGGCAAGAACATCTTCTTTATTGCTGTCTGCCAGTGATGCCGGAGGATTTTGTCCCAGAAAACTCAGAGCTGCCAGTAATTGTGGCACAGGTTCATCATCGAGTGGTCGGGCAAATGTCTGCTTGCTGAGTTTTTGTCCCTGCTCATTTGCTGCGACCGGAATGTGCGCATATGACGGCGTGGGCAAGTTCAGGCAATACTGTAGCTGGAGTTGTTTGGGCGTTGAGTCCAGAAGATCGGAGCCGCGTACAACATGGGTGATCTGCTGCACGGCATCATCCAGTACGACCGCTAGCTGATAGGCGAAAAAGCCATCTCGCCGGAAGAGCACAAAATCTTCACTGCAATATGCCGGTTGTTGTCCCTGAATACGGTCAGTGAATGTTGCGTTAGCCGGATTTACACCGGACCGTACCCGACAGCGGATTGCACATCCGCTAGGGGATGAAGGTGGATGCGTTAAACAATAACTGTCATACAGGTGGCTGCCACTGCGCTGACGCAGCTGCTGTCGTGAACAATTACAGTAGTAAGCATTCTGATCGGATATCAGCTGTTGCAGGCGCTCGCGGTAAAATGTGTGTCGCTGACTCTGGTAGATGACGTTCGCGTCCCATTCGAAGCCAAAGTTTTCCAGGCAGCGTAAAATAGCAGCGCTGGCACCTTCTACTTCCCGTGGAGGGTCAAGATCTTCAATGCGAACCAGCCATTTTCCCTGTTGATGTCGGGCATCAAGATAGCTGGCCAGTGCGGCGAGCAGGGAACCAAAATGCAGCGGGCCGGTGGGTGAGGGCGCAAAACGTCCGGTATAGGTCATAAATGCGTGTGGCCGGCGGGAACCGGCCACAGTGGGAATCAGATGCCCAGCTGTTTTTCTTTGATTTCTGCAAGGGTTTTGCAGTCGATGCAAAGTGTCGCTGTCGGACGTGCTTCCAGACGGCGGATGCCAATCTCTACGCCACAGGCATTGCAGTAACCGTAGTCATCTTCATCAATGGTATCCATGGCTTTGCCGATCTTGTTGATCAGTTTACGCTCACGGTCACGGGTACGCAGTTCCAGACTGAATTCTTCTTCCTGGCTGGCGCGGTCACTCGGGTCGGCGAAGTTGGTTGCATCTTCCTGAAGATGATTAACCGTACGATCTACCTCTTCCATAAGCTCTTGCTTCCAGGCAAGAAGGATCTTCCTGAAGTGATCCTTTTGAGCGTCGTTCATGTATTCTTCGCCTTCCACAATTGGATAAGGCTCGAAGTGTGTAAATTGTGTGTCTTGATTGGGCATATCTCTGCCTCGCTTCTCGCTACCTACGCCGGCGGTAATGATCCTGATCTCTTACCGGCACCTATTAATGTGTTTACGCAAATGCAAACACAAGAATCAGAAGGGAGCTGACGTTACCAGAACCTTTCGGCTTAGGCCAGCCCTTACGACGAAAAATCATCTTAACGACTTATAATTGTAGATTCATATTGATATCAACGCCTTGCTGATTTCCCATGTTGGGCACTCTGCAGCCCGCAATCGCTGGGGCTTAAACTAAAAAGGCCGTTTCAGGCAGTGATTAATTGCCTTATTTCTGATCCCACTAAGGTATACTGCGGCGCAATCTTTTTAGCCTGTTTTTTGATCGGGAAATTTCTGATGAACGAGTGGTCGGACCGGGTCCGCGATATTGAGTCTTTTAAAGTAATGGAACTGCTTAAGCGCGCCAAACAGTTGGATGCGCAGGGGCATGATGTAGTGCACATGGAAGCGGGTGAGCCGGACTTTGCCACCGCCGAACCGATTGCTGAAGCCGGGATTGCTGCGATTCAGAACGGCCATACCCAGTATACCCCTTCCGGAGGAATACCTGAGCTGCGCCAGTTAATAGCAGACCACTATGCGAATACCTACGGCCTGGATATTTCCCCGGAGCGGGTGCTGGTCACCGCAGGTGCCTCCGGGGCGTTGCTGATGGTGTTTTCGTTGCTGGCGAACCCCGGCCAGACCTTTATGATGGCCGACCCGGGCTATCCCTGTAACCGTCAGTTTCTGCGGTTAATCGAAGCGCGCGGGCAGCTGGTCCCGGTGACGGCTGCAGATAATTTCCAACTTACTCCAGAACTGATTGAACAGCACTGGCAGCCGAATACGGCAGGGATTCTGTTGGCGTCACCGGCGAACCCTACCGGCAGTGTGGTACACCGGGATGATATGGAACTGATTTCCCAGACTGTAAAAACGCTAGGGGGTCACCGGGTAGTGGATGAGTTGTATCACGGCCTGACCTACGGCTGTAATGCGCCTTCTGTTCTGGAGGTGGATGCCGATGTTTTTGTGCTGAACAGTTTCTCCAAGTATTTCGGGATGACCGGTTGGCGACTGGGGTGGACGGTGGTACCGGAAAATGCTGTGGCTGATATGGAAAAACTGGCGCAGAACCTGTTTATCTCTCCGTCGACCATTGCCCAATACGCTGCTCTGGCGGCATTTAAGCCTGAGACCCTGAACATTCTTGAACAGCGCCGACATGCTTTTAAAGAGCGCCGGGACGTGCTGGTGGAAGGATTACGTAATCTGGGCTTTGTCATCCCGCTGATGCCGGAAGGCGCCTTCTACGTCTATGCTGATGCATCCCGCTTTACGGATGATACATTTTCTTTCTGCTGGGATTTACTGGAAAAAGAGCATGTAGCGGTAACCCCCGGAGTAGATTTTGGCACTCACCGGGCGAATGAATTTATTCGCTTCTCCTATACCACCAGCGTTGAACAGATTGAAAAGGCACTTGAGCGACTGGCACGGCGGTTACAGGCATGAAACTTGAAAATATGCTCGAAGGGCAGTTGATTAAACGCTATAAGCGTTTTCTGGCGGATATCGAACTGGATAATGGCCGTGAGCTGACAGTGCACTGCCCGAATACCGGCTCAATGAAAAACTGTGCGGATCCGGGCAGCCGGGTCTGGATTCAGGATTCCGGTAACCTGAAGCGCAAATACCTGTATGGCTGGGAACTGGTCGAAGTTGAAAGCCGTTATCTGGCCTGTATTAATACTGGCCGGGCAAATCATCTTGTTCGTGAAGCAATTGAGACCGGTGTGGCTGAACAGCTGCAGGGGTACGACACCCTG